>CAYWHP010000037.1:11577-37285 GCA_964457845.1 uncultured Porphyromonadaceae bacterium | reverse complement strand
TCATCCCGGCGAAAGCCTCTTTTGTCATCCCGGCGAAAGCCGGGACCCCGTCCCTAACACTGCACTATGCAATAGCTATCACGGTTTCTTCGCCGGATGCACAACCATTCCCCCAACCACCGTCATCACCACCTTCACGTCGCTTATGGATTCCGGGTGTACGGTGAAAATATCCTGGTCAAGAATAACAAAATCGGCCAGCTTGCCGGGCTCCAGCGTCCCCTTCCTCTCCTCGTCGAATGAGGCGTATGCAGCATTGATGGTGTATGCGGTGAGTGCTTCCTTAACCGTGATTTTTTCTGATGGGACCCAGGCGGAATTCTGGGTTTGGGACGGGGTCCCGGCTTTCGCCGGGATGACAGAGGAGGCTTTCGCCGGGATGACAACGGCACCCAGGAGTTGCCGGGTAACCGCCGCCTGGATGCCCTCGAGCGGTACCGGAGGGGCAACAAACCAGTCGCTGCCAAAGGCCAGGAGGGCGCCGGCATCGAGCAGCGAGCGGAAGCAATAAGTTGTTTTGATGCGCTCCGGTCCGATCACCTTGTCGGCCCAGCGGCCGTCGTCGGTGAGGTGCCAGGGCTGCATGCTGGGGATCACGCCCAGCTGGCGGAACCGCGGCAGGTCGGCCGGCAACAGGTGCTGTGCATGCTCGATCCGGAAGCGCCTGTCGCGCGGACCGTTCACCTTCATCGCCTTCTCGTACATATCCAGCACAATGTGGTTGGCGCGGTCGCCGATAGCATGGATCACCACCTGCAACCCGGCCGAATCGGCGGTGATCACCTGCGCCTGCATCGCGGCCGTGTCGTCCATGAGCAGGCCCGTGGCCGACGGGTCATCGGTATAGGGTTCGGTAAAGGCCGCCGTGTGTGAGCCGAGCGATCCGTCGGCAAAGATCTTGGCCCCGCCGCACTTGAGCCACTTGTCGCTGCCGGCTGTTTCGCTAATCTTCTCCAGGATCCTTTTCCACGAGGGGATTGGTGCGGTGGCATAGATCCGCGTGATGAGCTTCCCGGCCTTTGCGGCCCGCTGAAACACTTCGATGTCGCCGATGCTCCCCATGTGCCCCACCGAGGTTACCCCGTTCGCGGCCACATATTGCATGGCGGCCTCGAGGGCCTTGTCGTATTGTTTGGCTGTATAATCAGGTATGTGATTGCTGATCAGAGGCATGGCGTTGTCACGGAAGATGCCGGTGAGTTCCCCCTTCTCCGTACGTCCGATTGCCCCCCCCTCCACATCCTTCACGGTGCGGTCGATGCCGGCCGCCTTCAGCGCCGCACTGTTGGCCAGCGCCATGTGCCCGTCGCTGCGGCTCACGAAAACCGGGTTGTCGGGCGTGAACGCATCGATCCATTCCCGCGACGGCAGCTCGCCGCCCCAGTTCTGGTGGTCCCAGTTGCCCTCCAGGATCCACTCGCCGGGCTCCAGCGTCCGAACAAAATCGTGGATCCGCGCGGTGAACTCCTGCTTCGTCATGGCATCTTTCAGCAACACACTCGATAGCCCCATTCCGCCGGCAAGAAAGTGCACGTGGCTGTCGATGAACCCCGGCAATATGAATTGCCCCTTCGCATCGATGACTGCTGTTTTTTTATCCTGATATTTCTTGATCTCACGGTTGGTTCCAATCGCCATAACCGTATCCGACTTTATTGCCATGGCCTCAAACCGGGTGTCGGAACGCGCATCGGGGTGGATGGAGGCGTTGATGACGATGAGGTCGGCTTTTATTTTCGGTTCGTCGCAGGAATTCAGGGTACTCATCAGCAGAAGGGTTAAGGTTCCGATAAACAGAAAGTGCTTCTTTTTCATCCGGATTAAGTTTTTACAGGCATGAAGTTAATTAATGGGATTTAATACCTTTGAGTGTCCCCGCTCAAATTTGTATTTGATTCCTTTTTAATCGGTAAATTAATTGAACTCGATGAAAAACATCCTGGTCATCATGTCCCTGACATGCCTGTTCCTCTCATGCTCAACCGGGCCGACGGCCAATGTCATCCGGCCCCTCGAAACCTCGTCGGGCGATTTCACGGCCCGCGTGGTCAGCTCGGTGCTCCTGGCACCCAACGGGGAGGTTCTGCTCGATGTGCCGGCCGGAATTGAATTTTACCGCGACCGGTTCTATACGCAGGATATTTATGGAAAAAGGATCTGCATTTTTGGATCCGACGGGAGCCTGGTCCGGATCCTCAGCAAAGGAAAAGGACCCGGCGAATTGGCCATGTCAGCCGGTTTCGGATTCGGGCCCGATGAGTTGCTGGTGACCGATGGTCCCTGGATCAAATCATTCACATTGGACGGCAACTATCAGACAATGAGAAAATTACCTCCGAAATGCTGGGCGTATGAGATCAATCGGCTACCAAACGGCAATTATCTGACCTATGGGATGAGTCTGGATTTTACGCAGGAGGTTCTGGGCGATTATTTTACCAATCCGTTCTATTATTATCAGGTAATCGACAGTGCCCTGACACACCCGGTTCTGAAAATGGCACCCCTCACGGGGGATTACGGCGGGCTGGAACGCGAAAAGGCCTATTCGTTCTTCGACGGCCATTACCTGCTGTCGGATGCGATCAGTAATCAACTGCGTGTTTTCGACGGTGAAAAGGTTGTGACCTCTTACCAGGTTGATTTTGGCAAATTCAGTTTTATCGCAGACGACCTTAAAAAGGACAAATTCGGATACCTGGCCATGATCGGGGAGGGCAGCCGCTGCGGGTTCATCGATAACATCAGCGAAAACGCCGGCTTCATTTCCTTCCGGTTCGAGCGCAAGGGTCCGGAAAACGTCAGGCGTACCCAGGTGGTCTGGTCGAAAAAATCGGGAAAAACCGGAGACCTGTCTGAAATCTATAAGGCATCCGGCCTGCCTGAGACCGAGATGGTGAATGCTGACGGGAAAGTATTTATAACCATGCTTCTTCCTTCCAACTTTACTGTGGAGGAACTGGGTGAATTGAATGAGAGAGGTATTATTCCTTCGGGTGTTACTCCCGACAGCAACCCGGTATTGCTTTTCGTGAAAATTGATGAAAGGTGAATGTCATAAAGATTCAGCTGCGGTTCTTACTATTGATCGGCCTGTTAGTCTCGTGTTCAAGAGGGAACCACCAGGCTGGAGGCCGCGATTCTTCCGCACGAAAACAGCCCGTTGAAGTTGCCACAAAGTCGGCTCAGGCAGAATTGCAGTTTCAAACGGTCCTCGAAGCCGGAGAGAATCTGCCCGAGCGGACCATGGAGGAGATCGTCGACTCAATCCGTTTCATCCATCTGGAAACCACAGACGACTGCTATGTTGGAGACATTGATAAGGTAGCGATGTTCCGCGACCGGATCGTGCTGTTCGACAAGCAGAAGGCCCATGCGGTGTTTCTTTTCGACGGAAAGGGCCGGTTCCTGAAGAAATACAACAGCATGGGCAAGGGCCCCGGCGAATTCACCTACTTAGATGATATTGCCGTGGCCAGGGACTCGATATATGTGCTGATCAATTCGGGAACCATCATCCGTTTCGACCGCGACATGAAAACCTGGCAGTCAATCAAGCTGGATTGCTGGGCCGGCGAACTGGCCGTGGATACGGTGGGTAACGGGTTTGTGGTGACCGGGATGACGAATGAGGGCGATGTGAACTGGTGCAACAGTTCCGGCAAATCAACCGGACGCTACCTGGCCGGGCACAATGCAGGGAATATGTTTTCGATGCATCCTTTCTCTTTTACCAACGGTAAAATCCTTTTTTACCACCCGATGCTCGACTCCGTTTACGAAGTTACGCAGCAGGGCTGCAGGCCCGTGCGTTTTGTCAACTACGATAAGGAAAAGTCGTACATCACTTATTTTGAAAATGACCAGCATATCATGTTTCACCGGTTTCTCTGGTTCCTGGTCAAGTCGAAAGCCACAGGTATCGGTTATACGGTAAGCACCCGGACAATCGCTGATCCCTATTATTCACTGCTGTACCAAAACTGGTGGACCAACTCGACAGTCGGGAACTGGTACATCTCCATCCGGCAGCCGAACACCATTCTCAGCATCGAAAAACCCGCCGACAAGCGGATCCGTGAGCTGCAGCGCAGCACCGACTGGAATGCCAATCCGATACTGGTTTTCACCAGGTTGAAGGATCGATAATGAATTCCGGGCAATAACCGTCCGGTTTTTTTCAATATCTCCAAAACAAAGGAGCGGGATTTTCGTTTTAGCCGTGGTGTACGGAAAGCCCGTCGCCATTGCAAAGCGTTTATTTAATTTTTTTTGAACCATATGAATAGAACACTTTTTTCCTTCTCGATGATCGCCCTTGGTGTGGCAGGCATCTTTCAGTCGTGTACTCCCGAAACGGTTGTTGAACCGCCCCTCATGACAGTTACACCTTCGGAACCTGTTAACGCCGCCAAAGGCGAAGCGCTCAGTTATCAGGTAGTCATTTCATCGGTTTCGGATATCAGCAAGGTTGAACTCACTGCCAAGCTTGATGGCAGCAACCTGTTTTCCGATGATTCCGTTTTTGCTGCCGGAACCACTTCCGCCATCGCAAATTTCACTTTTACGGTACCACTTACGGTAAGTGCCGGTTCTTCCATTACTCTGGATTTCCTTGCTACCAATGAAGGGAGCACAAAGCTCGTTACCACCACGGTAACGGTTAAGGCCGGCGAGATCAGCACCTATACCGCCGTTATCATGTCAGACCTTGAAAACCCGGATGGAAGCAGCTTCTATTCAGTAGAGGACAACAAGCTCATGACACTGAACCAGGCTGTAGCCTCTTCCGGTGAGGTGGATCTGATCTATTATTACGGGGCCACCAACAAGGCTACCCTTTGCGCTCCCAACGATGCATCTGTAAGGGCATTTACCGGCGCGAGCGGGGCAGTGATCGTTGACCGCCTGGAAACGAAAAATGCCACTAAAGTGGCCATGGTTGAAATGACGGCTGCCGAATTTACTGCGGTTGCCGACGACAGCCAGATTCTGGCCAAAAAGCCGGCTACTACCGTTACGGCAGCGAACAACCTGGCCAAGGATAAGGTGGTTTACTGTGAAACGGTGACCGGGAAAAAGGCCCTCGTGCTTGTGAAGAATATTACCGGAGGTACCGGAACCAGTTATATCACGATCGAGGTGAAGGTTCAGAAATAACCTTTGTAAGGAATAACAAAAAACGCCCCAACCGGGGCGTTTTTTGTTATATCTCAGACAGGATCCAACAGTTTTGCCCCTTCGAGCAGCTGGTCACCCAGGCCGGGGTCGCCCGAATCAAAGCCTTTTTTGAACCATTTCAGCCGCTGCGCCGATGTTCCGTGCGTAAAGGCATCCGGAACAACATAGCCCTGACTTCGTTTCTGGATCCGGTCGTCACCAATCTGGGAAGCAGCGTTGAGGGCTTCTTCCAGATCGCCCCTCTCCATCAGGGCAGTGGCTTCATTGGCGTAATGGGCCCATATCCCCGCATAGAAGTCGGCCTGCAGTTCGAGCCTTACCGACAGCTTGTTGGCGTCATTCCGGTTCGACCGGTTCATCTTCTCATGTATCCGATCCAGGTTGCCAAGGAGGTTTTGAACATGATGACCAACCTCATGGGCGATCACGTAGGCCTGGGCAAAATCCCCCGATGCCCCGAACCGGCTGGCCAGTTCATCAAAGAAATTCAGATCGAGGTACACCTTCCGGTCGCCGGAGCAGTAAAACGGACCGCTCGCCGCCTGAGCAAAGCCGCAGGCCGATTCCACCGAACCGGAAAACAGAACCAGCTTCGGATTGGCATAATTTTGTCCCGAATTGGTGAAAATCGTGCTCCATACATCCTCCGTACTGGCCAGAATGGCGGATGACATGTCGGCGAGTGTGTCCAGCCGGGGATCTGCAGTAAGCGACCGCGATACCTCCGGGGCATTCATCTGAACCGATTCCGGCAGGCTGCCGGGGTCCCCGCCAAGGATCAGGTAAAGGATGATGCCGATGATTGTAAGGCCGCCTCCGGCAAAGGCGCCGGGGCGTCCATATCCGCGGCGGTCTTCCACATTGGTGCTTCGACGAAGGTTCTGCCACTTCATGGGGTCGTGTTTTTTGGTTCTTACGATTTTATCGCCCCGAACTTGCACCGGTCGCTGCACCGGTTGCACTGGATGCAATCGTAGTTCGAAACTTTCTGAATCTCCTGCTTCCGGTCGATCGTGATGGCCTGGGTGGGGCAGGGTTTTACACAGGCATTGCAGTATGTGCAGGCTGCCCGGTCGATCTTCCGCAGTCGGAAGGCAAATAGCGAGGCAACACCTAAAAGGGCGGAGTAGGGGCACAGCAGACGGCAGAACGGCCTTTCAACCCAATACCCCGCCACGAGGGTGATAATAAGATAGGGCCAGGCGATATACCCGAAACTGAGCAGGAACCGGGGCTCCATCGGATGACCAATGATGGCGGCGATGCCCTGCTCGGTCCATGCCTTGGCGGTGAAGAACAGGGGTTTATACGGATCGAGTTCGCACCCGATGTAAAGTGTGCCCTTAATGGCGAAAAATACCGTTGCCGCCAGCACCAGAACCGGAACGATTTTCAGGTAGCGGTTCACCTTTTCGGGCAGCCGCACCCTCTTTTTCTTTTTGTAGATCAGATGCTGGATGGCTCCCAGCGGGCAGCCGGCCGTGCAGAACACCCGGCCGATGAGGAGGGCCAGGAGCAGGGGTACAACGAACATTATTAGCCCGACAAGCCCGATCATGTAAGGGTTGATGATCCCCATCACGAAGTTGGTGGTGAGGCCCATCGGACAGATGCACCCCCCCCGAAGCAGGCCGAGCCAGACAAGCGTAATGACGGCCAGCCAGGTAAGCCATCTGGCGGGCTTGTTTTTATACACAAACCAGGCTCCGGCGAACATCAGCAGCAGCAAGACCGCCAGGTCAACGTAGACCAGCCATTCGGGCAGGGGCAGGTACTCGGTGGGCAGCCACTGGTCGCGGAAGGTGGCAATCTCACTTTGGTCGATCTGCTCCTTGGTGTAACAGGCCGTATCCGCTTTTTGCCCGGCAGGCACAGGTATCTGGGCGGTGGAGGGAGCGAGAGCCACCAGAAACAGAATCAGGGTAATAAGCAGTCTTGATGGTTTCATCCGGTTAACCTTGCTCCTTCCTGCCGGAATAGTCGAAGCTCTTGAGCGAAGGATCATCCTTTTCAAATTCCCAGATGCCCTTGAAATCATCCTCCGGACCGATAAATACCTTGTCGACAGCTTGTTCCGGGCAGTTAACCGCAACGTTACAGGAGTTGCAGTTGAGGCACAGGTCGGGGCGGATAATCAGAAACATCGATTTTGTGCCCTTCTTCGTACAGGCCTCCACGCATTTTCCGCATCCGTCACACTTATCGTCATCGATTTCGTAGATGAAATACCCGTCGGGCCGGTTGGAATAGTCGATGCGCTTGATGGCATCCACCGGACAAATCCGCTTGCCTTCGGTCATGATCTTGTCCGAAGCGATGCGTTTGTTGCTGATGTGACCGTAGCAAACCACGCAGAACGAGCACTTTTTCTGGTCGTTCACCGCCTTCACCGCCGACGGGGTGCGTACGCACATTGTCTTGCACTTGTCGCAGGCCTTGCATTTCAGGGGATCGATCTGCCAGGCGTGGCGGGTGCGCGGACCGACGGTATCCTCGTTCATGTGCGCGGAAACCACCCTGTAGGTGACACCGCCGATGGCCAGTCCGCAGGCGATGCGGCCGGCATTTATCAGAAATTTTCGTCGGTCGGTTGGTCCCATTTTTTAGTCGGATATGCCTTTATAGGGTTTGGGTGTCCAGGGGATCGGCTTAACGAACCCGTTGCTGGCGAAACTGCCCGGGCACTCCTTTCCTGCAATGGCGAGCAGTGCGGCCTGCAGGCGGGCCACATCCTTTTTGCCAACACGGTTGAGGTCGAGGATCACCGAGCAGAGCGGTATGTCGGCCGTTTTCCAGATGGTGCGGAACGCATCTTCCTTGGCAAAATCCACGGCACAGCTGGCAATCAGCGCGTAATCGGATATAACGGCCACCTCGGCCTGGTTGTCGAGCAGCAAGTTTATGCCTTCGGAGCAGACCGACTTCCGGATGATCCGGGCCGGTTTAATGGCGGCGCTGTCCATCATGGCCATGGCCAGATGGTATTTCTCATACGAATCCTCCTTTCCCATAGCGAGGATTTTCCCTGCTATATCTTCCGGTTTTGTAACCGGCGATTCCTTTTTCACGATGAACATCCCTCCGAGCAGACCATTGTCGAACGGATCGAGTACATCTGCCACACGGGTGAACCGGAAGTTCCCCGCCGGCATCAGCCGGAAGGCAAACCAGGGCTTGCAGATGGCGCCGTCGAATTTTCCGGATTTCAGCATCCCTTCGAGCTTCTCCTCCTCCATACAATAAGTAAGCGTAAGGTCGATGTTGTAATCCTGGCGCAATTTGGCGAGCACCTCCCCATATTCGCGTGCAGCCAGGTTCTCGATGCAGGAGCATGCCGTTTTTTTGCAATACGTATCGTTAACGGCCAGCCGAAAGGTCAGCGTTTCCGGGGCCTTTTCTGCCGGAACGCTTTTGCTGTAATGAAAAGCGGTTTCGGCGAAGGAACCGGAGGAAGCCCTCTTGCCGCTGCAGCCTGCC
Organism: uncultured Porphyromonadaceae bacterium; assembly: GCA_964457845.1. Lineage (GTDB taxonomy): Bacteria > Bacteroidota > Bacteroidia > Bacteroidales > UBA12481 > UBA12481. The sequence goes on along the minus strand of CAYWHP010000037.1, from coordinate 28,627 downwards.
AGCAGAAGGGCGGCAGCAGCCAGGGCAGTCAGGTTGGAAATGCGGCGCATTAAGCAAGACTAATTATTGGTTTGAACAGGAGAGCAACGGACGATGCCCGAGTTGGCGGATGCCAGGTAGAGGTTGTTTTTGCTGTCGGATACCATTGGAATATAGGCGCAGCCCTTAACCAGCTCCTGTATGCCTTCTATCTTTTTGGCGCCCGATTTCGTATACACCTTGATGCGGGTGGGATCCTTCTCAACCGTGATGATGGCACCGTTGGTAAGGAAAGCCACGTTCACCGGGTTGCAGCAGCCGTGAAAATCGTTCAGGCCCGGTCCGCGACGGCCGAAGGCGTACTTGATTTTTCCCGAATAATCAAAGGCTTGCACCCGGAAGGCCCCGAGGTTTGCAACCAGGATCTCCTCCTTGTTGTTGACGCCGAAGTCGAGTATGCCGCAGCATGCGCGCAGATCATCAATGGTGGACTCCACCACGCCGGTTTCGCTGTTGCAGATGGCAACCTTGCGGCTGCTGTAATCGGAGATAAGGAGTTTGCCGTTGATCACCTTGGCACCGGTGGCGGTTTTCATACCCGTGAGTGGCAGACTCCTGATCATTGTTCCCTTTGAGTCGTAAACCTGGCATTCCACGCCGATCTTCTCTTCGTATTTGTACTCCTTGCCCCTGAATTTGTTCGTTTTCTCCTGGATGATGGTCCCAAGTACATAAAGTGATCCGTTTTTCTGATCGATCGCCAGCGCCGTGGGACGCCCCGTGAGGCTGGTCTTGAATTCGCTGATCTTCACGCCGTCGGTGCCCACCAGGCAGACAAAACCGTCTTTGCGCAAAGTACACAGCTTGTCATCAGGAAATGCTGCGAGGTATACCATATCTTTCAGTGATTCACCCGGATAGCTCTTGTCGAGCGCGAATTGTGTATCGGGTGCATCGTTGGCGAACGCCTCGATCTTCACATCGGTATTTTTAAGCGTTTCGATGTTCTCCCGGATCTCCTCGATGATGGGGTAGTCGCCCAGTTTGGGATCGAGCATGGCAAGGTTCTTTTCGATCTCTTCGGCGCTCATGCCGAACGAAATGCGGCTCACCAGCACGGCCGAATAGTAGGAAGCGGGATTCTGCTTAATATAATCCAGCTGGTAAAGGTCGGTTTCGGCTGTATATTTTGCGCTTTCGGTATCGATCTCCGCCTGGGTGGCATCGTTGATGTTGTCCTGCATAACCCTGTACAGGGAGTCGAGCTTGAACTTTTTATAGATCTCCATCGTGCCTTCGTTGAACCGTTTCTCATCCGCATTGACGGTTCCGCCGGTGATCTCGGCGCTGAACAGGGAGTCGGCATGTCCGGTGAGGGTCATGACCACGTTCTCGGCATAAAAATAGGATGGATAATCCTTGTCCTCGATCGTCAGGTACACCTGAACCGGTCCCGGGAGTTCACGTTTGTAATTGAATTCCCCGTTTTTGATGGGAATGGTGTCGGCAATTCCTTCATCGCCGCCGATTTCGGTAAGGATGGCCTTGCCATCAGTGATTCCGGACAGCTTGCCTTTAAGTTCGAACGAGGTGCCGGACTTCTGCTGGCAGGCGGTTGTCAGCACAATGACAACCAGGACACCGGATAACAGACTGATAGTGGATTTCATAATTTGAATGGATGTTTAGGTTCCGCTAAAATATCATTTAATTCAATCGGTCTATTTTCGTATTTTGACCAGTGGGAATTTTAATACCAAACCTATGAAAGCCCGGTTAACCCTTGTCGTACTGATTGTTGCCGCAGTGAGGCTGGCAGCGCAGGATTTCACCGCATTCCGCACCTTTTACCGCGACCAGCTGGCGAAAAACCACATCCCCGGCAGCACCGTGATGATCCTGAAGGAGGGGGTGCCGGTATTTACGGAGTATTACGGGTTGGCCAGCCTGGAAATAAAACAGCCCGTCGGCGAGGGATCCATCTACCATTGGGCCTCCATAACCAAAACATTCACGGGTATCGCCATCATGCAGCTGCGCGACCGCGGCCTGCTCAAACTGGAGGATCCCGCCGTGAAATACCTTCCCGAACTGCGGAAAATATACGACCCGAACGGCTGGATGGATAAAATCACCATCAAAATGCTGCTGAACCACAGCTCGGGCCTCCGCGGCGGCACCTGGCCCTGGCGCGACCAGGAGTGGCAGCCCCACGAACCACAGACCTGGGACCAGCTGGTGGCGATGTTCCCCTACACCAACATCGAATTCGAGCCCGGATCGAAATGGAGCTACTCAAACCCCGGAATCGTATTGCTCGGCCGCATCATCGAGGTGCTCACGCTCGAGGATTTTGAATATTTCATGCATAAAAATGTGCTACGGCCCCTTGGCATGACGGAGAGTTACTACGATTTCGCCCCGCCGCAGCTGCTGCCCCGCGTATGCCGGAGCTACTGGGTGAACGGCGATACTGTTCAACCCGCCATCTTCAACCTGAATACCGGCATCACCGTGTCGAACGGCGGCCTCATGGCCCCCTTCACCGACATGGCAAAATACGTCTCCTTCCTCGTCGGATCCATGGATCCCGAACAGGCAAACTGGGTGCTGAAGAGGGAAAGTTTCAATGAAATGCTGCGTGAAACCATCCCCATGCCCGAAGGGGTGCCCGTCGATGTAACCCGGTACGGCATGGGCCTCACCTGGTTCCTCGAGGATATCGGCGGCCTGCAGGTGGCCGGTCACAGCGGCAGCCAGAACGCTTTCCTCTCGCACCTCTACTTCGACCGCGACACCGGCTGGGCCTACCTGATCGCCTACACCGGAACAGCGCCGGCCAGCCGTGGCATCGACGACGAAATCAAGCGGTACCTCTTCAAAAACATTTTCCCGAAACCGGAACTCGACCTGCTCATCAAAAACGCCACGGTGGCCGACGGCACCGGGGGGCCTGTTTACAAGGCGGATATCGGGATTAAGAACGACAGGATCGTACGGGTAGGAAGCCATATCGGTTTAAAAACGAAAAAGAGCATTGATGCAGGCGGTCTCGTTGTGGCGCCCGGTTTCATTGATATCCACACGCATTGCGACGAGGGGCTCGACCAGCCGGCTACGCGCGGCAACCTGAATTACCTGCTGCAGGGCACCACCAGCGTGCTGACCGGCAGCTGCGGCGACGGCACGGCGGATATCGGCGGGTGGGCCACGAAGCTGGAATCGGTGGGGATCGGCACCAATGCCCTGCCCCTGTCGGGTTTCGGATGGATCCGCAGCAGCGTGATGGGCCGCGAGGATCGCGCACCGACGCCGGAGGAGCTTGAAAAGATGAAGGCGCTGCTCCGGAAATCGCTGGTGGCCGGCAGCTGGGGGTTCTCCACCGGACTGCAGTATGTACCGCAGAAATATGCCAAAACCGCGGAGATAACCGAACTGGCGAAAGTGATGCATGAAACGGGCGGCATCTACGCCACGCACATGCGCAGTGAGGAGGATGACCTGATTCCCGCCACACAGGAGGCTATCCGCATCGCACGGGAGGCCGGAGTGCCGCTGAACATCGCCCACCTCAAGGCCAACGGCCGCAACAACTGGCGTTCCATGCCCGAAGTGATCCGGCTTGTGGAAGATGCGCAGGCCGGCGGGCTCACCGTAACGGCCGATATGTACCCGTACGATAAGTCGGCAACCACCACATTGGCATCTGTTCTGCTGGTGCCGGCAGAGCTGGGGGTGAATACCGTCGCTGATCTGCAGAAAAGGCTTCGTGACGGCGTGACCCCCGCCTCCGCGGGGGCAGGCTCACGTGACGCGATCCGGATTCTGACGGAGAAGGGCCGCCCCGGCGAAACCAACTGGGTGGCCAAGGGGGGATGGAATTATTTCTCAATCGTGAATGCGCCGAAACACCCGGAGGTGGTTAACCGCATGTTCATCGACCTGGCGAAGGAGCAGGGGAAAACACCGTTCGACGTGGCGGCCGATCTGGTTATAGCTGAAGGTGAGGATATTATCATATCGTTGAGTACCATGACCGAAGAGAACCTGAAGCTGCAGATGGTACAGCCCTGGGTGATGTTCTCCTCCGACGGCTATGCGGTGGCTCCCGGCGAAAAGGGGGTGCATCCGCGGAATTACGGCAGTCAGGCCCGGGTGCTGCGGAAGTATGTCCGCGAGGAGAAGGTGCTGCCGCTGGAGGAGGCCGTTCACAAGATGACCGGGCTGCCCGCCTCGGCTCTTGGGTTAAAGGACCGGGGCCTTATCCGCACGGGCTGGAAGGCCGATCTGGTGGTTTTTGATCCTGCCACGGTGAACGACCCGGCCACCTACCTCTTGCCCCACCAGTTTGCGGAAGGGGTGAAGACGGTTGTGCTCAATGGCGTGCCGGTTGTGGAAAATGGAAAGTTCATGGATAAGTACGCCGGAAGAGTGATCAGAAGGCGACCATGAAAACATCATTAACCCCGCACTTCAGTGTGTGGGGGCCGGTCCGATAGCAGGTTGGCGGCCAGGTAAAAAAAACCGGCTCTCCTGCGTAAGAGCCGGTTCAAACAAATAATCCTCCCACAAAGTCACTTTCTTCCTTAAATGGTTCAATAACCGGGCCATCGTGTGTTCCGGTTATGAGTGGGTTGAAATTCAGTTTATTGAAAGATAAATGTAAGATACGAAATTTCCGTAATGCGGAAAAATTGTATCGAAAATTTCCATATCGGGGAGAAAATAGCGTGCAGAATCCTGAAAAAAGGGGGCTTGGCCTGCCTGTGATATCCGCTTTCGTGGTATGGATATTGCTATCTTCAACGTCGCCCGCCATTACTCTATGAGCAAGTCGGAAGGAACCTGGGTCGGATTTGTAAATACTTGTTATTAAAACGAATAAGCATGATTATGATAAAGCGCACCAAAAGATTGATTTACCTGTTTCTGGTTTTTACCCTGGTTTTCGCCTCCTCATGCGATATCCTTACCCAGGTGGCCTCCACGGTGGATGTTACCGGCGGCACAAAGCTGACCACCGACCAGGTGGCGCAGGGACTGAAGGAAGCCCTGAAAGTGGGAACCGATGCGGCGGTTAAGAAGCTCAACGCCACCGACGGGTACTACCTCGATCAGATCGTGAAGATCAACCTGCCGCCTCAAACACAGGAGCTGGTAAATTATATCCAGAAAGTTCCCGGCCTCGACAAGATGGTAAGCGACCTGGTGCTGCAGATCAACCGGTCGGCTGAAGATGCCGCCCGGCAGGCCGCCCCGGTGTTTGTTAATGCCATCACTTCGATGACCATCGGGGATGCCTGGGGTATACTCAACGGTGCCGATACCGCCGCCACAGGTTATCTGCGTGAAAAGACTTTTGTTCAACTGACTGGCCTCTATCAGCCAACCGTAAAAACGTCACTTGACAAGCCGCTGGTGGCAGGCGTTTCGGCCAACCAGACCTGGGACAAGCTTTCCAAAAGGTGGAACCAGTTCGCCGGATCTGTGGCAGGCAAACTGCTTTCGGTAAAACCGCTGAATTTCACGTTGGATGAATATGTCACCAAACAGGCCCTCCGCGGCCTTTTCGTGAAGGTGGCCGACCAGGAGAAGCTCATCCGCACCGACATCAATGCCAGGACCAGCGACTTGCTGAAGAAGGTTTTCGGGAGCAGATGAAGAGGAGCATTACCATACTCATTCTGATACTGACCATCCAGGCGCTGATGGGGCAGGGGGCCAGGTACATCATCCGAAATTATGATCTGCTGGATGAGATCAACCTGAACGGTTCAACCTGGTCGATGGTTCAGGACACCAGCGGGGTGCTCTATTTCGGGGCCGATTACGGGGTGGCCACCTACAACGGCGCTTTCTGGGAGCTGGCATCCCGAAGCCAGAAGATTGTGCGAAGCCTCTTCTCCGACAGCCGCAAGCGGATACTCTACGGTGGTTATGATGATTTCGGTTTCCTTGAAAAGGATATTTCCAGGGGTATCGTGTTCAACTCCCTGGCCGACCGGCTCCCCGACAGCCTGAAGGTTTTCGGGGATATCTGGAGTATTTGCGAGACTGGCGGGAAGATCTTTTTCCAGTCAAGGAGCAGGATCTTCATTCTGGATAAGGGCAACCTCTCCTCCTTTCGGGTCAGCGATTCCTATCACCGCGCATTCGTGCTTTCGGGATCATACGTGGTGAACCAGGCTGGAGCGGGTCTCACGGTGTACAACGGCAGCTCCTTTGTACCGGCTGCCGGGGGTGCCTTCTACGCCGACAAGGTGATCAGTTGCCTCATGGAGCTATCGCCCCGGCGTGTGCTCATTGGCTGCCGGTATAACGGATTTTTTCTGTATGATCCGGTGACAGGCGCCAGCAGCGAACCGTTTCCGGATTATCCTTCTACAGCCGCAGCCTTCAGGGGCAACCAGATATACCATGGCATCATCCTTCCCGACGGGAATCTGGCCGTAGCGACACTTTCGGGCGGAACGTTCATCATCAGCCCGGAAGGCAGAATGCTGAAACTGCTCAACCGCAGTCACGGGCTGCGCGACAATGTGAACTATTTTCTGGGGCTGAGCAATGAAAGCAACCTCTGGATTTGCACCAGCAACGGCATCTCCTCTTTCAATACGAACTCACCGTTCATCCTCTGGGATTATAACTCGGGTATCGATGGCATCGTGCTGGATATTGAAGAATATCAAGGCGATATATACATAGGAACGCTTACGGGGCTTTATCGGATACGCGGAACGGGGGACCAGAAGGCGCTGTATCAACCTGGGGCCGGTCGCCTGCTGGAATCCGAAGTGTGGAGCCTGGTGCGGGTGAACCGGAATGGCAGGGACCTGCTCCTGGCAGGCACCGGCAACGGACTGGTCGCCATGAACGGCGGTGTGCCGGAGGTCATTCGTCAGGGCGGGCTGATTCTGAAAGTGATGCCGCTCCGGAGCGATCCCGATGTTCTGCTCGCCATGCAGCCCGATAAGATGGATGTATTCCGCTGGAATGGCTCCCAACTGAGGGCGGTGAAAAGCCTCAGCGGCCTGTTCACCGGACTGCGCTCCGCCGCCGAGGACAACTCGGGCAACCTCTGGATCGGCACCCGCAACGGGGGAGTCGTCAGGTTGCCAGTCGACCAGCTGACCGGTGACAACTTGCCGGCACCGGCTGTTTTTCACTTCGACTCGCTGCTTACTGATGTTATGGCCTACCAGGGTCAGGTGCTTTTCGGCAACACTAACGGGCTGTTTTCATACAATTATGCCACCCGCGAAATGGAACGGTGCCGGCTGTTCGGACCGGATGTTGCCAATGCCCGTCGCATGATCTCAACCCTGAAGAAGGATGCCCGCGGGAATATCTGGATCGGGGGAGAGGACATCCTCCTCGCAAGGCCCGACGGAACCTATACATTCGAGAAGCTGAACTTCCAGCAGATCGAAGATGTCTTTTCCGCCTTTGTTTTCCTGCATACCGAGGACCAGAAGACCTGGATCGGCGGCAATAACGGTGTTTATCTGTACGACAGCCGGGTGCACCTGAAGCTTCCGGAACAACTGCAAGCCATGATCAACCGGATCGAGGTGCTCGGCGATACCACCCTTTTCCTCAACGCAGCCTCCGCCGAAAATTTGGCGAAGGGTTCCCGCACCGGAGGCAGGGATTTCCTGGAAATCGACCTGGCTAAAAGCAACAGCCAGGTCACCTTTTCCTTTTCGGTACCATTCTTCGAAAACGAGAAGAATACTCAATTCTCCTACCGGCTCGAAGGGTACCAGGAAGAATGGAGTCCCTGGGCCTCCGCCCCACAGGTAACTTACTCAAATCTGAAGCCGGCCCGGTACCGTTTTGAAGTGAAAGGGAAAACCATCTTCAACCAGGAGAGCCTTCCGGCGGAGGTGCGATTTACCGTGCCGATCCCCTGGTACCGGTCGAATTTCCTGTATCTGGTGTACCTGCTCCTGTTGGCAGCAGTCATCTACTTCATCGCCAGTTATATATCACGAATCAGGGTAAGGAAGCAACTCAGGATCGAAGACCTGATACGTAAGCGCATGCAGGAGACGAACCGGTCGCAGATCCTTAATATCCTTTCGGCGGGCAACGCGGCATCCGTCCTGGAAGCTGTCCACCCGGCTACCACACTACCCGCAGCAGGATCAGTGGCACATGCGGAATCATCAGATAATCATTTTCTTATCAGTGCCTTGAAAATACTGGAAGCCAATATGGGCAACCATGCCATGACAGCCGGGGACTTCTGCAAAGAGATGGGGATGAGCCAGGCCAAGGTTTACCGGAAGCTGATCGCCCTCACCGGTATGTCAATCAATGAGTTCATCCGTAACATCCGGTTGAAGAAGGCGGCGCAGCTTCTGCTCGAAACCGATCTCACCGTTTCCGAGATTGCCTATGAAACCGGCTTCAGCAGTCCGGGCTATTTTACCAAGTGCTTCACCGCTGAGTTCGGGCAAACCCCGCGTGATTTCAGTCATAAGAAGCATTCTGCCCCGAATTCATAAGTATAAGATATTCTGATATTTGAAAAATCATCTGACGAAATTCTGCCATTCCCTGACGAAAAATTGCCATAAACGAATTAATCATTGGCAGTAATAGATCTAATTGTTACACTCCCCGACGAAGCTCTTTCTTAGATTTAGTTGAAGTAATCCGACTAAAATTCATCATATGGGGAAGCTTAAAACGATCCCGTTCATCCTGGTTCTGCTGCTGGTTTTTTCATCCAGTCTGTCGGGCCAGGTGAGGGAAATACGGGGAGTGGTTACCGACAGTGTCAGCCGGGAGTCGCTGCCCGGAGTTAATATCCAGGTAAAAGGTACAGAGCTGGGAACAACGACAGGTGCCGACGGTAAATTCAGCTTGTCGCTGCCTGCCGGGCGCGATATCCTGGTCTTTACTTACGTGGGTATGGAACGGAAGGAAGTGAGTGCCGCCGGTTTATCTTATCTTGAGGTAAGGATGCGGACAGGGATTGCGCTTGATGAGGTCATTGTCACAGCGTTGGGCATCAGCCGGTCATCGAAATCACTCGGATATTCCGCCACCAACCTGAAAAGCGGAGAAATCACCGAATCGAGGGAGAACAACCTGATCAATGCGCTGGCCGGTAAAGTGGCGGGGATCGATATCAGTTCCTCGTCGGGAGGGGTTGGCTCCTCTTCCCGGATACTGATCCGCGGGATCTCCAGCCTGACATCGGATAACCAGCCCCTGTTTGTGATCGACGGCATACCGGTCAACAATACCCTGCGGAGCGGCACAGGTGACATCGACTGGGGCAACGGCATCGCCGATATCAACCCGGAGGACATCGCCGAAATGACCGTGCTCAAGGGTGCCGGGGCTGCTGCCCTGTATGGTTCCCAGGCAGCCAACGGCGTTATTGTCATCAAAACGAAATCCGGCCGGGGACAGAAAGGTCTTGGAATCGAGTATTCCTCATCGCTCTCGGTGGAAACCCCGTTCAGGCTTCCTTCTTTCCAGAATAAATATGGTCCGGGCATGAACCCCGCAGGATGGGACTTCTGGAAATCGGGCGAGGAGCCCTATTATGCCTGGGGCCCGCTCCTGGACTCAGGCATCCTGGCCGTCCAGTGGAACAGTCCGCTCGGCCCCGACGGGAAACCGGTTCCCCTGCCGCTGGTCTCCTATCCGAATAATTTCAGGGACTTTTATGAAACGGGACGCATCTTTACAAACAACCTGGCCTTCAGCAAAGGGGAGGAGGGGAAATACCATTTCCGCCTCTCCCTGAATGATTCGCGCGAAAAGGGGATGCTCTACAATACCGATCTGCAGCGGAGCGTCATTACCCTGAGTGCCGGAACCAATGTCACCAAACGGCTTGAGCTGACCACTTCCGTGATGTATTCAAAATCCGGGAGCGGCAACCGGCTCACCGGGAACAGCGATGCCTATAATGCCGTTAAGGGAGCCCTGTTCATGTCGAGAAGCGACAATGTGGATGACCTGCGCAATTACAATGCGCTGCTGGAAAGGGGCGTACCGCTTCCCGGGACCTATGCCGGGAAGAACCCGCTGGTGGTGGTTCCCGGTACCACGATGGCAACCAGCGACTATTACCCCAATCCCTTTTATACCCTCGACAACCTGTTGAACGAATTTTCCAGCGACCGCCTGTGGGCGGTTGCCGGCGCCGTGTATAAAATTACCGACTGGCTGCGGCTCGATGGCAGTACCAGCCTGGAGATGCTGGACGAACTTTACCAGCAGAAGTGCAACGACGGCGTCCGTCACTGGAACGGGAGCATATACAGTTACAAGGGATTTTACACCCGCGGGCTCACCCGCAGGGACAACCGGACCTCGAACTTCAAGTTGACCCTTAACCGTGATTTCGGGCCGGTGAACGTGAATGCATTTTTCGGTGGCGAGCGAAGGGACAACATCATGGACTGGGGTAACATGTCGGCCCAGGAGCTGGCCATATCAGGCGTATTCAACATGTCGAACGCCCAGGGAACCAAGCAGGCCTCCAACGGTTATTCCCACCGGCGGGTCAACAGCCTTTTCGGCAGCATCGACCTCTCCTTCCGGAACGGCGTCTATTTTACGGTTACCGGCAGAAACGACTGGTCGAGCACCCTCCCTCCTGCAAACCGCTCCTATTTCTATCCGTCTGCGTCCCTCAGCTGGGTTGCTTCGGAAACCTTGAAGCTTCCGAAGGCCATCTCCTTTGCAAAACTCAGGCTGAACGCTTCCCAGGTCGGATCCGATACCTGGGCCTACCAGCTGGAGCGGTCGTTCTACAACCTCGATCGGATCGGCACCCTCTATGAGGCCTCCGTTGAGAATACCCTCAAGAATCCTAATTTAAAGCCCACCCGGACAAACCAGTATGAGGTCGGTCTTGATCTGAGGTTTTTCCGTAACCGGCTGAACATCGATTTTGCCGCCTATACCGGAACCTCCTTTGATCAGATCACCCCGGTTAACATAGCCTCTTCAACGGGTTATTCGTACCGTTACGTGAATGTCGGAGAGGTTTCGAACAGGGGGCTGGAACTGGCGGTCAACGCCACACCCGTGCAGCTAGAGGAACTATCATGGGACCTTGGACTTACCTGGTCGACCAACCGCAACAGCGTTGTTTCGCTGGCCGAGGGGGTCGACGCACTGCCGGTAGGATACGGTTATTCCGGGATCCGCACCGAGGCCAGGCCGGGCATGCCCTACGGCAACATCATCGGTTACGGTTTGAAGAGGGATCCGGCTGGCAGCATTATCCACGTCAATGGACTTCCCGTTAAAACCGACCAGGAGATGGTGCTCGGCAACATCACCCCGGACTGGATCGGAAGCGTCACCACCCGGTTGAAATACAAAAACCTGAGCCTGTCGGCCATGGTGAGCGCCAAATGGGGCGGCGAGATCTTTTCGCTTACCACCCAGTGGCTCCGGCAGTATGGCCTCGATATCGCCACCGACGTGCCGCTCCGGCAGGGAGCGGTCATCGGTGATGGTGTCATGGAAAAGACGGTTGGCGACCAGAAGGTGTACGTTCCCAACAACGTGTCGGTGCCCTTCTCCGATTACAGCTATTGGTTTAACGCATACGGACTGCACGAAACCGCCATCTTCGACGCATCCTACATAAAACTCCGCGAGGCCCGTCTGGCGTATGACGTGCCCCGCAAGGTGCTGAAAAAGGTGCCGGGCGGCAGGATTACCCTGGCGCTGGTAGGCCGTAACCTTGCACTACTCTATTCAAAGATCCCCCACGTGGATCCGGAGACCTCCATCTCGGCCGACAACAGCAAGCAGGGCTTCGAGATCTTCAACATGCCTTCAGCAAGGACAATCAGTTTCAACATAACATTGTCATTCTAATCCGGTAAACATGAAAAAGCAAAGATATAACCTCTTGATAGCTATGGTTCTGGCCTTTACCGCGCTATGGTCATGCGAAAAGGGCTTCGATGATATCAACAGGGATCCCAACGGAATCACCGATGTTCCGTCGGATTACCTGCTACCCGGCTCGATCATGAGCATCGCGGAAGCGGAAAACGGTTTTATGGAGAGCTTTGCCTATGCCTCCGACTGGGTTCAGCACATGAGCTGTGGTTTCTGGACCGACCCCGGCAGGTACAATTTCGAGAAATCGAGGTCGTTCATGTGGGATAACCTCTATACCGGCCCGCTGGTGGACCTGAAAGTCATGAACCGCAAGGCGGTGGAAGAGGGGAATACCTCAATGGAAGCCTTGTCGCTCATCCTGCACAGCTACGGCTTCGCCCTGCTGGCCGACTGCTACGGTCCGGTTCCCTTTTCGCAGGCCCTTGCGGCTGAAAGCGCCGTTAACAAGCCCGGATATGATTCCCAGGAGACCGTTTACCTGGCCCTTCTCGACTCGCTGGCTAAAGCCAATACCTTGCTGAAGGACCTTCCGCGCATTACGGTGAAAGCCGGCTACGATGTGATGTTTAACGGAGATGTGCTGAAGTGGCGGAAATTCGCCAACGGATTGCGCCTTCGCATCATGATGCGTGTTTCGGCCCGGCTCGACATGGGTCCCCGTCTGAAATCAATGTTGGAAGGCACCGATAACCCCCTGCCGGCAAGCAATGACGATAATGCCCTGTTTCACTATTCCGCCGCCAGTGTCAGGACCTGGAACCCCCTTTATGATGTTCTGAGCGCCGATGCCTCCGACGGGGGATACCGCATCGGAAAGGCGCTGGCCGACCAGATGACTGCTTCCGCCGATCCTCGGCTCGAGGTGTATGCGCTGAAAAACGGTTCGGGTACCTATGCCGGCCTGCCCAGCGGTGCCGGTGCCGGCGCCGGGCAGATCGACGACTATTCCAGGATCAATCCGCGTTACGGTCAGAAGGACCGTCCCGGCATCTTCCTATCCTTTTCAGAGGTTCAGTTCCTGCTGGCCGAAGCCGCGGGCAGGAACCTGATCGAAGGCGATCCGAAAATCTTGTATGAAGATGCGGTCCGCGCCAATTTCCGGGAGCTGGGGCTTACCGGAGATCAGTATTCCACCTTCATCGGATCCCCTTACGGCAGGTATACAAACCTCGAAAGGATAGCCGTCCAGAAATGGGTATCCCTGTTCGGCAGGGGTATCGAAGCCTGGAATGAGTACCGGAGGACCGGCCTGCCGGCGCTCCAGCCGGCCGCCTTTGCCCTGGTGCCGGTTATTCCCTGCCGGTTCCTCTACCCGCTCACCGAGGAGCAGACCAACCGGGAAAACCTCCTCAAGGCAGCACAGACCCTCACATCCGGCGACCAGCTGATATCGCGGTTATGGTGGATGAATTGATGAAACATAAAAAATCAGAAGCAATGAAAACGATATTTACAAGGCTGATATTTATCTGGATGCCGTTACTGGTGACACTGGGCTGCACCCGCACGGAATGGACCGACATCAAAACACTGAAACCGGGATATACCGCCGTGTCCGACAGCAGCAAGGTGTCGCTGGTCCTCACCAAGGACGACGTTACAGGGGCGGTCACCTATGATCCGGTCGGCATCAGGCTCCGGTATTTCTTCAGTTCACAGGTGGCCGGCTACCGAACTGCCGGTATCACCAAAATACTCCAGAACGAGAATTACGAGCCTGTAGCATCCACGGAACAGGCCCTCTTCACCGACCTGTCCGATACCGTCCGGATCGATCTGCTTACCATGGATTCCCTCTACAGCGGGCTCGATTTCCATCCCGACAGCATCCGTTCGGGATTCACTTTCCTTTTTAAAACCTTCATGGTCCTGGAATCCGGCGACACGATCGTTTCATCGAGGGGCGATTACCTGGTTTCCCCCGAGTATATGAATTTCTGCACTCTGCCAGTCATTCCCGAAGGTATTTGGGAGGCCCACAACAAGGCTACCGGGTTCAAGAAGGACATAGAGATCCGCTCGATCGAACTTGCACCGTCATTCTTTATGCTGGTCTTCACCGATTTCGGAATCGACTGGAGCCGTTGGAACGATTTCTGGTACGGGACCGACTTCACCATCGGCTGTCCGCTGGCGGGCGACGACCGGTACGTGGTGAAACTGGCCGCCTGGGGAATCGACCTTTCCTATATGAGGCTTCAGATGAACAACGATAAAGGTGAACCCGAAACCAGGCCCCTTCGGATCATGCCATGGGCCTACGCCGCCGACAGTCCGGATATCGGCTATTACGATGCCAACGCGCGGCGGTTCATCTTCAAAAATGTAAAAATCACGGATACCTGGTGGAATATCGATAACTACACCATCGAAGAGGTAACCTTCACCTATAAGGGACAATGAGGAATATAGCACATAAAATCCGCCCGTTGCTGGCCATCCTGGTTCTGTTCGTATCCTGCTCAGGTGACAAGGACAAGATCATCTACACCGGATTCTCGGTACCCGATGCCCCTCTCTATGCACCATACGAGTTGCATCTGATCAACTATACCGTCAATGCGGATGCCTGGCACTGGGATTTCGGGGACCAGTCCGTATCCGATGAATTTGAACCGGTGCATTTATACAGTGAACCGGGTGATTATACCATAACCCTGACCGCCTCCAATGCAGCTTATACAAAATCAGTTTCGAAGCAGATACAGATCCTCCGGTCGAAGCCCGTGGTTACTGCGCCGCCTGCGGCACTCAAGCTGCATCCTTTTTACAGGAAATACGTGGATGCCGGAGGCATTCCGGTAATCAGTTCGGCCGTAGTGCCCGATGAGGCCCTTCTGAATGTTGCAGGGATGGCGGATGCTATGTTAAAAACACATCCGGAGGTTCGGGCCAAAATGATCGCATACCATGCCAGGGTAGCAGTCATGGGCAAGGATGAGGTAACCACCGACATACCCGAACATGCATTTCTTGCAAACGATCCGAATACCGACTGGGATAAGCGGGCGCGCGGTCTCGGGGGCACGGTAGCGGTGCCGGTTACCTCCTGCGCCGAGGAAAATGTCCTCTGTTACCAGGTTGATCCTTACCGGAACGAGGATATTTTCGTTCATGAATTTGCCCATGCCATTCACCTGATGGGCATCCGGCAGGTCGATCCCGGGTTTGAAAAAAGCCTTAAAACCGCTTTCGATGCCGCAAAGGCGGCAGGGAAATGGGGCCGTACTTACGCCGGAACCAATACCGAGGAATACTGGGCCGAAGGGGTGCAATGCTGGTTCAACTGTGCGGCACAGGCCGATCCGCCGAACGGGGTGTACAACCATGTCAACACCCGCACCGAAATGCAGGATTATGACCATGGCCTCTATGAACTGCTCAAGGCTTGGCTGCCCGGGGATGTATCCCGGATCAGCTGTCACGGAAACTGAATGACCAATTATTAATTTTCATACCATGAAGAAATCAGTACTCACTTTAGCTTTCATCCTGACCATGACCTTTTCGGCCGGGATCGTCAGGGCATCGGTGATCTACACGCCGATGAACCTCACCGCCAGCCAGACCTCTGCCTGGAACTGGTTCGCCTTTCCTCCCGATGCGGATGGGTTCGGACTTTGGGTAAACGTCGGAGCCTCGCTGAGGCTGGAAACCTACCATGCAAAGGTTCTCGGAACCGATGATGGCGGTAAGGTTTACCTCAATGCAATCGATTATGAAACCGAGATCGGTCCGGCCGGCAACTGGCTCGATCCGGCATCACCCTCCTACATCAACGACGCCACACATACGGCGCTGAACGGCAAAACCGTTTATGTGGCCGTCCAGTTGACCGATGCGGATGCGAAAATCTATTATGCATGGTTGCAGCTGGAGGTATCGGCCGACGGGCTCACCGTGACCCTCAAGGGGATGGCTTACCAGAGCGAAGCCGGGGCGACCCTCAAGGCCGGTGTCATCGACAGGCAGCTCTTCTATGAGTCGAACGCTTTCATGGAGGACCTGGAAACCAATGACGGGACCATCGGGACCCTTATGCCAATCCATACCGAAGGGGTTGATTTCTCGATCGCCGATGGGGCTTTCATACAGGGAACCCATTATACCGTTTCCGGTCTGCCGGCCGGCCTTGAAATGGAAATCAGGGCCACCGACAGCAGGCATGGCGTGATAGTGCTGAACGGCAAGGCTTCTGCGCATGCCGTGAGCGATACCGTCACCAATATGAGTATTGCCTTCGCGGATGCTGCCTTCACAGGGGCGTCGGTCAGCGGGATCATCGATGCCGTCAGGGACGATGTCGTGATCAAGTTCTTTGATCCGTATCAGATTGTATATGAAGATCTTGCCGATCTGATTTGTGCCACCGGCGGATGGGCACCATTCAGCAATGCCTATTTTGCCAACGAATTTGGTTTGTGGCACGATGGAACGGATCAGCGGATTGAAACCTATGGAAGGAGTATAGTGGGAACTTCAGCAGCGGGCAGAAGCTATTTCACCCCTATAGATGAAGGTGACCTGATCAGCTCTTCAAGCACATGGGTTACAACCGGAGCATGGCCCGATGAACCCTATCTGAACACAAGCCTGTATACCACCTGGAACGGAAAGCACAAGTATGCCGGCATCCAGCTGGTGGTTGGAAACGCTGTGCTTTACGGCTGGCTTAACCTGGAGGTTGCCGCCGATGGGAAGACGGTGACCCTTTACGACTGGGCGTTCAATACCCAGCCGGGGGCTCCGATCAAGGCAGGTCAGATGGTCAGCGGAGTGCATGCCAACGTGTTTGGCGACAACAAGGTCGCCCTTTTCCCGAATCCGGTCAGATCCGAGCTTACGGTTACCCTGACCGATCCGCTCAGGGTTCCGGCCAACCTGGATATCGTTGATGTTTCAGGCAAGGTTGTGCACCGTGAAATACTCATGCCTGATGGAAGCATGCGGTATCAGGTGGATGCATCGAAGTTTTCGAAGGGCATTTATTTTGTGCGAATGACCTCCGGGGACATCAGTTTTACGGGGAAGATGGTGAGAGAGTAGTGACTGTCTCACCCTGACGGGATGACCTCCCCCTGCAGCGTTGAGCGCTCCCTGACGCGTTGACCTCTCCCTGCAGCGTTGACCTCCCCCTGCCCCCTCCTTGTGAAGGAGGGGGATCGCTCTTGCTGAGTTT
>CAYWHP010000037.1:7793-11477 GCA_964457845.1 uncultured Porphyromonadaceae bacterium | reverse complement strand
CCTGCCCCCTCCTTGTGAAGGAGGGGGATCGCTCTTGCTGAGTTTACGGTACATTTGACCTCCCCCTGCCCCCTCCTTGTGAAGGAGGGGGATCGCTCTTGCTGAGTTTACGGTACATTCGGCAGTTGCGCACCCCCTCCTTCACAAGGAGGGGGCAGGGGGAGGTCAACGCGTCAGGGAGCGCTCAACGCGTCAGGGAGCGCTCACCGCAGCAGGGAGCGGTCACCGCCGCCCTGACTGATCAAATATCAAACCCCACGATAAAAGCCACCCACTGCTCCCGCCTGTTGTAAAACTGGTTACTCAGGCAACGCCCGTTGTACCAGTTCATGCCGATGCGCATCCGGCGCTTGTTGTGCTCCTGCGGGAAAATGTAACCCGCGGTAACCGAGGTGTTCGTTGCCCATGAGTTGAGCTGGTAGGCGCTCACATTCAACGCACTGTAGAATCCGCCAAAGTATTTGTTCTTGAAATAGTATTCCAATTCTGCCCCGCATTGGTAATTCAGATAGGCCTCGTAGTGTGGCTTGTTCGACCGTTCGCCCAGAAAATCCACGCCGGGATAGAAAAACCCGAATTCACCGTACACCTGCAGGATGTCCCACTGCGGATCGTGCAGAAACCAGAGTGGTTTGACGGCGGCCGAAACGATAAAATCGTCGCGCACTGGCAGGGCCGTTACGTTGGGGTCGTAATCGACGGGCGAATAGACGCCGGTATACGTAAGCTCGTCGCCCACATGGGTACAAATATGATGCTTGGTGAAACGCAGGCTCAGCCACTCGGTGGGCTTGCCGGCGATGGCGAAATAGTAGATGCCGTCCATTCCGATCAGGTCGTTGTTGCCTGCCCGCATGAAAGTGGGGATGGTAGCCCCGAGGTCGACGGAAATTCCGAGTTTAGGGTTGCTTTTCGGGCTGAATTTCAGGAAGGAAACCCTCACACCCGGGTTGATAATCTGCTTGCCTTTGTAAGTGCCCGCCGTGTTTACCGGATCCATGGGATCGATGTCGCCGTATTTCAGGTCCTGGATCGAAACCTCGAACCGTATACCCAGCGGGTCGGCAAGGTAGGTCGGGTAGTAATGGTCAAAGCTTACCAGCTGCAGGTTCCACTTGCCGATCGGGAATGAAAATTTCGGTTCCGTTACCTGACCGTGAGCCGGAATGAAGGCAACAAGGATGATCAGAATAAAATATATTTTTTTCATGATTTTCAGTGTATTACTTGATTTCGCCATACCAGACATCGTTTGCGGGGCCCTGCTTGTTGGTATCCCCGCCGAGGATCCAGATTTTGCCGTTCCACTCCACAAAGCCGTATGAGTAGCGTGCATCGGTATCGGAGCCGTTTGAATCAACCGCCCACTTGTTGTCGGGGTCACGTTTCCACATGGTCACATATTCGGTGAGCGCAAAATGGAAATGCATCGTCGAATTGGCGCAGCCCGGGAATCCCCAGAGCTTGTTTTTATAAAAGGCCATCTGGTGCTCGGCACGATATAGGTATCCGGTGCTGATTCCAACGGTATCGTACTCAACCTTCCAGTGTTTACCGTCATCGGAGCCCCAGAGCCAGTGCCAGTTGAGGATGGGACGGTTTTTACCCTGAGGGCTGTCGAAGTTGACGCCATGGTTGCCTCCCTGCACATACATCCTGCCTGTGGCCGGGTCAACTGCGGCAGCATGACCGGCCCTGATGCCATAGTCGTCGCTCTGCATGTCTTCCCAGTTTATTCCATCGGTGGAGCGCCAGACATCGCTGTAATAGTGCATGGCATATTTCACGCTGCCTGCCTCGAACATCGTGCTCCCGCCGATCAGGTACATATACTTTTTGCCGCCGTGTGTTGCAACCACTATAGCGTGGTTCATCCGGGGAAACCAGTCGGTTTGCGCCGAATCGGGACTGATGTAATTCCGTTCCTTGATGAGGGTCCAGCTGGACCCGTCGGTTGATTTCCAGACATCGTTGTTGTATTGCCGGTAGCCGGTGGCCTCGTTTACCGAAAAGCCGCCTGCCAGAAACATGGCCTCCCCGGTGCCGTCGTCGAACACGGTTACGGTGTGGCCGCGGCGGCCCTTCCAGGGTGCGCTGTCCTGCACAAGTTCCCAGCTTTGCCCGTCGGCCGAACTCCAGACATCCTCGTAATAGGGATCGCCTTTGCGTTCACCGGCATTGTAGCCGCCGAACATCCAGAGCTTGTTTTTGTATGCCACAGCGGCAAAATCCTGCCGGTTGGTCCATTGCGCATTTTCCGTCACTCTGGTCCAGCTGAATTCACCGTCGTAGGGCGGAATCTCGTATTCCTCGAAGGATATGAATTCACATCCGGAAGTTATCAGGGTCAGGGCCAGCAGAAGGGCTCCTGCATTTTTACGGATCATGTTAATTGAGTTTTGTAAGATCGGCAAAGGTAGACAATCTGACAGACCGCCATTCCGGAATATTTTATCATGACCCGCAGATACTGGAAAATCTGCATTATCTTATGGGAGTTCTACTGATTATCAACTAAACAAACCGCAATTGAACAATGGGACGTTTTGACAAGTTTTGCCAGAGCTGCGGAATGCCCATGGATAAGGATCCCGGGCAGGGCGGCACGGAGAAGGACGGCTCCAAAAGCACCGTTTACTGTAGTTATTGTTATGAAGAAGGCACTTTCAAGGGCGATATCAGCTCCGCAGAGGAGATGGTGAAGTTCGTTAAGGGGGTGCTCAAGGATGGGGGTTACGGGCCGCTGAAGAGGTGGTTTTATACGTCGCATATTCCACAGCTGGGGCGATGGAAGGGTTGAGAAATGAAGTGCTGAAGGCAGAAGTCGGAGATTCGAGGGCCAGTTTTGAATTTTGAAGATCAAAATCAAGGACCCTTCTTGGTAAGACCTGACCAGGGGTAAATTGGAATTTGTAATTTCAAAACTCAAAACTGGCCTTCGAATCTCCGACTTTAACCTTGTAATTTCAAAACTTCAATGCTTATAGGTCTTCTCGTCTGCGACCACGCCCGCTCCGAACTCAACCACCCCGACGGCAGCTACCCCGAAATGTTCCGGCGGATCCTGCCGGGGTTCGAATTCCGTGATTATTTTGTCTGCGACGGGATATTCCCCGTTTCACCCGACGAATGCGACGGCTGGCTCATCAGCGGCTCGCGGCTTTCGGTTTACGATGACGTTGACTGGATCAACCGGTTGAAAGTATTTACCCGCGAAATCGCCGCCTCCGGAAAGCCCTGTATCGGGGTCTGCTTCGGCCACCAGATGATCGGGGCCGCACTCGGCGGTGTGGTACGGAAAGCCGAAACCGGATGGTGCGCGGGTGTTCTTTCTTTTAAACTGATAAGCCGCGAGGGCTGGATGGCTCCATCCCTCGATACCGTAAATCTCCTCATGTCGTGCCAGGACCAGGTGCTGGAGCTTCCGCCGGATGCAGTGGTGCTCGCCGGGGCGCCAACCTGCCCGAACGGGATGATCCGCGTGGGAAACAACATGCTGGGCATCCAGGGCCATCCGGAGTTCTCGGTTGATTTCGAGGAGAAGCTGATTGCGCTTAACGCACATCATTTGGCCCCGGGCCTGGCGGAAACAGCATATGAAAGCCTGAATATTCCGGTCCACAGCGCCCTTGTCGCCGGGTGGATGGAGAAAGGGTTTCTTGATGGAGCATTTTGTTAAAGCAG
>CAYWHP010000037.1:0-7693 GCA_964457845.1 uncultured Porphyromonadaceae bacterium | reverse complement strand
TTTTCAGGTGCTCCCCTTTGCTATCTTTAGGGTTTCGACCTAAACCGTTTCCTCCATGAAAAAGCACCTGTTTGCCATCCTGCTCATGGTTCCGATGCTCCTGCCAGCCCAGGAGAACCAGGCTCCGGCCAATCTGCCCGGCCTCGAATTCCGGAACGTCGGCCCATCCCGCGGCGGACGCGTCACCACCGTTGCCGGTGTGCCCTCACGCCCGGCCGAATTTTACATGGGCGCTACGGGCGGAGGGGTTTGGAAAACAACCGATTATGGCATTACGTGGAAAAACGTATCGGACGGATATTTCGCCACCGGATCTATCGGTGCCATACGCGTCTCACAGAGCAATCCCGACATTGTTTATGCCGGCACCGGCTCCGACGGCATTCGAAGCAATGTGATCATCGGGAAGGGCGCCTATCGCTCGGATGATGCAGGAAAAACGTGGAGTTTCCTCGGCCTGAAGGAGACCGGCCAGATTGGCGCGGCGGAGATCCACCCGGCCAATCCGGATGTGTGCCTGATGGCAGCCATTGGAAATCCCTTCGGCCCGAATCCCGACCGCGGCGTATTTAAAACCACTGACGGTGGAAAGAGCTGGAGAAAAGTTCTTTACATCTCCGACAGCACCGGCACATGCGACCTGGAATTTGCGCCCGGGAATCCGGATATCATCTACGCAGCTGCATGGACGGTCTGCAGGAAACCATGGACCATCCTTTCCGGTTCAACGGAAGGCGGTATCTTTAAAAGTACCGATGGCGGCGAAACCTGGGCGAAGCTGGCCGGCGGGCTCCCCGTCGGTCTCGTCGGAAAAAGCGACCTGGCCGTATGCCCCGAAAAACCCGGATACCTGTATGTCCTGATGGAAGCCGCCAATGGAAAGGGCGGGCTCTACCTGTCGGAAGATTACGGCAATACGTTCACCCTGCTGAGCGACCGGTCGTCGCTGCTCGACAGGCCCTTCTACTACACCAATGTGGATGTGGATCCGAAAAATCCGGATGTGATGCATGTTAATTCGACAACCTATTATAAATCAGCCGACCGCGGAAAGACCTGGGAGCGCCGTTCCACACCGCACGGCGACAACCACGATCTCTGGATCAACCCCGAAAACAGCGACATCATGATCCAGTCGAACGACGGCGGGGCCAATGTCACCCGCGATGGCGGGGAAACCTGGTCGACCCAGGATAACCAGCCGACGGCGGAACTGTACCAGGTGAATGTTGACGATCAGTTCGTCTACTGGCTCTATGCCGGCCAGCAGGATAACTCCACCGTAGCGATCCCTTCCAATGGAAGCGTTTCCGGCCGGCGGGGCGGCACCGCCCCCATGTCGGTGGGGGGATGTGAGACCGGGCCCGCCGTGCCGAAACCCGGTAGCCCGGATATCGTTTATTCCAACTGCAAGGGCCTGTTCACCGTGTTCGACAAGAAAACCGGGATCGAACGGAAGTATTACGTGGGCGCACAGAACATGTACGGTCACAATCCGAAGGACCTGAAATACCGTTTCCAGCGCGTGTCGCCGATCATCGTTTCGCGGCACAACCCCGATGTGGTTTACCATTGCTCACAGTTTGTGCACAAAACAACCGACGATGGCGCCACCTGGGAGACCATCTCCCCCGATCTGACGGCCAACGAACCCGACAAGCAGGTCATCTCCGGCGGTCCGATCACCCGGGATGTCACCGGCGAGGAGTTTTACAGCACCATCTATGCCATAGAGGAGTCACCGGTGAAGGAGGGCGTTCTCTGGGTGGGGGCCAACGATGGCCCGGTGCATGTGACCCGCGACGGGGGCAAAACATGGACGAATGTTACTCCGCAGGGACTGCCTCCCGGCGGCCGGGTTCAGAACATCGAGCCCTCCCCGCATGATGCCGGCAAGGCTTACATCGCCGTTTACCGTTACCTGCTCAATGATTGGCAGCCTTATATCTATATGACAACGGATTACGGGAAAATCTGGAAGCGGCTCACCACCGGCACCAACGGGATACCTGCCGACTTTCCGACACGGGTGGTGCGCGAGGATCCGGTTCGGCAGGGACTGCTTTTTGCCGGCACCGAATTCGGGCTCTTTATCTCCTTTAACGACGGTGAAACCTGGAGGCCTTTTCAGCAAAACCTGCCGGTGGTTCCTGTTACCGATATGCGTGTTTGCCGGAACGACCTGGTCATCTCCACCATGGGCCGCTCATTCTGGATCATGGACGATATCGCTCCGCTCCGGCAGTGGGATCCGGCAAAGGTTAAACCGGCCGACCGGCTTTTCACTCCGGTAGCGGCCTACCGTTCACCGGCAACCGCCGGTGCCCCGATCGACTACTGGCTGGCCGACAGCACCAAAGGCGTGCGACTCGAGGTGGCCGACAGTTCCGGCAGGGTGGTTCGCAGACTGCGGGCTTCGGGTGATCCCGGATTTCACCGGGTGGAGTGGGACCTCCGGACCGATGGCGAGGAGAGCCGGTCCATGCGCCGGGGCTCATCGGGATTAAAGGTGGTGCCGGGAAATTACCGGGTGCGCCTCGCCCTGGGCACCAAAACGATGGAAGAAGCCATCGCGGTCCTACCGGATCCGCGGCTCACTGCCCTGGGCCTGACGATAGCCGATTACCGCGAGCAATATGACATCTGCACCAAAGTCATGAAGCTGCAGGCGGACGCCCGCCAGCTCACCCGCCAGGTGGATACCATGTACAACCCGCTCCGCAAAAAGCTCGATGCCGGTGAAAAGATGAGCCGAAAGGAGAAGCAAACACTGGAAATGCTCACCCCGATCCGCAGCCGGCTCGTAACAGGCAGCGGCCCCTATCCGCAGCCGATGCTCAACGACCAGATCGGTTACCTGCTGTCGATGATCAGCGGGGTGGACCAGAAGCCCGGCCGCGATGCCTGGATCCGGCTGGATGAGCTGACGGCGGAGGTCGGGATCCTGAAAAAGGAGTACTCGGAGATAAGATGAAGAATTTTTCCAGGCTCTTAGCCATTTCTTCCGGGTCTGGTAACAAGCTCTTATAATAGGCGGGAATTTCTGAGGTAGTACTATATGAAGCAATCCCTATAGGCATGTTTGAGCTCCTAAGCGAATATTCAACTATCAACCTTTTTTTGTTTCTGCAAATAATGATTCCAATGGCATCATTTTCCTTCGGTTGCTTTAGCTGTTCATTAAGAACTGTCAGGTAGAACTCCATTTTACCTTTATACTCGGGCTTGTAACTTCCTGTTTTAAGCTCGATAGCTACCAAGCTTTGCAACTTGCGGTGAAATAAGAGCAGGTCGATGAAAAACTCTTCGTCTTCAACCATTAACCGGTACTGATTCCCAATAAAGCAGAAATCACCACCGAGTTCAAGTAGGAATGCCCTGATATTCTTTAATAAGGCTGCTTCAAGTTCGTGTTCGCTATGATTTTCAGATAATTCCAGGAAATCAAAGGTGTAATGATCCTTGATTGCAAGTTTCTTTTGATCCTTAAATTCCTCGGTTTGGGCTTGATCAAAATTCGTTTGATTCAGTAAATATTTCTCAAAGGTTTTATTATCAATTTGGTGGTCCAATACCCTGGTTGTCCAGCCGAACTTTTTGGTTGCAACCATATAAAATTGGCGTTCCGGTTTATTTTGACATTTCTTCATGATCATAATATTATGGCTCCAGCTAATTTCTGGAATCATTGATTCCAGAAATTGATCTCCCTGATATTCATGGTATAACCGGACCATCAACCACAAATTGTAGGCTGAATATCCTCGTTCACCAGGGAACTCTTTTTGCAGGTCAGAAGCTAAAGTTTCGACTACGGATTTTCCCCAGCCTTCCTGGTCCTGCTTTTGAGCGATCATCTTACCGATATCCCAGTACAGCCCCACCAACTCTTTGTTAACCGCCCGTAATGCCTCATATTGGGCCGATTTAATCCGGTCCTTAATGTCCCTGAAGAAGCTGCCGTATTCAGTCGCTGAATCCATGGTTAATTATTTATTGATATAGATGCGGATTGTAGACTGAAATGGAAATCAGAGAGTAATTATTTTCGGGTATCCATCCCGCGATACCGGCCTTCCATCCCATTTATTTCCGGCAATGAAATTCCGGATGTTACTTGGCACCCGAAATAACATCCGACCCAAATGAAAAAGTCAATCTTACTGCTGATTTCCCTGGTTGCTGCGCTCGCCCTCTCCGCCCAGGTGCAAACTGTCGTCACCGGCAAGGTGAACAACAAGCCCGACAAGCCCGTGTTCCTGCTAGTCTATTTTTTCGATACCACCAGTATGAAGGAGCAGGAGGTGCCCCTGCAGGCCCGCATCGGCGAGGATAACACCTTCACCTTTACCACCGACCTGATTAAAAGGCCCTTCACCACCTGCCGCATCGGGTTCAACAACGAGGGGCAGAAGATCATCGTTTCGCCGGGCG
This sequence comes from uncultured Porphyromonadaceae bacterium, assembly GCA_964457845.1. Lineage (GTDB taxonomy): Bacteria > Bacteroidota > Bacteroidia > Bacteroidales > UBA12481 > UBA12481. Next base: position 3,259 of record CAYWHP010000037.1, on the reverse strand, counting down.
ACAGCCTTGTCACGGAATTCACCTGCGGAGCCATGGACAGCACGATGTCGTTCACCCGAGGGAATGCCGGCATCAACGGCTATCTTAAGGCGTACCAGCTGGCCTTCTCCAAAAGGCCTGAGGAAATGCTGTTTCGAACCAACCCCGACAGTACCCTCGTTTTCTACGAGACCGACCTCCGCGACCTCAAACTTGCCATGCTTCACCGGATCGATTCCATGGGGCAGCTTGATCCGGCATTTGTAAGCCTGGAAACCATTCGCATAAACTGTGATTATTTTAATAGCCTGATGGGCCGCGATGTAAAGGAGGCCCTTGGTGATACTGTCCGGAACAGTCTGGTGAAGCCGCTCCTCCAGCTTATTCCCCTCTCCGATGACAAGGCCTTTCTTGATCTCCGGGAATACCGGGAATTCATCTGGAGTTATATTGGATACTCCCTTGAAATTCCTGCGGGCCGGAATTTGGTAATGCAGGATTATCTCGACAAAGCGGATACGGAACTGTCGGGATTGAGTAACGTCTGGTACAACTTTGATTTGATTACCGACCGAATCAGGCAGACCCACAATACCCGCGACAAGGCAATGATCCGCGATTATTTCATCAGGCACTCTTATGATCAACGCCTTACAAAACTCCTTGCTTCTGCAGATCTCGGACGCTCGGACCGTAACTACCGTGACGCCTCGCGAATCATGCTATCGGCTTTCTCCTATTTCCTGGCCATCCTCTTTATTGGTGTCCTGTTTCTGGCGCTGACATTTCTGTTTAACTATTTAAAAAAGAAAGGGATAGTAACCAATCCCCTTGCTGTTCTGCTATGGGGCATCGGAATATTCGGGTTATTTGTGGGTGCTTTGTACCTGAAACAAGACGTGTACCCCGGACATCGCCTCGTTCCGGTGGTTCGCCTGGCAACGGTGGGAGGTTTTGCCCTGTTCAATATTTTTTTCCTGATCCCCGTGTGGTTCCGGAAGGACCGTTTCAACGTATTTGGAATCATACTGTTGGTTGTTTCCGCTGCCTATGCGCTTTTCCTGTACAAACTGGGAGATGTCAGCTTCCGGATCAGTCCGAGGGCCGCCTGGCTTCAGCACCATTCAATCGTCTTCATTGTCAACAGCTGGCTGATCATCATGCTCGGTTCCTTTTTCATGCATTACCTCATCCTGCTGGTCAGGAAAGGGCAAGATATCGGATACCTGTTCCGGGAGCGGCTGGTCAGCATCGAGGTGCTCGTTAACATACTCTTTGTGGCCGCCTTGTTCTCGAGGACCCTGACGTTCCATTTCCGCCAGGACGCCGACCAGAACGCCCTGCTGATCTTCATCGCCGGTACCGCAATCTTTTACCTGCACGCACTCTGGTTCATCCCGCGGTACCTTATGGGCATGAGGATCGGCAGGTACCTGGCCGGAACGGGGATCCTGCTGCTGGTTACCTTCATAGGTTTCTACCTGGAAAACCGGATCGGCGTTTACGCTTCGCTTCGGTCGATTGGTATCCGGCTCGATCTGTTCGATGTGCTGAGGCTGCCTGATGCTTTCCTCGTAAAAACAGTTCTTGCCCTGCAGCTATTCATTGTGCCGGCATTCATCTACGCTTACGTGAAGGTCCAGCTGAAAGAAAAGAACATCGGCTTCAAGCTGTTCCGAAACAAGGAGGCCGAGCTCAACCAGCTCCGCTCACAGGTGAACCCGCACTTCCTGTTCAATTCACTGAACACCCTGTATGCCTTCGCCCTCAAGGAGAACAGCGCCAAAACGGCCGAATACATCGCCAAGCTGGCGAACCTGATGCGCTACCTGGTCGACGACATGGAGAAGGAGCGGATCCCGGTGCAGAAAGAGATCAGCTACATCCGCGACTACATCAACCTGCAGGCCATCCGCTGCCCGGTGGAGCAGAACATCGAGATCGGCAGTGAGATCGCCGACGACCTGCCGGTGATGATCGCCCCCATGCTGATGATCCCCTTCGTTGAGAATGCCTTCAAGCACGGAATCAATCCCAACAAGGTGTCGGAACTGAAGGTGCATTTCCGCATCGACAGCAACCGGTTCCAGTTCGTGATCGAAAACTCCGTGGACCATGATTTCCAAGCCTTCTACAAAGAGAAGGGTTTCGGCATCGGCATCGAGAACGTGCGGCAGCGGCTCCAGCACATCTACCCGGGGAGGCATACGCTTTCAGTGGCCGATACCGGGGGGAGGTTTATTGTGATATTGACGGTGGAGGACCTATACCACCCGGAGATGAGCCCTGTTTGACTCGTTCCTAACGGGGCTGGGACAAAGCCCCCACACTAAAGTGCGGGGTTAATGATGTTTCCATTGATAGATTTACCATCGGAGACATCATTAACCCCAGACTTCAGTCTGGGGGTTTTGTCCCAGCCTGGTTTTACCCTATCCAGGAGGCGCAGCATGGTAATAAACTGTAATTTTAGCCTATGATCCGATCTATTGCCATCGATGACGAACCCTTCGCACTTGACGTGATCGCCATCCATGCAGCGAAAGTTCCTGAGCTGGAACTGGTTTCAACATTCACCGATCCGCTGAAGGCGCTGGAGTACCTGAAAAACAACCGCGTTGATCTGGTATTCCTCGACATCAACATGCCCGGCATGTCGGGGATGGAGCTGATCAAAAAACTTCACAGTCCGCCGCGGATCATTTTTACAACGGCGTATTCGGAATATGCGCTCGACAGCTATGATTACGACGCGGTGGATTATCTTTTAAAACCCATTGAATTTGATCGTTTTCACCGCGCCATCCAGCGGTACCAGAAGCAGGCGGCAAGCGGCAATGGTGCGTCGCATCAAGTGCCGCCGGCCCATATTTTCGTGAAGGACGGCTACCGGCAGGTGAAGCTGGTGATCGGTGAAATCCGGCACATCCACAGCGAGGGGAATTATCTCGATATCGCGGCGGGCGCCGGGCGCACCGTGACCCGCATGACGCTCGCGCAGATGGAGAACCTGCTCCCCGCTGACCTTTTTGTTCGGATCCACAATTCGTGGATGGTGGGCATTGCCCACATCGACCGGATCGAGAACAACCATGTGCATTGTGCGGAGGCGGTTATTCCCATCGGGGAGAAATACAGGGAGGAATTTTACAGGAGGATCGGGACGAGTGACAAGTGACCTCACCCCCCCGCCTTGTTGCCGCGACGACCTCACCCCCCGGCCCCCTCTCCCGCGCTCCCTGCGACCTCACCCCCCGGCCCCCTCTCCCGCGCTCCCTGC
>CAYWHP010000036.1:36160-37899 GCA_964457845.1 uncultured Porphyromonadaceae bacterium | reverse complement strand
ATCCCTCGTTGTGCCAACGGGTAAAGGACTGGCGCTGATCATTTCGGAGAAATAGAATGGAACAGCGAAGGTAAGGAGATAAGTAGGTGATTGCATATTGCCGCTTTTTAAGCAACCCGATGTACGGTTTGGGTCAGCTGCCGGCCTATGCACTGGGAATCTGGTATGGCTCGTGGATTGGTCTTTTGGCGGCATTCGTTAACCAGCTGCTGATTTTTTCCTTTTATCTGGTCGCCGAAAGGAGTTTTATCAGAAGAGTTTACCTGAGCGGCGCTGAGCCACCGCCGGAAAATCATCCCGGCACAGACGGTTACATGAAATAAACCTGCCAAAACTCCTTGTTTTGAGGGTCTAAACGCCTATTTTTGCGGCTTGATTTATCCCAAAAAATAACGCGATGAAAATTTCCAAGATTAAAGCAATCGAGATCCTCGACTCACGGGGAAATCCCACTGTAGAAGCCAATATTAAGCTTGAAGATGGTACAACCGCACGTGCGATGGTCCCCAGCGGGGCATCCACCGGAGAACGCGAAGCCTGCGAGCTGCGCGACGGCGACAAAAAGCGCTATGGCGGCAAGGGCGTTCTGAAAGCCGTTGAGCATGTTAACAACGAGATCGCCAAGGCTGTCGATGGTAAGTGCTTTGTCAACCAGCGGGATCTTGATTATTTCCTGATAAACCTTGATGGCACACCCGCAAAAACCAACCTCGGCGCCAATGCAATTCTCGGTGTTTCGATGGCTTTCGCAAGGGCTATGGCAACCAGCGCAAAAACCCCGCTTTACCAATACCTTGGCGGCCTCAACGCACACCTGCTGCCAGTTCCCTGCATGAACATCATCAATGGTGGTTCCCATGCCGACAATAACGTTGATTTTCAGGAATTTATGATCGCCCCCCATGGTGCAACATCCTTCAGGGAAGCCATCCGCATGGGTGCCGAAGTTTTTCATGCACTGAAATCGATTCTGAAAGCTAAGGGATACAGCACCGGTGTCGGTGACGAAGGCGGTTTCGCTCCAAACCTCAAGTCGAACGAAGAGGCAGTTGAAGTGATCCTGGAAGCTATTGTGAAGGCAGGATACAAGCCCGGCGACGAAATCAGCATATCACTCGACCCGGCATGCAGCGAATTGTGGGAAGACGGCAAATACAAGATGTTCAAGAGCTCGGGCAACCTTCTCTCGAGCGACGATATGATTAAATTGTGGGAAAACTGGGTGCGTCAGTATCCGATCGTATCCCTCGAGGATGGTTTGGCCGAAAACGACTGGACCGGCTGGGCAAACCTTACCAAATCACTGGGCAGCAAGATCGAAATCGTTGGTGACGACCTCTTCTGCACCAACAAGGCCATTCTTGCCGAAGGTATCAAGCAGGGTGTTGCCAACTCGGTTCTCATCAAGCTGAACCAGATCGGAACGGTTACCGAAACCCTGGAGACCATCGAACTGGCTTATAAAAACAAGTATTCGGCATTCGTATCGCATCGCAGCGGCGAAACTGTTGACACCTTCATCTCCGACCTGACGGTTGCCGTCAATGCCGGACACCTGAAAACCGGCAGTGCCTGCCGTGGCGAACGTGTTGAGAAGTTCAACCAGCTGATGCGCATTGAAAACGAACTTGGAGCCGGCGGACATTTCGCAGGTAAAAAGGCGTTCATCAACGGGTAAACAAATTCCTCCCGGGTGATTTTCGGGAATATGTGCGCGGATTTATACCGATTTGTTAATG
>CAYWHP010000036.1:26901-36060 GCA_964457845.1 uncultured Porphyromonadaceae bacterium | reverse complement strand
TCCTCCCGGGTGATTTTCGGGAATATGTGCGCGGATTTATACCGATTTGTTAATGACAACCGGTGTTAATCCGCGTTCTTTTTGGATACGCTCCATCAGTTCGCAAACATCCTCAATCTTTGTTGCCGGATAGGGTAGAGACGGATAATTATCCGTCTCTGCATCCATCCCATTGACCATCCCAAATTCGTCATATTTGCCAAAACCCAGGCTGTGACCGGGTTCAAGGTCAATCTGCTGCAGACCAAGCCGATTCATCAGCAGCAGAACATCAAGGATGTTTTCACCGGTGTCGGTGATGCCGGCAATCAGCGGGAACCGGATGATGATACGGGCATTCATGGCCACCAGCCTTTCGAGGTTTTCAAGGATTATCGTGTTATCCCGGCCGGTATATTTCCGGTGCTGATCCGGATCAACGATTTTTACATCGAAGAGGAACAGGTCGGTTACCGGTGCAATACGCACAAAATCAGCAGGATCACCGCAGCCGCATGTTTCGATTGCGGTATGGATTCCAAGCTCTTTGCAGCGGGTAAGCATTTCGAAAAGGAAACCGGCCTGGGCGAGCGGTTCTCCGCCGGTGAAAGTTACCCCGCCACCTGAATTCCGGTAGAAAGGGATATCCTTGCCAAGCGTTCCGATGAGCTTTTCCGGTGTAACGGCATAGCCGGTAAGGAGCAGTGCCCCGTGATAGCAGGCGTTGAGACAGGGTTTGGTTTCACAGGTTTCGCAGGCGCTGAAATCGATGGCGATCTTCTCGCCGCCCGGGTAGATGGCGCCGGCCGGACAGACGGCCATGCAGCCGTAACAGGCGGTACATTTTTGTTCAATAAACCGCAGCTGTGGCAACGGAGAGCGTGATTCGGGATTGCAGCACCACTGGCAGCTGAGCGGGCACCCTTTCATGAAAACGAGCGTACGGATACCGGGTCCGTCGTGAACGCCGAAATGCTGGATGTCGAAAATTGTTCCTTCCAAGGCCTACAGGTTATGTTCGGTACGACAGATCACCTGGTCCTGGAGGGCCTTGCTCATTTCAACCCAGTAGGCCGAGAAGCCGGCGACGCGGACCACCAGGTTACGGTAATTTTCCGGATGGTTCTGCGCATCGCGCAGCATGTTGGAATCCACTACGTTGAACTGCACATGGAAACCCGGGTTTTCGAAATACGTTTTGATGAGCGCCAGGAGGTTATGTGATCCGTTTTCGCCCCGCAGGGCAGATGGGTGGAATTTGAGGTTGAGTAATCCTCCGCGGATGCGGGTATGGTCGACTTTCGAGGAGGAGCGTAACACGGCCGTGGGCCCCTGCGTATCGGTTCCGGGGTAGGGCGATGTTACCCCGTCGGCCAGCGGTTCCCCTCTCATGCGTCCGTCGGGGAAGGCTTCACAAACCTTGCCGAAAGGCACGGGCGTGGAGATGGCCAGCATCGAGGGGTCGTACGGGCGGCCGAGGTAGTTGTTTTGCCCCTGAACCCAGGTGCAGTAATCGTCGAAAAGGTCCAGGAATATGTCATCAACATAATCGTCATCGTTGCCCCAGTGTGGCACTTCGAGCGCCTTGCGGCGGAGGGCTGCGCTCCCCTCCCAGTTTTTCCGTATGGCGGCCGTGAGTTCGCCGAACGTACATGCCATGTCTTCAAAACATAATTTCTTAATAACAGCCAGCGAATTGGCAACGTTCACCATTCCGGAGGATAGGGTGGTTATCGACTGGTTGAGGATCGCGCCGCCGTGATCCATGTTGAGTCCGCGGCCGAGGCAGTCGCGGACAAAGACGCTGCAGAAGATCAGCGGCACGGTTTCGCGGTGGGCGATCATTACGAGGTTCCAGTATTGCTGCCAGTTGCGCACCGCGGCATGCATGATATCGATGTAGTATTGCCGGATCTCTGCGTAGCTGTTCAGTTTGCGTTCAGGGAACATGCGGATGCCGGTTGCCGGATCGGTTCCGCCGTTCATCACCAGATCGATGATTTTGCCATGATTTACGAAACCGGCCTGAACGATTCCGTATGACATGCCCTGGAGAGTGGGCTCGGTGCAGCCGCCCATGGCACTGCAGCGGCGTATCTCTCCAATCGGCAGCCCGCTTGTTTCCAGTTCGTGACGGATATAGGTTTTTTGATTGAAAAAGGCCGGATAACCCACGCCGGTTTTCACGCACTCGGCCGCCTTCATCAGGAAATCCGGATCGAGCTGGTCGTCGTACCATACCGACAGGGTAGGCTGGGTCATCTGCATATTGATCTGGGCCTGCAGGATGGCCATGGATATCTCGTTACTGCAGGGGTTGCCGTTTTCATCCACGCCGCCGAGGATGAGATTCTGGTAAAGGTTGCCATGGCCGAGCCCCTGCCAGCTGAGGCTGGCGATGTACTCGATCTGGGTCATCTTTACGAAGAGCTCCTCGAAAAGCTCCACGGCTTCATCAAACCGGATATCCGGGTCGGCCTGGTACCAGGGCCACAGCACCTGATCGAGCTTTCCGGGCGAATAGCCCAGGTGCGATCCTTCCATATGGCCAAGCAGGTAGGTGAACCAGAAGGATTGCACGGCTTCGCGGAAATTCCGGGGAGGCTCCATGGGAACGCGGTTGCAGGTGCCGGCGAGTTCCAGCAGCTCAACTATGCGCTGAGGATTCGTTTCCAATTGCGCCAGACGGAGCGCTTCATCGGAATACTTATGGGCAAAATGTATAGCCCCGGACAGCACCGTGATGGCACCGCGCCAAAAGTGCAGCTTGCTTTCATCTTCCGGGCCTTCGGGTGTGAAGTTTTTGATCCGCTCCTCCGTTTCGCGGATGATGGTCAGGTACCCTTTGTTGAGTGCCATTCCGAAATCGAGTATCAGGCGGCCTTCCGGGCACGGTTCGTGTGGTGCGGTATATAATCCCGTTTTCCATCCGTTTTCGATAAAATCAGCTTCGGCGAACTGGTTCTTCCAGATCAGGTTTCCCTGGTCCATGAAGCATTTGCCCTCCCAGTATTCGCATATGTCCCGGAATTCGTCCAGGTCGCTGCCGCTTATAAGGAATTTTCCTGATATCACATGAAGGTTGTCCGACGCCGCTTCCTCGAGTGACCGGGCAATGCCTCCGCCGGTGCCGGTTTCGGCATGACGGGACTGGGCATCCTGTTCCTGCCTGCGCATCTCTTTCAGGAACGGTTCGGCGGCATAATTGGCATACGGAATGGCGCCGCGAATGTACCGTGTTTTATTGCCGGCCAGCCGGTCGGAAGCGTGGATCACCGGGGTGATGCCTTCCAGACCATCAGCATGGTTGACCGCCCTGCGCTCCTGGATATCCAGTCCGTCGGTTTTCCGGTGGGAAGCAGTCAGGCTGCGGATATACTCGATATCCACCATCAGTGGTGCGCTGAGGTACCGCTCTTTAAGGATTGCGGTTCTTTCTGAGGAGGGACGGCCTTTTGTTTCGCGTGTATCGTTAAGAATCATCAGGTGCGGGTTAATCAATAAAGTTACTGTTTTAAACTGAGAAAGTTAATGAGCAGGAGGTTGAACCGGTCGGGATGGGTGGCCATCGGGCAGTGGCCTGCGCCTTCTATCACCGCTGTTTTTATCGAAGGCAGCTTTTCCAGGAGCGGTTTCGACTTTTCGAGCGGCACCCAGCTGTCGAGGTTGCCCCAGATGGCGATCGCCGGTGTATTGAAATCCAGACCGTTAATCCGTATTACCGGTTTTGATACGGCCATTGAACGGATCAGCGCCTTGGCGGTTCCGGGTTGTTTCAGCGCGCGGTAGTATTCCGCGACGTCGGCAGAATCGGGTTCGGCCGAATAGGCCGAAGTGAGGAATTTGCGGATATTCTTTTCACGTATCAGGAAAACCTTGCCGATTCCGGTGAAAAGCCACTGCAAAGGCTGGAACTTCATCAGTGGCATACTGGCCATGGGCATTTCGCCGGATTTGCCCAGCAGTGCCGGGTCGGAGAATACTACCCGGTCAACGCTGCCTGGATTCAGGATTGCCATGCACTGCACAATGCCTCCACCCATTGAGTGACCCACCAGGTGCCAGCGCGATCCGGGTTTCAGGCCTTCCAGAAAAATCCACAGCAGCTCTGCGCGGGCGTCGGGCGACTGATTTACATCGGGGTTTTTGTCGCTGAACCCGAATGGCGGCACGTCGACCGCCACCACGTGGAAACCGGCTGCTGCCAGTGCCGGTGCGTTGCGCTCCCACGAAAATGTGGAGCCGCCCATGCCGTGTGCCATCAGTACCCAGGGCAGGGTGTCGGCTGCAGCGGCAGGAGCCCAGGTGCGGTAATGCAGCCGAAGCCCGTCGATCTCCATGAACCGGCTGTCGGGGAACGGCTTTTTAACCGGATCCCTGCGACCAGGTGCCGCCGGGGCCAGAACGGAAACGGCCAGGGTGAAAAGGAGTAGTATGATTTTACTTAATCGCATATACATCAGAATATTAAAAACTTACAATTGGTATCGCAATCCGATCCGTGTGATATTGGCCAGAAGGGTTCCCTCCACGTTGGAGCCGTCATCGCCAACCTTGCCATAAAGAGTGATCTGGGGCTGAAAAGATGTCACCAGTGACATCTTTTTACGAAAAATCCCTTTCAGTTCGATTTCGATGTTGCCTCCGATGCCCGGACGCATAAGGTAGTTGTGCTTGTCACGGTAAACTCTTTCGGCTGGAATTTCCATGATCTCCTCGTTGCAGAAGAAGTTGTTTACGGATAGCTGGGGCCCCAGCCACAGGTTGAGGCAGCCGCGGGTAAAGACATTAAAGGTTGCAGAGGTCGACAGGGCGAGCCAGATGCTCTGGGGCTGGGTAATTTCGATGACATAACCGACACCCGTATTTTTATTCAGCTGGATGCGGTTGTAGTCGCTCAGACTGAAATTAGCCAGTAGGTCGAACCCCCACCGCATTTTCTGGTTAACCGTCCAGGAGTAACTCCCGTAGATTCCGACCGGGCGGTTGAACTGTGTGGAGACAGCTGCCGTGGTGGAAAGGCCGAATGTCATCTCCTGGGGTTTGGCTGAGAGGGTGAGTTGAGCGAGACAGAGCAGGATTACAAGTCTTTTCATTGAAGGTGAGATTGTCGGGATTGATTATTCAGTTGGGTTAGCCAGTTTTGAAAGCCACTCCCCTGCGAGTGTTGGCCAGGCATCCGCTGCCGGGTTTCCCTTTCGCACTCCGTAGCCATGGCCGCCGGCCGGAAGGAGGTGCAGTTCGACCGGGACCCCTGCATTGCGCAGTGCGCCGGCCATCACCAGCGAGCTGTTGCCGTAGGGGTCGTCGGCTGTTTCAAAGAGGAACATTGGTGGTGTATGCCCGTCGACCTTCAGCTCGGGGGTCAGGCTGCGCTCCGGTCCTTCGTCGAGGTAGGCCGGATAGATCAGCAGGGCAAAGTCGGGCCGTGCCGGGAGCTCGTCTGCCGCATCAACGGCCTCGTATGTTTTTTCCGGATATCGGGTGCTTGCACGGGCGGAAAGGCTGCCGCCGGCGGAGAAGCCCATGATGCCCACCTTCATTTTAGCTTCGGGTGTGCTCCGAAAGTGGTTTCGCACGAGCCGGACGGCCCGCTGGGCATCCATCAGGGCGCCGTCGGGGTTCAGCGGTACCCTGTAGTGCAGAACGAAGGCGGTGATTCCGAGTTTGTTCAACCAGCCGGCCACCTCATACCCTTCGAGATCTACGGCAAGGATCTGGTAACCGCCGCCGGGGCAAACCACAACACCGATGCCGGTGGTATTCCCCTGACTGGGTTCGAACACCTCGATTTTGGGATCGGTTACAGCGGCGATCCGGGTAACGTCGCCTCCGCGGTCGGGGCTGATAACATCGGGTGCCTTTGGGCGGGATTCACCGGGGACAGGCCCGGGCCACAGGCGGATTGTGGCGGGCTGCTGCCCCGCCACAGGGAAAGCGAAGATTGACATCATAAAGGGAAGTACAAGATAACGGAGTGATCGGATCAATGAGCACATACAATGGTGGTGTCGGTTAAGCAAATATATGAATTGTGACAGAATCTCATCCCAGGCAGATTCTTATTAAAAATGAAGTATTTACATGATGCAGGACCCGGCCTGTCCATGTCCAAGGCCTATATTGAAAACCTCTGCGGAATAATCCAACTGGTCAGTGAACCCGGGAAAGGAACGACATTCTTTTTTACCTTGCCGTTGAATTGATCATTCAATTGAGTTTCGAGGTAATTCATCAGCCTATTTTGCATAACTTATTATAATACACAGATTTATGAAAAATTTCATCTGTCTGCTTGCATTGGCGGCAACACTATTCAGTGCAGGCTGCCACCGTTCTGATGTTCAGAAGGTAACCTTTGTTGGCGGCACATCCCGCTGGATTTTTTCCAACGGCATACTTACTGTTGTGGTGAAATCTTCGCAGGGCACTTACGAGATCTTCCGCAATGCCGATCAGAAAAGAATCATAACCGGGGCCTACCTCCGCATCGACGGGGATTCCACGAACGAAACCGGCCGAAAGCCGAAGTACGATATCCTTGATTTTTTTCACGGGCCCGATACCGGAAAGTTTCTGCTGATCACCAGTTCAAAGGAAGGGCGCCCCGGTCTGGGGCTCCGGTTTGGCCTGCTTCCCGGCAAGGACTTTGTTGTAATCGACGGGGGCATCATGAACCTCGGTACCACCGCCATGCAGGTAAAGGAGATCAGTGTGGTAACCAATGGGCTACTTTATGGCGGGAAGAAACTTACCCCCGGTTTCCGGATGCTCGACGGCAACGGTGGGGGTGAGGATACCCGTGTAACGGAGGGACCGGTTATGGCCTGCCGGAATAACTTTATGCTCACCTGGGGAGAACAAGGTAAGCGGGAGGTTCTTGTTGCGGGAGGGCTTACGTACCGTGAAATCGAAAAATTCGTTCGTGTTGCGCCGGCGGTGGCAGGATCGAAGGCAGCCGGCGGCCTGCCTCCCGGACTGAAGCTTTTGGCGCATCTGGATGCGGGAAAGGATATTGCGGCCGGGAAGGATCCGCTGTCGCTGAAAGTTGAAAAGGGATCCCCTTACCAGTGGGGAGCCGGTTTGCCGGTGGAATACGATGATGTTTTATTCGACAAAAATGAGGTCGTTATCACGGTTACCGGCCTTGCTGCCGGAACTGCCGCCTCAATAGGCCTTGGCTGGAGCGACGATGCCGAAACCAGGAAACAGTCGGTTGCCTGGTCGGTTGATGGAGGACCAGCAATAGCACTGCTGGCTCCCGTGCAGTTGCCGTCGCATGGCGCCGGCCAAAGCCCCGCGCAGATCTGGCTCAACCTCCCGCCGGCCGCCCTCACCGGCGATACCCTGCGTGTTCATATCCGGAACGAAGGCGGCGTTAATGCCGTTATCAGTGATTTCCTGCTTTGCGAAGGTTCGGTTCCGGAAAAGGAGCATGGCAGCTCCCGGCCGCTGAATGCCAATGCCATTGAGCCCGAAAACCTGCTGTTGAACCTGTATGCCGGCGATCCGGTGGGCAAGCGGGTCGATCCCGGGCAGTCGTGGTTCCCCGATGATGCATTCTATATCTCCGCCAGCCTCGCAAACCCCTTCGAGGCCCTTGAGCAGTATGGCGATGTGCTGAAGGATTTCCAGCAGATAAGTCTGGAATACTATACTTTCCCAACCGTATGCCTTTGGTACGCCCAGCACAAAGCCTATGGCGACGGTCCGTCGGTGAACGATGCACCCGGTGCGGTCGCCGAGATGGAGCGGGCCGTGAAATCGGGCTTCCTGCGCTACAGCCCCGTATCCATCAGGCTGGTGCCCGATGCGTACGAAGAGAACAATGAGCAGGGCTGGTGGGACGAGAAGCACTGGCAGATGTACGGCACCGGCAAATACTCGAACCCGCCCGACGGCAATGTCGATGTGGCGCCCGGCCATTACAAGAAACCCTACGAAACCACAAGAAAGTGGGCGCAGGCCATTATCGAAAGGGGCGGCATACCGCTTACCTATTTCCAAACCGGCCGCCGTTCCGACGACTATGCCGCCGCCTTCCCCGGACACATGCTCTTCAACAATCAGGCCGGTGCGGTCACCAACCCCGACTGGATGATCAAGGGAAAGGTGAGCTACGATTTTACCGATACCGATTTCCTGCAGCACATGCAGGACGTTTATAAAAACCTGAATGACGGTGGTGTTCAGGGCCTTATGTACGATTATCCCTACACCGGCTGGGCACAGTACGGCGGCATGGATGATGTGTATTCGACCACGGCGGCGGCCTACCGCACCATTTTCCAGCTGGCGCGCACCGGCCTCGGCCCCGAAGCCTTCCTCGATGAGCGGAATCTCGACCACGGCTCCGACATCACCCTTGGTATTGTTTCTTCGCAGCGGATCTGGGGCGACACCGACCGCATGTCGCCGCTCATGATCTCGCGCGGCGCCCTCCGCTGGTATAAAAACCGCAAGGTGGTGAGCTACGACATGGACGCCAAAAACCTGCTGAAGGCCCAGCCGGCCGGTACCGACGGCATACGAAAAATGCTGACGCTGATGTACGCAACCTGCGGCAGGTTCCTGATGGCCAACAGCTTCGACCGCCTGTCGCCCGAACTTGTTCACGATCTGTCGCGCATTTTTCCCTACCCGGACTCGTGGATCTCGGCACGACCGGCTGATGCTTTTATATCGAAATTCCCGGAACTCTTTGTTTTTAAAATCGACACGGCCTGGCACCAGGTGGCGGCTTACAATCCCGATGACCGGAACCCGTCTTCGAAGACCATCCTTTTCGGTTCGCCCGACTATTTCGGCGCTTTCCAGCTGGATCCGGCCAAACAATACTATGCCTACGAATTCTGGGACAACCGGCTGGCCGGGCGGTTCCGCGGAGGCGATTCGCTGAGGCTCGATTTCAGACCCGGCGAAGCCAAGATGCTGGCGATACGGGAAGTGCTGGATCACCCACAGCTGCTCTCCACCGACAGGCACCTGATGCAAGGTTTGGTGGAGACCAGGAACCTGAAATGGGATGCTGCGAAATCCGAACTGTCCGGTGAAGTTAACCTGGTGGATGGCGAGCCGATAACGCTGGTTCTGGCTGCAAACGGCTATACCATTGAAGGTGCCACGGCGGAAGCCGAAACCGTTACGGTAAGCTCCGGTGATGACGGGCTGGTGCGGGTG
>CAYWHP010000036.1:0-26801 GCA_964457845.1 uncultured Porphyromonadaceae bacterium | reverse complement strand
CTCCTCACCGGCCTCCTTACCCCTTTGCGGAGCCAGGAATTCAAAATGAACCCCCGCCTTTCCTATTACACCTCCAGCCAGTCGCAGGCGGACTTGCTGATGACGGTTCCGGCTGAAATGATTGGAAAATCGGTACGCGTGACAGCCTATCAGGATAAAACAAAAATCTTCGTTGCCGACACCACGGTTCAGGGCCGGTTGCTGAGAGTTCCCATTTCCATCGCCGCCATGGGTAACGGCACTTTCCCGCTGAGGGCAACCCTGAGTGCCGGAAGTGAAAATTTGGAGGCTACATCCATCCTGATGAAGCTCGAGCCGAAGGCAAACGGCGTGCAGATCGACCGGCTCACGGGAAAGCTGATTATGAACGGGTTGCCGTGGTTTCCCTTCGGGTTTTACTGTTATTCGCCGGTTGATCCCGAACTGGCGGAGCATGAGGTGGTGAAGGGGTTCAACCTGATGTCGCCGTATCAGACGATAGATCCGGCCACGATCGGCGGGCGGCAGGTTTACATGGACCGGTGCGCGCGGCTGGGGATGAAAGTGCATTACCAGCTCATTTCGGTCGCCGGCGGGGGCGGGGTCGGCTCAGCACGGCTGGCGGGTCTCGGGGCCGAAGAGAAGATGAAACGGCTGCAGGCTGAGATCGAGCACTTTCGCAACCACCCGGCCCTGCTTGCGTGGTACCTTTCCGATGAGCCTACAGGCCAGGGCGTTCCGGCCGATTCGCTGCAAAAAATATACGATTTCATTAAGGAGCTTGATCCGTATCATCCCATTACAATTGTTTTTGATGCCCCTCAGCGGGCGCGGGAGTATGCTTCGGCGATGGACATTGTGATGGCCGATCCCTATCCCATACCCAGTGCGGGGGTGGAGGGAGTGGGGGCCGTTACCGAGGGGCTGATGAAGGCTTTTCGTTATGAGAAGCCGGTTTGGATTGTTCCGCAGGCATTTGGCGGCGCGGAGTGGTGGGGCCGGGAGCCGTCGCCGCAGGAGGTGCGCGCCATGACGTATCTCGCACTCGTACGCGGAGCTACCGGGATTCAATACTTTATACGCCACGGGGCCAACGGGTTTCCGAAATCCACAGTTACCTGGGATGAATGCTCGAGAGCGGCCATCGAAACCGGGCTGATCAGCCCGTATCTGCTGAATGGCAGCCCGGTGGAGGAACTGCTCACAGAGCGCGATGGTGTATGGACCAACGGTTGGCTATTGGGTGAAGAGAGGCTTGTTATGGTTGTGAATTCAAACAACCGGCCGGTTGAGTTTACTCTGGCGATTTCGGGGACGGAATCCGGCGGGATGGCTGAGGTTATGTTCGAAAACCGGCAGGTAAAGGTTCCCGACGGATTGCTCAGTGAGCCGATTGGACCGCTCGGGGTGAGGATTTACCGCCTTGGTGCTGTGGTACCGAAGGCCGAAGAGGGCAATATGCTGAGCGATCCGGGTTTCGAGAGCCTGTTGAGCTACGGTGTTCCGGCTGCCTGTTACGCCCGGGTGGGCAGTGATCCCGGATCGTCCGCTTTTCTGGACCCGCGGACCCGTGTAGAGGGTCATACCTCCCTCAGGTTGACCACGCCGCAACTTGACAGCGGAATGGGGCTTTCCTTCTTTCCGGTAAGCCTGAACAGCGGGCAATCCTACCGGTTCAGCATCTGGTCGCGTGCGCTGGAGAGCAGTCACATGCCCGCCATGAAGACCAGGTTTTTCAACCGTCTGTTCCGAAAGCCGCAGTTCGACAACAGGGAGTTCCTGCTGGAGATTGCTGACCTGGTCCGCAAGTCATTCCGGCCCGATGAGGAATGGAAGCCCTATACGGTTTATTTCCGTGTACCGGAAGACGGAAGCGGGCAGGTGAAGGTTAATCCTTACCTGGAACTCACCGGGCAGGGAACAGCCTGGTTCGACCGGATGAATCTGACATCTGACCCGGTTCTCGGCTACCGGATCAATACCAGGAACCGGAAACCGGAAATCATCATATCCACTGTTGAGGAAAATGCTGAAGTGCGTTACAATCTTGAGGGCAGAATACCGAAGGTGACGGATCCTGAATATCGTGATCCGCTGGTATTAAAGACCACAACTACGGTGGCAGCCGGGGTGTTCGGCGAACAGGGACTGCTGGGCTGGACAATGCAGTCCTACAGAATTCATTTGGCGGTTGGGCGTTCCCCGGCTTATGAAAAAAAATACTATCCGAAATATTCAGCGGGAGGCGATCTCGGCCTGGTCGACGGGTTGTCGGGTTCCCGCAACTATCTCGACGGGAGGTGGCAGGGAATTAATGGCCAGGATCTGCGGGTGATAATCGACCTTGATTCGGTTAATAAAGTTAACCGGGTATCTTTGGGCTGCCTGCAGGATATTTCGGCCTGGATATTCATGCCGCTCCGGCTCGAAGTGGAGGGGTCGACTGACGGACGCACATTTGCCAGCCTTGGAGTCTTTGAAAATCAGACCGATGAGCGGGCTCGCGGGGCCATCCGGAAAGATTTCACGGTTGAGTGTGGCGGCGCCGGAGTCCGCTATCTGCGGGTGAGGGCTGTGAGCAGAAAGATTTGTCCGGCCTGGCACAACGGTAACGGTAAGCCGGCGTTTATTTTTTTGGATGAGATAACGGTAGAATAATATAACAAACCCTTTATGAAGAAGTTGCCATCAATCCTGATCCTTTGTATCCTGATGTTGACCGTCTGGTCATGCAAAACGGAAACCCCTGATGTACGAATCATCCCCGAGCCTGCCATGGTTTCAGTTGATCCCGGGATGGTTGCCTTTCCAATGAACAAGCAGATCTGCACCTCATCCGGTGACTCCATGCTGCTTGGTGCCGCCGGCTATCTGGCCGACCGGCTGGGCATTAACGGTTTTCAGATCGGGGTTCCCAACCCGGGCGACTGCATTTATCTCGAAATGGCGCCTGCAGCACCGGGGCTCAACCCGGAGGGGTATACGCTGGTTACCGGCAGGAACAGTGTTGTGATACGCGGCAACAGCGCCAGGGCGGTGTTTTATGGCATACAGACGCTTATGCAGCTGCTTCCTCCGGAGGTGTTCTCAGCGCAGGGACTGGCTGGCATGAAGGGAATACGCATACCTAAAGTAAGCATACAGGACGAGCCGCGGTTTGCCTGGCGCGGCATGCATCTGGATGTCGGCAGGCATTTCTTCCCGGTGGAGTTTATCAAGAAATACATTGATATGCTTGCCATTCACAAGATGAATGTTTTCCACTGGCACCTCACCGAGGACCAGGGCTGGCGCATCGAGATTAAGAAATACCCGAAATTAACCGAAATAGGTTCGGTGAGGAAGAATGCCGACGGAACCACCTATGGCGGCTTCTACACCCAGGATCAGATCCGGGAAGTTGTAGCCTATGCGGCAGCCCGGTTTATCGATGTGATGCCCGAGATCGAGATGCCCGGCCATTCCGTGGCTGCCCTCGCTGCTTACCCGGAACTTTCCTGTACCGGAGGGCCGTTTGCCGTTCGCACAGCCTGGGGTGTTTCGGAAGATGTTTATTGCGCCGGCAAAGAGCAAACCTTCGGGTTTATTGAGGATGTGCTTACCGAGGTGATCAGCCTCTTTCCTTATAAATACCTGCACATCGGCGGTGATGAATGCCCCAAGGTGCGATGGGAAAAGTGCCCGGATTGCCGCAAACGCATGAAAGCGGAAGGGCTCGCCGATGGCATGGAGCTGCAGTCATGGTTTATCCGCAGGATGGAGAAGTTCCTGGTTGCCAACAACCGGAGTCTTGTGGGCTGGGATGAGATCCTCGAAGGCGGACTGGCGCCGGAAGCCACTGTGATGTCGTGGCGCGGCGTGGCAGGCGGCATTGAGGCGGCCAAGCAGGGACATGACGTGATCATGTCACCGATGTCGCATTGTTACTTTAACCTCTACCAGGGCGATAAGCGTTTCGAACCGACGGCCTGGGGAGATTATCTTTCGCTTGAAATGGTTTATTCCTACGATCCGGTACCGGCTGATCTCAATGCGGATGAGGCCAGGCATATTCTGGGTGCCCAGGCGAATTTGTGGACCGAATATATCGCTTCGGAAAAGCTGGCTGAATATATGGTGCTTCCGCGCCTGAGCGCCCTGGCCGAAGTGGTTTGGACGCCAAAAAATCTGCGCGACTACGAAAAATTTACGCACCGCATGGTGAGGCAATATGAGCGGTATGATGCGATGCAATTGAATTACCGTGTTTCTGCCCCCGAAGCCGGCGGTAACGGTTTCGTTTTTGTTGATTCGCTGGTGGCAGATTTCCATTCTCCGATTGAAAATGCAGAGATTCTTGTTACCACCGATGGCACCGATCCTGTTGCATCAGGCAAACCGGTGACTGGTCCCGTAATTGTGAAAAGCACTACTCAGATCAGGGCCGTAACACGGATGAAATCCGGCCGCACCAGCGTGGTGGTTGTTATTCCGGCTGAGAAGCAGGATATGCTGCAGGGAGTGCAACTTTCTCCTTCCATAACGCAAGGGGTAGATTATGAGATGTATGATGTGTCAATGGCAAGCGTCGGCGAGATGGATAAACTGAAATCCTCCTCACGCGGCACAGTTGAAACATTCGGGTTGCCTGATCCTGCACCTGCCAAGCCGTTCGGCCTGACCATGCGGGGGTACCTTAAGATCGAGAAGCCCGGGGTGTACCGTTTCTACCTGAAGTCGGATGATGGCTCCACCCTCACCATCGGCGACCGCCTGGTGGTAAACCATGACGGGCCGCACGGCGCCACCGAAGGATCCGGCGAAACTGCCCTCGGCAAGGGCTGGCACATGTATGAGCTTCGCTATTTTGATGCCGGCGGGGCAAAATCGCTGGCGGTGAGCTGGTCGGGACCGGGTATCGACAAGCAGGTTGTTCCGGCAGCCAGCCTCGCTTCCTTCATGACACCAATGATGATGATGCAGGCCAGGTAAGAGGCTCGCTGCGCTCGCTGATTGTGCTCGCTGCGCTTCGCTAATTGTGCTCGGCTGCGCCTCGCTAACTGTGCTCGGCTGCGCCTCGCTAACTGTGCTCGGTTGCACCTCGCTGATTGTGCTCGCTGCGCTCGCTAATTGGGAAGGCTGAGGTCTCGGAAATTGCGGAATTTTTGCGAATTTAGCGAGCGCAGCGAGCACAATTAGCGAGCGCAGCGAGCACAATTAGCGAAGCGCAGCGAGCCAATTAGCGAAGCGCAGCGAGCATAATTAGCGAACACGTGAGCACAATAACAACAAACCAGAATGAACAACTTACAAGAAGTTACCAGGCACTTTGCAATAAAGGGAACTATTTTATCTGTATTCCCCTATGGAAGCGGGCACATTAACGATACGTACCGCGCCGAGACCGCGGAGCCCGGATGTTACAACTACATCCTGCAGCGGATCAACCACCGCATATTCAAGGACGTTCCGGGACTTATGGAGAACATATCCCGTGTTACGAGCCATATCAGGTTAAAACTGGAGAATACTGCGGGTGCTGATCCCGACAGGCAGGGACTGACGATTATTCCGGCGCTTGATGGCAAGCCCTATTTTGAGGATCAGGATGGTAATTTCTGGCGGATGTACATTTTCATCGAAGACAACCGGAGCTACGACATTGTCGATACGCCGGAGAAGGCTTTCGAGGGCGGACGCATGTTCGGCAATTTTCAGTCGATGATCGCCGACCTGCCCGGCGGACCGCTGAACGAGACGATACCTGATTTCCACAATATCGACAAGCGGCTCGAAACGCTGAGGCGCACCATTCAGGCCAATCCGGCGGGACGGGCTTCGCTGGTGGCAGAGGAGGCATCATTTGTGTTTGCACGGGCAGAGGAGATGGGTACCATCCTGCACCTCGGCCAGCAGGGGATAATACCCACGCGGATAACGCATAATGATACCAAGTTCAATAACGTATTGCTCGACAAGGATGACAAGGGGCTCTGCGTGATCGATCTTGATACCGTTATGCCCGGTTACGTGCATTATGATTTTGGCGACAGTATCCGCACCTCTACGAATACCGGCGCCGAGGACGATCCCGACCTTTCGCGCGTGGAGATGGATATACGCCTTTTCGAAGCTTACGCGAAAGGTTTCCTGCAGGAGACCCGCACCACACTCACGCAGGTAGAACTGGATCACCTGGCCCTCTCCGGAAAGCTGCTCCCTTACATGATCGGCGTTCGATTCCTGACAGATTATGTGGATGGGGACAATTACTTCAAGATCAAGCATGAACATCATAATCTGCAGCGTGCGAGGGCGCAGTTTAAGCTGCTGACGAGCATGGAGAGGCAGTTTGAGGCGATGAGGGAAATTGTGCGGCAGAATTCGTGACGCGTGATGCGTGACGCGGAAGAGTCGTGACGCGTGACACGTGATGCGTGACGCGGAAGAGTCGTGATGCGTGACCCGTGACGCGTGACGCGGAAGAGTCGTGACGCGTGACGCGTGACACGTGACGCGTGAAGCGAGGCCCTAGGTCTTCAGGTGGCGGATGATGCCAAGGATCATTTGTCGGATTCGGGTACAGGAATCATCGAGTTTTTCCGGTTCAACTTTATTATATCCCAGTCTTTTACTGATTTCAAGCTGGGTTTCCAATTCCGATAGTGAGCCCAGAGAAATATAAAGGAATTGGATGAATTCCCCGGTTGATTTGCGAGCTGCACCTTCTGCAATATTGGATGGTACTGATACTGCGGCCCGTCTCATTTGCTGAGATAATCCAAGCTTCTCATCTGCCGGATATGCTCGTGTCAGCTTGTAAATTTCGATTACGAGGTCCATCGAAAGTTTCCATGCATCCATTTTCTTATGAATCATAAGCGTATTTTTATTGTCAATCTTATAGACGTTAAACCCAACCCCAAATGGAAAATTCCTCTCAACTTTATGACGGACCTTTCGTGTCACGCGTCACGCGTCACGTATCACGACTCTTCCGTGTCACGCGTCACGCATCACGACTCTACCGTGTCACGCGTCACGCGTCACGGAATTCAATTTTAACTGTCATGGTCTGGGCGCTTATCACCGCCTGCACCACGCCTCCCACCACCTCCCCCCCCCCAGCAGGCGGAGGTGGCGAGGCTAATCCTTCCTTACGGACCAACGCAGCCGCACTGCAGAATTTCCGTGATATGCGTTTCGGGATGTTCGTCCATTGGGGCCCCATCGCGTTAAAGGGCACCGAGATCGGCTGGTCGAGGGGCCGCGAGGTACCTATTGGCGTTTACGACAGCCTCTATCTGCAGTTCAATCCGGTTAATTTCAATGCGGATGAATGGATTGGGCTGGCTAAGGAGGCCGGGATGAAGTATTTCGTCATCACGTCGAAGCACCACGACGGGTTTGCCCTGTGGCCTTCAGCCTACACGGATTACGATATCGCCTCAACCCCGTATAAGAAGGATGTCCTTAAGGATATGGAACTCGCCTGTGAAAAACAGGGATTACTTTTCGGAACCTATCATTCCGTACTCGACTGGCACCATCCCGACTACACCACCCGGTATGGCGGCGATCCAAGGCCGGTTGACAGTTCCACAATGGTACGCTACAAGCAGTATCTCTTCAATCAGGTGAAGGAACTCATCACCGATTATCATACCAATATCCTTTGGTTCGACGGTCAGTGGGAGAGCTCATGGACACACGCCGACGGGATGGAATTGTACAAGTACATCCGTGACCTGCGCGATGATATCCTGATCAACAACCGGGTTGACAAGGGGTTCACCAGCATGGCCGGAATGACCGACAACGTGTCAAAGTATGCAGGAGATTACGGTACACCGGAACAGCGCATCGGGGGATTCAACCAGGAGATCCCCTGGGAATCATGCATTACGGTTGGAGACCAGTGGGCATGGAAGCCGGGTGAAAACCTGAAAAGTGTATCAAATATTGTGCATACCCTTATCAAAACAGTAGGGGGCGACGGCAATCTGCTGCTAAATGTTGGCCCGATGCCGGATGGCCGCATTGAGCCGCGGCAGGTGGAACTCCTCAAGGGTGTTGGTGCCTGGATAAAGGTTAACGGCGAGGCTATTTACGGCACCCGGGGCGGGCCGTTTATGCCAAACGACAAGCTTGCTTCGACACATAAGGACCGGTACGTTTATCTCCATGTGATGGATGCATCACTGAAGGAAATTAGTCTGCCTCTGCCGCAAGGGGTCAAGGCCAGCCGGGTGAGCATCCTGGGCGGCAAGGCTGTCAGCTACGACAACCGCGACAGGGCACTGGTTATCCGGGTTCCAGAGGGATTGCCGGCTTCGGCGGCCTATGTTTTCAAAATCCGGCTGAACCGGGATGCGGCGACACTGGAGCCGATACCGGTCGGGTGATTTTTAAACACGGTGAGCATCGAGAACATGGAGAAACACGGAGGAATGGCGGTTTTATTGAATTATTCCGACATAGTGTACCGAAGTGCGGTAATCAGCGTTTAGTAGAAATGAAACGGTTAAGAAGAATTCTGACATGATTGTTGACTATAGACCTCCGTGTTTCTCCATGCTCTCCATGCTCTCCATGTTTAACTCCAGGCCTGCCCGGCCAAAGGGTTTTCCTCATGGGATATTTCTGCCAGCGGCAGTCCTTCTGTTGCTCCTTGTGCTTGTTTCGGCCACTGCACCGGCGGCATCAGCTGAATGGGCCAACCGCCCGCTTGTGGAGACCCGTCAGGGCTGGCTGAAAGGAATGGCCGATAAACAGGCAACCTGGTGCTGGAAAGGAGTTCCTTATGCAGCGCCTCCGGTGGGCGATCTCCGCTGGAAGGCTCCGCTTGACCCGGCACCCTGGAAAGGTGTCAGGCAGGCGAGGAAATTTAAAAGCCCGGCTTCTCAAACACTCCCGTGGATCGGTGAAATCGGATCAGAGGATTGTCTTTACCTCAATGTGTGGAGGCCACGAAACAGTTCTGTCGGGTTGCCGGTATATGTCTTTATCCATGGCGGCGGCAATTCAATTGGTACAGGGACTGCCAGGGATTATAGCGGCTGTGCGGTGGCAGGCAGGTCGGGAATGGTTTATGTGACAATCAATTTTCGGCTGGGTGTATTCGGCTGGTTCCGCCATCCGGCTGTAACCGACGCGGGCTCCGACGAGGATCGGAGCGGGAATTTCGGTACCCTCGACCTGATCAAAGCCTTGCGGTGGATTCGTGAAAATATTGAATCGTTCGGCGGCGACCCTGGAAATGTAACCATTACGGGTGAATCCGGCGGGGCAATGGATGTTCTTTCACTGCTCACTACCCCGCAGGCCTCCGGATTGTTTCACAGGGCGGTTGTCCAGAGCGGTCTTGCCCTTACCCGGTCAACTGCCGAAGCCTGGCAGGGTGCTTCATCGCTGCTGCTTAACATCCTGGTTGCTGATGGGAAGGCAAAGGACCTGAACGAAGCGGCCCGACTGTCCGGAACTATGAGCAGGGAGGAGATCAGCGCCATTTTCCGGGCAGCTTCACCCTCATCGCTCATGAAAAGCATACCCACCATTGTTGGGGGAATGGCTGACTGGCCAATGCTGTTAACCGATGGAACCGTGATTCCTGCCGAAGGTTTCGGGGTTTTTGAAAAGGGCAGCTGGGCAAACAAGGTGCCCCTTGTCATTGGCGTTAACCGCGACGAAATGAAGCTTTTCAGGTTTCTGCTCAAAAACCCGGAACCCGGATCCCGCAGCTATGAGATTCTCTCACGATTCCAATCGCTGGCGTGGAGGGTTAATGGCCTTGATAATATAGCATTGGCCATGACATCTCATCCGGATGCTCCCCCGGTTTACGCCTATCGGTTCGACTGGGGTTCTGCTGATGAAAACGGAGTGAGCGTTTTGCCCGGAAAACTGGGATCGCTGCTGGGAGCCAATCATTATGCAGAGATTCCATTTTTTCTTGGCAACGGAACCAACCAGCTCTCGATTCTTACAGGCAAATCCTATACATCTGCCAACAAGCCCGGCCGGGAAAAGCTCACAACGGTCACACTGAATTACCTGGCGAATTTTGCCCGCACCGGTAACCCCAATGGTGACCAGCTCCCATACTGGGATGCCTGGTCATCGGCTCCCGGCCGCAATAAACTCATAATTCTGGATGCCGGCCTGAAGGATCTGAAGATCTCCTTTTCAAGTGAGGTTATTACGATGAAACGAATCCGTGAAACGGTGATTTCGGAGTTTAATGAACCGGAGCGCTCCTGGATACTCCGGCATCTTGAAGGCGCAGCAATATTTAAACAGGCAGCTCAATAGTTTCGGTTTAAACCTTTGAGGGTCTGCTTTGTTTTAATCCAACAAATTCAATGTTCATGAAGTTTTTTCGGCTCATTTTTCTGATTGTTCCCTTTGTTATGGCGCTGGCCCCTGTCCGTGCTGCTGAGGATGATGCGCGGTTTTCAGTCAGTGGTTATATCAAGGACAGCAAAACCGGGGAAGTGCTGTTGTTTGCCAACGTTGTGGTGCTGGAGACAGGAACAGGTGTCTCGACCAACCAGTATGGCTATTACTCGATTAAACTTGCTGCCGGCAATTATTCAATTCAGTATTCGTATGTCGGTTATGAGGCGGTAACCAAAAAGGTCAACCTGAAAGCGAACCTTACCCTCGATATCGAGTTGGCCCCGAAGGCCACATCGCTCGGGGTTGTGGAGATCACGGGGAAAAGCGCCAAAAGTGCCGTGCGAAGCATGGAGATGAGTGCTATTCAGCTCGATATTAAGCAACTGAAGGCTGTTCCTGTACTTCTTGGCGAAAGGGACATCCTGAAGGGGATACAGCTGCTGCCGGGCGTAAGTCCAAGCAGCGAAGGGAGCAGCAGTTATTTCGTACGCGGCGGCGATGCCGATCAGAATCATATATTGCTTGATGAGGCTCCGGTTTACAATGCCTCCCATCTGCTCGGCTTCTTTTCTGTTTTCAATTCCGATGCCATCAAGGATGTAAAACTGTATAAGGGAGGGATACCGGCACCCTACGGAGGCCGGGTATCTTCGGTACTCGACATCCGCATGCGCGACGGGAACTCAAAGGAGTGGGGAGCCACCGGCGGCGTCGGCCTGATCTCCTCCAGCCTTACCGTCGAAGGACCGCTGGTTAAGGACAAGTCCGCCATCCTTTTGTCGGGTCGGCGCACCTATGCCGATGTGGCGCTGAAGGCGGTGAGCGATCTGGCCGACAGCCTCTCCTTCTATTTTTACGATTTTAACCTGAAGGCCAATTACATACTTGGCGATCAGGACAGGATTTACCTTTCCGGGTATTCGGGTCGCGATATTTTTGGCCGCAAGCAGGCCGGCTTCGATTCGGGAAATACAACGCTCACCTTGCGCTGGAACCATACGTTCAATACGGATCTGTTTCTGAATACCTCACTGGTTTACAGCGATTACAACTATGGCTTCAAGGCACAGTTCGGTGATTTTGGTTTCCGGCTCACTTCAGGAATTCTGGATTACAGCGGGAAACAAGATTTTACCTGGTACCCGAATGCGAATAACCTGGTTAAATTCGGCTGGACAACCACCTACCACCAGTTCAAACCCGGAAACTTCAGCCCGGCCAACGATGCTGATACCGTGAGCATCCTGGCCCATATCGAACCACAACAGGCGCTCGAAAGCGGCATATACCTTTCAAATGAACAAAAGATAACCAGCCGTTTCGGCATCAATTACGGGATGCGCGTGAGCATGTTCAACAACATAGGCCCTTCAACCGTAAAAAGCTACGGCAGCGAAAGCCAGGTTCTCGACTCTGTCAATTACGAATCGGGTAAATTCTATCATACCTATTTTGGGTTCGAACCGAGGATCACTGCCAATCTTATGCTCGACAGCCTTAGTTCGTTCAAGGCCAGCTACAACAGGATGAGCCAGTATTTGCACATCCTGTCCAATTCCCTCTCCAGTTCACCCACGGATATCTGGACCCCCAGCACTCCGCTTATCCGGCCTACGATTGCCGATCAGGTGGCATTCGGCTATTTCAGGACCATCCCGAAGCAGAACCTGGAGGTTAGCGTGGAGGCGTATTACAAGGTGTTGGGGAACCTTGTTGATTATAAGAACGGTGCCAATACCTTTCTTAATCCGGATCTGGAAGCTGAACTCGAATTCGGACGGGGACGGGCCTATGGCCTCGAGTTTTCGCTCAGCCGCAACATAGGACGTGTTACCGGATGGCTGAGTTATACACTTTCAAAATCGGAAAAGCAGTTTGACCATATCAATTACGGTAAGTGGTTTTCGGCCCGCCAGGACCGGACCCACAATGTTTCTGTGGTATTGTCATACCAGATACTGGAAAGGCTGAACTTTTCGGGCAACTGGATCTTTTATACCGGCGATGCCGTAACCTTCCCCAGCGGCAAGTACATGATCGACGGGAAGCTGATCAACCTCTATACCGAGCGTAACGGCTCGCGGATGCCCAATTACCACCGTCTCGATCTAGGCATTACTTACCAGTTCAAGCAACGTAAGCGATGGAGTTCGGATATTAACGTGTCGGCATACAATGCCTACGACCGAAAAAACGCGTACAGTATCTCCTTCCGTGAAAGTGAATCCCAGCCGGGATCCACCGAAGCGGTAAGGCTGGCTCTTTTTGGAATTGTTCCGTCGATTACCTGGAACTTTAAATTTTAACAAAAATGAAGATCAGAATACAAAGAAATGTCCTTACCGCGCTGGCGTTCATGCCTTTTCTGTTTGCCTGTGAGGAGGTTATTACGCTTGACCTGAAAAACACAGAGCCGAGGATGGTTATCGATGCCTCACTGAATGCTTCAGAAGGAACCCTTCTGGTTGAGGCGGCCTTTACAGCCGGTTTTTATGATACCGATACCATGAACATGGTGTCGGGGGCAGCAGTCAGGCTCACCGACGGAACGGGTAAGTCATGGACTCTTACCGAGGTCAGCACAGGTTTTTATTCAACCGGCGGATTACTGCCGATTCCCGGGGAGACTTTCCGTCTTGATTTTACAGCCCGTGACGGAGCAGCCTATTCGGCCGAGGCCACCGTACCCTACGCAGTGAAAATGGATACACTGAAAGTTGTTCGCGGTTTTGGTGACCCCAGACCAACCAGCCCTCCCGTTTACGTGATCAACCCGATGTGGAAAGATCCTGTTGGAACGCCCAATTTTTACAGGTTCAAGGTGGTAAGGAATGGCAAAATCGGGAGGAGTTCAAGCTTCAACATCACTAACGACGAGCCGTTCGATGGCACCGAGGTGGATATGCCACTGTATATGTATGGATTTTCGATGGGTGATACGGTACGGTTCGAATTCCAGAGCATCGATTCAGCGAGCTACGCTTACTTTAATCAGATCAACGATATGGCGCGGCCAAGTTTTGTTTCGGCCACCCCTTACAATCCGATCGGCAATTTCAGCAATGGGGCACTTGGCTATTTCGGCATTTACCATACCGAAATCAGGGACCTGATTATCATGCCAGGTAAATAGGCATTCAGGGCCTATTTAATGTATTCACCAAGGATGCGCCGGAGTCCGCCCTCCTCCTGGTATCCAATCACTTTGCGTACTCCATTGCCGTTCGGATCCACAAGGATAAGTGTTGGGTACCCGGTGATCCCGTATTCGTCGGGATAGGTCTTTGTGCTGTCGAGCACCTGTGTCCATGGCGACTTGTCTTCCACGATCGCCTCCTTCCACCGGGTATAATCCTTTGGTTTATCCACGGAGATGCTGATGATCTCAAAATTTTTCGATGCTTTCCAGTCTTTATAAATCTCAATCATGTGGGGGGTGAGTTTCCGGCACCACGGGCAGTCGACATACCAGAAATCGAGCAACACCCATTTGCCCCTGAAATCAGATAGGGACACCATTTTCCCGGTGGTGTCGGGGAATGTGAAACCAGGTACCGCCTTGCCCGAGATGGTGCGGTCGGCAATTTCATACTCCTTTACAATGCTTTGGTACCGTTGATCAAGCGGGAAGGCTTTGAATGCCTCCACATACTCCTTCAGGTATTCTGCCGGCTCATTTCTGACGATCGGCAATGCTATTACGAGCCCCGCATAATTTGGATTGGCTTTGATAAGCTCGCGGGTTTTATCGAGATTTTTCCTCTTCGCTTCCTCGGCTACGATCCATGCGGCTTCGCAGGAGTCTTTTATCCTCGGCGTGGCGTTGTAGGCCTTCCCCCAAAGGCGCCATGTACGGGTTACCTCGTCCTGGATGGGCTTCAGCTCATCGAAAAGCTTTTGCAGGGTACTGTTGTTTTGGGTGCCGCCTATTTTGAAGCCGCCCTCTTTTGAGTAGCGGACCGTAATGGTTCCGGGTTCCAGTATCATTCGCGTATTTACCTGTGCGGGAAGCGGATAGCCGATCGAGACAAGCTTTGGGAAGGTGTCGATCACCCCGGTAAAGGTGCACCGATTCTCTTTCAGCACCAGGGTATCCGATGAGGTGTACCAGTTGTTGTGCACCATCAGGGTGTCGGGCCCCCCTTCTGCTATAACCTCAATTGAATACTGATTTTTCGGCGAGGCACAGCTGGCGATGACAAGCAGCATCAGGCCGGCAGCTAGCATGTTTTTCATGGTGATGAGCTATTTTCAGTAAATGTATACACATCAGGTGATAAATGAGGTTCCCGAATTATGGCTATTTTTAAAAATTGGTCGACGGGCGAAAAGATGTGGCCGGGAAATTCCATTCAGCAGGTTTTTTTGCATCTATATTACAACTGATAAACCAACATTTGAGCACTTTGGACAATCTTGCAGAAAACGCGGCATCCGTTGCCTCGAGATTTATAAACAATACCGGCCGGCACGTGTTCCTCACCGGCAAGGCGGGCACGGGGAAGACAACTTTCCTGCGCAGCATCGTGCAGCAGACGCACAAGAGCGCCATCGTAGCCGCGCCCACCGGCATTGCTGCAATCAATGCGGGCGGGATAACGCTCCACTCGCTTTTCCAACTGCCTTTCGGGAGCTTCATCCCATCCGGCGACCTCCCTGTAACGGGCAATTTCGGTGTGCAGATGAACAACTCAGATTCGCTGCTGCGCAACCTGCAGATGCACGCCACCAAGCGCAAGCTGATCCGCGAGATGGAACTCCTGATCATCGACGAGGTGAGCATGCTGAGGGCCGACCTCCTGGATGCAATTGACGTTACCCTTCGGGCGGTGCGACGTAACCGCCACCAACCGTTCGGAGGCGTTCAGGTTCTCTTTATCGGCGACCTGTTCCAGCTGCCGCCGGTGGTGAAGCAGGAGGAGTGGGAGTATCTCAGGCGCTATTACAACGACCTCTACTTTTTTTCGGCCAAGGCGCTGGAGAACCACCAGCCGGTATACATCGAGCTTGAGAAAATATACCGGCAGTCGGACGACACCTTTATCAGCATCCTCAACCATTACCGG
Source organism: uncultured Porphyromonadaceae bacterium (assembly GCA_964457845.1). Lineage (GTDB taxonomy): Bacteria > Bacteroidota > Bacteroidia > Bacteroidales > UBA12481 > UBA12481. The sequence goes on along the minus strand of CAYWHP010000036.1, from coordinate 11,379 downwards.
GAGAACCGGATATCACGCGAAGATGTGGAGATGCTGAACAAGCGGTATATTCCGGATTTTCAACCCGGCCGGAGCGACGGTTACATCTTTCTCACCACCCATAACCGCAAGGCGGACAGCATCAACAGGGATGCCCTTGCCGGGTTGCCGGGCAAGCTTTTTACCTATTCCGCTTCCGTTGAAAAGGATTTCAATGAGTACCTCTACCCTGTGGAGGCCTCCCTGGAGTTGAAGGAAGGCGCGCAGGTGATGTTCATCAAGAACGACTACTCAGGCGAACGGCGCTATTTCAACGGCAGGATCGGAACCGTAACGTCACTGTCGGATGAGGAGATCCGTGTGGGGTTCACTGATGGCGGGGATGATATTCCGGTTGACCGCTATATCTGGGAAAACAAAAAATACAGCCTGGCAGAGGGCACCAATGAGATTGAGGAGCATGTTGCCGGCACTTTTGCTCATTTTCCACTGAAACTGGCATGGGCCATCACCGTACACAAGAGCCAGGGGCTCACCTTCGAAAAGGCAATCATTGATGTGTCATCGGCTTTTGCCCCGGGTCAGATCTATGTGGCGCTCTCGAGACTGGTGTCGCTGGACGGGCTGGTGCTTTCGGCGCCGGTTCCCCAGTCGGGGCCGCCACAGGAGGAGGCGCTCAAACAGTTCGTGATAAATAAAGCCGTTGATCCGCCCCTGCAGGAAGTGCTCCCATTGGAGATCCGCACCTTCATCAGGGATTCGGTGCTTAAGGCTTTCAATTTCGGGCACATGGTGGGGGTGCTGAACTATTTCACCGACAGCCACGACAAGGATGAAACGCGTTCCGCCAAGCAGAAACAGAAGGGCTGGGCCGTGCAGATTGCAAGGGATTTCCTGCCCGTGAGGGAGACTGCCGATAAGTTTATCGATCAACTCAAAAGTATCCTGCGCCACCCCAACGAAAACTACTTGCCCGTTCTGGGAACCCGGCTCGAGGCGGCCAAGGGCTATTTCGAACCGATCCTGTCGGGCTTTTCCAACAGGGTTCGGCAGCAGGTAGCCCTTATGGACGGGGAAAAGGGCGCCAAAGCATACCTGACTGAGCTCCACGACCTGGAGCGTCAGTTTTTCCGGCAGCGGCAGATGATTTACAAGGCGGAGGAACTCGTAAAATCTGCTATTCGCGACCGGGAATTTTCGAAGGATGCGCTGCTGGCTTCGGATCTCTATATGGAAGCCGGTACCGTAAAGAGCGCAGGAAATGTGAAAAAGGAGAAGAAGGAAAAGGAGAAGAAGCAGAAAAAGGAGCGGAGCGACCTCACTTCTTACAACATGTTCCGTGAAGGGAAGAGCATCCGGAAGATCGCGTTCGACCGTTCAATGAACTATGGCACTGTTGAGGGCCATCTGCTGCCCTATGTTGCCAAAGGCCTCATTGAGATCACGGAGCTGGTTGACCGGAAAAAGGTTGACCGCGTGCATGAACTTATCAATGAGCTCGATACACTTGCCCTCGCTCCGCTGAAGGAGCGGCTCGGCGAGGACGTGTCGTACGGGGAGCTGCGGTTTGTTGTGGCGGCGAAGCGGTTTGGGGACGAACAGCCGGGGCAAAAAAACAAGACGGGAGACGTGAGACGGGAGACGTGAGACGGAAGACATGAGACGTGAGACAGGAGACGTGAGACGGAAGACATGAGACGTGAGACAGGAGACGTGAGACGTGAGACATGAAGCTGCTCCTGTCTCACGTCTCCTGTCTCATGTCTTCCGTCTCCCGTCTCATGTCTACTTCAAAAAGCCCCTGTTTTTCATCAAAGGCGTAATGTCCGGCTGGCGGCCGCGGAAATTCCGGAACATCTCATTCGGGTCCATGGTGCCGTCTTTGGCAAGGATATTCTCGCGGAATGAGCGGGCGGTTTCCTGGTCGAAGATTCCTTTTTCACGGAAGGCCTCGAATGCATCGTTATCGAGTACAGCGGCCCATTCATAGCTGTAATAGCCGGCATCGTAGCCACCGGTGATATGAATGAAGAAGGTGCTCCGGTATCGCGGCTTGATCTCAGGGATGAGCCCCTTGCCGGTAAGGAATTCCGTTTCGAATTTTCCAATATCCAGCAGGGCGGTATCGGTTTGGGAATGAAATCCCATATCGAGGTAACAGGCGGCCAGGAACTCCGTTGAGACAAACCCCTGGTTGAAATAGCTGGTATTGTTCATTTTGTTGATGAGAGCATCCGGGATCGGTTCCCCTGTCTGATAGTGCCGGGCATAGGATTTCAGCACTTCGGGCTCGGTACACCAGTGTTCCATGATCTGGCTGGGCAGTTCTACGAAATCCTGGGCTACAAATGTAGAGCTCAGCTTGTTGGTGGCAAAAAGCCCTTCCAGGGCATGGCCGAATTCATGGAAATGTGTTTTGGCCTCATCCAGGCTTATCAACGCCGGCTGATCGCCTGTCGCACGGGTGAAATTGCCTACCATGGTCACCACCGGGGTGATTTCCCTGCCATCCATTACCCAGTGTTCGCGATAACCGCCGCACCAGGCACCCTGCTGTTTGCTCGCCCTCGGGAACAGGTCCATATAAAGGATTCCCACATGTTTCCCGTTGGCCTCTTTTACTTCATACGCCATGGCTTCCGGGTGCGGCAGGGGGATCTCCCTGATTTCCGAAAACGTTATTCCATAAAGCCTTGTGGCAACTTCAAATGCGCCATCGCGTACATTTTCCATCTTAAAATAGGGACGGAGCTCGTTTTCATCCATGTCGTACTTCGCCTTCCTGAGCTTTTCGGCATAATAGAGCCAATCATAGTACTCAAGTCTGAAAGTTCCGCCTTCCGCCGAAATGATTTTCTGCATTTCATCACGATCGCGCTCTGCGGCCGGAATAGCGGCTGCCCATATCTTATCCAGCAGGCTGAATACATTGTCCGGGACCTTTGCCATCCGTGGTTCGAGTATGATATGCGCATGGGTTTGGTATCCGAGCAGCTGTGCGCGTTGAGCCCTCAGGCTGATGATCTTTGCCAGGATGATGTTGTTATCCCTTTCGTTTCCGTTAGTACCGCGGTTGAGATATCCATCATACAGCTTTTTCCGCAGCTCCCGGTTTTCGGCATACTGAAGAAAGGGCGTCATGCTGGGGCGGGTGGGGGTGAACACCCACTTCCCATCCAATCCGGCGGCCTTTGCGGCTTCGGCGGCTCCTGCAACGGCGCCTTCCGGCAGTCCGGCGAGATCCTCCTTCCGGTCGATCACCAGTTGGAACCCATTGGTTTCGCCCATCACATTCTGGTCAAACTGCACCGTGAGCACCGAAAGGTCGGAATTCAGTTTTTTCAGCTCCTCCTGCTTTTCCGGGCTCAGGTTTGCCCCTTCACGAACCAGCTCCTTGTACATATTTTCAAGGATGTAGGTCTGTGTGGCATCCAGATTAAACTTTTCCTTGTTCTCATAAACCGACTTGATCCGGCTGAAGAGTTTGGGATTGAGGTTGATGGCATCGGAATGGGCCGACAATTTCGGTGATATCTCAACCTGGATCATCTGAAGCGAATCATTGGTGTTGGCTTCGGCCAGCCCAAAGAAGACCCTCGAGACTTTTGACAGGAGTTCTCCGCTTTTGTCGAGAGCAACAATGGTGTTTTTGAAAGTCGGTTTCTTCTTATTGTTTATCACGGCATCAACCTCCTTCAGGTGGTCTTCCATGCCTTGCGTGAAAGCTGGCATGTAGTGGACAGGCTTGATGAGTTCAAAAGGTGGAACGCCAAACGGCGTATCGAATTCTGCGAGCAGCGGATTTCCCATGGAAGTTGGTTTGGTGCCTGTTGAACATGAAAATGCAACGGCCAGCAGTAAAGCCGCGGGTATGAAAAACTTTGGTTTCATTACTTTACTAACAATTTGATTATCAGATAGACGCCGCCACTCATGAGGATGCAGGCAGGAATCGTGAGTACCCAGGCCAGAATGATATTCCCGGCTACGCCCCAGCGTACGGCACTGAGACGTTTAACAGAACCCACGCCCATAATTGATCCGGTGATGGTGTGCGTGGTGCTGACAGGAATTCCGCCGAGGGTGCTGCCGATGACGGTGAGGGCTCCTGCGGTTTCCGCACAAAAACCCTGAACGGGTTTAAGGTGGGTAAGTGAGTTGCCGAGTGTCTTGATTACCTTCCATCCGCCTGCGAGGGTACCGAGACCGATCGTGGTATAGCTGGCAAAAATCACCCAGGCCGGAGCATGAAACTCACCCGTGAGATACCCGGTACTGAAAAGGAGGATGGTTATGATGCCGACAGTTTTTTGAGCATCGTTGCTGCCGTGGCCAAGGCTGAAAACGGCCGAGGAAACCAGCTGCATCACGCGGAAAATCCCGTCTACCTTTCGGGGCTTCGTTTTTTTAAACACCCACATGGTTAAAACCATGATCAGATACCCAAGCAGAAAGCCTACGATCGGTGACAGGAATATGAAGATGGCTACCTTGATGATTCCGGATGAGATCAGCACCTCGGTTCCGCCGATCAGAAGTGCAGGGCCGATCAGCCCTCCGATCAGTGAATGGGAAACGCTGATAGGCAGGCCGAAATGAGTACAGGTATATACCCAGATTATGGCACCCAGCAAGGCGGAAAGCACCACATATTCATTAATTACGTTGGCTTCAACAATACCCTTGCCGATGGTTTTGGCTACATGGACACCAAAAACAAAGACAGCCGCGAAATTCCAGAAGGCGGCCCAGGCAACGGCGAGGTTTGGGGAGAGTACCTTGGTGGCAACCACCGTGGCAATGGAGTTGGCGGCATCGTTCATCCCATTAAGAAAATCGAATGCAAGCGCAATGATGATGATGGCAATTACCAGTAGCGACATGGCAGGTGGTTAAGCGGATTTGATAATGATGGTCTTGAGAATATCCGATACATCCTCAATGGAATCGCACGCCATTTCAAGTGTTTCAAGAATCTCCTTGTTCTTGATTAGTTCGATGGCATTGGCTTCGGTTTCAAATAACCCTGATAAAAGCTGATGGTAAATATCATCGGCAAGATTCTCCAGTTCGTTGATCTTCACGCAGGCATCGGATATCTTGCCGGGTTTTTTCAGGTTGTGGAGTTCACTTGTGGCAATGCGGACCTGCTCACAGCCCCGGATGATTATCGCTACCATCTCCTTGTACTGCGGATGAAGATTTTTGGGCTTATACAGCTTGATCTGCTGACTGGCAGAATTGATAAAATCAAGGATGTCATCCATCTTTGAAACAACATGATGGATATCCTCGCGGTCGAACGGGGTGATAAAAGTGGTGTCGAGGGCGTCAAAAACAGCGTGTGCAACATCATCACCCTTTTTTTCGAGTGTCTTTATTTCCCGGAAAAGATTGTGTTCCGAAGCCGGTTCCGCGCTCTCCACAATTTTCCCAAGCGCCTCGGCTCCCTCCTTGGCCAAGTCGGCCAGTTCTGTAAAAAGCGGGAAAAACTTATCTTCCTTTGGAAGCAGTATTTTCTTGATAAATCCTTTTGCCATAGTCGATTTGAAGTTTACTGGAACGATCAGGCCGATTTGATGATGATCGTCTTCAGGATATCGGATACGTCTTCAATCCGGTCGGTGGTGGATTCGAGCGTCTCCAGGATTTCCTTGTTCTTGATCAGTTCAATCGGGTCGGTCTCGGTATCGAAAAGTTCTGAAATAAGCTGATGGTAGATGTCGTCGGCAATATTCTCAAGCTCGTTGATCTTTACACAGGCGTCGTTGATTTTGCCGGGGTTCTTCAGATTATGAAGTTCCATAACGGCAATCCGGATCTGTTCGCATCCCCGGGTAACAACAAGGTTAAGCTCCCGGAACTGGGGTAACATCCGCTTCGGTTTGTAAAGCTGCACCTTGTGGCTGGTAGAATTGATGAAGTCCATCACGTCATCCATTTTTGAGGTCAGCTGCTGAATGTCTTCCCTGTCGAAGGGGGTGATGAAGGTGGTGTCGAGCGTGTCAAATACCCTGTGTACGATGTCGTCGGCTTTGGTTTCAAGCAGTTTGATTTCCTTGAAAGTTTCTACTTCCAAAGCCGGATCCGGACTCTCGAAAACACGTCCGAGCGCGTGGGCGGCTTTTGATATCAGTTCGGCCATATCTTCGAACATGGGGAAGAACTTTTCTTCCTTCGGAAGCAGCAGCTTCTTGATAAATCCTTTAGCCATAACGGGCAGATTAGTAGAGGTTTAGATCAGATGGTCGGTTTTTTGAGACGCAACTGAAATTACTTAATTATTGCTTCAGTTTTGCTTTCCTGCGATTTTTTATGAGGGGCATGCGGGTTCCAGCCTGCAATGCCCAGCATGATGAAGAAACCAATAATGTATGCAACAATTACATGCCATCCTTTTTTCAGGTAGTTCACCGTGTTTTTTGCTTCAGGATACATGTTCGACAAGGCAACCCCGGCCGAAGATCCGAACCAGATCATGGATCCCCCGAACCCGACGGCAAAGGAAAGAATGCCCCAGTCGTACCCGCCCTGCTCCAGGCAGAGCTTGGTGAGCGGTATGTTGTCGAAAACGGCCGAAACAAATCCAAGGCTGAAGGAGGTGAACCAGGATGCCTTCGGAAGTTCGTCAACCGGCATCAGGGAGGCGATCGTCACGAGCGACATCAGGAAAACGGTTCCGCGCCATGCATTCTTCATTTCGTGCCATGGGGTTTTCCGTAGGAGGGTTCCGAGCAGGATCGCGATCCAAACGCCCAAAGCGGGGAAATCAAGTGCATAATTCGTGGTAATCGCCCCCGCCAGAATCAATGCAACAATCACCAGCTTGCCTTTGTCAACCCGGATGCCGGCATCGTTGTGCGCGCGTATGGGATGGTGCTTGTGCTGCTGCCGGGCACCGATTACCCCGAAAATCAGGAAAGCTCCGATTGAACCGTAAAAGGCTTCCAGTACCCAAACCGGGTTAACCCCGTCGATCCACATCAGCGTGGTGGTGGTGTCACCTACAACCGATCCTGCGCCCCCGGCGTTGCTGGCGGCAACGATGGCTGCAAGAAAACCGAGGTGGACCTTGCCCTGGTAAAGAACCATGGCCATAGTGCCCCCGATCATGGCAGCGGCGATGTTGTCGAGGAAGGAGGAGAGCACCATTACCAGTGCCAGCAAAACCAATCCGCCGGTCCAGCCGTTGGGCAGGTAATTTGGCAATACATCCGGAACCCTGGATTCTTCAAAATGTTTGGCCAGAATGGCAAAACCAAAAAGAAGACCGAGCAGGTTAAGCAACACCCGCCATTCTCCTTCCCGGGCTTCGCTGCCGATGATGTGTTCCCCCAGGTTGAATGAAGGGTCAAATAAAAACTTGAAGGCCAATACCACCACTAATCCGGTAAGTGCTACCTGCATGGTTTTGTGATGGAACAGCGCTACGCCGACCAGTGTGAGGGCGAAGAGGATGAACTCTACGCGCACCGGGCCCAGCGATGGCACGGTTCCGGTGCCTGCGGCGAAGGATGTGAGTGGAAACAAAAGGAAGAGAAACGACAGGACGGCTAATCTTGATAGATTTTGTTTGGCTGTGGTATTATTCATTGCCGGAAGAATTTGGTGCGCTAAGATATTCCCAATTCTGATACAATGTTTTGTTAAAGTGAAAAAGTGAGATGGGGGTGAATGATGAAGGCGGAGATTCGATGGCCAGTTTTGAATTTTGAGGATTAAGGATCAAAAGTTGGATGCGATTTTTCCATTGGTTAGGCTATTCTGCATCTATAACACTAAACAGATTGTCATGAACGATTTACAGTTGCGATTATTGAAATTCTCGACCGGTGTTTATGCTGCTTTGAGCAGGTTACCTGCCAATCCCGACTTAAGGGATAACCGTAGTCAGCTGATGAGGTCATCCTCCTCGCCCGGAGCCCATTACGGTGAAGCCCAATCTGCCAGCACCCGCAAAGATTTCGTTTATAAGATCGGTGCGGTTCTTAAAGAGCTGAGGGAAAGCTTGTACTGGTTGCTCTATTTCTGCGAAATCTATCCCCGAAATACCGACCTTAAGAATTTGAGTACTGAGGCAGATGAACTGGTGCGAATTTTCGCCACAATCTTAAAAAAATCCAGCCTTGGCAGCACCCTTCCACCCGGACCCTCACCCGACGCCCCTAGATCCCTCGCGTTCAAAATTCAAAACTGGTCCTCGAATCTCCGACCTCAGCATTCAAAGCCTTTCACTTCTTAACATACTCCCTCAAAGTTTCAATACTGAAAGAAGTTTCTGGCTGAAAGCTGCCTGTCATCATGTATTTCTGCAAACTGACAAGCAGCTGCCGCGCGGCCGGCCTGGAGCCAAGCTCCTTAACAAGGTCGGTTCCGGAAACAATGAGCTTTCCATTGCCAGCTTTAACTTCAAACACCAGAGCGAGGCTCCGGTTGGTAAACCAGTCGTCGATAATCCGGACAATCGGTTCAGGCCGGGGATTCAGCCCGTCGAGCAGAAGCGGCTTGGCCTGTGAAACAATGTCCCACCACAAAAAGGTGCTGTAATATTCGGTGGGGAAATCCAGAAGCGCCGGGTGCTTCGGATTGCACAGGATGCCGAGTGTGTGCGGCGCCTGACCGCGGGTCCAGGCGGTGTTCCAGAAAATGCTGGAGAACCCCAGCGCAATGTTGCCGCCTTTATCGGGAGCAACCCTGTCGGGGCCCAGGCTGAGTATGGCCGAACCTCCCTGCTCCAGCAGCTTTTCGAGCTGCGGCGTAACCGAGGTGAATACCGGAATCGCGGCCACCGCGGGTGTCGTGGCAGGTTTAACGGGGTATACCCAGAAATCCCATGTGTTCCTTCGCTCGCCAACAGCCACCTCCAGCGTAAATTTCGATGCCTCGGCTATCTGCAATAACGGCCACTCGATCGTTCCAACCATAGTGTTGGTCCCTGTCGGTACCCCAACCGCCGACCATGCCGTCTCCTTGACAACTTGGTTTTCAGCATTCAAAATTCTAATTGGCCCTCCGACTTCTTTTAATTCTCCGGCTGAATAATTCGCAATTTCCACTTCCGCCTTAAACACCTCATTATTATTGAGTACCAGTTTCGGTATCCTTGCGAGCGGCACCACCGCATTACAGAACATGCTGTATTCGGCGGGGGAAATGTATCCTTTTTCTTCCCAGAACGGGTTCAGCACCCCCACGAGCGCAGTGCCCTGTCCCGGAAAATCGTGCAGGTCGAGCAGCTGGAAACCGCCCATGCCCGGCGTCCGTAGCGCCGCCTCGATGTCGGCCTTGTAGCAGAGCGCCTGCAGCTTGCCCGATGCCAGCAGGAACGAATCGGCCAGATGTCCGAGCCCGTTTGCTTCGAGTGTCTCCTGGAAAATCTCGAAGTTCTTTGGTTTAAGGACGCCGGTGTATTGTTTGATCTCTTTAAAATCAGGATAGACACACCACTGTCCGATCTCATGGCTTACAACCGGTTTTCCCGGAAAGTCACGCGTGAGAATGTCCCGGAAATCATAGGCCGTCTCCGGCGCACTGGCATTGATCACGCTGCCGAGACCCTGTCCCCATCCCTGTATCCGCGGGTTGGCGGTGCTGTAGAAGTCGGCCGATGGTACATTAGGCCATCCCGAACCGGATGTGTATACACGCCTGTTATCCTTGCTCTTCCAGTATGCATCGAACGCGTCGAGAAAGGCCACCTGGTTGCTGCCCCCCGGCTCATTGCCGTACGACATCATCACGAAGGAGGGGTGATTCCCGTATTCGTTCACGATTCGTTCGCTTTCTGCATAGAGCCACTCATCGAAAGAGTTGCCGGTGCCAACGTCTGCCCAGGCACACACCTCGGCATACAGGTAGATCCCCTCAATATCGGCTGCCGTGAATGCCGCCTCCGGCGGGCACCACGAATGGAAGCGCATGTGGTTGAGGCCATGGGCCTTGATGATTTTATAGATCCGCTGCCACTCGGCGACGGTGAGGGCGGGATAGCCGGTTTTGGGGAAGATGGCGCATTCCAGCGTGCCCCTCAGGAAGGTGGGCCGTCCGTTGATGGCCAGCCGCGTGCCTTCGGCCCTGAATTCCCGCATCCCGAAGAGGATTTTTTTGGTCTCGGTACCGGATGTCCGTTTCATGGTGAGGCCGATCTCCATCTCATACACGTTTGGCGAAAACTCATCCCAGAGGGCACAGCCATCGCCCATCGGAAAGATCAGTTCGAATGTTTCGCTTCCGGCAGGGATCTCCTTCGTCATGCTGAACGGGTTCAGCGCATCGCCGGGGCGCTGATAGGGCCTGACCGCCACATCCAGGCTGATCTCCTCGGTTTGGGAGGATCCGTTTTCCAGTGTGCCGGTGACTTTTACCACATGGTTTTTAATGTCTGGATCGAGACGGATATTTCCGAAACTCACCGGCGGCAGGGCCTCGAGGGTCATGTTTCCGGTGATGCCGTTCCAGTTCGACTGGGTATGGTCGGAAACGCTGTGGGCGTTGAGGCCCACATCCACAATCATCCGGTTATCAACCCGGATGGTGAGTACATGTTTGCCGGGCTGAGCCAGTTTCGTCAGGTCGTAACGGTGCGGCGTTGCCAGGGAATTCAGCTTGCCGGCGGGAGCGCCGTCGATCCACACGGATGTTTCCCAGTGGCACCGCTCAAGTGTCATAACAATCCTTTTGCCCTTCCATGACGATGGTACATTAATATCCCGCTGGTACCAGGCGGCTCCCGCATAGTAGAACTCCGGCTGGAGCCAGAACGGAATTTTTACGTTGCCGGGCCGGCGGTATTTTTCGTATTTATCCGCAGTAAACCATGACATATCAACGACCTGGCCCGTCCAGACCGTTTTTGCGGTGACCGGGAATCCCTTGCCGTTTTCCGTGAGCGATCCCGGCAGGTGCAGCGTGTCCGGCGGAAAGGTTTCGGCGAACCAGTTCATTTTGATTCCTTCATCGAGGCTGTCGATGCGGAAGTTCCACGTTCCGGCAAGGTTCTGCTGAACGGGCGCTTTGGAGCAGGCCGACAGGATTGCCATTAAGGTTATGAAGGTTAGAAGAGGTGAGGTGGTCAGGAGGTTAGGGGTTTGGGGGTTAGGGCGGTGGAACATGGCGGAGGGTTTTTTGATAAAGATAAAACTTTCGGCGGACTGAGCCTTTTATTTCATGCGGATGATCACCGGGGTTAATGGTGCGGAAACAGGGATAATGATGGTGGCGGCAGTGCCGGGGGAAAGCGGATATGAGGAGCGGGTCTTGCCTTTTACGATGACCTCGGCGTGGGCGTTTCGGGTCGCGGTAAGTCGTATGCATGTTTCGTGCGAATCCGATTTGCGGTTTTCGATTTCGAAGGCGATCTGGCCGGAGTTGTGCGTTACCATCACCGGTTTTCCGGCAGCA
>CAYWHP010000035.1:0-38956 GCA_964457845.1 uncultured Porphyromonadaceae bacterium | reverse complement strand
CCAATTAGCGACCGCAGGGAGCACAATTAGCGACCGCAGGGAGCACAATTAGCGAAGCGAAGCGGAGCATAATTAGCGGAGCGAAGCGGAGCATATCCAGCGAAGCTCACCTCTTAAATAAACCTTTCCCGTTTCTGCAGGCTGGTTAACCCGCCTAGCAGGGCAAGGACAATGCCAACAAACAAAATGACCCGGCTATCCTGAACGATTCCTTTCCATCCATTTTCGCTCATCCCATCGGGCAGGCGAAACGGATTGAGGAAGATGTTCCATTTACTGTTTTCAATTGCAGCCATCAGGGCGGTAAAAAAGACACCGATGATGATCATCACCACACCTGTGCCGATCCCGTTTTTGATAAAGGTTGACAGCAGAAAGGCGAGTGTTCCCATGAAAAAAATCGGGAACATCAGATGCCAGGCCATATTGAATACCGGAAACGGCAGCAGCGCCCACGAGCAAAACACACCCAGGAGAAGAAGGATCAGGTATACAACGAAGTATATCAGGATCAGCCTGACCAGCCAGACTTTATAGCGGTAATCAGGGATACCGAAGAGGATTTCAAGAACCCTGGTATCCTCGTCATTTTGAATTCCGAAAACCGTGGGATAGAACACGAGAAGGAGGCCGGGATAAAGCAGCAGGTTGAAAATAGTGGCCGTGTCGATCTTGCCCTTCGAGAAGAGGGTGATGAGCAGAACGCCAACGAAAAAGAGCAGCGACGCCACCAGGAACCAGATAAACTTATTGGCAAATATGACCTTGAGGTTGAACCGGACCATATTGTAGGTCCAGTTCCATATCAATGCAATGCGGTTGTTTTTCATATCAGATCACTTTCTTCAACATCCATAAATAGGAATCCTCGAGCAATGGCTGAACCGGGATGGCTTCCGGCATCGGCTTTTCTTCGGCCAGCAGCCTCACCCGGATATTCTGACCGTCGCGCATGTGGTGTACGATCTTGTACATTTCAGATAATTTGTCGAAATCGGCCATACTGACCTCTACCTGCCAAACATGACCGGCTGCAGTAAGGGCCATATCCTCCGGTGCTCCCAGAAAAACCATGTCGCCTCTGTCGAGGACGGCAACCTGATTACAGGAGCTCGAGATATCCTCAATGATGTGTGTCGAGAAGATAACCACACGCTCCCTCGAGAGTTCGACCAGGAGGTTGCGGAAACGGATCCGCTCCCTTGGATCGAGCCCGGCGGTTGGTTCGTCAACCACCAGAATCCGCGGCAGGTGCAACAGGATCTGTGCAATACCTATACGCTGCTTCATACCACCGGAATAGCTGCCGATTTTCTCATGCTTATGTTCGAGCATGTGTACCGAGCCGAGTACGTAATCCACCCGCTTTTCGCGTTCCTCCGGATTCTTCAATCCCTTAAGGATACCCTGGTAATTGAGGTACTCACCGGATGTCATGTTCTCATACATGCCAAACTCCTGAGGAAGATAGCCGATAAGGCCCTGCAATTCTTCCCTTTTTTCCTGGGTATCCACCCCGTTAACCCATATTTTACCATAGCTCTGCTCAAAAATACCGCAGATGATTCGCATGAGGGTAGTTTTGCCAGCCCCGTTCGGACCGAGGAGACCAAACATTCCCTGGGTGATTTCCATCGAAACACCGCGCAGCGCTTTAAAAGGCTTCTTCTTGGTGCCGATAAGTGGAATCGATTGTACCAAACGGTACCATCCCCGACGAATCCGACCGAAGCGGCCGGTGATCCGGTTAACATTAACCTTCTGCCTTACAAGCCTTGCCGAAGTGGTGTAGACGATAAGTGCCAGATACCAGATCAGGCCTATGAGAATTTCCAGTGCGATATTCTTCCATCTCAACTGGAAAATCACCAGCGTCAGTGCCGGGTACCCCCAAAAGATCAACCCGTAAAGGAAGCGATTCAGTTTATCGACAAAACCGGTCGGTCTTTTATATCGGAGATAACGCCGGATTGGCTGATAGAAAGAAAGCAGCATAAAGAAAATGGGGATACTGAGCAGAAACACCCAAAACCCGGCTTCGAGAAAAAAGTACACAAAGTAAACCAGGAACCCAAGGATTGGCAATTGCCACAAAACATCATCTAGGTCGCGCAACGAACGGATCTCCTTTTCCATCCCCAACCGCTTGCGTATAGCCAGACCAGCCTTCCATTGCCGTGAAAAACGACCATCGCGTTCATAAATCTTTACGAGGTTCTGAATTTTGATCACAATTTGCTGATCAAGCGGAATCACCGTGTCGCTGGCCTTGCGTAGACTGTTCATCACAAACCAGGTGGAAGCCGGAATACCAATTATGACCAGCAGGAATGTCACCGCCTGCCACAGGAATGCCTCGATGCCGAAATAAATTAATGCCGTAAGGGCAATCATCATTCCGTACATAAAGAGTTTAACGCCTGTTTTCTGTTCCCTCATCCACGCAAGGGCATTCTCCAACCCCGAATAAAACGTTGGTATAAAAACCAGCGTAAGCAACGTTGATACCGTCAGCCCGCCAATCACCGTAATGGCAAAAGGAGCACCGATGAGGCTGACATATTCCGACTGGCCCATAGCCATAGGAATCATCGCCACTATGGTTGTACCTGCCGTAATGAGGATTGGCCTGAGTCGGGCGAGTCCGGCAACAAGAAGTGCCCTGGTTTTCCGGTTTCCGTTTTTTCGAAGGATCTTGGTATAATCGATGAGGATAATCCCGTTATTCACAACGACCCCGATCAGGATTATAAAACCGGTCAATGTATTGGCATTGATCAGGGAGTTCTTGGTAAAAAGAATGGCCAGGAATGATCCGATGCCTGCCAGCGGGATCGACAGCAACAAGACGAAAGGAGTGCTGAAGGATTCGAAAACCGCGGCCATTATCATGAATATCAATATGAAAGCTGCGGCGATCAGGAAGTAGAATTCTTTAAATTCGTTCGCTTCGTGCTGCACCTCAACTGCCACACCTGCCGGGATCTTCATCCCTGCAATGAGATTGTCGACTTCGGCTCTGGCTCCTTCGAGCAGTGATTTGGTGCCGTTGGTTTCTGCATCGAAACGATAAGTAACCTGGATCTGTTTCTCCTGGTTGAGCCTGTTGATGGTACCCATGCCGAAAGCAAAGTAAACCTTTGCAAGATCTGTGAGGCGGTGCCTTACCCCGTCGGGCGATGGAACGTCCATCGCCTGAAGGTCATTCATCGTGCGGGTTTTGTTCTTATCAACCACCACTTCATCATATTTGATCAGGATGTCGTACTCCTCGGTACCTTCCTTGAACTGGACACCGGTAGTCACCTCGGTCGGGAATGAGCTGAGTTCCGACATCACCGAGGAGAGCTGCACATTTCGTTCTCCCATTTCACGGGTATTGAAAGCCATCCTCACCTCGGGCCGGTTGTCCTGAACGCTAACGTTGGCCGACTGGATGGTTGTCATATCATCCAGATAATACTGCACATCTTCCGCAACAGCTTTCATGAGGTCGAAATTCTGCCCTTTAATCAGAACCTTTTCCTGCTGTGTACCAATACCCATGAGCGTTTCAAGTCCACCGCCCCCGGCACCGCCACCCATCCCCGAGCTGGCCGATGAAAAACCGGAACTTGACGAGAACTGTTGGAATTCGTAAGTAATCTGGGAATTATTCTGGGTTTTTATCTGGATCTTGTTTTCGATATCCGCCTTAATTTCAGGAAGTTTACGATCCCTGACCTTTTCAAAATCCTCTACAAGTTTTACGGTGATGGTAGCCTGAGCTTCCTGCACCGAACTCACTACGTCTTCCTTTTCGGCAATTTCCATCAGTAGTTCCTCGATACCACGGACCGCCAGATCGGTTGCATCCAGGGTGGTGCCCTGGGGCATCGTCAGGGCAATCCTCACCTCGCGTGTTTGCGCTTCGCGGAGGGTGTTGGTTGAGAAAGCCAGTGCGGCAAACAGCCCTACAAAAAACAGGACCATTGCCCCGATGATGGTTACGGCCGGATTGCGGATACTCGACTTCAGAATGAGGACATAAATCTGAATAAATCGTTTGTGTAAGGAAATACTCTCGAAAATCTGGGGCCTTTTTGGCTGCCTAACAAGAACCAGATGGGTAAGCATCGGTATGAGCATCAGCGCCACAAGCATCGACACCAGCAGCGTTGAAATGATGGATATGCCGATGTTAGCCCCAAGGATCCTGATTAGGTAGTTATCTGAAAAAAGGAAAGGCAGAAAAACGGTTACCGTAGTTAGTGTTGAAGCCACAATGGATCGCCAGACCTCGGTGGTCCCTTGCGTAACCGCTACATCTGGCAGCTCGCCCTTCGCTGCATGCCTGTATACGTTTTCGAGCACCACCACACTGTTGTCCACCAGCATACCAATGGCAAGAGCCATGCCGACCAGTGTCAGGCTGTTGAGGGTTATACCGGCCGCGTAGAAGAAATTGAAAGCAACGTAAACCGATATCGGAATCGAAACCCCAATGGAAAGGACCAGCCGGTAATTCTTAAGAAAAGCCCAAAGGATGAATATCGCCAGCAGGCCACCGGTTATTGCCAGATTGATGATCTCGTCGATGTTCTTTTCCATGGTCTCGGCCAAGTTTTCCTGAACCTTGACTTCGATTTCGAGCGGACCGAATTCCTTGTTCAGCTCTTCAACCAGACTCTTTACGGAGTGGGAAACATCGATAATGTTCACCTGTGAGTCGGACACCAGGTTCAGCGTAACCGATTCCAGTCCATTAACGCGGGCATAAGAAGTTTGCTCCTTAACGCCGAAATAAACCGAGGCGACGTCCCTGAGCAAAACAGGACCTGTTTCCTTGATAACGATGTTCTCAATTTCGCGGGGATCGACATACTCGGCCGACACGTGCACAAAATACATTCTGCTGCCGGCGAAAGTCCTGCCTACAAATGTACGGTCACGGCCATTCTGGGTAACAGCATTTCTCACCTGAAAAGGGGTGATGCCATATGCCTCGCATGCATCCTTGTCGAGGGTTATTTCGAGTGTCTTTTCCTGACCGCCATACACGGTCACACCGGCAATTCCATCGACATTCTCAAGCCGCCGCGTGATTTTCTCATCGGTTATCTGACGAATCCGGTTGGCTCCGCCTGCTCCCCTAACCTCAAGCGACATAACCTGGTTGGCCGCCTGCTGCAAGTCGACCTTCATAACAGTCACCGTGAATTCGGTCGGAAGGGTTGCACGTACTTCGTCGATACGTTCCTGGAGCTTCAGCTGCGCATACTTCAGGTTGGTCTTCGGCTCATAGGACACCGTAATGGTCCCTCTGCGCTGTGATGCAGAAGAGGAGAGCTCCTTGATTCCCGGCAAGCCGCCAACCGCTCCTTCGAGCGGTATAACAGCCTGTTTCTCCATGTATCCAGGGTCAACTTCTGTTTGGGATGACACCTGTACCACCAGGTAGGGTGCCTCAGCATTCGGAAAGAGCTCGATCTTCAATTGCCGGTACGAAACGACCCCAAGGATCGTCATCCCGATAAAGATCATGGAGATCAGTACTTTCCGTTCAACAATAAACCTCATCTCGTGGTCTCCTTAGCTATTTTGTGCATCCTTGAATCTGTTGCCGGTTGTAAGCCTGTCAAGAACATCATAAAAACAGGGGATTACGATAAGTGTCAAAAGTGTGCTCGTTACCAGCCCTCCGATTACCGCAAGCGCCATCGGAGCACGGAGGGAAACGCTCTGGCCGAAACCGATGGTCATCGGCAACAGCCCGAGTATCGTTGTGAGACTTGTCATCAGGATCGGGCGAATACGCTGATATCCTGCCTGCAGAATCGCATCATGCCGGCTCATACCGGCCGATCTCAGCTGATTAATCCTGTCGATCAGTATGATGGCATTGTTTACCGCAATGCCCGCAAGCATGATTATTCCGATGTACGCCATCATGTTAAACGGCATTCCCAGTATGAAGAACAGAAGCACTGTCCCTACCCCTGCCAGCGGAATCGTCAGCATAATCGTGAACGGGTGGATCAGCGACTCGAATTGCGATGCAAGCACCATATAAACCAAGACCAGGGAGAGGACCAGAGCAAACCCGAGGTTTTTCATTGATTCCTGCCTTTTCAGCTCTTCGCCCGCCTGGCGGATGGTATAGCCCGGAGCGAGTACAACCTGTTTGAGGCTTGCTTCCAGCCCCATAATAACATGGTCGACAGGTTTACCCTGGCTGAGTTGAGCAGAAACTTTTCCAACCCTGTTTTGGTTTGTCCGCAGAATTTCTTTGGGAGCGGTCACCTCGCGAATGGTTGCCACATCACCCAGCCGGATCGTGTTTGTCCCAACCTTTAAAGCCACATCCTGCAGTTGATTTACTTCAATATCAGGTAATTTAAGGCGGATTTCAGTCATCTCCCCCTTATAGTCAAATTTCCCGGCCGAAGTACCGGTCAGCAACTGGGTTACCTGGCTTGTAATCTGGTCGATCGTGATGTTATACATTCCCGCGCGGTAGCGGTCGATCACCAGCTCAACTTCAGGGGCACCAGGCTGAATGGACGATTCAACATTAAACAGGTCGGTATTGCCCTTCATGATAAGCAGAACTTCTTTCGTCAGCCGTTCGATCTGGTCAAAATCCTCGCCGACCACTTCAACCACAACGGGAGCCTCATCGGTTCCAAGGGTTGCCTGCAGCGCGGTCTCATCCTGTACAAAGCTAAAGGCAATCTCGGGCATCGAACTGAACAGGCGTCCCAGGTCGGCCAGCAGTGTTTCGCTGCTGCGTTTTGAATTATCACTCAGCGAAATTTTCAATGAAGCCGTGTTCTCGCTTTCAAAAATCGACTGGTCGCTTGTTGCACCTGCGGATGGTCCGACACGGGCATAAAGGTTCTTAAGGTCGGTGCCGAGCAGTTCCCGTATCATCTGTTCAAGTGTCCTCACCGTCTGGTCGGTGCGCGTTAGCTGTGTGCCTTCGGGAAGCCGGATATCAATTGTAAATTCGCGGGCACTGGAGCGGGGCATGAATTCGCTTCCGACGGGTTTGATCAGTAATGCCGAACCTCCCATAAGGAGAAGAGCCAAAAAGATAACAAGCCATTTAGCCTTGAGGAAACTTTCGAGAAGCCTGGGATACCATTTAAACCCGATGGACTTCACCTGCTTTTCAGCACTGACGGGCTTGATAAACCTGGCGAACAGCATCGGGATTACCAAGATGGCTACGAGCAGCGAGCAAAGAAGCGAAAATGCCACGGTCCATGCCTGATCCTTGAAAAGTTCACCGGATGCACCGTGAAGATAGACGATGGGAAGGAAAACAACAATGGTTGTGAGGGTTGATGCCGTGATGGCACCTCCCACTTCTGAAGTACCCGTAATGGAAGCCTCAAGGATAGACATACCTTTCTCCATGTTCCGGAAAATATTCTCCAGAACAACGATAGCATTATCTACAAGCATCCCCGCACCCAGTGCGAGCCCCCCAAGAGTCATTATATTCAATGTCAACCCATTGAAATACATCAGGTTGAATGTTGCGATAATCGATATGGGGATAGCCACACTGGCAATAAGGGTAGTCCCGATTCGCCTCAGGAACACAAACAGGATAAATACCGCAAGGGCGATCCCCATTAACGCGGTGGACTCCACCTCACGGATGGCTTTGGAGATGAATGTGCCCTGATCCTGGATGATTTCGAAAGAATAACCCGGAAGCGACTTCTTCAGGATCTCGAACTCTTCCTTGAGCTGTTCAACAGCTTTAACTGTATTGAAACTCGGCTCCTTATAGATGGCAAGACCAATTGCCCTTGCTCCGTTAATACGTACGATGTTATCAGGTTCCTTGTTACGGAACTCGATTTTGGCCACATCCTTCAGAAAAACCGGAACCCTGTTGCCTGTTGCTGCTGTGCCGGCTGTCGTGGCAGCATTGCCTGTTGCCGCAACCGTCTTGAACCCGACTATCAGCTGTGATATATCGTTGATGTTTTCGAAAACGCTTACGCCTTTGATAACATACTGAGTTCCCATTTCAACAATGGAGCCGCCGGACACGTTCCGGTTGTAGTTTGTTATCTGCGATGTTATTTCGGCGGTGGTTATTCCGAATGCGTTAAGCAGGTATGGATTGGTACTGATCAGCACCTCTTTCTTCTCCTGCCCCTCCATCTGTACATCCGCAACACCTTCAAGCCTGACGAGTTCGTTGCGCAGGTAGTTCTCACCAACCTGGCGGAGCTCGTCCATATCGGTCATTGTTTCATGACGCATGGCCACGAGCATGACCGGTGACTCATTCGGATCGTGCTGGGTGATGTTAAGCGATTCGATATCGGAGTTTTGGGAATAGGTGCCCAATGCCTTCTGAAGCTCAAGGAAGGCATCGTCCATATCCTTGTTCCATGCATATTCCACGGTGATCTGTGCAAGTCCGGCACGGGTCACTGAATTGACGCCTGTTACCTGGCTCTGGCGGATGCAAACCGATTCGATGGGATCGACAAACAACTTTTCAACCTCCTCGGGGGGGCGCTCGCCTGCCTGGAGCTCCACATATATCCTCGGATTGTTAAGTTTCGGGAAAAGGTCGGTGCCCAGCTTTCCGAAGGAGATATATCCCAGCAGCACCATGGCCAGGATAAACATAGTTACGGAAACCGGGTACCTTACCGCAAACTCGGTGATCTTTCTCATGATGATCTTGATTGGCCCGGTTAACGGACGATTTTAACTTTTGACCGGTTGCCCAGTGTTTCGAATCCTTCTATTACTACGCGCTCATTCATCGAAAGGCCCTTGATGATCTCCACTGAATCCGGGTTCTCGAGGCCTGTGGTGATCACGCGCTCCATGGCGGCATTGTTGTCGATGATAAAGACGGTTTTCCCACGCTGACGGGAAACGATGATGCTTTTCGGGATGACAATGGTGCTGTCTTTCGAACGGGTAATTACTTCCGCCTTGATATAGCTTCCCGGGCGCAGTTTCAGATCATCGTTGCTGATGGTGAGAGATCCCTTGAAATTCCTTGTATCGGGGCTGATTGCAGGTGACAGCTGGCTTATCATGCCAAAGAGCGTATCATCGGGCAGCGCATAATTAAGCACTCGTACCCGCTGGTTAACAGAAACCTTGGCAAGATCCTTCTCGGGGAGCTGAAACTCCATGAACAGTTTCCTGTAGTCCATGATCTTCACAAGTGACTGGCCGGCGGCAAGCTTGATTCCGCTGGTGTAGAAAGGCAGGTCAACAATAACACCGTCGAACGGAGCCTTCACAACCATTTTAGCCAGCTGCAGTTCAGCTGCGGCGTAGGTATAACGGGCATTGATAAGCGACTGCTCGGAGGTTTTCATTTCCCTGACCGTTGCGCCACCCTTTTCGAGCAGTGATTTCTGCTTTTCAAACTCATTTTCCGACACATCCAGGTTCAGCTTTTTCGAGTCGATTTGGATACCGTTAACATATTCGGCATCTTCAAACTTAACGAGTATATCGCCGGTGCTTACCCTGTCGCCCAGTGACCATGGCCGTCCGGTGCGCGGATTATTCTGCAGCAGGTACTTTCCCGACATTTCGGATTTCAGTTCGGCTTCGCGGGTCGGATAAACCGTTCCGTTTGTTTCGATAAATTCCTCGATGGATGAAGGGCGAATATCAAGGACGGATACCGGTACGGCAACTTCGGTTTCTGCATCAGTCTGCTGGTTCTTGCAACCGCCGGCCGCCAGGATGGCTAATCCGGAAAAAAGGCAGAAAGTCAGGTAGTTTTTGCGAGATTTCATATCAGTTTAGTTTTTTTTGAATTCGGTTGGTACTATAGAGCTTTTGGTTTCCCAGTCGTATAACGTCTGGATTTTGATATTGAGGATTTCGAGCTTGTAATTGATTTGTGCATTGATCAGATCCAGCTTTTTCGACGACAGCTGGTTCTGGAACAGGTTAAGGTCCATGCCGGTAAGGTCGCCGTTCACATAACGTTCATTGTTGATATCGTAGGTCAGCTGCGCATTCCTGACGTTCTGTTCTGCAATGGCAATCTGGTTCAGGAGGTTCTGTAAATTACGATATGTCTGCCTGACGGTCTGGATAATCGTATTCTTCTGATCCTCGAAATTCACTTCCTGAGTCTGAATGCTGGTCTGGGATGCTTTGATCCTTGCCTTTCGCTCGCCCCAGTCGAAAATTGGTATGGTCAGGCTGAGTGCTACCTGCTCGTTATCGTTGGGCGCATCGAAAATCATTCCGAGTTTTTCATTGTCGCCGAGGAGTCCGACGGAGAGAGAAAGGTTTCCTGCAAACTCATTAAAGGCCATGGTTTGGGTAAGGCTTGCCCTGGCGTTCTCTATTGATATCTGGCGCTGGCGGAGTTCCATCCTGTTATCCAGTGCCAGCTTAATGGCGCTGTCGAGGTTTACCGGTACCGAATCGGCAACGGGGTCTGCCAGTACGCTGATGTCGTTATAAATATCCATGCCGACCAGGATTTTAAAATTATCCTTGGCATTGTCGAGTGAAACCTTTGCGTTCTCCCACGATGATTTGCTGGAAGCCAGGTTGAGTTCAGCCTGATACAGCTCTTCGAGCCGTGACAATCCCCCTTCGACCTTATTCTTTATAATCTCGAAGTTGGCCTTCTGGTTGTTAAATTCTTCCTCGCTGATCTGAAGCCGCATCTGTTGATTGTAAACGGTATAGAACTGCTGGGTTACCGACCGCTCGAGGCTCAGCATCTGAATATTGAAGTTCAGCTGTGAGTTCTCGAAAGAGCGCTGGAGGCCCGACAACTCAAGCTTAAGCCGGTTGTAGGTAAAGAGTGGCTGATCGAACTGAAGACGGACATTGTTATTGAATTTCTTCGTGGTATTGTCGAACTTCTCGATCGAGCTCTGCTGCCAGAAAAGCTGGTTCGACAGGGTAAGTGTTCCGTCGGTCCAGGGGAGGCGCTGGCTGATATTGAAATTTCCTGCACTCCGGAGGTTTGTGGTATTGTAGAACTCATTGTCGAGTGCATAGAAAACTCTGTCGTTGCTATAGGTAAGTGGCTGCAGGTTGATCCTGAAATTTGCCTTATAGGAAGCTTCGGTTGCCTTCAGCAATTCCTGAGTCTGGATGAGGTTCAGCTCCACAATTTTTATGTCGGGGCTGTTTTTGGATGCGATCAGGAGCGCATCCTGCAGCTTGAGGAGCTGCTGCGCCCATAGTGAGCCGGAGCAGACAATGCTCAGGACCAGGACGGCCGATAGTACTTTCTTATTCATTTTATAAAGGTTGTTATTGTTGTTTGACCCATTTTACGGCATCCGCCACCACAGTCCGTCCCGTGTTTTTATTGTTCATCGTCACACGTGCGGTATCTTCCGCGTAATAGAAAGTTCCGAGCTTATTCCATCCGGTTTCGGCCGTTTTGAGAGCGATGGTTACGTCCTCCTTCCCTTCGGAATGGACAACGGTAAAGTGGTATTCGTCGGTGATCTCGGGCATCTGACCGGGACCGCCGCCGGGACCGCTGTTCCGGCTTTGACCAGATCCTCCCATCCGCATGCTCATACGGGCAATATTCGGGTTTACATAGGTATACACGTCATAATAACCGGCCTTGGTAATCAGGGTTGCCCATTGCACGGTCTGATCTCCTTCTCCGGATTTGGCATAAACCGCCGACCGAATAAAATCGCCGTAGAAACCCGACTGGATGATCGGGGTCCAGTAGGTCGGGGGCCTCCATGAACGCATGCTTTCGTATGGTACATCAGGATTTGCCTGGTTGATCTTCAGCCATTTTACCATACGGCTGACCGTTGCGGCGCCAACTGTCGAGAAACCGGTATCCTCATTGTCTACGATAATCTCACCGGGTTCGCTCATGGTGAGGATCAGGGGTATCGCACGCATTCCTTCAATTGGTTCGAAGCCTTTTATCTGCTCGAGTTTAGGGAACGGATAACTGATATTATTCGGGAGGTTCGTTGAAATCATTGTATTTACTGTCATGGCACGGGGCTGGTCATCCAGGACATAGCCTACCTGCATGGCCTGGCCGGCCGGTACGACAAGGAACTTGTCGGTGGCGCTGTTGCGTCCCGCGAGTGCGAAACTGCCTCCCCTCATGCCTGATCCGCCGCCGCCGCGACCGCCCATACCTCCGCGGCCACCGGCCCTCAGCGAGATCTGCACCATGCCGCTCTCGCTGGACGGATTCGACACATCAAACAAGAGCTGGTAGCGGGTGCGGTCGTCCTGCTGAACTTCGATCACGCGGACGTGACCGATGAGATAACCGGGAAGCTTGTCGTTAACGTACCAGCTCGAAGCCAGTGAATCGGCACTGAAGTTGAACCGGCTCCGGAAATCATCTGAAAACTGACTGAATTCCAATGTTTTGTATTTCGACTTTTCAATCTCCGCAAGAATAAAGGGCATGAATTCGGTCGATCCTGCAACAGCTTCAAGGTAGGTAAAGAAATATTTCCCCTTGGCATCGATTACCTGGCGTTGGGCGAGGTTGGCCATATCGCTGCCGAGCAGCTTCTTGAAATTCTTCTTCTGGAGCTCCACATTGGCTTGTTCGGCCGGGCTCAGTCCGCTGGTTGTCATGCCGAAGCCCCCCATCTGGCTTTCGCCCGTATTACTGAGGTAGGCCTCGATAGCTGAGTTCAGGATCGGGTATTCTGCCGAGCCAAGGTGGTTGACGAAGGTGAAAAAGTTGGGAAAGAGTGTAAATTTCTTATCGGTATCGGTGGTCATGGAAGGCATTCCACCTTGTCCGAAACTGAACCGGTTTTCCGAAGCACCCGGCATGAAGTTGTCTGAAATAAAGTTCCGCAGCACCCTGAGCTGCAGTTCCTTTTCGGTTAATGATTCCTCATTCTCCTTGCTCCGGCGAACGGATTGCCTGAGTTCCTGCGCAAAGCCGGCCCGTGCCAGCATGGCTGCCCTTTCTGGGATCAGGATCATTTCAGGCTGAAGGAAATCACGGTGTTTGATCCAAAGCCGCGAGTAAGCATAGAACTGTGCCGGCACTTCAATCAACCTGAGCCGCGGATAGGCATATTTTAGCCCGAGTCGTCTTTCCAGGTCCTGTTTCATGTCGCCAACAAAGCGGGGCAGCGTATCGGTAATGGAATCGAGAACAGCGCTGAAGTTGTCGTGTCCCTTAACCAGGTTAAGTTCAAAATCGATTCCTCCCGCCTTAAGATTCATTGGCTGGTAAGGACCGATTATGAGGGTCATGCCGGGCATGGGCTTCTCGGGTTTAAACTCCCAGTTATTGCCATTTTGCAAGGCCGCTCCCTGCATAACCGGCTGAAGACCGGTCTTTGTTTCCACCTTGGCGGTGAAGCTGGTAAAATTCCATTCGGGGAGTACCGAGAGGGTTGATCCGTGCAGCACCCCGGGAATCGGATACCATGCACTTTCGGGTGTGAGCAGCACATAATCGGGTTCGATCATGGCAAACCGCTTCCGTATCGAAATAAGGAAATCGGGCCCCCACTTTTCGTTATACTGTTCTTCCTTGATATCCAGATTGCAGATACGCTCATCCACTTGTCCTTCATACACAAACTGAATGATGACGGTCTGTCCCGGCTCAACTGCCGCTGGAAGGCCGGCTATAATCAGGTGATCCTTGCGTTCGGCAGTCACCTTGCTTCCGCCGATTGTCATTTCAGAAAGTTTCATCCCCGGGTTCAGGGAAAACACCGTTTTTGATATCGGCTGAGTGCCGCCGTTCCTCAGCGTCTGAGCAGCAGTCACGCTTATTGTCCGGCCCTGGTGGCGGATAGTCAGGTCGCAGGCATCAAGATTAAGCGTGGCAACTTTTTTGTTCTGGTCGTTGAGCGCGATCATTCCGTTACGGAATTTCTCGTCACCGCTGGTTTTCCCTATATAAGTAAATATACCCCCAATGCCCAGGAGCGTAAGGATAATCGTCATGCCCCAGGCCGCAGAGGTGTGGAATTTCGATTGCGGGAGCCGCTTCATCAGCAGAATACTTCCTGAAATACCGGCCAGACCGAGGAAGAAATAGATTCCCCGCTGGAGAAGGAGTTTACCCTCAAATCCGAATCCGATCATGTCGGAATAGACCATCGGCAGGCGGAATCCCATATAATCAAAGAGAAAGTCGAATTTATCCTTCCCGAAAAACATTACCATACCGGTATACCCGAGGAGTACCACCAGGGCAATGGCCTGGTTCTTGAACAACGACATCACCATAAAGGAGAGGCCCAGCATGAAAACAAGTGAAGGAATGCTGATAATGAGGGGATAATAAAGATAAGCCAGCCAGTCTACCGAAAGATCACCCATTACGAGATTGATCACCAATGCCAGAATGAGCACAAGAATATTGAGAACCATAAAGACGGTCAGCACCCCGATCGTTTTTCCCCAGATATAGGCCCAATTGGTCATTGATCTCGTATAGATAACTTCGGATGTATCGAGTTTCTTGTCACGCTTAAGAAAATCAAGCGCCAGAAACATCGCGATAAAAGCCTGTGTAAGACTTAGTATCAATATGTTGAAATAGGGTATATTGGCAGGGATTGCCTTGATTGCCCATGTGCCCCCGTTATCGTTCAGGAACTGGACGTTCATCACAAAAAGCACCAGCAGAATGAGGCCGCTGAAAATCCTGAAGAACCAGCTCCGAAAGAGGATCAGCAGCTCAAACCAGGCAATTGTTCCGATTGTTCTAATAGTTTTCATAATCAATACAGTACTTGCGGATCGTTAAGGACCATCTCCATGAAATAGACGTAAGCATGCTCCAGGTTTGGTTCGATCGTAACCGAGGGGTAATTCCCGGTATGTTCAGCTACCACCTGAATATCCCATCCGTTAACGGAAGGAATGGTTGAGATTACGTTGTACTTTTCTTTTACATCTTCAAATTCCCGGTTGGAAACGGTCATCTGGAACACATGCCCTCGCGCCTGGGCAATCAATTCATCCGGAGCGCCGTTGAACACCAGCTTGCCCTTTTCGAGCAGTGCCATACTCCTGCACGTGCTGGAGATATCGCCGACAATATGTGTGGAAAGAATAATGATCATCTCTTTTTCGGTCATTTTCGAAAGCAGGTTCCTGAAACGGATCCTTTCATCAGGGTCCAGACCGGTAGTTGGTTCATCAACAATAACAATTTTAGGATCCCCGATGAGGGCCTGAGCAATACCCAGGCGCCTCTTCATGCCACCCGAAAGTTTGCCGGCGCTGCGATCCCTGGCTTCGAACAGGCCAACCTGCTCGAGCATTTTTTCAACTTCCCTGTTACGGATGGTCCTGTCTCTCAGCCCTGCCAGCCGTGCCGAGTAATCAAGAAATTCCCATGTCCTGTACTTGGCAAAAAAACGAAAATCCTGGGGGAGGTAACCCAGGAGCGTCCTAACCTGTTTTCTGTTTTTCTGAAGGTCCATGCCATTCACCAATACCTTGCCGGAGCTGGGCTTCATGAGGGTCACGAGGATGCGCATCAGCGTCGACTTACCGGCCCCGTTAGGGCCCAGGAGCCCGAACATGCCATCATCGATCACCAGGCTGATGTTGGAAAGGGCCTTGTTACCACCCTTGTATACTTTATTCAGGTCTTCGATTCTGATTTCCACGGTTACTTTTGGATTTAGCTTTTTGATAAAGATAGAAGGATTAGGTTTAACCGGACCGGTTGTTAAAAGATGTTAAATCAAAAACCGCAACAGTGGGGCCATTGCGGTTTTCGGAAACAGGAGGGGAACCAGGGCTACACGTTGATTTCCTTGTCGTCCTTTTTATCCAGGTTTCGCCCCATGTAGAAGCCGGTAACGAGACCGGCGCCGCCGCAGATAAAGATGATTCCCAAAACCAGCAACGGGAAGACACGATGATCCAGCATCCCGTCGAAAAGCACGGACACAACAAAACCGATACCAAGCCCGATAGCGAACATGCCCGCCTTCAGGGTAAATTTCATGCGCGTACCTGCGCCTCCGCCCCTTTGCGAGCGCGGCTGGCGTAAGGTGGCAAAGAGCGTGGGATCTACCCCCTTCTCGATCATGGCCATGCGTTCACGGTTGCGAGTGGTGATATACATATAAAAAACACCAAAAAGGGAGAGGAAAAACACAACGAAAACAAATGCAGCTTCCATAATAAATTGAATTAATTTACCCTTTTGACGCAGCCGGAGGCTACCGGTTACAGATTTGTAACCCTGATGTGCTTTCTTGCGTCTAATTAAGCGATGCATGCAATCAACGATACCGAATGTATCCGGATGATTCTCCGGGGAGAAAAGGAATACTTCACTTTTCTCGTTGAGAAATATCAGGATAAAGCGTACCATCTATGTTACAAGATACTCAGGGATAAGGAAGAAGCCAGGGACTCCGCTCAGGATGCCTTTGTAAAGGCCTATGAAGCACTTCCCGGGTTCCGGCTGGATTCGGCCTTTTCGACCTGGTTTTACCGTATCCTGTATAACACCTGCATCAGTAAAGTAAGGAAAGACCGTTATCTTTCAGGACCGGAACCTGATATGGCGACGATGAATCACGGCAGCTATGACAATGACGCTGTCAGCGGACTCGACCTGCAAGACATGAGGTATTTGCTTGAAAAGGCGTATGAGGTGCTTAATCCGGATGAAATTTTTCTGGCCGACCAGTTTTACCACGAGGAGCGTTCAATTGAGGAACTGGCCGGCATGACCGGGTTGAGCCAGAGTAATGTGAAAGTAAAGTTGTTCCGGGCCAGGCAGAAAATGCATGCACGGATCAGTTCAGTTCTAAAGGAGGAAATTTACCTATGGCAGACAAGATGATTAGGGAAGATGATCTTCGCGACAAATTCCTTTCGGAATTAACCGGATCAGAAGAAGAGCTGCATGCTCCGGCCGGTTTCACCGCAGGCGTATTGAACAGGATCAGCACTGTTGCCCCGGTGAGGCAGCTAAGGCCATACACTGCACCCTGGTGGCTGAAATGGGGCATTCCCCTTGTTGCATTCGCAAGCCTTGCGGCCATTCTCGCCATTGGAGCCGGCAAAGAGCCTGCATCTGCCGCCACGTTTAACTTTCACGAAAAGCTTACACAGAGAATTAACTCCTGGCTGGTTTTAAATCAGCCGGATATAACAATTCCAAAAATATCAGTGCCTGATAATCTGGTGCTTATACTTGGAGGATTGACGGTTCTGCTGTGGGGATTCTGGTTTCTTGTCAGGTATCTGAACAAAAAATCGGAAACAACACAGAGACGTTTTTAAACGTATCGGTCTGTTCAGAGACGTTTTTAAACGTATCGGTCTGTTCAGAGACGTTTTTAAACGTCTCTACTTTGGGGCCATTTTATAGAGGACGATTGCGATTATCGCATAAACGAAATTCGGAAGCCAGACGGCCAGCCAGGGACTAAGTTCGCCCGCCCTGGCAAATTCCTGCGACACCTGCATAAAGAGGATATAGGAAAAACTAAGGGCGATGCCAAATCCGATATGCATACCAATCCCCCCGTGCACTTTTCTGCTGGACAGCGAGACGCCTATGATGGTAAGGATGAAAACGGCGAATGGACCCGCAAACCGCTTATGCCGGGCAATATCATAATAACGGTCGCCGTGTCCTCTCGATAGTTCCCTGCTGATAAAGCGCTTCAGCTGAGGCGTTGTCATCGTCTCAACCACGTTTGAATTCCGGTTGAACTCATCCGGAAAGACATTGAGTGCCGAATCAATGACAGCCGTGGCGCCGGATCCGACAGTTATGGTTTCATGAATACCGTCAACATCCCGCCTCCACCAGTTTTTTATCCTCCACTTTTGCTTTGTAGAATCGTACTGGATCGATTCGGCCATAAGTTTTGATGTGAGGGCCCCGTTTTCGAATTTCTCTAGGGAAAACTTGTTGCCCCAGTTATTCCGCGGGGTAAAACTCTCCACGTACATAAATACTCCCTCCCCGATCTGCTTGTGTATGTCGCGTTCGGGAGAACCGTAGGATTTATCCAGGTATTTTGCCTCAAAATCCAGCCTGTTTTTGCTGGTTGAAGGAATGAAATAATTCGAAAGGAGGAAGCTGAGTGCGGCAATCAGGAAGGCTGCAATCATATATGGCACCATCAGCCGGCGGTAGCTGACTCCTGTAGAAAGAATGGCGGTGATTTCGCTGTGCACCGACATTTTGGATGTAAAAAAGATGACGGCGACGAAAACGAAGAGATAGCTGAACAGGTTTCCGAAAAACGGTATGAAATTAAGGTAGTAATCGAAAATAATATTATGCAGGGGAGCCTTGTGGCTGATAAAATCATCCACCTTTTCTGAAAAATCAAAAACCACCGCAACAAGGATGATCAGGCCCAGGGCCAAAAAGAATGTCCCGAGAAACTTGCGGATAATATAGATATCGAGTTTCTTCAGCATGCCTTATAAACGAGTGGAAAGTGAGGGTAGTATGCCATCCTTCCAAGGCGTGAAATCACCAGTAATGAGATGCATCCTTGCTTCGCGGACGAGCCACAGATAAAAGGCCAGATTGTGTATACTGGCGATCTGCGCGGCAAGCCTTTCGCCTGAAATCACAAGATGTCTCAGGTAAGCCTTTGAATAGTAGTTGTCAACAAACGAGGTCCCATCAGGATCAATGGGCGAGAAGTCGGATTTCCACTTCTCGTTTTTCATGTTCATGATCCCGTTCCTCGTAAACAGCATTCCGTTCCTTCCGTTGCGTGTGGGCATCACACAGTCGAACATATCTACTCCCCGGCTGATTGCCTCGAGGATATTGACCGGTGTGCCAACCCCCATCAGGTATCTGGGCTTGTCGGCCGGCAGGATGGAATTTACCACTTCGATCATACCATACATCAGGTCATCGGGCTCCCCTACAGATAGCCCTCCGATTGCATTGGCAGGCATATTTTGCTCTGCGATGAAGTGGGCCGATCGCTTCCTGAGTTCAGGGTATGTGCTGCCCTGGACAATTGGCAGGAAATGCTGGTCGAATCCATATAGGGGTTCCGACTCACTGAAATGCCTTATTCCGCGGGTTAGCCAGCTGTGTGTAAGCTCCATTGATTCGCGCGCATATTTCTCATCACAGGGATACGGGGTGCATTCATCAAAGGCCATGGTAAGGTCGCTGCCAATAAGGCGCTGTATTTCGACCACCCTTTCCGGACTGAAAAGGTGTCTGGATCCATCAATGTGTGAGGAGAACCATGCTCCCTCGGGCTTAAGCTTGCGGTTCGCCGCCATGCTGAACACCTGATACCCGCCGCTGTCTGTTAGGATCGCACCATCCCAGTTCATGAACCGGTGAAGCCCCCCGGCTGCATGGAGTATGTCGGTGCCCGGCCGGAGATATAGGTGATAGGTGTTGCCCAGGATTACCGGCGCCTTGATATCATCGGCCAGTTCGCGTTGGTGAACTGCCTTAACGGTGGCTGCTGTACCAACCGGCATGAATATTGGCGTTGGTATGTCACCATGTGCAGTGGTGAATGTACCAGCCCTTGCACTGCTCTTCGGATCAGAGGATTCGATGCGGAAATTCATCGTATTCAAATTCGTAAAGATATGGTTTTTTAAAACTATCTTTGAGGGCCTGAGCGGACCTGTCCCTGATTTTTAGATTTTAAAGATTTATGATTCAAATACTTACCGATTTATTTCGTATATCGTTTGATGTTTGGACCGATTATCTTTTTGTTTCGCTGGCCGGGCTTGCGGTAATCGCATTCGGCATACAGATTTACTACTATTTCTATTTTTATCTTCGGATTCACCGCTACCGGACTTCCGGACCCAAGGAAACAAGTGATCCTGTTACGGTTATCATTTGTGCGAAGAATGAAGCCGAGAATCTGGAGAAAAACCTGCCGCTCGTCCTTACCCAGGATTACCCCAATTTCCAGGTAGTTGTTGTAAACGACGGCTCAATGGATGACACAGCAGATGTTTTAGCAAGGATGCAGCAGCAATACGATCATCTGTATGTAACCCGTATTGAGCACACGCATCCGTATCCACACGCCAAAAAACTGGCCCAGACCATTGGAGTGAAAGCCGCAAAACACGATCAGCTCCTCTTTATCGATGCCGATTGCCGCCCTGCCGGTGCTGACTGGATCCGTTTGATGCAATCCAACTTCACGCCACGCAAGGAGATCATCCTCGGTTATGGCGCATACGAAAAAAGAAAAGGGCTGGCCAACCTGTTCATCCGCATGGATACTGTCTGGATTGCCCAGCAATACATCAGCTATGCCCTCCGGGGTGTTCCTTTTATGGGAGTGGGGCGCAACCTCGCCTACCGGCGGTCGCTCTTCTTCAACAATAAGGGATTCGCCAACCAGCTGCACCTGCAATCGGGCGATGACGACCTTTTTGTCAATCAGACGGCAAACAGCACCAATACGGCCGTTGAATACCACCCCGGCAGCTTTACCATCTCGGAGCCGATGCCCGACATGAAAAGCTGGCTGCGCCAGAAAAGGCGCCATCTCACAACCGGGCTGCACTACCATCGCCTGCACCGCTTCCTTATCGGCCTTGAAATCGTGTCGCGCGAATATTTCTACCTTGCGATCATCGTGCTCCTCGCCATGTGGCAGCTTCCGGGATATCTTATTGTAATGCTCCTTTTCCGCTGGACCATGCATCTTTGGATCACCAAACTCACCATGCGCCGATTCAGTGAGAAGGGCATCCTCCTTTTCTCGCTGCTTTACGATCTGATTATGCCGGCGGTTTCAGGATTTCTTATCCTGAAAACCAAAATGAAAAAAACCAAACAGTTTAACTGGTAATGCACGCTGAATTATCCGATAAAGCCAGGCATGACTATGCGCTTGTTCAGCGGGCGCAGGGGGGCGACCAGAAGGCGTTTGCCCAGCTGTTGAGCCGGTACTGGGACTCTGTCTACTTTATGATCCTTAAGATGGCCCACAATAAGGATGATGCGGAAGACCTGACTATTGAGGCATTCGGGAAAGCCTTCAAATACATTAATAATTACGAGCCTGAATTTGCATTCAGCACCTGGCTTTTCAAAATAGCCAACAACAACGCGATCGACTTCCTGCGCAAGCAGCACACCAAAACCATCTCCATCGACAGCCAGGGGCGTGATTCCGATGAAGACAGCCCGGTACAGCTGCAATCCGACACTCCCGACCCGGAGGAAGTTCTTATCAGCAAGCAAAAGACGGAGTTTTTGAAAACCATTGTCGATGAGCTGAAGCCGCGCTATTCGAAACTGGTCCATTTGCGTTACTTCGATGAGTATTCGTACGAGGAAATCGCCGAAACGCTAAACCTCCCGATAGGTACCGTAAAGGCCCAGCTTTTCAGGGCCAAGGAGTTGCTGTACCATATCATTGTTAGAAAGGATGTCTGACGTGAATCCGGTAGTCTCCCATTTCCCTGATCTGACCCAGGAGCAAATGTCGCAGTTTGAGCGTCTTGGAAGCCTTTACCGCGAATGGAACGAAAAGATCAATGTCATCTCGCGCAAGGATATCGACAACCTTTACCTTCATCATGTACTCCATTCACTGGCCATTGCCAGGTTTATCCGGTTCAAACCAGGAACACGGATTGTTGATGTAGGCACCGGTGGCGGTTTTCCGGGCATCCCGCTGGCGATTCTTTTCCCGGAGTCCGAATTCATGCTTGTGGATTCGATCGCAAAAAAATTAAAAGTGGTTGAGGCTGTCTGTGAAGGGACGGGGCTTACGAATGTGCGGACGCACTGGGGCCGGGCAGAAGGCTTATCAGGCAAATTCGACTTTGTTGTATCGCGGGCAGTAACTTCTTTCCCGGAATTTGCCGGGTGGGTTAACCGGCTGATCCGCCCGGGGTGGAGTAACGACCTGCCCAACGGCATCATTTACCTTAAGGGAGGCGAGATCGGCGATGAGATTGAGCCCTTCGCAGGAAAAGTAACCGTTCAGGAGATTTCCGGCTACTTTGAAGAGGAATATTTTGCCACAAAAAAAATAATTTATCTTCCGAAAGAATGAAACACATTCCGCTTTTGGAATTTATCAAACTATGTTTATCTTTGCAATCCAATTTTTAGGGTACTTACGTTAAAGCGATACGATCATGAAAAGGACATTTCAGCCCCACAACCGGAAAAGAAAGAACAAACACGGATTCCGTGAAAGAATGGCAACCGTAGGCGGGCGTGCAGTTTTAGCCAACCGTCGTGCCAAAGGGCGCAAAAAACTGTCCGTATCCGACGAACCTCGTCACAAGGTATAATCAGGTATTTGTTTGATATTGTGATCCCCGCCCGCAGCGGGGATTTTTTATTTTAACCGGTACACGCTGAACCACTTGCTCCGCACTGGCTGCGGTTGTGCCAGGCTGTCAAGAATCCTGAGATAGCCATAATCCGGTGAAGCAGCCCCAACCGACTCCATGCCGCTGATGATTCTTTTTATGTTGAAATTTTCAACCAGAACAACAGGGTCCTTTTCTCTGATTACCAATGAAACAGCCTCCTCCAGCCGCCTTTCGCTGCCGGCAAACTCGGCCGCCTGCATCCAGTCGAGCGGGAAAGGATTCGGACTGTCGAGCAATGCATAGATAAGGGCATTGTTGGGCCAAACGGCAAACCTTCCGGCCGGACTGCCAAAATCCTCATAGAGTCGCTTAATTTCACCCAGATAATCGGCCATCTCCTCCGAAAGGCCGATACCTTTGAGGCCCGGGAAAATGTCGCCTCCGCTCCGCGTCAGCATTTTTGCCGGCAGGTCGCGGTAATTCACCTGCCGCTGAACATTAAGTGATACTGCCAGAAGCAGAGCTGTCAGCACCACAGGCAGCACAATCTGCCACACCTTCACCTTGCGATAAAACCGGTCGTAATAATCCTTCACCTGAAGCAAGATAGCCGCACCGGCAAGCCAGCCAAGTGCAAATACCGGGGCATTGTCGCCCAGCGATATAGAGCTCGTCCAGGCAGCAAGAAGTATCCACCATACCGGCCGGGTCCAGTCAGGCACTCTTCCATCATGAACATAGAGAAGGAACAGGTCGAGAACAAGAAGCCAGAAAAAAGTGAGTGAAATGGCAAAAAGCCACCCGGGTTTCAGGAAAACCAGGAACACAAGAATGATTTTAACCAGAAGGCTCAATGATTTCAGGGCGAGAATAAAAATTCCCACCCCCTGCACATCAAGCCCGGCTTCGGTCCTCCAAACCCTCACCAGACCGGCAATTACGGCACCAAGGAAAAAGAATGGCAACGGAACCTGCCAGAACGAATCCGCAAATCGCAAAATACCGGTTTGCCAAAACTCCGTGCGGCCGGTCATCTGCTGAAAAAAATCGGGCCACGCACCGGTAAAAGTGAGCATCCCGGCGTAAAGCCAGCCTGGCAGCAAACCTGTTACAAGTGAAGGAAGCAATCTGAGGGCCTCCATTCGCCAACCACCTTCTCCCCGCTTAAGCTCCCACAAAGCCATCCGTACAATCAGCAGAAAGGCGGGAATTACAAAAGTTTGCCGGCAAAGGGCCGAACAGGACGCAGCAAAGATCAGCAGAACCTGCCACCCCATGCGTTTCCCCATATTGGCCTTCTTCAGTCGGAACCAAGCATAGAGGGCCAGACTGAACCAGAACAGACTGTCGATGGTGGTCCATGGGAACAGGTTATAATGGTTCTGGTTAAGCACAAACATCACAACCACGGAACCTGCCGAAATCAATGCATAACGGGCCCTTCGCATCCCCCGGAACCATGAACCCGTTAAAAGGGCAGTCAGGAGGATGGCACTTGCAAGATATTCGAACCATGTTAACCAGCGGGCCGAAAGCTCCAGCGGCAATGGTGAAATATTGTGCACCAGGTGCATAATCCCCGAGCCTGCCGGGCGTATGGAAATAAAATCACGATGTGGCACCTCCCCGTTTGCGATACGGTACGATTGGGCCAGTATAACACCGTCATCGCTGGGATTGAACCCTTCCGTTGATGGAATCCTCAGCAACCCGTATACGAACAGGAGCATCAGCACTACTGCCGAAACCGTCATGGTGACGCCTCTATTGCGAAGTGCTCTCATGGTATTCCTCCTCGGTATTCACGGCCCAGATCGCAGCTTTGTCACTGCTGCCCGCAGCAATGAGGTCAACCGCCGTCATGGCGGTAAGCATACTGTGATCCTGATTGTTATATCTGTGCATCCCGTTCCTGCCGATAAGAAAAAGGTTATCCACCGAATCAGTGAATGAACGCAGTTTTTCAAACCGGTTAAAGGTCCCGAAATAGGCAGGATATGTTTTAGGCATGCGCACTACGGTACCATCGAGATATTCATCCGGCGCACAGAATCCGATCTTGTCAAGCTCGGCAATTCCCATCCGGACAAGCTCCTCATCTGTCAACGTCCAGAGCGAATCGCCCTCCTGGCAGAAATACT
Organism: uncultured Porphyromonadaceae bacterium; assembly: GCA_964457845.1. Taxonomy (GTDB): domain Bacteria; phylum Bacteroidota; class Bacteroidia; order Bacteroidales; family UBA12481; genus UBA12481. Next base: position 14,543 of record CAYWHP010000035.1, on the reverse strand, counting down.
CCAGGCCGAGCCATACCGTATCCGGATCTTTTACCATGAAAGGGCTCCAGTTATTAAACACCTGAATACGACCAACTTTAACATCGGGTTCCTGAATATAAATCCAGTTGTCGGGTATCCGGTTACCGGACAAACGCTCACCTGCCGGAATATCCATTTTACGATACAACAGCCCCACTGCGATAAAATCCCTGTACTGCAACCCTTCCGCCACCTCCCTCACGGCCTGCGGAACCATACTGCCCATGCCCCGGATGAGCCCGCTGAGCGGCATTGTCGACAACACATAATCCGCCTGGAAAAACTCCGGCTGGCCCTTAATTTTTTGTGCCCAAACGCCGGTGAGCCGGGCCCCGTCCCACTCAAGCCGCTGAACACTGTGCCCATAAAGAATAGTTCCCCCAAGCGTGGTAATATTCGAAGCCACTTCCTGCCAGAGCTGTCCGGGTCCAAATTTGGGATAGAGGAAACGCTCGATCAGGCTTGTTTCAGTCTCCTTTTGGCGGATACCTCTCTCCTTCGGAAATACTGACCGCACCGCATGCCACAGGGCTTTCGAAACCGACAGCCCGCGAACCCGCTGAGCCCCCCATTCCGGCCGGATTTCGCTGCACGCGACCCCCCAAACCTTTTCGGTGTAATCCTTGAAAAATGTTAAATAGAGTTCTCTGCCAAAACGGTTTATAAAGAAATCCTCCAGGTTTTTTTCAGGCCTGACAGGCCTCACGGATGCCTGAAAGTAAGAGAACCCAATCCGGGCCATCCTTTTCAGGCCAAGATTTTTGATGGTGTTTACATCGAGCCTCACCGGATAGGAATAAAACTTCCTGCCATAATAGATTCGCGACAGCCGGTTCCGCACCAGCATAACCTTATCTGGATCGGCGCCGGACGCAGCCGGTAAGCTTCCGTCAACAGTAGCCGACCGGTTATGATAGGTTAAAGTTAGTTTCCCGGATTCAGCCTCCGCCCGATCAAGCGGCAAAACAGACAGCCACCAGTTCATTACACGATCGGATTTGGAAAAGAACCGGTGGCCGCCGATATCCATCCGGTTGCCTTTGTATTCAACCGTCTGCGAGATACCCCCGATTTGACCTGTAGCCTCCAGCACCAGGGGCTCAATACCGGTCCTGATAAGCAACTCGTAGGCTGCTGTAAGTCCGGCTGGCCCGGCTCCGATGATAACGGCTTTCTTGTTTGCGGTCATGTTGTATTTGAACAAAGATCGAAAAAGATACCGGCTCGCCCAAACGTCAATTTGTGTTACCTTTACCCTCCCTTCAGAGGATGTTAAAAAAAATGGAGTTATCAAAAGACAAGTTACTGAAAGAGATTGAGTTATCGGTTTCCGAAAACAAAAGAATCAGCCCGGCTCAGGGCCAATACCTGTATGAGCATGCCGGACTGGGATATCTGTCGAAACTCGCTGCCGCGGTAAAGGAACGCAACAGCGCCGGAAACGTCTACTTCAACCGGAATTTCCATATCGAGCCAACCAATATATGCATACATAGCTGCACTTTCTGCTCCTATTCGCGCAAATTCAATCAGGAAGGTGCCTGGGAAATGAGTGTTGAGGAGATCCTCGGAGAGGTTGACCGGGAAAGGAACGCCACAGCCACTGAAGTACACATCGTTGGTGGTGTCCATCCACAGCGAACCCTTGAGTATTATGAGGGGATCATACGTGCGATCAGACAAAAAAGGCCCGGTTTGTTCATCAAGGCATTCACGGCAGTGGAACTTGATTTCATGTTCCGCAAAAGCCGGATTCCGGCTGAAGATGGACTGGCCCGGCTAAAGGCAGCCGGTCTCGATTCCATCCCCGGCGGGGGTGCCGAAATCTTCGACGAAGAGCTTCGGAAAAAGATCTGTCCCGACAAGACGGGATCATCGGAATGGCTGTCCATTCACGAGGCCGCCCATCGGGCCGGAATACCAACAAATGCCACAATGCTGTACGGGCATATTGAGAATTACAGCCACCGCATCGACCATCTCACGCGGCTTCGCGACCTCCAGGACCGAACCGGCGGATTTCAGGTCTTCATCCCGCTAAAGTACCGGATGGCCAACAACCCGCTGGGCATCATCGGTGAAGTGAGCGCCATTGAGGATCTCCGGAATTATGCCGTGAGCAGAATTTACCTCGACAACTTCCCTCATATCAAAGCCTACTGGCCGATGATAGGCCGGGAAATGGCAGGACTCTCGCTTTCGTATGGCGTTGACGACCTCGACGGGACCATCGAAGACAGCACCCGTATCTACTCAATGGCCGGCGCCGAAGATAAAAACCCGGCCATGACCTCCGAGATGATTGCCGGCCTGATCCGAAGCGCCGGTCTGGTGCCCGTGGAGCGTGACACCCTGTTTAACACCCTGAAAATCTATTAAGTCAATACGTCAGATAATTTTATCTTTGCCGCAACGTTGATATAGCAACTCTTTTCGGTCTATGAAGTCACCTCTGGTTCAGTTTCTGGTCAGCCGGATATTCTGGAAAAATGTACTGTTTGCCCTGCTGGTCACACTGGGGTTGATCATTCTTGTTCAAATCAGCCTATATTTCTACACAGGGCACGGCAAAAAGATCCGTGTTCCGGATTTCACCGGCATGTCGCTGCAGCAGGTCGACAGGATCTGTGCTCAGAACGATATCCTTTGGCTGGTTCAGGACTCCACCTATATGGCCGAAATACCAAGGGGTGCCGTACTCGACCAGTACCCCAAGCCGGGGTCGGGCATTAAGAAAAACCGCAAGGTTTTTATCATTACCAATTGCTGGTTCGCCCAAATGATCAAGATGCCAAAAGCCTTCGATATGCCCTACCGTCAGGCCGAGAGGGTGCTCTCATCGGTCGGCCTGCACATTGCAAACATCGAGTACATTCCACATTTCGCACCTACCTACGTCCTTGAACAAAAATTCGAGGGCCGCATGATCAACCAGGGCGCCGAGATCGCCAAGGGCTCCGGCATCACGCTGGTGGTTGGCGAAGGCCTCAGCAGCGAAAGGGCCCCGGTGCCCGACCTGCTTAACATCAGCCGGGATGCGGCACGCACTATTGCGCTTAACAACTACTTTAATATCGGCGGTGCCAAATACGACTCAACAGTCACCAATGCCATGGACAGTATGCTCGCCAAGGTATACAGGCAATTTCCCGCCTTCAGCAGCCAGGCACGTTTGGGTACGCCCATCGATATATGGCTGACCAGGGATTCCTTAACAATCATCAAGATGGACTCAACTGAACTCACCTATGACTCCGTCAATTTCGAAAAACCGTATAATCAAAACTGATTTAATGAAGATCATACATATTTCATTCCTGATCTGCCTGCTGACCACCGTTTTCTCACCGGCCTTTTCCCAGGAAAAACTGGTTTCAGTAGCGGGCAATCCGGCTCTGGGCGCCAGCCGAATTCCAGCTCCCCTCAAATCTGTTATGAATGACACATTGGGATTGCCTTTGCTTGATGATTTCAGCAAGTCATTCCCCTATCCCGACCCGATGATCTGGTCAGACAATCATGCCTTCATTAACAACACTTTCCCGCTGAACACGCCAACTTACGGTGTTGCAACGATGGACGCAATTGACTCCACCGGGAAGATATACACGGAAGCAACCGTTGAATCATTTTTTGCTGATGCACTCACATCCCGGCCCGTTGACCTGTTTCTTCCGGCCGACACCACCACTTACCTGAGTTTTCTTTATCAGCCGCAAGGACTTGGCGATGCCCCTGAACCCGGTGATTCGCTTGTAGTCGAATTCTGGGCTCCCGCCTTTAAAAAATGGTACCGCGTCTGGAGTGCCCCCGGATCACCCGTTAAGGATTTCCGGATCGCCATGATCAACATCACCGACTCGCGGTTCCTTCAAAAAGGATTCAGGTTCCGGTTCCGCAATTACGCATCGCTGGCTCCGGCGTATGAGCCCAGCCTCAAGGTGAATGCCGACCATTGGAATATCGACTATGTTTACCTGAACAACCACCGGAGCTTCGATGATATTGTCATGCATGATGCATCGGTTGTCAGGTCCGTCGGGTCGCTGCTGCAAAACTACACCGCCATGCCCTGGGAACATTTCCGCGTTGCAGGGATTTCTTCGGTGAAGGCAATCTTCCAGATCAATATAAACAACCTTTCTGCCGAAAAACGAAATTACGCGCCGAACTTCAGAATCGCACCAGTCTGGACGCCCGGAGCAGCCTTTGAAAAGTCCTATCCTTCAGATGCTGTGAAGGCCGGAGAACGGCTCAACTACGATGCCTCCTTCAATTACAACTTTCCGGGCAGTGAAAAAGATTCGGCACTCTTCGAGATCTCACTCGACATGAACCAGGAATTGACCGACCAGATTCCCGGCAATGACAAGGTGGTCTCCCTTCAGCTGTTTTCCGACTATTATGCATACGATGACGGCACCTCGGAGGCTGGCTACGGACTTGTCGGGGAAGGCGCCCGCAACGGCATGGTAGCTTACCGTTTCCAGAACCTTCGGCCCGGCGATTCGTTGCAGGCTGTCGATATCCTTTTTAACAGATCGTTTGCAGATGCAGGAAAGAAGTACTTCCGGATTGCCGTTTGGGCGGATGACAACAACAAACCCGGCGAACTGATCTACCTTCAGGACGGGGCTTTACCTGCCTACAACGGATTGAATGCCTTCCAGCGGATCCCGCTCGATACTGCCCAGGTTGTTTCAGGAACCTATTATGTGGGCTGGCAGCAGCCAACAGCCGACTTTCTGAATGTTGGCTTCGACAAGCAGAACAACCATGCCCAGGATATTTTTTACAATCTCTCCGGCACCTGGCAGGCCACCGGCTTTGAAGGGTCCTTGATGATGCGGCCGGTATTTTCGAATAAATCGCGCAAGACTGGCATCGAACCGGTTGACGCACCCAAGGCAACAGCGAGAATATTTCCAAATCCCTCTGCCGATTTCGTGCGGATCGATTGCGGCGACGAAGCCGCTATCATTCGCATTCAACTGACCGACCTTCAGGGAAGAACCATTAAAAGCGCCCTGGAATCGGGACCGATATGCAAATTATCGGTTACGGATGTTCCAAACGGCATCTACCTTATCACCGTTACATCCGATTCGGGGATTAATACCCGTCAAAAGCTGATGATCATCCATGAGCAGTAAAATGTGGCTTCACGCAGATGAAGTCGGCGGGGCACAGGAGCTTTTTGAACACTTCCGATTTATTGCCGATCCCGGCCAGGCACTCCTGCGAATCGACCGTTTCCTGATCGACCGCCTGCAGGATACATCCCGTACCAAGATAAAAGATGCCGCCGATGCAGGCTGCATTTTTGTTAATGACAAGCCGGTAAAGGCCAATTATAAAGTGAAGCCCGGGGATACGGTCGTCATTAAACTTTCATTTCCCAGAAAAGAATTCGAACTGATTCCGGAGGATATCCCGCTCGACATCGTTTATGAGGATAACTCACTTTTAGTCATAAACAAAAAACCGGGAATGGTGGTTCATCCCGCTCATGGCAATTATACGGGAACCCTCATCCATGCGTTGGCATGGCGTTACCGCGAGCTCGAGATGTTTACCCGCGAAGACATCCGGGCCGGCCTGGTTCATCGCATCGATAAAGATACATCAGGCCTGCTGGTCATTGCCAAAACAGAAAAAGCCAAGTCGCACCTCGGCAGGCAGTTTTACAACAAGACATCTCACCGGATTTACCAGGCTATTGTCTGGGGTGTACCGAAGGAACCTGAAGGAACCATAACAGGGTCAATCGGCAGGAATCCCAAAAACCGGCAGGTAATGACTGTCTTTCCCGATGATTCACAGGGGAAGCTCGCCGTAACCCATTACAAAGTATTGGAAGAGCTGGGTTACATATCAGTGATAGAGTGCAAACTGGAGACCGGTCGCACCCATCAGATCCGGGTTCACATGAAGCATGCCGGGCACCCGCTTTTCAATGATGCCGATTATGGCGGAAACATGATTCTGAAGGGCACCACGTTTACCAAATACAGGCAATTCATCGAAAACTGCTTTCGGATCCTTCCCAGGCAGGCCCTTCATGCCAAGGAACTTGGCTTTGTCCATCCCGAAACCGGTGAATGGCTCCAATTCAATTCGGAATTGCCGGACGATATGGCTGAAGTGATCCGGAAGTGGCGCACGTATCTTGGCGGGCGAACGCAGGAACTCCAGGCCTGAATGAAACAAATTGACCGCAAAAACCGTAAATCGGATTAAAAGGAACTTTCAATAATAACTATGACTCAAGGCCCCTTGAATATTGCCATTGTTGCCGGCGGTGACTCCGGCGAGCACGATATTTCGATCAAAAGCGCAAAAAACATCCTTAGCAACCTCGACAAAAATGCTTTTGATGCACGGGTCGTTGAAATTTCCAAAGCCGGATGGATGGTTCATGACCATGACGGAATGGTTTATCCGATTAACAAGAATGATTTCAGCTGGCTGCCAAACGGCAAGTCGATGCATTTCGATGCCGTGATTAACTCCATTCACGGCACCCCCGGTGAAAACGGAATCCTTCCCGCCTATTTTGAGCTCATCGGCATACCCTTCACCGGTTGCCGGTCCTTCAGCAGTGCACTCACATTCAGTAAATTTCACTGTAACCAGTTCCTGCGCCAAAGCGGGATAAACATAGCTCCTTCCCTGCTGGTGAGAAAAGGCCAGCCGGTTGACAGTAATTACATTATCAATAATATAGGATTACCCTGCTTCATAAAGCCGAATAACGGGGGTTCCAGCTGTGGAACTTCACGGGTAAACCATCCGGGCGAAATCCTGCCCGCCCTCGAAAAAGCTTTGCTTGAAGACCGGGAAGCCATTATTGAAAAGCTCCTGGTCGGAACCGAAGTAACATGTGGCCTCTTCAAGACCGAATTTTCGAGTGAAGTCTTTCCCGTTACTGAAATCATCAGTAAGAAGGAATTTTTCGATTACGAAGCCAAATACACTCCCGGTATGTCTGACGAGATCACTCCCGCCCGCATTCCCGCGGAAACCGCCCGCAAGGTGCAGGAGACTTCGTCGTTGATTTACGATTTACTGGATTGCCGGGGAGTGGTGCGCATGGACTATATCCTGGTAAATGAAATCCCCTGGTTCCTCGAAGTGAACACCATACCAGGAATGTCGCAGCACAGCATTATCCCCAAACAGGCCTCCATCTCGGGCCTGAGCCTCAACGATCTTTTCAGCATCCTGATTAAGGATGCCCTGTCGCGCTAGCGTACAACAACAAAAATTTTCAGCCATGGTTAGAAAGAGCGTCTTTCTGGCCCTGTTCCTGATAATGGGAGCAGTCGTTTTCAATTCCTGTAAAAAGGAAGAATTATCCAGCAAAAAGGAGATCCTCTCCTTCATTTTTGAAGCCAGCAAAAATGCTCAGCTGGATCGGAATTTTCTTGGTGAAATCAACAGTACTGCAGTCTCGGCCGAGGTTGCTTTCGGGGTTGACATCACCACGCTGATTCCAACGATAGAAATATCGCCCCGGGCAACCTTAAGCCCAGCAGCCGGACAAATCACCGATTTCACAGGTCCGGTAGTTTACACAGTTACCGCTGAAGACGGAACCACCAAGACCTTTACCGCAGGTGTCGCCACCGCTGCCGCTCCTTACATCGGAGATTGGACCGGCGGTCCGATTGATTTCGGCATGGGGCTCATGCGCGTAAAGGCCGGAATAACCGCAGCAGGGGAAATAACCCTGGAGTTTACCCAGATCATGACCGGAGAGAAGGAAACCAACTCCTTTCAGGGATTTTTTGAACCCATCAGCCGTCAGAATACCGAAATAAAGGTTACCCAGACCAAACGATGGCTGAATAATGCATGGACGGACGAGACCTGTGACAGAACTATCATGTATAAGGTAAATACCATGCAGAACATCAGGCTGTACTATTGCCTCTGCTATCCGCGCACCGAATGGTGCTTTGAAATGAACCTTACGAAAGAATGATGGCGCCAGCCTCATAATCAGATTGTACGTAACAGGGAAGGAGGCCAATGTGCCTCCTTTCTTTATTCGTCAAATTTTACACAGGATCCCGTCGCCGCCGGATTCTAAGCGCTATCTTTGATTCTGTTGCAAAACAGGCTTCTGATGAAAATCAACCTATGAACCGGTCTCCTCTGCTGATATGCTGCCTGGCAGCGGTCCTGCTTCTCGCCGGCTGCAAGGACGACCCCGTTGTCGTGGACCCGGAAAAGAGTCTGAAGGAGCTCACTGTACCCATGGGATTCGGATACAGTATGGTGAAAACGGTACCTGTTTCGGTGAAGCTGCCTAGTACCGTTGAATATGGAGAGTCCTTCATGATTGTGGAGTTCTGGGATGAAAACAGCGACGGCAGACCGGGTAAAATGATGAAGACCGGCGCCGCCGGTCATGACGGATACTATACCGGAACAGTCGAAATGCTGAGAACAGCCCGCAAGATCTTCGCTCATTGTTTCGCCGGCTGGCGCTGCATCACCCTCAGCGATACCGCCTCCAAGGCTCCAGACGGCTCCTACCGGTTTGATTTCAACACCGGTTATGGGAACACACTGCCACAGTTTTGCGAAACAAATCGCGTGAAAACCACTGATGCTGCCTGGTCGGGCAAAAATTTTCCGAGGGCAACCGTAATCAATGCCATCAGTAACGGCGACTTCCTTGTTCATGAATTTAAAAAAATGGATTACTGGTGGATGCCTATCAAAGCCGACAGCGCGTGGTACGCAACCGACGGAGCCCAGGAATTCACCTCATTCGTCAGCGAGGAGGGCCATAGCTTTGCACGGTTGCAAAATAACAACCTGCTGGTTGGAAGCCTGACACAGATGGTGATCGCAACAGAAGGTCAGATTGTCTCCTTCTCGGCCGATGTGAGGGGATTCGACAGTCAGCAGGATACCCGTCTCTTCCTGCTTCCCAGAAATGAGGAAGGCGTCAGTTTCGAAACAATTTCCTATAACCTCGTGAACATGGGAGTGGAATGGACCAACGCCACCGTTGCAGCCAGAATGCCAAAAGGTACTGTCAGCTGCCAGATCCTTCTGAATTCGAGAGCTACCGGCATTGTTGATTTCGATAATGTAATCGTTACCGTGAATGATTCTGACAGTGACCCCGACAATGACGGTGTTTTGAGCTGGGAAGACAGCGACCCGGACGATCGCGACCGGGCTTTCGAAGACTATTATCCGGGCAAAGGCAAACCCGGCACCTTCGTTTTTGAGGATACCTGGCCTAATCAGAGCGATTATGACTTCAATGACATCGTTATTGATTACCAATACCGGCGCGTATGCAACAGCCTGAACCAGGTGGTCGAATTCGACCTGATCTGCCAGGTAAGGGCCGTGGGGACAACAAACCGAAACGGATTCGGCTTTCAGCTCAATATCCCGGGCGAACTGGTGAGCAGGATAGAAACCGACTTCGGCCAGCCGGGTGAGGGATTCACCCTGAATGCGAATGGTACCGAAAGCGGACAAAACCTGGCAACTTTTATTGTATTTGGTGAAGCCGTTAAGGCATTCCCGAAAATCCAGGAAGGCAGCCCCACGGTAAACACCACATTGGGATACTACTTTGTGGTACCCACAGAATACATTTACAAGGTCATTCTTACACAACCCACCAGTCTGGAAACACTAGGCAACGACCGGGTGAATCCGTTCATTTTCCGCACCGCTGAACGCGGACATGAAATCCACCTGCCGGGATTTCCTCCTACCAGCCTCGCCACAGGTTCCCGGTTTGGTACCGGAGACGACGTTTCATCGGAGGCATCCGGCAAATGGTTTGTTACCCGCAACGGCGTTCCCTGGGGAATCAATGTACCCGTGTTTTTCGACTACCCTACCGAAGGCTCCGACCTGGCCGCCGGGCACAAGGTCTTTATCGACTGGGCTTCCAGCGGTGGCGCAAAAAACATCGACTGGTACCTCGATAAAGATGGGTACCGGAATTGGGATAAGATTTACCGGTGGTGACCGGATAAGGCTTATCTAATCTTGATATTCATCAAGCCCCCTGCAGCTGCAGATCAGGTTCCTGTCGCCAAAGGCATTATCGATCTTTCCAACCGATGGCCAGAACTTGTTATCTGCAATCCAGGGCAGCGGGAAGGCTGCCTTGAGCCTGCCATAGGGATGGCTCCAGGTGTCGTCGCCGATATGAACCGCCGTGTGCGGTGCATTTTTCAGCACGTTGTTGTCGGCATGGGTAATGCCCATTTCCACATCAGAGATCTCAAACAGGATGGAGATCAGCGACTCGGCAAAACGGTCGAGTTCCTGCTTGGATTCACTTTCCGTAGGCTCTATCATCAGGGTTTCGTGAACCGGGAATGAGAGTGTCGGGGCATGAAAACCGTAATCCATCAACCGCCGTGCAATGTCGGAAGTTTCGATCCCGGTTCTGGGGCGGAAGGTCCGGCAATCCAGAATGCACTCGTGGGCAACCCTGCCGTTGGCACCGGTGTAGAGCACTTCATAGTGGCCCTTGAGGCATTCCACCAGGTAATTGGCATTCAGGATAGCCATTTCGGTAGCAGCCTTCAGTCCTTCTCCGCCAAGCATCTGCACATAGGCATGGGAGATTGTAAGAATGAGTGCGCTTCCATACGGAGCTGCCGAAATAACTCCACCCTTAGCACCGCCCACCGGAACAACCGGGTGACTGGGCAGAAAATCAACCAGATGGGCGGCCACGCCTATCGGGCCCACACCGGGGCCACCACCGCCGTGTGGAATGGCAAAAGTCTTATGCAGGTTCAGATGGCACACATCGGCCCCGATCAGGGCGGGCTTGGTGAGACCAACCTGAGCGTTCATGTTGGCGCCGTCCATATAAACGAGGCCCCCGTGCGAATGGATGATGTCGGCCATCGTTTTGATTGCCGTTTCAAACACGCCATGTGTGGAAGGATAGGTAATCATAAAGGCCGAGAGGTTGGCGGAATGTTCCTCCGCACGCGCCCTAAGGTCGTTCATGTCGACATTGCCGCTTTCATCACACTTGACAACCACCACCCTGCTGCCCGCCATAACGGCGCTGGCCGGGTTGGTCCCATGGGCTGAGGCCGGTATCAGGACAATATTCCGATGGGTTTCGCCGCGGCTCCGGTGATAGCCTTCGATAACCATCAGTCCGGCATATTCTCCTGAAGCACCTGAATTCGGCTGGAAACTGATAGCCGGAAAACCGGTTACCTCAATCAGGGCAGTCTCGAGCTCGCTGATCAGCTGGTGGTATCCTCCGGCCTGATCCGCAGGCACAAACGGATGGATACCGGCAAACTCATCCCAGGAGAGGGCAAACATCGAGTTGGCCGGGTTCAGTTTCATCGTGCAGGAGCCGAGCGGTATCATCGAGTGCGTCAGCGATATATCGCGCCGTTCAAGCTTCTTGATGTAACGCATCATCTCTGTCTCCGACTGGTACCGGTTGAAACAGGGAGCGGTGAGAAAATCAGTCTTGCGGGCAAAGGCGGGATCGAAACCTGCCGATTCAACCAGATCAGCCACCGGCAACGCCACTTTACCTGCTGCCTCAGCGAAAAGCTCTATAATACGGTTTACTTCGGCCACATCGGTTAATTCATCCGTCGAGAGGCCAATCGTGTCATCTTCAAAATAGCGGAAATTGACATGGTGCTTCAGGGCAACTGCCTTGAAATGCTTCATCGTCAGTTTTTCGGGGAGCACAAAGCGAAGCGTGTCGAAATAATCCTTGTTTTCCTGAACAAAGCCGTATTGCTGCAGCTCCAGCTCCAGCGTATGTGCCGAACGGTGTATCTTGCCGGCAATCTCCAGCAACCCGTCGGGTCCGTGGTAGATGGCGTACATGCCAGCCATGGTGGCCAGGAGTGCCTGTGCCGTGCATATATTCGAGGTAGCCTTCTCACGCTTGATGTGCTGCTCGCGTGTCTGCAATGCCATGCGTAACGCCTTATTGCCATGAACGTCCTGCGAAACACCGATGATCCTGCCGGGAAGATTCCGTTTCAGCTCCTCGCGGGCGGCAAAGTAAGCCGCGTGCGGACCGCCGAAACCCATCGGAATACCGAAACGCTGGGTGGTGCCTACCACAATGTCGGCACCCCACTCGCCCGGAGGAGTTAGAAGGACCAGGGAAAACAGATCACTGATGGCCGTGTAGAGGCCGCCCATCTCATGGATCTTTTCAACCATTTCCTTATAAATCAACGCCTTGCCGTCGCCTCCCGGGTACTGAACCATAACCCCGAAAACCTTGTCTGTAAGCCATGTCCGGTTGAGCGGACGTACCTTAACCTGAATACCGAGGGGAACCGCCCTGGTGCGGATCACCTCCAGCGTTTGCGGGAAGATGTTGTCGTCTACCAGCAGCACATCGGCATCCCTTTTCACGAGTTCTTTCGAACGGGCGTTATACATCAGAATCATGGCCTCGGCAGCCGCAGTAGCCTCGTCGAGAAGCGACGCATTGGCCAGCGGCATGGCAGTGAGCTCCATTACCAGCGTCTGGAAATTCAGCAGCGCTTCGAGCCGTCCCTGCGAAATCTCTGCCTGGTAGGGTGTATAGGAGGTGTACCAGGAGGCATTCTCCAGAATATTGCGCTTGATAACTGCGGGCATCACGGTGCCGTAATAACCCATACCGATCAGCGACCGGTACATCTTGTTTTTCGAACCGATCTGTTTGATCTTTTTGGCGTATTCGGCTTCGGTTAAACCGGCCGGCAGATTGAGCGGTTCCTTCATCCGGATCTCCTCCGGAACGACCGATGCGATGAACTCCTCCATCGAGCCGGCGCCCACCTTTTCCAGCATCTCCTGGATCTCGTGCGGTCTGGGCCCTATATGCCTGTAAATGAATTGATCAGTGATCATATTGATTAGGTTGTTTTAATACAAAATAAGAAGTTAAAAATAAGAAGAAGTATGACATTAAACAGTCTTTGTCTGAAACCGCCCTGACATCCGAACACTAAAGGAAAGGGTTGGTTTGCAGCTCATTCGCGATGGTTGATGAAGGGCCATGGCCCGGAAAAACACGGGTAACCCCCGGCAGCACTAAAAGCTTTTCCCGAATGGACGTGATGAGCTGGTCATAATCACCGCCGGGCAGGTCGGTACGTCCGATGCCACCCGCGAACAGAGAATCACCGGTAAAAACCCGGCCTCCCGCCGAATCATAAAAGGCAACGCCTCCCCGCGAATGCCCCGGAACCGTTATCACGATCAGGTTTATGGCCCCCGCCGTTACAAGCTGCCCATCCTCCAGGTATCCATCGGGCGCCGGAACCTCACCATCATATTCAAATCCGAAACTCCTGGCCTGAACGGCCGCCCGGCTAATAAACAACTCATCATCCCGGTGGATCAGAAATTGGGGCCCCCATGCCGCCTTCACCATCGGAACGCCGAACAGGTGATCAAAATGGCCGTGGGTATTAAGAATATATTTTAAACTGATATGATTCGTCCGTATAAAGGCCCCAAGCTCCGAAAACTCGGGCTCACTCATGCACGACGGATCGATTATGATGCCGTCGCCATCCGGTTCATAAAGAAGATATGAATTGACCTGCAGCGGATTAAACGGAAATATCTTTAGTTGGAACATACTTACAAAGGGCTTATTTTGACGAATTTCAGGGTCCCAAGGTATTCATTCCCCGCAAATAATTCAATGAACCAGACCCCTGCAGGCATCCCTGAAAGGCTGATCTTCTGCCCCTCCCAGGAGCGGATTGTAAACCTTCTTACTACGCTGCCGCCTGCCGAAAGGAGGCTGCCCTCCCAGGGTATACGGAACGACATCTCCATCACCGGCTTCACGGTGATGTACTCGCGGGCAGGGTTGGGATAGACTGAAAAAGCGGGAAGATCCGGTGCCTGTACCGGGCTTCGAAGAAAACGGAACGCAGAAAGGTCGGGAAAGGTGAACTGCGGCATCAACTCCGGCGACACCGGCTTTCTCCGGGGCTCGACGGCGGATTCCGGGGCCACCCAGTCGTACACGTTCAATCGTGCCATATCTGTTCCCAATGCCGCCAAAAGGGTATCGCCCAGGGTGAAACGTGACGCAATGGAGGCAAATGATTCCGCCAGCCACTCCTTTTGCTCCCCGCCAAGTCCACGCCAGACCCCGGACAACCTGGGCGAGCGGAGTGCAGCCGGACACAAGACGAGCCCTTCAAGAACGCTGTAAAGGTCCCTGCCACCCAGCCAGGCCCCGGAATCTTCCATCGACCCCAGCTCCTGAAGATAACCGGAAAGAATCCGGGCCACAGGCACAGCGCCCGTTACTGTAGCCGAATCCCACATAAAAGGGAAATTCATGAAGGCATACAGACCATGATCGGCGCCATTAACCGTTTGATCCTTCCATCCCCCGAAAGCGGCCATTGGAATATCCCAAGAGTACCAGGCAAAGGATCCCGGCCGCCAGGAAGATGCTGAACCCGAAAAAACTTTTTTCATTTCCGCCGGGGTGCCGAAAGCTGAGCCATACA
>CAYWHP010000034.1:36657-39700 GCA_964457845.1 uncultured Porphyromonadaceae bacterium | reverse complement strand
CTATTTCTCCGAAATGATCAGCGCCAGTCCTTTACCCGTTGGCACAACGAGGGATTCTCCGATGGCATGCGTCCCCGCTTCCTGGAATTTCTTCACCGCGGGAATCGAAATCTTAGCCTTCTTCGGGTCGATTCCCAATGCTTTCCAATCAATATCCAGCGAAACCCTGGCCGGTCCCGCGGCCCAGGAGGCAACCGCCACAAGGGTCTTGCCTTTTGCCCGGTAAACCGTGGCCAGGATATCCTGGCGACCGGTTTTTACCGGACAGTCGGGCACCCAGTAGCCGATCATCTCGGCATTCTGAATACCAAAATCGTCCATTAGTTTCCAGATGTTCGTGGGATCACCCGACCACGGAGCCCGGGCGGTCATCCCATAAATCAGCCCGCGCCACTGGTTGCCGCCGTCCTGAAGCATCTCACCCATCAGGCCGAAAGGGATGCCCGAAACTTCGGTGAGCCAGTAATCCGGCGAGGCATTGTAGTCGAAATATTCCCCAAACCACAGTCGGTCGATGTATGGAAAATGTTCCAGGTAAAGGTTGGCGGAGTTGGTATAACCGTCGCGGTCATTGAACTGATTTGCCGAATGGAGGTCGATCATCGCACCGGGATTGCTTCGAAGCATTACCTTTTTGGCCCTCAGCATGATGCTGCGGTCGAAGGCTACATCATCGATATACAGGCCATCAATGCCGACATTCTTTATCAGCCAGTTGAGCCCTTCGAGATAATAGTTGTGCCAGCGTGATGTACCGGTGTTGATCACGGCCGCATCGCTGAGTTCAGGCACGAACCAGGCCGGAATGTAATTTCCGTCGAGATGCTCCTGCAGCCAGGAATATCCACCGCCCGGGCCGTCTGAAAGGATCTCGTTACCAAGCGATTTCAGTGCCCAGAGCTCGGGGCAGATATTGGTGAGCTCCCGTACGGTATAGTAGATCTTTACCTTATCGCCGATTGCATGGGCCGAATCGATATACGCCTTCATTTCAGCAGGACGCATGAACGGATAATTGATGAACGGGTTGATTTCCGTTGCATGGTGGACGTTTATCACGTTTGCACCAACCTTTGCTATGGTATCAAGCGGCATGTACTTGTGATAGTAGCGGTCGTGCCACTGCTTCTTCGGGTCGATCGGCCGGAACGGGGTAAGCAGGATGTTAATGTCGAAATGGAGTGTTTCGCCCGCAGCCATTATACGTTCACCGCTGTACGATGTGAGTTCATAAACATTGCCCTTCCGGTTGAGATCAATGCCTCCCTTGCCCTGGTTGTACCACGATGGCGGCATGTTAAGGGGCTTCTGGTGATAGAAATTGGTATTCAAAGGCCTTTCATAATTCTCGGCCCTGAAAGTTGCCTGAATCCCAGCCGTAACCGTTCCCAGCCAGGGGCCGTCGCAGTTGAAATAGGGATCCCACTTGAACCGGAGCTGATCCGGCACTTTGCCGCCCTTCTGGCCCAGGCCGAGCATGAATGACACCTTGTCGCCGCTCATCGGAAGCACGAAACGGATGTCCGACACCGGTGACGCCTTTTTGGCTTTGGCCGTAATCCGGTAGGTAAGGAAGCCGTCGAACTCCAGCCGGCCGACGAGATGAAAATCAATGTCGCCGGCAGTCCAGTCCGACTCCCATTTTACTGCGCCCTCGGCCTTGCCCGTAACTTTCATGCCTGCTGATTTTACAGCAACCGCTTTCCCGCCGCTTTCAACGACGAGCGATGCCGGCGCCGCCAGCAGTGGTGAGCCAGCTGCACTGAGCGTTGTCATGCCCGGGGCAAAATAGCTCAGCACCTGCTCAGGAAGGCCCTCATTACCCAGTTTCAGCTCTCGGCCCAGAATTTTCAGTGTCTGTCCGCTTACCTCGATGGGAGTATACGGGGGGATGATGCCCTCGTCGACAGCGATGTCGGAATTAAGCCAGCGGAGCCGGCCGTGGTTCTCTGGCTTACTGTCGCCCCGGTCGGCCAGGATGCCGGGCATTACGGTCAGTTCGACATTAACCTTCCCTATACCCGATGCGCGTAGAGACGCATGATAATGCGTCTCTACAACCCCCTTATAAACTCCGGGAACACACGTGGCCGGCACATCAACGCCGATCCACATCGGCTGTATCTTACCTTTCGCAATGCTGATGGTCTTATTGAGCGGTTGCTGCGTCCAGTCGTTACCACCCAGATTGAAGCAGGTGAGCGCTTTCGACGGGATCTTTGCCCCGCCCGGGCCGGTAAGGTCACTGAACTTCAATCCAACCCCGCTGATAGCAGCCCCTGCCGCCCATACGCCTATCTGAAATGAATAATACTCGCCCTGCTGTATGGTATCTGCCAGTGTATTGACGATCCCCCTCTTTACCCAGCGGTAGGGCAAATCGCCCCACATGCGGATAGGATATTCCCTCACCTCCGGAAAAAGAACCACTTCGGCTTTTGCCTTTGATAAAAGCTGTTCAGTCTCCTTTACCGTCGCAATCACCTCCATCGGATAAAAGGAATGGAGCGGCTTTATGCTCTGCATTTCAATAGCTTTCGCCTTCTGAAGACCCGTCGGGTTGCTGTGCGCCGCCTTCCAGCCCGCCTCTGCACGATCGGCCGGCTTCAGGTAATTCACCTTGGGATAGCTTCCGCCGCTGCTCTTGAACGGCAGATAGTAAACGTAATAGTCGCCTGCACCCGCCACCGGTTCAAAAATTATCCTGCCGGCTTCACGGCCTATTTCAACCCGGATTACATTCCTTACCGGCTGATTGCCCTTCGCGGCATAGATCAGGATCTCTTTGTCCTGGGGATTCATGTCGCGCCGGCGCCAGGGAATTTCGCACAAGACTGCCTCGCCCGGCTTTTCAACCTTCACAAGAACGCGCTGGTTACCAAGCGTATCGGCATTCCATTGTGCTGTGGTGTATGGCAAAACGGGAATTTGCGCCCAGCCGGCGGAAACGGCAGCGGCGGCAACAATAATGGTCAATAAAATTCTTTTCATCGATAACCTCTTTTTCATAATACATTGTAGAGACGTTTAAAAACGTCTCTTC
>CAYWHP010000034.1:3764-36557 GCA_964457845.1 uncultured Porphyromonadaceae bacterium | reverse complement strand
CATCGATAACCTCTTTTTCATAATACATTGTAGAGACGTTTAAAAACGTCTCTTCTATCAAACGCGTCCGTTGAATAAGAGAGACGTTTTTAAACGTCTCTACCAGTTTATGCGTCAAATTCCGGGTAAAGCGTCAATCACCGTGCGGAGCTCCTCGGTTGACGGCCGTTCAGCACGGGCGTTTACAATGTTGCCCTGCATGTCGACCAGCACAAACGTCGGGATATATCTCACCAGCCAAAGCTTGTTGTATTTTACGGCATCATGCAGTTGCAGCCAGTCCATGGCGATCATCTTCGCCGGAACTAACGGTTTGCCGGTTTCCGGATCGGTTTCGGGCAATCCCTCTTTTACCATCTTTTCCCAGGCAGCCTTGTCCTTATCTACCGAAATGCTCATGAAAACAATGTTCTTGCCGGTATAATCGGCAATCAGTTTCTTGTAGGCAGGAACTTCGGCTTTACAAGGGCCGCACCAGGTTGCCCAAAAATCTATAAAAACATATTTTCCGGCAAAATCAGCAAGCGCTACCACCTTGCCATTGATGTCCGGCAGGTTAAACACCGGCGCCGGCTTGCCCGGTGCCATGCCGGCCCATCCGTCCACCATATCCTTGAGCAGCTTCTTATTCGCATCATCAGTCGACTTTGTCATATATTCCTCAACAACCGCCTCGAGTCCGGCAGGGCCTTCCGAATCGATTTTACCCTTCATCTCTTCAAAGGCAAACCGGTTGTAGAACTCCGGGCTCTTAAAGTTTTCCTTCAGATAATTGACTGTGGCTATGATCACAACCGGGTTGTTGTAGGCTTTGTCTCTCGATACTCCCGATAATTTCAATGCCTGATTGGTTACGTAGGAGGAGATAAAAAAACTGGCCTCATTAATTTCAAGCAGTGACGGGTCATCCAGTTTGACATCCTTCATGAATGCATACCAGTCATCCGGAATAACCGGCTTATCTGTATTGTAGTATTCGGCCATCATCGGGTAGCTGTTCAGGTCACCATAATAGCCAAACTCAATTACTTTTTTCTGATGTTCAACAAATCCCGGATCGAGCTTGCCACCGTCGGCAGAATAATTCTCCAGAAAAGCCAGATCAGCGACGCGCAAAGAATCACGAACTCCCTTAAAATCGGCAGGCGTCTTTGGAGCCTTGAAATAATTAAACAGCAATTCCTGCCGCTTCGAATCACCGTCGGCCCTTTTCAGGAGAAAATTGTTCTCCGGAGCCATCTTTCCGGCAAATGCCAGATCCATATTGAAATCCTGGCCATTCGCGGTAACAGCGAGGTCCTTACCCGGTATCAGGTAAAGTGGCGCGTATAACTTGCTGCCCTGAAGTGTGGCATCTGAAGCCTTTAGGAGAGTTATCTCTTTCGAAAAGGTTCCGTCGGGATTCATTTTCAGCGTATCAACGCGGGTCCCGATAGTCAGCTTGAGTTCCTTATCGGCACTGTTTTTAACCGAACCGCTGATCACAAAAGTTTCCTTTGCCGCCGGCTTGCAGGAGGCAAGGGTGATGGCTACGAGGAGGATGGAGGTTAATTTGTTCATTTTACTATTTAATAAATAATTCGGAACACTTTGTTTTCGTCCGATTGCCGGAATTAAGGAGACGCATGTATGCGTCTCTACATCATCGCGTCACGCGTCACGCATAACGTGTCACGTCATTTCACATCATCCCACTTATCCGTCCGGAACGGTGCTGCCGGAAGGCCAAGGATATTATACAGATTGGTAACATCGGTGGAATTCCAGCCAAAACGGACAGCTTGCGGGGCGGGTACAGCATCGCTCGAAACAAATACCACCTTATCCCCGATGACAGCCTTGGCGGGATGAAATACCCTGTCGGCTCCGGCAATCTGAAATCCTACCAGTTCATTTCCGAAGGAGGTGAGCCCACCCGATACATTGTCGAACATGATTCGCATCTTATTTCCTTCAATCTGCATAGCCCTGAAAAATGGGCTGGCGTGGGCAGTGTTCGTTAGTCCGTAATCTTTGGCCAGTGCCCATGCGGCAAGTCGCTTGCCAACATCGGTTTTGTTGGCCGGGTGAATATTCTTGATGTCTCCGATGTCCATCGTTACCACCATGCCTGTATTCTGCAGTTTTTTCATGGCCATCTCCTGGGCTTCGCGCAATTGCCCGGTGCTGTAACTGTCCTGATAGGTGTAAGGCGCAATCTGAACGTAGTAGAACGGAAAATCGCCCTGCTTCCAGTCGGCCCGCCAGTTCTGGATCATACCCGAGAAAATCTGCCGGTACAGCAGTCCGTCATACCGGTTGCTTTCACCCTGATACCAGATGGCTCCCTTGATACCAAAGGGTACGAGTGGCTTGATCATGGCATTGTAAAGCATCGTCGGCGTATTCGGGTAGTTGCAGTTGATGCAGTCGGGCACCGGAGGAAGTTTCCCGAAAGATTCGGCCTTGCGAATCTGCCAGGTTCCGGCCAGTGACTGGAATTTGCCTTTTGAATTTGCAATGCTGATTTTCACATCGGCATCCTTGCCGTTAATGCCGCCTTGTCCGGAGGTATTGGCAACTTTAAGCGCGAGTATGTTTTCACCGGATTTCAATATGCCGGCAGGCACCTCATATTTTCTGGGTGTGGCCCAGTCGCCCGGATTGAGATGGCTTCCGATAAGCTTCCCGTTGAGCCAGGTGACATCCATTTCATCAATCGGCCCCAGTTCGATAACAACCGGTTTCCCAACCATGCTTTTCGGCACCTTAAAGGCAAGCCGGTACTCAACCATTCCGGAATAAGCTCCAACGGGAGTTGCTCCCCATTCGGCCGGAACGCTGGCATCAAGCCATCCGGTGCCGGCTGACGTGCTGGTTGACCAGTCGGGCCCTTCGGGAGAAACGGTAAACCCAATGGATTTCACCCATTTTTCCTGCTCCTTGTAATAGTTGTCGATGGCGGTCTTGTAATAAAGCTCCGGATCACACTTGGCCCCGGCGTTGACGAATTTGGGGATCTTGCTGACAAATTCATTGCTCGTCCAGGCTTCGGCAGCTGTTCCTCCCCAGCTCGTATGGATCAGCCCGATCGGGATATTAAGTTTCTGGCTCAGGGTACGGCCGAAAAAATAACCCGTTGCGCTGAAATCCTTTGCAGTCTCTGGTGTGCACGCTTCCCATTTTCCCGAGCAGGTATCCACCGGGCTGAAGGAGTAAGCCTTTTTTACCGTAAACAAACGGATATTCGGATTATTTGCCTCCTGAATGGCGGCCTCCGAGCCATCGATGGGACCACCCCATTCAGGCCATCCTTTCAGCGGCATCTCCATGTTGCTCTGCCCGGAGCACAACCAAACCTCTCCGATGAGGATATCTTCGAGTAGGATGATATTTTTACCCTTAATCTCGATCACAAAAGGCCCTCCCGCCTCGGGTGTCATAACCTTGGTGCTCCACTTGCCGTCGGCTCCACCGTAGAGCTGATATCGCTTCGAATTCCAGGAAGTGACAATTACGACGCTTTCATCCGGGGATGCCCATCCCCAGAGTGGAACTTCGCTCTTCTGCTGAAGTACCATATGGCTGCCGATCACTGCCGGCAGTGTTACCTGCGGAAAGGCAGAAGGCAGAAGGCAGAAGGCAAAAGCCAGAAAAAAGAGAGAAGATTTACGATGCAGGGTTTTCATTGGGTTGAATGTTGGCTGGATATAAAATATATCAACAAAATAAATCTAAATAAACCTAAAATCAAATGATTTTCAGCGTCACGCATCAAGCATCGACGGTCACTGACTAAAGCGGCAGCCGTACATAAAACACCGATCCTCTGCCCTCTTCCGATTCAAACCATATCTCACCCTTCAATAACCGGGCGAGCTCCCTCGAAATGGCAAGTCCGAGGCCTGTTCCCTCGAAATCAGAACGATCATGCAGATCAACCTTACGGAAGCGCTCAAAGATATGATTGTAATAATCCGGTGGTATACCAATGCCGGTATCCTTTACATAAAAAGTTATGCCGGCAGGGGTAACCGAATAACCATAGTTAACCAAACCCTGGCGCGTATATTTAAGGGCATTGGTCAGCAGATTGTTGAGAATCTGAAACAACTTCGTCTTATCTGTAAAGAAAGGCATCGATGGCTTCCCCGCCATGTCAGACTGCAGCCTGACACCGGGATTGGTACGTTTGTTCAGCTCAAACAGCTCCTCCATCAGTGTATTCAGGTCGAAGTGACTGAAAGTCAGATTAGCCTGCCCGGCCTCAATCTTGGCTATATCAATCACCGAATTGATGATTTTGAGGAGCCGCTCACCACCGCTGCTGATTATCCTGAGGTACGAAAGCTGTTGGGGATCATCCGACATCTCTTCCAGCAGTTCGGTGAACCCCAGGATACTGTTCATCGGCGTCCGGATCTCGTGACTAATGTTTGCCAGGAATGCGCTCTTTAGTTTATCGCTTTCCTCGGCTTTCTCCTTGGCTGCGATCAATTCCTGCTCATTCCGCTTTCTTTCCGTGATATCCGTGGCAATTCCGATCAGCGCCAGAACCTTGCCTTCCTCATCATAAACAATCGCGGTGGATATATAGGCAGGAAAATCTGTACCGTCCTTTCTCCGGTTGATCACTTCACCACTCCAGCCACCGCCCAGTGTTTCCGTCAGAATGTCGTGGGTGGAAATATGCTTGCCGTCATCCGGTGTGCGTACCATGCTGATGCTCCTGCCCAGCAGTTCAGCCCGGGAGTATCCGTATGTCTGGCAAAATGAACTGTTTACAAATATCAGATTATTCTCCGTGTCGGTCATCGAAACACACTCCTTGATGCTATCGATGGCATGCGCCAGAGTCTTCAGCTTGTCCTCGGCAATTTTCCGCTCGGTAATATCATTAAAGATAACCTGGCTGGCAATACGCCCGGCTAACTGGAAGGGAACGGCCGCCACTTCCGAATAGAAGACTTCCCCATTAAGTTTAAGCAGCTTCTCCTCCTGGAATCCGCTCAATCCCCCCTTGCCGGCGATATCCGCAATTTTTTGAGCCAAGGGCTGCCGGCAGTCGGGGTGAATGAGCCTATCCATCTGGATGCCTACGAGATACTCCGGATCAGGTGCCTCGAAAATCAGGGCAGCCGCCCTGTTGGCATAATGAACAACATTGTCGAGAATCACCAGAAGGCCTTCCGGGGTCAGATCCGACAATTGCTTGTATTTTGCCTCGCTTTCGCGCAGATGCTTTTCCATCAGCACACGGGCAGTAATATCCTCGAGCAGGATGGCGTACTGCCCCTTCTGACTGCTGAAGATCATCAGGCGGTAGGATTTGCCTGTCAGCCGGTTCAGGAATTGCTTGGTAACAGGCTCACCTGTTTGGCCCACCCGGGCAAACTGTCCGACAATTTCCTCTGTCATGTAAGGGTTGACCTCTGTAACAAGCTTTCCCACAATATCGCGGGCCGGCTGACCAACCACCGCCTCAAATGCCGGGTTTACATCAAGGTAGCGGTAATTGATTGCATTGCCCGATTCATCCTCTACCACTTCATGGAGTGCGAATGCCTCTGTCATGGTAGCAAAAACGGAGGAGAGCCGCTCCCGGGTCAGGTCCCTGTCGATTTCGGCAAGCTTTCTCCGGGTAACATCGATGATGAACCCCTCGATTCCAACCACACGGTCATTGCGAACCACCGGTTTGGCAGAATAGGTATGATAACCTGTCACCCCGTTACGCATTCTGCGGTTGGCTTCTCCGGTCATGAAATCCGGGTTGCCTTTAAGCACCTGACGATGGAAAATACCAACACCCGCCGAATCGTCAGGATCAACAATTTCCGTGAATAGGTGACCAATAATTTCGTCCCGTCTTTCGTACCCATACAGCCTGGCAAGCGCCTCATTCACATCCCGGAGAATCCCGTCACAATCTATGTGGAAATAACCCGCCTGGGTGTTCTCGAGAATTCTCCGGAGATGCGCATCGCTTTCGCGGAGCTTTGTATCGGTTTCCTCGGCAAGTTTACGTGCCTCTTCCTCCCGCAGCCGGGAAAGGCCCATGCTGGCCAGCGACTCAATAAAAGCCTTCATGAAATCAAGCAAAGGGGGCACCTGTTGGACAGTCCACACCGGTACCGACCTGACAGCAGCAAGATAAGACTCTGTATCAAATCCATAACGCACAGCCTGCTTCCTGAAAAACTCCATATCGGGCGGCTCAAGGAAAAACTGGCCGGTAAAGAAACTCCCCAGATGATGGCCTTCAACTAAAATCGGTATCGCATTGTCGGTCATGCCGTGCGGGCACCGGTAAGACACAGCCGGATTGGCGGCAGAAAGGTGGGCCAGGATATATTTGTCGCTCTCGATGCACACCTGCTCAGACTCCGGGTTTTTCCGGTGGAATTTAGTACAGATGTCCTGCCAGGCGGTGGCTGTTAGTATAATACCGTCATTATCGACAAGTGCCGACGGAAATGGGTTCACCGCATTGAGCTTATCCTGTAATATTTGCAACAGGTTGGCGTCCAGTATCTGACCAAGTTTGTATTCCATTTTTCCCTTCCGTCATCCGACCGACCAACAGTAAAAGTAGATAATTATCTGTGCAATTTATCAATTGACCGCCAATTTCACCGGCATCGTAAATACCCTACTTTTGCATGAAATATCTATGCCGTGCAAAAAACAGGTTTCAATTCCGTCCCTCATGTCGAAGTCGACGGGAATTACCAGGTAAGCCAAGGCTGGTCGGAAATCACGGCAGCGCTGCTCGCCGGTTCCACCATTCAGGCTGATCCCCGCATTATCGCCGTGGAATATTACCAGGGTGTGTACGAAGAAGCCGTAACGGCTGAACTCATCACCGGGCTTCAGCCGGCTCTCGTAATCCGCACCCGCGACCTGATGTGGCCCGTGGAGCGCATCCGCGAGCTGGTCTTTCCGGATGTCACCAACGACCGGATCTTTGGATTTCTCACCCGTCTAACCATCGACGCCTGGTTCGACCCTGAAAAGCTGAAAGACGCCGCCAGCCGCATCAGTGCCATAAAAAGCGGCATTGTCCTCATCGCAGGTACCGGTGCCTCACTGGTTTGGCCAAACCCCGGCCTGCTGGTGTATGCCGACATGGCCCGCTGGGAGATCCAGCTCCGCATGCGCCGCCATGAGGTCGACAACATTGGCCTCCGCAACCGGGAAACGGCCGACTGGATGCTGCTCTACAAGCAGGGCTATTTTGTTGACTGGCGCGTCTGCGACCGGCTTAAAAAGAGTGTATTCGACAGATGCGATTATGTATTGGATACCAATACGGCTTCTTTACCGAAGATGGTCTCCGGCAAGGCCGTCACCGACGGGCTGCGGCAGTGCCTCAGCCGGCCGTTCAGCGTCGTGCCCTTCTTTGATCCCGGCCCGTGGGGCGGCCAGTGGATGAAGGAGGTTTGCGGCCTCGACCCCTCGGCCGACAATTACGCATGGTGCTTCAACTGCGTCCCCGAGGAGAACAGCCTCCTCCTGAAGTTTGGCGCAGATACCATTGAGATCCCCTCCATAAACCTGGTTTTTCTCGAGCCCGAAAAACTGCTTGGGAAATACATTTTCGACCGCTTCGGCGATGAATTTCCCATCCGTTTCGATTATCTCGATACCATGGGAGGGGGCAACCTCAGCCTTCAGGTGCACCCGCTCACCGCCTATATCCGCGAACAGTTCGGCATGGATTACACCCAGGACGAAAGCTATTACATGATGGACGCCGGTCCCGGGGCCGCTGTTTACCTGGGTCTTAAAGAGGGGGTCAACCCCGAAGCCATGATCGCCGACCTCGAGCGGGCCCAGGCCGGAGGTTTCGATTTTCCGGCTGAAAAACACGTTCAAATCTGGCCGGTTGAAAAGCATGATCATTTTCTGATTCCCGGCGGAACGGTCCACTGCTCGGGCAGTGAAAGCATGGTTCTGGAGATCAGTGCCACACCCTACATCTTCACGTTCAAACTTTGGGACTGGGGCCGGCTGGGCATGGACGGGAAACCCCGGCCAATCAATATCGGCCACGGGAAAAAGAACATCCAGTGGAACCGCACAACAGGCTGGACCAGGGAAAACCTTGTCAACCGCTTCCAAAAAGTGGCCGAAGGAGCCGGCTGGATCGAGGAGAGCACCGGCCTCCATGAACTGGAATTCATCGAAACGCGCCGCCACTGGTTCACCGGAAAGGTCCTGCACAACACCAGCGGCACCGTTAACGTGATCTGCCTGGTGGAAGGCGCCGAAGTAATTGTCGAAAGCCCATCCGGGGCTTTCAGCCCATTCCCCGTGCATTACGCCGAAACATTCATCGTTCCGGCCTGTGTTGGAGAATATACGATCCGTCCGGCAGGCAGGGGCGAAGGCCAGCGGTGCGCCACCATGAAGGCTTATGTGAGGGAACCGGGCAAAAACGCTTCACCCCCGGGCAATGATCCTGACCGAGCTCTTGCGGACGACCTGCTCTTTATAGGTTTGACGATTTGATTTATGGAGGAGACGCAATTATGCGTCTCTACATCACCTCATGTATCCTTTGCCACAGGAGACGCAATTATGCGTCTCTACATCACCTCATGTGTCCTTTGCCACAGGAGACGCATTTATGCGTCTCTACATCGCGTCACGCGTCACGCATCACGTGTCACGATTCTTCCGCGTCACGCGTCACATTGATCTAGGGAGGAGACGCATTTATGCGTCTCTACTTTTCTTCAACCAACTCCATCCCCTTGATCAAATCCCCCACCTGGAGCCTGTTCACCACATCCATGCCTTCTGCAACGAAGCCGAACGCCGTGTAGCGTGCGTCCAGGTGCGGTGTGGCGGAATGGGTTACATACCACTGGCTCCCCTCGGTGTCTTTTCCGGATGACGCCATCCCAAGGGTGCCCTCCATGAAGGTTCCCGGGGTGAATTCCGACCGGATGGTGAATTCGGGCGCACCCCATCCGTCGCCGCGCGGACAACCATCCTGCATAACGAAATTGGGCACCACCCGGTGAATGGTGAAGTTGGTGTAGAAGCCCGATTCCACCAGTTCGGCAAATGCCGCTGATGTGCCGGGGCACCAGGTGACATTGAGCTGGATGACAAACTCCCCTTTCCCGGTCTTAACAAGTACCTTCTGTTTGGGTGCCAGTTTCAGCACCCTCTCCCAGCTGATGGGATGATTATACATTGGCTGCAGCGGCGGGAGAGGCGGTTTGCCCTTGAAATAGGCCAACGCCTGATTGATCTCCACAAATGCTTCGATCTTGGCCGGATTGTTGACTTTGGGAAGTGCCGCTTCGAGAAATCCGGTATCGGTAATCTTCTCCCTGTAGTTAAGCTTTGCATCGCGGAGGGTACCAGCCGCGAGGGCCACCAGCGCCACATCGCCTGTCTGGATGGCCTTTTTGAAAATCCGAAGGTATTCCGCCTCCAGATCGGTTCCGGCAGCGGCGGCACTTTTGGCCGCCTCGGCGAAGGCCGGGCTCTTCCGCATTTCCGTAATGGTTTCCAGTGCAGCGGTAGCCAGTATCGGATCCCGGGCCGTATTAAGCTGGCTTTCGGCAAAGGAATATTGCATGGGATCGGAGGCAAGTGCCTTCAGGTAAAATGCCCTTTCTGTGGAACTTACGGCCGCGCCCGCCGCATCGAGGATCATCTTTTCAACCTTCTTCACCAGCGAGGCCTTGCCGGCGACAAGTTCCAGCGCCTTGCCCAGAAGAAGGGCACGACTCCGCGGGTTCTTCGTAAGGTCGATACTTTTCAGCAATGCGGTAAGATCGGTATAAACGGCGTGCCGCTGCACCGCCTCCGCGGCTGCTGCAGAGAGATTCTCATCGGCCCCCTCAACCAGCTGATAGACATTCTTCGATGCCTTGTTCCAGGGAATCAGGGCCATGGAATTCAATATGTTCACCTTTATCCGGTAGTCCCCATCCGACTCGAGCAAACTCTTAACCAGCGGCCACGCCTCTTCATCTTTTGCGCGGATCACCGCCTTGATCAGGTTCGACCGGATTTCCGGGTTCCTTTCACCGGCAAATGCCGCCTCGATATCCCCGGGCACCGTTTGCAGCCAGTCCATCCCGGCATAACGCCCGAGGAAATAGGAAGCGTAAATCATCCCGGCCATGCTGGTGCCGGATTTCATCAACTTCATCACCCGCTGGTTACCGGCAACCGAGGTGATACCCCGCAGGCCGAACCTGAAGATACCCATTGCCTGACCTTCGGATTCCTGCAGGGTGCAGTCGAAGCCGGAAATAAAATTGAGGTCCTCCTCCTTTCCGCACTTTCCGATCGCCTCATAGCACATCCCCCGAACGAGGGCATTGGTATCCCTTTCCAGCACCTTGCGCAGGAGCGGCACCGCCTCCGGGCGGCCGGTCTGACCGAGAGCCCAGGCCCCCATCATCCTCACCCGCTCAAGCGGCACATCCATTGCGGCAAAGATCGAATCGGCGATGCCCTCCCCCTGCACGCTGCCCAGGCAAAAGAGCGCCTCCCCCCGATGGTTCGGATCGCCGCTTCGCAGGTACGGCAACAACCCGGCGGCATCCCGCCTGTCGGCCAGGTCGTGAATCACCCTGATGATGCTGTCGTTGTATTTATTTACCCGCTGTGCCTGTAAGGCGGCAACTGCCGTCAGCAGGGAAACCGTGAAAAGAAGTGTCTTTTTCATTGCTCTATGGAGTCATATAATGCCTGGAGAATTTTCTTGCGTATGTAAAGATCGGAAAGCTTGTTGTTATCGCGGGTGGGATAAACACGGTTGCTCAGAAACACATAGAGCAGCCCGCTGGCCGGATCGGCCCAAACGAAAGTGCCGGTGTAACCCGAGTGGCCGAAGCTTTCGGGAGATGCCGACGGGCAGGGGTAACAATCCTCGAAATTAAGCGTATCGTTTCCGATTATGGGCTTGTCGAAGCCGATGCCCCGACGGATCCCCTCGGCGGGATACTGGCAGGCGGTAAACTCAGCCATGATCCTGGGTGAAATGAACTGCCTCCCGCCATACGACCCCTTCCAAAGGTACATCTGCCACATCTTTGCCAGGTCGGCAGCGGTGCCGAACAGTCCGGCATTGCCGCTCACGCCGCCCAGCATGGCCGCTCCTTCATCATGAACATAGCCATGGAGCAGTTCCATCCTGAAAAAGGTATCCCGCTCGGTGGGCACAATACGATCGCGCGAGTAGTAGCTCAACGGGTTGTATGTCAGGGTTCCCGCCCCAAGCGGCTTGTAAAGCTGATCCGTAAGGTATGTCTCGTAACCGGTTCCGGTTAATTTGCCGATCACTTTCGGCCAAAGGTGAAAGCTCAGATCAGAATAAACATATTTCTTTTCTTTTAAAGCTGGTTCCGACTTGATTTTCTGATAGATGACATTGTCGTAACCGGTATGGCGCCAAAGCCCCTGCGATACCCTTACCGGATAATCAGCGGATGAATCGGCCCGCAGTGTCTTGTCCATATAGGTGCCGTCGGGATTGCGGGTATCCCGCCAGAAAGGGATCCAGGCGGGCAGTCCGCCGCGGTGTGCCAGCACCTGCCGCACCGTCATATTCTCCTTGTCGCTTCCCTTGAAATCGGTCCAGTAAGTTGAAAACGGTGCATCCAGGCTGACTTTGTTTTCCTGAACAAGGCGCATGATACCGGCCAGCGGCGCGGAGCATTTGGTTACCGAGGCCATGTCGAACAGGTCGTCCGGCATCACCGGCCGGCCGGGCCCATAGGTGTGGTTTCCGTAGCAGCCCTGAAAAACCACTTTCCCGTTTCGAGCGGCAAAAACTTCACAGCCCGGAAAAGCACCGAGCGCGATCCCGTTGGTGCAGATCGAATCAATTGTTTTTTTCAGACTGGCCGATTCCATGCCGGCGCCTTCGGGCAAGGTATACGAAAACCGGATGGCTCCCTCCGTGTCGATGCCGTCGCCTTCCCGGAACCATGGTTTCACGCTTACCGGCAGGCGGCCGGTGGCGCCGGTGCCGCCGAAAATCAGCTGGGCCGAAAGGTCCATCGAGGCTTCGGATTCCTGATACGCCACAATGAGGCCGGCCAGCTTGTCGGGTTCCCGGAGTTTGCCAATGGCGTAGGGGTTGCCGAACACAACGGCAATTACCGGAACCTTAAGCGAAAGCTGATGGATGAAGGTTATTTCAGCAGCGGAAAGACCAAAATTTTTGGCCGCACGCTGGTCCATATTCTGGATCCCGACAATGACCAGGGTATATTTCTGCAGATTTTTCAGCAGCCCCGCCGACAGTTCCGCTCCCGTGCCGTCGTTAAGCTGGAAATGATCGATGGCAGCATAATCGTTCAGACGGCGCTGGAATGTGGTCTGCTCCTTATGTCCCAGCATCACGGAAGCAATCCGGTGCTTCTCGAGGTCCTTCACCGGCAGGATGGTATCGCGGTTGCGGAGAACGGTGAGCGATGCTTCAACCA
Source organism: uncultured Porphyromonadaceae bacterium (assembly GCA_964457845.1). Taxonomy (GTDB): domain Bacteria; phylum Bacteroidota; class Bacteroidia; order Bacteroidales; family UBA12481; genus UBA12481. The sequence goes on along the minus strand of CAYWHP010000034.1, from coordinate 24,114 downwards.
GTTCCCTGTTGAGGAGCTCCGCACCGACGTTATTGAGCCGCTCCGGCAGACCATCCGTTACAAGGAACTGCCTGTTGCTGAGACCCGTCCAGTATTTTGCTGCAAGTATCGCCCTGCAGCGTTTCGCAATGTCGGCCTCCGTAATCCTCCCGCTTTTCAGCGCCTGTTCGATGCTCCGGATGGCCAGCGGCACATCACTAACGTAGGTCAGCATGTCGTTGCCGGCTTCCAGGGCCCTGATCTCTATCTCCCCCGGAGGGAAGGTGGCCGTCACCCCCTTCATGTTGAGGGCGTCGGTTACCACCAGACCGTGGAATCCCATCTTCTCACGGAGCAGGCCTGTGATTGCCGCCTTCGACAGGGTGGTGGGCACTCCCGCAACCGGTTCAATGGCAGGTACTTCCAGATGAGCCACCATCACCGATCCAACACCTTCCGATATCATCCTGCGGAACGGGTAAAGCTCCACCGAATCCAGCCGTGCCATGCTCCGGTTGATGCCGGGCAGGGCAAGATGCGAATCGGTATCGGTATCGCCATGACCCGGAAAGTGCTTTGCAGTGGCGAGTACGCCCATGTCCTGCATGCCATTCATGTAGGCAATTGCCTTTTCGGCAACAAGTTGCGGGTTCTCCCCGAACGACCGGTAATTGATCACCGGGTTTTCAGGGTTGTTGTTGCAGTCGGCCACCGGGGCGAAGTTCATCTGCATGCCCGTCTCCCGGAGCTGGCAAGCGATCTCCGCGCCCATCCGGTAAATCAGGTCGTTGTTTCGTATCGCGCCCAGGGCCATCTGGAAGGGAAACCGGAAGGTGCTGTCGAGTCGCATGGCCAGCCCCCATTCGGCATCGATGGCCATCAGCAGCGGCACTTTGGCTATCGCCTGATAGCGGTTAACCAGGTTGGCCTGTCGCACCGGACCTCCCTGAAAGAAGGCGAGCCCGCCAATGCCGTACTCCCGTATGAGGTGTTCGGTTTCCTTCTGGTGATCGGCGCCTTTATTGGAAAAGGCCGCCACCATGATCAGCTGGCAGATACGCTCCGCCGGGCTCAGGCTGTTGAAAACCGAATCAACCCATCGGGTTCCGGCCTCCAGGTATCCCGGGGATACCCTTTCCTGCGCCGGCAGGCGGCCCGCCGAAGCCAGGCAGATTAATACAATGCAGATCCGCATGGTAAGACAGCGGGTGGTCATGTTGTATAGGTTTTCGTTTATGACTGATATTCGTTGCGCTTCCTGCGGAACTGCACGATGGGCATATCGGCCGGGAAGAGCATTTCACCGCCGTCGATCCGGCTCTCCTTCGGCACCTGGGTCTGTACCACGCGTCGGTCCTCATGAAGGATCCGCAGATTGAACGGGGTAAAAAGCAGGTTGAAGAGCCGGCTGAGGCCGGGAAGGGTTACTATTCTCTGATAGAGCCTGAGATACAAAAGCGAATGGTTGTCATCCACCGGAACAAAGGCTACTACTATTCGAAGCTTGTGGCTAAGATAATTTTGCCAGAGGTTCGGGAAAATGAAATCAAGATGCTGCGTGCCGGCCGGTTTCACCGGCGTTTCATCCGGGAACCGGGCCGGTTTTCCGTCATCCGGGCGATTGTAAACATCCACCCGGAACCGGCCGGGATGGGTCCAGGTAAGACGCGGCCCGTCGGCTACCGTCCGTCCGCCCCTGCCGATCGACTTCCTGTGCACGAAAGGAAGGTGCGATACATCGAGCTGGTTCTCGATCGCCCTGGTATAATGCGCGTTCCAGGGATCAACGGTGGTATACTGCGAGTGCTTTTCAAGTCCCTCAAAAAATTCGGGAACCGACTCACCGGGATCCGCATCACCAAAATATATCCAGATAAACCCCTGCGATTCATAGGTGGTATACCCCTGTGTCCGGAAATTCTCCGGAACAGGCTTCGCGGAACTGTTGGCCGGGATAATCGTACAGCGGCCGGTTGAATCAAACTCGAGTCCGTGGAAAGGGCAGCGGATATGGTTGTTGATGCACTCTCCGTAACTCAGGGCCGCACCCCTGTGGATGCAGGGATCCTTAAGGCAGAAAACGCTCCCCGCCTCGTCGCGCCAGAAAACCAGCTTCTCACCCATTCGCGTAACGCCAACCGGCTTTTTGCCCACTTCCCGCGACTCCAGTACAATGAACCACTGAACGGTTGCCATCTCTTTATTTTTTTCAAAGATACAATTTACGGCCGACGGCGGTGACCGAAGCCGCTCCGTTTCGCCTCCGGGTGCGTAGATTAAATGACAAGTGAGATGATTAACTTTTTTGTTTCGTCACCGCGGATCATTTGTTGCCGTATTTTTGTACGATGAAGATGAAGTCCCTTTTCGTGATACTGATATTGCTGTCCGCCGCAGCCGGACAGGCACAATCCCCGGGCACCGGATGTGCCTGCTGCAGTGATGAATACAGGCAGTTCGACTTTTGGGTCGGCGACTGGGTTGTATACAGCCAGGCCGAAATGATCGGATTCAACAAGATCAATAAGATTGAGGCCGACTGCATAATCCGGGAAAACTGGAAGTCGGTGGTTAGCTCGCATACCGGGTCCAGCTATAACTTCTACGACAAAACGGATAAGAAATGGAAGCACCTGTGGATGGGCAGCGACGGTGTGGCGATTGTGGTAAAGGGTAATTTCAGGGACGGCAGGATGGTTATGACGGGCGACGAATACCGGGACGACAAGAACAACCGCATTATCAACAAAATGACCTGGACACCCAACCCCGATGGCACCGTGCGCCAGCTCTGGGAACAGTCGAAAGACGGCGGGCAGGCCTTCACCGTATTGTTTGACGGGCTTTACAGGAGAAGGAAATAGTCATCCGTCCTAATCGGGGCGTATAATTGCTCCCATCTTTACCACTTCAAACCGGTCAGCTGTCAACCTTTTCAATTCTCTGAGCTCATCATTGCTCCAGCGCTCATCAGGCGCACCTCCGATATAGAAATCCGCACCGATATCGGCGAAAATAAGGCCGTATTTTTTCATGGCACGCAGGATCACCTGGTTTGTCGGGGAAAATGAGGTGATATCAAAATCCGCTTTCAACCGAAGCTTCATTCCGAAAGGGGTTGGTGCGTTCATGTCGGTATTTCCCCCTGAACTCCAGTGACTGGCGGCACCGGTATAGGCCCGCATCGACTTCGCATTCGTCAGGGTGAAGCGTATGGGATGATCGATTTCCCCCCTGACAATTTCTTCATACCTGATTAGAAGAGGCAATATTGGCAATCCGGCCGCATCGGCTGATGTCCAGCCCATGGGACGCCGGCTGTTCGTCTGAAGATCCCAGACGGCACCGCTGGAGGCCTCCCAGCGGCCGTTGCGGTTATCCGGGCTGGCGTTGTAAAGTTCATACAACATCAGGTTGTCCAGATCAACGGCGAGAACATGGCTGTCTGCCTGACCATTGCCTTCAACCGGTGCGATTAAAGGAACCGGATAGGGACCCGGATCGCTCTCGTCGCCATAATTCCCGTCGTAGCCATTCGCACGGAATACCACAGGTATTTTAGTCTGACTGCCGCAAACCAGGATAAAAGGAATCCCGATCGGTGAGCCGTTCCATAACCCGTTACCGAAATCGCAATGAATTTCCGGGGTCCCGATAAGGCGGATTATTGCATCGGATCTGGGATCCGTAGAATCGGAAGAAATATCGCGGTTTAGCGGATGATCCGCCGGAAAGATATCAATCGCCTCCAGCCTGGCAAGGTCGGATATGATGCAATCGTTACTATCACCCGGATCAGAAGGGTCCTTACATCCCTGAAGAATCAGCGCCAAAAACAGAATACCTGTGAGCCTGTTCATAAATATTTCAGATCAATGTTCCAATCAGCTGACTTGCCTCATCGAGACTGGCAGCGATGCTGTCGGCTGCCCCGAAATCCTGGTTGCACGTATAGATACTGGGCACCGCGATTACAAAACATCCTGCCCGGTGCCCCGATACGACGCCATTCGAGGAATCCTCCAGCACAAAACACTCCTCGGGGTTTATCCCGATGGCCTCCGCCGTTTTCAGATAGATCTCGGGATCGGGCTTGCCTCGTGTCAGACCGTCGGACGGCAGCATGTAGTCAAAATAATCCCGTATGCCGAAACGGTCAACCGCCAGCTCCATGAGCTTGCGGGGCGACCCGGTGGCGATGGCCAGGCTCAGCCTTCCCCGGAAGGCATCCAGTATTTCAATGGCTCCCGGCAGCAATTCAAGACTGTTACGAAATGCATCATCGAGCAGAATGTTGCGAAAGTCGACCAGTTCCTGAGCCGTATGGGTGGTGATTCCCAGCTCCTCCCGGAAAATCGTGAGCGACTCCAGCGGCGACCGTCCCATCTGTTTCGCCCAGATGCCATCATGAAGCTCTTTCCCGAAATCATCCGCCATCCGGTACGATATCTTCCGGTATATTGTTTCGGAATCAATCAATAAGCCATCGAGATCAAATAGTATTGCTTTGAACATCCTCTCCTGATTTAGCGTTAACATTGAAATGCAAATGAACAAAAAAGCCTATTTTTATTCGGAAAAACCTTTCGTTAACCTGTTAACCTCCTAACCTCCTCACCTGATGTCAAGAAGAACCCTTCTCTTCACCCTTCTGCTCGCCATGGCCATCACCCTGCCTGCCCAGCGCCTCACCATCCTTCACACCAACGACATGCATTCCCGCCTGATGGGTTACAGCCCCGAGTCGGACTACAGTCCGCTTACGGTGAACAATGACGGAACGGTCGGCGGGTTCTCCCGGATAGCTGCCATAATTTCGGGCTATCGCGAGAAGCAGCCGGAATCCCTGCTGGTTATTGATGCCGGGGATTTTCTGATGGGCACCCTATTCCATACTGCCGAATCCAAAACCGGATTCCAGCTTCGGCTCATGAAGCACATGGGTTATGATCTTGTAGCACTGGGAAATCATGAATTCGATTTCGGTCCGGCCGAACTTGCCAAAATCCTTTCCAAATCAGCCGAACAACCGGTGCCGGGGCTGGTTCTGTCGAATATAAAGTTTGATTCCGTAAATACCGGGGACGACAGCCTCGAGGGGCTTTTCAAATCGGGACTAATTGCACCCTACCGGATAATCAACCGAAACGGACTCAAAACAGGCTTTTTCGCCCTGATGGGGGTGGATGCCGCCAGCGTGGCACCGATGGCAAAGCCGGCAGGCTTTACCGACCGGATCGCAAAGGCAACGGAAATGGTTGACAAACTGAGGAATGAGGAGAAGTGTGATATCGTCATCTGCATATCCCACAGCGGGTTGGTACCCGACGGTAAAGGTGGCTGGGCGGGTGATGATATTGAACTTGCCGGTCAGGTTCCGGGAATCGACGTCATCCTTTCCGGGCATACCCATACCCGTCTCGACAAGCCGCTTATTGTAAACAACATACCCATCGTTCAGGCCGAGAGTGAAGGACGTTTCGTAGGCAGGCTCGAAATTGAGAAAACAAGTTCGGGGGTCAGCGTAATCTCCGGGGAATTGATCCCTGTGGATGACAGGATCCAGGGTGATGCAGCCATCCAGCGTATGATTGCTGAACAGCAGCAACTGATCGGCAACGAACTGTTTGCAGGATATCCTTTCGATATGGCCAGGCCGGTGGCGGAAGCCGCCTTTCCGCTGCGGTTCAATTCATACAGCATCCTGCAAACATCCAATCTTGGGCCCTTTGTTGCAGATGCCATTTATGATTATGTCAAGCGTATTGATCCCCGCCCGACGGATGTGGTGATGATCAGCGCCGGTCTCGTGCGCGACGAGATCATCCCCGGAAAAACGGGCCGGCAGCTCCCGGCCGACCTGTTCAGGATACTGCCGCTCGGCATGAGCGAAAAAGACGGATCGGCAGGATACGCCATCTGCAAAATTTTTGTCACAGGCAAAGAGCTGAAAAGCATTCTCGAAGCAATGCAGCTCGCCGAAAAAATGTCGTCGGATTATTATGCCTACTGGTCGGGGATGAAGTTCAAGATGAATTCCCTGCGCATACCGCTCGACAGGGTTTATGAGGTGAAGCTGGGGAACGACACCGACGGATACCAAAAAATCAAGCTCGGCAAGAATCCTGAACGGCTTTACGGGGTGGTGACAAATGAATATGTGATGAAATTTTTCGGCGTGATCAAAAAAAGCACCATGGGGCTTCTCAGCGTTGTCCCCAAGCTTGCCGACGGAACGCCGGTGACCGATTTCAGCCTTACGCGCATCGACAGGGATCTTTCAACGCCGGGAATTCAGGAGGCAAAAGAGTGGGCCGGACTGCTCGACTATGCATCGCGCCTTCCCGATCTCAACGGAAACGGAATCCCGGATATCCCCGAAAAGTACAGGGAAGTGAAAAAATCCTCGGAAAAGCGGGCATCCATTAATCCTATTCTCTGTTTCAAGGCCACCAACGGAATAAATCTGATACCCGCTGCACTCGAGCTGCTGGTGCTGGCAGGTGCTGCCCTCATCATTTTCTGAGCATCCAGACATCCTGTTCACCGGGTCCTCCCGGGATATGCATGGCAAGGGTCATGCCTGCACTCCAGGCTTTTACCCATGCTGCCGGATGGAAAGCGGCAAAGGTACGGTGCCCTTCGGACACCTGGCCCCTTACAACCAGTTGCCCGGCATCGAAGTCCGTCAGCTCCCGCGGAGTAAGCTTATCCCGGAAACCGCTCCCATGGAGGGTAAGGAACAGAATTCCTCCCGGTTTCAGCACCCTCGACAGCTCCTTCAGCCAGGCCTGATGGCCCTCTTCCGAAAGGTGCGTAAATATCGATATTCCGTAAACCAGGTCGAACATCTCCTTTTCGTAAACGAATCCGGGCATCAGATCATTGGTGTGAAACCAGATAGCTGAAAAAGTATTTGAGCACCACGCGATCGACCTGCGGTTGTAATCGGTGCCGTAGAGAACAGCATCCGGAAGGATCCCCGGAAGGTGCCGTATCACGCGGGCCGGGCCGCAACCCCAGTCGAGGATGCTGGCGCCCTTAAGGTCCTTTTGCTGCTGCACCAGGCCGGTCAGCCATTCGGCTGTTTTTTTGCCATTCAGGTAATAGCGTGAGTAATCCAGCATAAACGACTCATACATAAGATAGTCGGGCGGCAATACCACTTCGGGGTGCTCCCTGCGGAACGTACGGTTTGCCTTGCGGTTCCGCCAGCGGATCCAGAGAAACCGGAGAAAGTCGGACGTTTTCATCAGGCCGGTGCGGCGCAGGAATAGTGACAGATTTTGTTTGGCGTTCATGATTAGTGAAGAATGCGCCCGGCCAGCGGCACCCGGATGCGGATGGCGGCTGACGGGCAGGTTTCGTGACAGCAATAACAGCGGATGCACGCCGAATAGTCGTACCGTGGCACATGGCCTTTCGGTGTTACGGGAAATTGCAGGGCTTTCGGATGAACCGGGCAAATATCTACACACTGCCCGCAGCGCGTGCACTTCTCCTCATCGATAACCGGCTTGGGGATCAGGAAATTCCTTGCTATCGGTGCGAGTGCCGAGGTACCCGACAGGGAGGTAGGGCCTACGGAACGGTTTACCCTGAAGCCCTGCTGGATCCAGTCATCGGGCGACTCTCCGAGCCACTTCATCGTGCGATAATCTCCAAGCCCAAGCTTTTCGCCCCATCGAATGGTCGGTACCAGTTCAGGATTAAGCCCGATCAGGTAACAGACCGTGGCATCCAGCGCAACCGGGTCGTCCGAGGCAAGGATGAGCCCTACCTGCCGGGGAGTACCGCTGGCAGGGCCATTGCCCTCCATGGCGACAACCGCATCCATGATAAAAAGCCGTGGCCTCATCAGCAGGTTCAGATCGACCAGCATCCGTGAGAACAGGTCATCGTTGGTGAGCCGCCCGTGAAATTCGGATTTGAGCATCCCCGGGATACAGCCGAACTGGTTTTTTACCGCACCGGTCATGCGGGTAAGTGCATGCGTCTTCATTTTGCAGACGGATATCAGCCCATCCGCATCCACCACGCCCTTTGCCAGCGTAAACTGCTTGATCAGATTGCCCTGCGGGAAAGGCATCTCAACACGCGTAACCATATCGGCCTCCGGAATCTGAAGCTCTTCAACAACATCCAGGAGGCCGGCCTTTCTGGCTACTCCCCGGGTGGTGCCCACTGCCGGGCTGTCGCCATAGCTGACCACCGCACCGGCATCCTGCATCAGCCGGAGCACGGCACGGAACACCGACGGATGTGTGGTTGCCGCCTTATCCGAATCCTTCGGCAAAAGAAGGTTGGGTTTCACCAGGATGTTATCGCCCGGCTTAACATACTGTTCCGCTCCGCCCAGCAACTCAACGGCATGCCTCACCGCCGCCTCAACCATTTCCACCCCATAGCCGGAACAGGCAGCCAGCGCCACACGGCTGTTTGCCCTGTTACTCATAAACCCTTCGCGATTTCCGGAAATGTGCCATCGTACGCCTCCCTGCGCGCTGAAGGGCGGCCGATTCCCAGTGAGGAATCACCTCCTCCAGTACCGCCGATATTTCTATTCTCAGTTCGGGAAGCACGTTGGTTATGTTGCTGAGTATCATCATGGCATAGTATTTTACAGCTATTGACTGGGCTTCATCGAACAACCAGCGGATGAGCGCATCAACCAGCCCTCCCATCGCATCCTCGTCGTCAACCCAGGAATGGCGAGTCAAAATATGCATAAAAACCCGTTTAACGCCCATGTCCCGCAGCTCGGGCACCTCCCTCACCAATCGCAGCAAATGGGGCCTTACCAAATCGGGGTTCAGCTCACAGGCCAGATCTGCCACCCTGGCCGCGCGCATGCCAAGCTGTGGCCTTTGCTGCCAGGCAATATCCATAACCGCCGCAAATAATAAGGGATCCGACCCCACAACTGAAGCCGTGTAGTCGGCCAGCGACCGGCTGCTGTCACTTAATATCAACTTAAAATCGGGCTGCTCCATCCTCCAAAATTACAAATTGGTAAAAGCCATCAGCATAATACACAAGATCAGACAAAAAAAAATGCTCTCACTGTTGGCGGGAAATATATTTTATTTACTTTTGCAGTCCCAAGTTTTACGTGGGAAACATTTTGGCCCGTTCGTCTAGGGGTTAGGACGTCAGATTTTCATTCTGGTAGCAGGGGTTCGATTCCCCTACGGGCTACGAAAAATTTAAGATTGTAAAAATGGCACATCACAAGTCGGCATTGAAGCGTATCCGTCAGACAGAAACCCGGAACGAGCACAATAAATATTACGCCAAAACCGCCCGTAACGCGGTAAAGAGCCTCAGAAGCCTTACGGAGAAAACCGCAGCTTCCGAGCTTCTTCCGAAAGTTTCCGCCATGCTCGACAAACTGGCCAAAAAGAATATCATTCACAGCAACAAGGCTGCCAACCTCAAGTCGGGCCTTGCAAAGCATGTGAACGCCTTATAGGGTTTCCCCCAAACCGCATTTTTTTGTTGGGACGCATAAATGCGTCCCTTTTTTTTACTCCGGCGGCACCTTTTTTTCCATTCCGGCCAGGTTTTCGCGTCTATACCCTAAAACAGGGTAACAGATTATGGAATATCCCGCATTTCGCATCCGCGACCTGGCCGTCGAAGACCGGCCCCGTGAAAAATGTCTTCGCCAGGGTATGGCCGGGCTCAGCAATACCGAACTCATCGCCATCCTCATCGGCACGGGCACCAGAAACCAATCGGCCATCGACCTGGCCAGGCTCGTGCTCCAGCTGGCCGGCAATGATCTGCACAACCTCGGCAAGCTTTCACTGGCCGAACTGGAAAAAATAAGCGGCATCGGCGAGGCGAAAGCAATCCGGCTGCAAGCCGCTTTCGAGATGGCCCGGCGCCGGAAGGCAGCACCACCTTCGGTTCGACCGAAGATCAGGTGCAGCCAGGATGCCTTCAGACTGCTCGATGGCAACCTCACCGACCTGCAACACGAAGAGTTCTGGATTCTGCTCCTCAACCGGTCAAACCAGGTTATCGACCAGGTACGGATTTCCCAGGGCGGGATCTCCGGTACGGTAACCGATGTCCGCCTGATTCTGAATGCCGCAGTCGAGAAACTGGCCTCCGGAATCATTCTGGCACATAACCATCCGTCGGGAAACCTCAACCCCTCCGATGCCGATCTGCGCATCACCAAAAAAATAAAGGAGGCCGCGCAACTCCTCGACCTGTCGCTGCTCGACCACCTGATTGTCTCCGATCAGGGTTACCTCAGTATGGCCGACGATAACCTGATGCCCTGAATCCGCAACCGTCGTGCAAAAAAATCGTATATTCACCGGATAAAACCTGTCCGATGATCCTGATCTATTGCCCCGAAGAGAACCCGAGAGTGACTTGGACACTTGACCTCGTTTTCCGGCAACTCATGGGGGTCGAATACAGGCTTACCACATTCCGCGAGGAGATTATCCAATCCGATGGTGCCCGACTGAACTATTCATTCAGCCACATCCCCGGGATCCCATACATCGGAGCTTCCGGTCTCCTGTTCGAATCCGATATCCGCGACCAGTCGGCCCGGCTAATACCCGGAGAACCCTGGGCAGGCATCCCTGTTATTTTCGAGAATAATCGGGAAACAGCCGATCTCCCCTTCGACATCCTTTCGGCCATCTTCTATAACGTGACCCGGTACGAAGAGTACCTGCCCTTTGAACCCGATGAGCACCATCGCTTCCGTTCCACTGAAAGCCTTGCATTCCACCTCGGTGTCCTGGAAAAACCGGTCGTCAACATCTGGGTCATGGAACTCGCCGGATTGCTAAAAACCTGGTACGGCAACGGAGTTGCAACCCGGCTGCCCGAATACACCTTCACACCCACCATCGACATCGACAACGCCTGGGCCTACGCGCACAAGGGCCTCCGCAGAACCCTCGGCGGCCTCTGGAACGACCGCGATAACATGGAGGCCCGGAATTTCCGCTTTCAGGTACTGCGCGACAATCAGGCTGATCCCTATCACACCTATGAGCTGATTCACCGCTTTCATTCCGATGCCGGCGTAACGGCCATCTGGTTCTTCCTGGTGGCATCGTACGGACTGCACGACAAAAACATTTCATGTAAGAACCGTTATTTCCGGAATCTTATCAGCAAAATCGCTGCCGCCAATCCGACAGGGCTCCATCCATCCTATGCTTCGGGATCACTGCCCGGACGGCTGGCACAGGAAGCCGGCAGGCTTCAGTCAATCACGGGGCAACCGGTAACCCGCAGCCGTCAGCACTATCTCCGCCTCCGGCTGCCCGATACCTACCGGCAACTGGTAAACCTCGGCATTACCGACGACTACTCCATGGGCTTCGCCGACTGTGCAGGCTTCCGTGCAGGAATCTCCTCCCCTTTCCGGTTTTTCGATCTGGAAACCAATAAAAGCACCGGCCTTACCGTTTGGCCGTTCTGCGTAATGGATACAGGCCTCCGGCAATATATGAAGCTCAACCCGGGTCAGGCCATCGCTAAAATACAGGCGCTGAATACCGAAGTGCGAAGAACAAACGGCACATTCATCAGCCTGTGGCACAATGAATCACTTAGTGAATGGAATGACTGGGCCGGATGGAGCGAGGTTTATCGCCAGCTCCTGACCATCTCCAAACCCACCTGAAAAATCAGTATGGAACTACAATACATCAGCCATCAGCAGATCGACAGGCAGCGCTGGGATCAGCTGGTACGCCTCGCAAAGGGTGGCACAATCTATGCCCGCTCCTGGTACCTTGATGCGGTATGCCCGGATTGGGATGCCCTGGTGAATGAAGACTATACCGTGGCCATGCCGCTTACCGGAAGGAAGAAATTCGGCATCAGTTACCTTTATCAGCCGCTGCTCAGCCAGCAGCTCGGGGTCCTGAGCCGCGACCCGCTCAAACCCTATCAGGTTGATAACGTGATCGCTGCCATACCAGCCTCCTACCGGCTCGTGGAGATCACACTCAATGACCTCAACCCCCCGGGGAAAAAATTTCCCGTAGCACAGCACACCACCTTCAGGCTGAACCTCCACCGGCCGTATCAGCAGATCCAGGAAAAATACAACGAAAACACCCGCCGGAACCTCAAAAAGGTAACGGAAAACCTCAGGTTCCGAACGAACATAACTCTTGAAGAGTTTATGGAACTGCTCGCACAGGACAAGAGCGCCGGCGCTGCCATCCTTACGGCACAAAAAAACCGCAGCGCCCTGCAGAAACTCGTGCCCGCCATGCTCAACCACAATTCCGGCATGATTTGCGGCATCAAAAACCGAACCGGACAGCTGGTGGCCGCTGCCCTCTTCGGCCAGGATAAATATTTCCACTACTACCTGGCCCCGGCACTCAATGAAGAGGGTCGCGAGTCACGTGCCATGTTCTACCTCATCGACAGGTATATCCATCTCAACGCAGGAATCCAGCTCACGCTCGACTTCGAAGGGTCGGACATCGAAACCGTCGCCCGGTTCTATCAGGGTTTCGGCGCTGCTCCTTCAACCTATTCGTCCCTGAGAATAAACCGCCTGCCATGGCCCCTGAGTTTGTGGGCCGACAAAAAGGTGAAATAAGATTTACTACTTTTAAAACAATCAATTCCAGGCATCATGATAAACAACCTTGGCGACCAGAATTCCATCCTCAACCAGTTCATGGCAGAGATCAGGGATGAGAAGATCCAGAAAGATCCGATGCGCTTTCGCAGGAACATGGAGCGCGTGGGTGAGGTGCTGGCCTACGAAATCAGCAAAACCCTAAAATACGTCGCCGCCGAGGTGCGCACACCGCTTGGCACCGCCGATGCAAACATTCCCTCAGATTCAATCGTCCTGGCAACCATACTCCGTGCCGGCCTGCCATTTCACCAGGGCTTCCTCAACTATTTCGACAAAGCCGAAAACGCCTTCATCTCTTCCTTCAGGGAATACGAAAAAGACGGCACCTTTCATATCCGATTCGAGCATCTCTCCGGTCCTTCCGTTAAAAACAAGGTGATCATCCTCTGCGATCCCATGATCGCCACCGGCAGCACCATCCTATTGGCTTACAAGGCATTGCTTGAAAAAGGCACCCCTACCCACGTCCATGTGGCATCACTGATCGCCAGCAAGGAGGGCATCGAATTCCTTCGCAAATCGCTCCCCATGAAAAAAACAACCATCTGGACGGTGGCGGTGGATGACGAACTAACCTCCAAGGCTTACATTGTACCGGGCCTCGGCGATGCCGGCGACCTGTCCTATGGAAGTAAAGCCAGCGACGGCAGCGAGCATTTTTAGTTGAAGTTTTGAGGGATCAGGACCAGGTCGGAGATTCGAAGGCCAATTTTGAATGCTGAAATTCCAATTTGAAGGAGGTTGGCTGGAGTGTTGCTCCTTGATCCTGATTTTCAAAATTCAAAACTGGCCTTCGAATCTCCGACTTCACCATTCAATATTTCATTACTTCATAACTTCATTCAACAAGTCCCTTATTGCCAGCTTAATAACGGGATGAATCTTATCTGGGCAAATCTCTTTCAGCGGCACCAGCACAAATTCCCGCTCATGCAGCCGCGGGTGCGGCACAACGATTCCGGGAATGTTTACCACCTCGTTTCCGTAAAATAAAATATCAAGATCGATGGCCCTGTCGGTATAGACGCCGGTGCGCACGCGACCGAATCCGGCTTCAACAGACTGCAGCAGCCGGATAATGGTTTGCAGCCGTTCGGATATGCTCACCCCTTCAGCAGGTTCATCCTCAACAATAAAGGCCCCGTTGAGGAACCTGTTGGCAGATTCGAAACCAATGGGTTCTGTTTCAACGAGGGAGGAGACAGCGGTCACCCTGCCGATACGTTCCCCCACCAGCGTGATGGCGTCGAGGATGTTTTTGTGGCGGTCGCCGAGGTTACTGCCAATACCTATTACAAGTTCCTGCATCAAAATGAATTGAGACCGCAAAATTAGGGCTTTAAAACCTATTTTTGTGGTTCATTTCTAATTCAATGAAATCATGAGAGGATTCTTCAAATATTTCCTGGCCAGCTTTCTGGCTGTCTGCGTGGCACTGGTGGTGATCACCCTCATCGGCCTCGGCAGCGTATCGGCCCTGCTCTCCTCCTCACCGCAGGAGATCACCGTTAAGCCGCACACCATCATGGTAATCGACCTTGACCGCCGGGTAACCGAACGATCAATCAACAACCCGCTGGAGATCCTCGATTACGAGTCGATGAGCCTCGAATCCACGATGGGATTGTACGATATCATCAACAACCTGAAGGCAGCAGCCAAAGACGCCAACATCGACGGCGTACTGCTTAGAACCGGCCTGACAGGCCCGGGCATCTCCACCGTCGACGAGATCCGTGAGAGCCTGGCCGCTTTCCGGGCTGCCGGCAAGTTCGTGATCGCCTATTCCGAAATATACACCCAGGGCAGTTATTACCTCGCTTCGGTTTCCGATGCGGTGTACATGAACCCGGAAGGCATGCTGGAATTCCGCGGCCTCCGCTCCGAAATGATGTTCTATAAAAAAGCGCTCGAAAAGCTTGGCGTAGAAGTGCAGGTGATCCGTGAAGGCCGCTACAAATCGGCTGTTGAGCCATTCCTGCTCGAATCGATGAGCGAAGCCAGCCGCGAGCAGGTATCCGCCTATATCCAGACTGTCTGGTCTCGCATGCTCACCGGCATTTCAGAAAGCCGCAAGATCAGCGTGGATGAGCTCAACCGTCTGGCCGACGGCTGGGTGGCACGCACTCCGGAAGACGCGCTCGGTGCCCGCCTGGTCGACAGCCTGCTTTATGAGGACCAGGTGAACAGCCTCCTCCTGAAAAAAACCGGCCAGGGACCCGCCGAAAAGGTACGCACGGTATCGATCATGGATTACTCGCTGGCACCCGCCCCGGCGGGTGAATACACTCCCGACCGCATCGCTGTCATATACGGTACCGGTTCCATTGCAATGAAATCCGGCGGCAGTCAGAGCATCGGCGCCGATCTGGCCAAAACATTCGAAAAGGCCCGCAAGGATACCAAGATAAAATCCATTGTATTCCGTATCAACTCCCCGGGGGGTGATGCACTGGCCTCGGAGGTCATCCGCCGCGAGGTGGAACTCACGGCCGCCGTTAAGCCGGTGATCGTGTCGATGGGCGACGTGGCCGGTTCGGGCGGGTACTGGATCGCCACACCCGGCACGAAGATCATCGCCGGGCACACCAGCCTCACCGGATCCATCGGCGCTTTCGGACTGGTTCCCAATATGCAGAAATTGCTCACCGACAAGATCGGTATCACCTTCGATGGCGTGGAAACCAACAAGCTTGCGGGCACCGGCTCCATCTTCCGCCCCATGACGGAAGCAGAAAAGGCTGTATTCGATGCACAGCTGGGCAAAACCTACCGGAACTTTCTCGTGCACGTTTCCAAAACCCGCAATATGTCTACCGAGGCTGTCGATGCTGTCGGGCAGGGCAGGATCTGGGCCGGCGTAACCGCTAAGGAAAAAGGGCTTGTTGATGAGATCGGCGGGCTGAGCAGGGCCATTGAAATGGCCGCCGCCGAGGCGAACCTCAAAAACTGGAAAATCCGTGAGATGCCGGCTCTTAAAAACCCGCTGAACGAAATCCTTGGCCAGCTTTCCGGAAAATCATCCCCCACGGATGCCTTCCTCGCCAAAGAGATTCCCGCCCTTGCCGAAATCCGCTCGCTGCTGACCGGCGGCCGGATCCAGGCGCGCATGCCGTTTACGCTCAACTTTTATTGATGCCCGGTTGACCCAAAACAGATTTCTCATATCGCTGCTGACCCCGCTTTCCTGGCTCTACGGATTGGCCACAGGTTTGCGTAACCTTCTATATGACAAATCGATAATTTCCTCGTATAAGCCAACCGTGCCGGTTGTCGTTGTTGGCAACCTGGTTGCTGGCGGAACCGGAAAAACACCGGTAGTTGCCTGGCTCGCCGGCAGACTCTCCGAAAAGTACCGTGTTGCCATCCTCAGTCGTGGCTATGGCCGCACCACTCGGGGATTCATGTTGCTCGGCCCGGATTCCGCACCGGCAACGGCGGGTGATGAGCCCATGGAGCTCCGGATGATGCTGCCCGGAATCGCAATAGCGGTTGATTCAAACCGCAAAAGAGGCATTCTGGCCCTGGCCGCCGACAGCCGGCTCAAACCCGATGTGATCCTGATGGACGACGGCTTCCAGCACCGCCGCGTAACGCCCGGTTTTGCCATCCTGCTCGACAGCGCCGACCGGCCCATGCGCCGCGAGCGCCTGCTGCCGGCCGGTCTCCGCCGCGAGCCGCTTGCCGGGATCAAACGCGCACACCTGATCATCGAAACAAACAGAAAGAATTCCGATACGGCAGTTACGGAAGGGAGGCCCGTGCTCCTGGTAACCGGAACCGCCAGCCCGGATGGCCTGGCCGAAGGCCTGAAACTGGCCGGCCGGCTGATGGGGCACCTGCGTTACCCCGACCATTTCCGGTATACGGAGCGTGAGGCACAGCAAATCAAAAAGGCTTTTCAGGATATAAAAGAGAAGCTGGCGGGCGGAACAGCGGCCGCAGAGCCGGTCATACTCACCACCGGAAAAGACTTTGTGAAACTCCGGCTGCTGAAAACACTCGCGGGCCTGCCAATGGAGGTGATCCCGAACCGACCGCCGCTCACCATAGAGCAACAGAAAGAAATCCTAACACAGGTTAACAGATATGTGGAAAAAACTCACGGAATCAACTGATTACGTATTAAGCAGAACGAAGATCCGGCCCTGCACCGGCATTGTACTCGGCACCGGCCTCGGCGGCCTTGTGGATGAAATAAAGATAACCGATATCATCCCCTACGAGGAAATCCCCAACTTTCCGGTTACCACGGTGGAAGGGCACCATGGCAACCTCATTTTCGGGCACCTGGCCGATATGCCGGTGGTGGCCATGCAGGGACGCTTCCACTATTATGAGGGCTATACGATGGCCGAAACCGTGTTCCCGCTGCGCGTGATGAGGCTTACCGGTATCCGGCAGGTTTTTCTTTCCAATGCGGCAGGCGGCATCAACCCGGATTATTCGGTGGGCGACCTGATGGTGATCCGTGACCACATCAACTTTTTTCCCGACAGCCCGCTGCGCGGAAAAAATATCGAAGAGCTCGGCACCCGGTTCCCCGATATGACCGAACCGTATGACAGGAAACTGATCGGCATGGCCCATGATATTGCCGCCGGCATGCAGCTTAGGCTCCGCGAAGGGGTATACCTCGGCAACCCGGGACCCAGTTTCGAAACCCCTGCCGAATACACTCATTACCGCATCATCGGTGCCGATGTGATCGGCATGTCGACCATACCCGAAGTGCTGGCAGCACGCCACATGAGCCTTCCGGTTTTTGCCGTGTCGGTGGTGACCAACGTTGCCGTACCGGGCCACTTCTCCGAAAATACCCACGAGGATGTTCAGGTGGCTGCCAACAAGGCATCGGCCAGCCTGGCCATGCTCTTTAAGGGCATGGTTACACGTTCTCCCTATTCGGTATAAGAATGAGCAATATATTGGAGCACAAAAGGATATGCGTATACTGCGCATCCAGCAGCAAAACCCCTGAGCCCTTTCTTGAGCATGCACGGGAGTTTGCACGTATCCTTTCGGAGAGCGGCATACACCTGGTATTCGGCGGCAGCCGCACCGGCATCATGGGGGTGCTGGCCGACGAGATGATGAAGCACGGCGGGCACACTATTGGAATCATGCCCCGTTTCATGCAGGAGGTGGAGTGGCACCACGCAGAGCTGTCGGAAATGATTACCACCGAAACCATGGCCGAGCGCAAGGAGGCCATGATCCACAACGTAGATGCTGTGGTCACCTTTCCGGGCGGCTGCGGCACGATGGAAGAGTTCATGGAAACGCTGAGCCTCAAGCGGCTCGGGCTCTTCCCCAAACCCATGATCATCCTCAATTCGTACGGGTTCTACAACCCGCTGATCGACCTGCTCCATGCGATGCTCGACAACCACTTTCTGGGGCCCAGGCACCGCGACATGTGGAGCATTGTGGAGACGCCCGGCGCCATCATTCCGGCCATTCTGTCCGACCCGGGATGGGATCCGGAGGCGCGATCCTTTGCCCTGGTCCGCTAATCGCGGCTGAAGGCGCAGGCCCTTCGCCACCGGCCCCGGCTGCCCGAGGGGTGGTAATAATCAGCAACAAGCAGGTAGATCCCGTCGGGCACGGCGCATTGGGCGTCATCGAGCCCGTCCCACGCGGCCATACCTTCCGGTCCGGCGGCCCCGAAAGGGACCAGCTCGCGTACAGAAACGCCCGATCGGTCGAACACCTGAATCCGCAAAAACCATCCCGCTTCGCCGAACCGGTAGGTGATCCCCACCTGACGGGTAACGCCGTTTGCCGAAGTAAAGCCTGCAGCCGGCTGCAGGGTAAAACGGTCGTCCGTCCCGGTTTCCGGCGGCGACCGGCAGGAGTTCGGTGCCCCGGGCGTGCTGCCGCCCACGTCGGCCGAAGCGGAAAACCAGCTGCTCCGGAGAACGCCAGGCAACGCCGGATCGAGGCGTTCCAGCGAAACCCCTCTGGTTTCGGACAGGAAGGGATAGTGCCACTCCGGCGACCAGGTTATGGCATCGATTATCTGCTGGCCGCGGTTGAGCAGCAGGAGGCGCGACTCGCCGTTTGTGAGTGCAGGCAGATCGGTGCGTGCCGCCAGCAGCGCGGGGTCCACACCGGGCCATCCACTGCGGAGGAGGGCCTCATCGGCCGGGATCACGGCGTAACATCCCGGAAAGAGCCAGAAAGAGAGCGGCTGGCTGTCGGACCAGCCGGTCACCAAACCAGTGGTATCGGCACGGGCTACCAGCAGGTCGCGGAGCTCTACCACCCGTTCCGACCGGTTGAAAAGCTCCACAAACTCGGTTTGCCCGGGCAGTGGATCAAACAGAATCTCGGTGATCACCACATCGGCTGAATCGGGGGCCGACGGGAGGCCGAAAGGAAGAGGGCGGAGGAGTGATGGGCGGAGGGAGCAGTCGGTGACGGTTCCGGTAATATTGATTGTATATATCGTATCGGCAGCGGCCATGTCGGGATAATTAATAAAGAGGCCGGGGAAGCCAAATTCTCCTGCGGGCGCCTGCGCGGGCTGAAGCCCGCCGGGATTTATGGTGACTGCATAATTATTCACGTCGACGGCCGGATCCAGCGGACCGGAGAAGAGGAGGACAAACCTGCCGGCATCGTATCCGGCAGCCCGGAGAAGCCGGGCGGGTTCACCGGCGGGTATGGAGAGCTGCTGCGAATTTGCCCTTCCGGGGGTGCCCCCGGAGGGGTCCGTGGAAGGCAGCCATGCAGCAGAACTGCAATGGTTTTGGAGGTCGGCCAGTTCAAGCGCCCAACCACCGTTGGCCTTCAGGGCATCGGCGAACTGCACGGGCGAGTATTCGATGGTGTGCACGGCGATCCCGTCGGGATTGATGATGGCCAGCCGGTCGCCGCTGTTCCGCAACGCCGGGAACGATTCCACCACCAGCACCTGCCCAAACGGGCGAAAAGCCGGTGCCCCTGCCGCTGAAGTTACAACAGCGTAACCGCCGGGAGCAATGCTTCCACCCGGGAGCGGCCGGACTTTACCCCCGGCAAACCACTGCCACCCTGCAAGATCAACCGTATCCGGGCCCGGGTTGAAGAGCTCGGCATACTCAAAAGAAGGCAGCCCAACGGGCGGATCCGGGTCGAAAAGGACCTCCGAGATCAGCAAAAGCACCATTATACCCTTCATGTGTGTTATCTTTGTGCACTTATATAGATGCACTTTTTAACACGAATTGGAAATTTTACCATGAAAATCGCAGTCGTTGGCGCCACAGGCCTGGTTGGGAGCAAGATGCTCCAGGTATTGGAAGAACGAAACTTCCCGGTTACGGAACTCATTCCCGTGGCTTCGGCCAGCTCGGTGGGCAAGAAGGTGACTTTCAAGGGTAAGGAATATACCATCGTTTCGGCCGAACAGGCCATCGCCATGAAGCCGGTGATCGCCATCTTTTCAGCCGGCGGCGGCACATCGCTGGAGCTGGCACCGAAATTCGCTGCAGCCGGCATCATCGTAATCGACAACTCATCGGCCTGGCGAATGGATCCAACCAAAAAGCTGGTGATCCCGGAGATCAATGCCCATGAACTCACCCGCGACGACCTGATCATCGCCAATCCGAATTGCTCCACCATACAGATGCTGGTGGCCATTGCACCGCTGCATAAAAAATACGGCATCGCAAGGCTGGTGATCAGCACCTACCAATCGGTTACCGGAACAGGCGTAAAGGCCGTCCGGCAATTGGA
>CAYWHP010000034.1:1681-3664 GCA_964457845.1 uncultured Porphyromonadaceae bacterium | reverse complement strand
GACCGCGCATACCCTCACCAGATTTACCGGAATTGCATTCCCCAGTGTGATGTGTTCACCGATAACGGGTACACGAAGGAGGAGATGAAGATGATCAATGAAACACGCAAGATATTGGGCGACAATTCGATCATGGTTACCGCCACCACGGTGCGCGTGCCGGTTACCGGCGGTCATTCGGAGGCGGTGAACATTGAGTTCCGCAACGAATATGAGCTCGCCGATATCCGTAAAATCCTTTCCGATACCCCTGGCTTGGTGGTAGTCGACAACCCCGCGAAATCGGAGTACCCGATGGCCCTTACTGCCAATGGCCGCGATGAGGTGTTTGTTGGTCGCATCCGGCGGGATGAGTCACGCGAAAAATGCCTGAATCTGTGGGTTGTTTCGGATAACCTGAGGAAGGGTGCCGCGACTAATGCGATTCAGATAGCGGAATACCTGGTTGCAAATAAACTTGTTTCTTAAAACCGTTCCCGCAACTCCCGCGTACTAAACCGACTTGCCCGGAGCGTATTGCACAATACAATAATGGTTCGCTTTTCCCCCAGTTCGCGAATAAAATAGGTGCGGAACCCCTTCCACCACCCGGTGTGGTAGATAGCGGGGTTAAACTCGTCTGACACATCAAGGCGCCAGCCCAAACCGTAATTATCGTTGGAACGAAGATCGCGGTGCTGGGGAACGAAGGCCTCCCGAAGGGTTGCCTGGCTAACAGGCACATCGGTATAAAGGGCCTTGTCGAGCATCAGCAGGTCGTAGGCGGAGCAATAGGCTCCCTTGTCGCCAACCACGCCGTTGATAAAGGTATTATCGGCTTCGGACCGGCTCGAGGGGTATCCCACAACAGGGTTGGTGTTTATCGGCGAGCTGTTCTTGTTGTAAACACTGCTGTTCACCATCTTACAGGGATTAAAGATCCGCTTCTGCACAAAGGTCTCAAACTTGACTCCTGATACCTGTTCAACGATGTAAGCCAGGAGTGCGTAATTGGTATTGCAGTAGTTGTACCGGTGGTCGGGAAGGTAGTAGGGTTTATACTGGTTCTTCGCCATAAGGTCGATCACATCACGGTTGGTAAGCGGGATCTCCTTGTCGGGCCAGTCCTCCTCCGCAAAATACATATAGTTTGGCAAGCCGCTCCGGTGGGTGAGCAGGTGGCGGATGGTGACGCCGGGATAAGGCAATTCCGGAATAAACTTCTGAACAGGATCATCTATTCCGATCTTTCCCTCCTCCTTAAGGACAAGCACGGCCAGGGCAGTTATCGGCTTGGAGATGGATGCCAGCTGGAAGGCCGACTCCATGGTGAGCGGCTCTTTCGTTAAACGGTTGGCGTAACCGTATGCCTTGCTGAACACCACCTCGCCGTTTTCGGCGAACAGCACGGTGCCGTTGAATCCGGCTTTCTGCAGATGATCGAACCATGACTTCAGGCTGTCGACCGTAGCGGCACGCCTCGGGGTCATCTCGGCCAGCTTGGGGGCTTCGCGGGTTACCGGTGGCTCCTCCTCGTTGAGTTCCCCGCCCCGGTTGTCGGGGTTCCTGCATCCCGTTGAACTGAGCAGTATCAGCAACAACAGGAAGAGCCCTGATCGCAGGATCTGCCTAATAGAGAAAATCATTGTACGGATACCGGGTTGTATGGATTTCCCTGACTTTCTCATAAAGCATCTCCTTCAGTGCGTCAATATTGGTTTTATTCTTTGCCGAGATAAATATACAAGGATAATTGTTCTTTGCCATCCATGAGTTCATCAGATCGTTAAGGCTGATATTTTCACGGGTTGCCGGCGTGAGGTCGTCCTCCTCCTTCGGAACGTAGGTAAAGGCATCCATTTTATTGAATATCAAAACCTGCGGCTTTCCTGCCACTCCAAGTTCATCAAGTGTTTGCTCAACCACCGCTATCTGCTCCTCGAATCCGGCATGGCTGATATCCACCACATGAAGGAGAAGATCCGACTCGCGGACTTCATCGAG
>CAYWHP010000034.1:0-1581 GCA_964457845.1 uncultured Porphyromonadaceae bacterium | reverse complement strand
TCACGGATCACACGGCGGTCGGTCTCGATCTCCGTTTCGCCCGGCCCCCTCAGTCCGATACCCCCCCGCTGGCGCTCGAGGTGTGTCCAGAGTCCGGCCAATCGAGGCAGAAGATACTGGTACTGGGCCAGCTCCACCTGCACCTTGGCGTAGGCGGTCTGTGCACGTAGAGCGAATATATCGAGGATCAGGTTGGTTCGGTCGAGTACCCTCACCTGCACGGCGGCCTCAATATTCCGGAGCTGGGTGGGGGAAAGGTCCTCATCAAAGATCACTATATCGATCTCGTTCTCACTCACGAACAGGCTGATCTCCTCGAGCTTGCCTTTACCGATGAGTGTTCCGGGATGGCTCACCTCTACCTTCTGGACGAAGCGCCGGACCACCGTTGCACCGGCGGTATCGGCGAGAAACTCCAGCTCATCGAGGTAGTCATCAACCATCTTCGGGTTCTGCAGGCGGTTGATCACACCCACCAGTACGGCGGTTTCGGGTCGGGCGGTGTCGGTCGGGAATCCGTTTTCAATCATTTTTTCAAAACAAAAGGCTGCTCCCGGGGAAGCAGCCTTGTTATAGCGTGTTGTCAGTTTTTACTGCAGTATGAATTTAACCGGTATCGAGAAGGATACGTTCACCGGTTTGCCGCGCTGCTTGCCAGGCGACCAGGTTGGAGCAGCCTTCAGTGCGGCGATAACGGCTTCATCGAGCGACGGGTCGACCCCGCGGACGATGGTAATACCGGAAACTTCACCCTTGCGGTTAACCACAAAACTTACGTAAACGGTTCCGCTGATGGAGTTTTCCATGGCCAGTGTGGGATACTTAACGGTCTGCTGGATGTAATTGCGGAAATTCTCGATGGTACCTCCCTGGAACGAAGGCATATCCTCAACGATAAGGAACACCTGTTTGTCTTCCTCTTCCTCTTCCTTGTTTCCGATAACCGTAGCAATTTTGATGGCTTCATTCTGGTTTGCATCGAAGGCGTCAAAATCAAGTTCGTCATCGAGCTTAACATCGTCTTCAACGATTTTCAGGTCGATGATAACGGTTTTGGGTTTCGGTGGTTCCACCGGTTTCTGGAGTTCCTGGCGGGTGATGGGGATGATCTCCTCTTCGCCTTTTGCATCGCGGAGAGCCATGATTTTGGAGTCTTTCAGGTCCTCTTTGGTGTACTCGGCGGCGCCGAGGGTAAAGAGCAAAGCCAACACTAAACCGATCTCGGTGAAGAGTCCCTTCTTCTTTTCGAGATTCGCCCTCTCAGTTTTCTTTTCGATCATCTTAGTAAGTTTTTGCGGGTCTAAAAGTATAGAACAAACCGTTAATATCAAAACACCTTAAAAGTTTTATGTTTTGACTGATGAGATACAGCGGCACTCAATGAACACCTCGTTTACAATTATTTAAACGGATGTGCCACAACAAAGGTTGTAAACTCCCGTGATTCAGGAAAGCCCGGATACAAAAAAATTCCACCCGCTTTTTAGGTGAATAGGGAAAAAGCACTATTTTAGCAGTCCGATTTCGGGGGCATAGCTCAGTTGGCTAGAGCGTTTGACTGGCAGTCAAGAGGTCAGGGGT
>CAYWHP010000033.1:24843-40018 GCA_964457845.1 uncultured Porphyromonadaceae bacterium | reverse complement strand
CATGAATGGCGTAATGCGACATATACAGGTAAAAGGGTTTCCCCTGCCGGGAGGCATTTTCCATCTGGCCGAGCGCCTCACGCGTCAGCGCCTCGGTAAGGTAGATATCCTTACCGGCGTACTTTTCCAGTCCGGGCACATCCCAGATGCGGTCCTCGTTTCGCCAGGCCGCACTGAAATTGTATTTGCCCCAATAGGAACCTGGCCCGCCCGCGGCATGGCCCGCAATATTCACATCAAATCCAAGGTTCAGCGGGTCTTCGCCCGGGGTTCCTTTGGCGCCCCAATGCGCCTTGCCGACATGAATGGTGGTATATCCCGCCTCGCGCAAAAACATCGGAAGGGTTTTCACCTGCATGGTTTTTTCGATTCCCGGCACCGGGCTGATCCCGTTCATGTTCCAGTCGGGGATGATGAGGTCCTTGTGGTTGACGTCGGGTGACTTATCCTTACGGAGGGTCCAGTTGGTGACCTGGTGCCGCGCGGCGTTCATCCCCGTCATCAGGCTCACCCGGGTGGGGGAGCTGAGCGGGCAGGCATAGGCTTGCGTGAATTTCATCCCCAGGGCTGCCAGCGCTTCCATGTTGGGCGTATGGTAGCGATCGTTCAACATCGTCCTTTCGGTCCAGAAAGGAACCGATGTTTCCTGCCAGCCCATGTCGTCGACCAGGAAAAAGATGATGTTGGGCTTGTCGGATTTATGTTGTGCCGGACTCATCGCACTGCACAAACAGGCTGAAGACAAGAGGATTAATTTCTTCATTTTCCAAATTTTAAGAACGCGATCCTGAACCCCAGATCCCGATGCAAATTAATAGATTACTTTCAATGCCAAGATTCCCGGATAAAGCATTCCGGCAATCAGAAGAATTGTTACGAACGGACGGTTGAGATTTTGCCATTTGTCGTTTTTCCTTCTTAGCGCATCAATACAATGAATAATGCCAAATAGAATCCGCCGGACTATTATTATGATGACTCATTTATTCCTGTTCATCTGCGAACGGATGAAGGAAGAACATCTGCTTTGAAATATTCCGGACTCTATACTCCGGATGATGTTGATGAGATGAAAAAATAGACATTTAACCGCATGATTTCATGCAAATCCGCAGGTTATCAGACAGTTACGGGCATCACATAAGGCGGACGATAGGTCCGTGTGAGCAGCTTGTCGGCTTCGGGATCATTTACAAATTGCTCTTTTTCAGGATTTAATGTCAGTTTACGTCCGGTCCGCAGGGATATGATGCCGAGGTGCCCAAGTGCGGCTGACATATGGCCTTCCAGGATGTCGTTGTCCAGATCTTTCCTTTGCCGGCTCCTCACGCAGTCGATGAGGTTTTTCCATCCATCGTGTAATTCTTCAGGGGGAAAATCCTTGTCGGACCGGGCAGGCCCGGGCTCATTCTTATTCCCGAAATAGGTTTTGTACCCGTCGGGGCTGAAGGTCATCCACCCCAGGTCGCTGTAAAGAAAGGTATCTCCTGAGCCGGCCAGGCCTTCCGGATTCGTGGCGAGGCACCGGGCTTCATTCTGTATGATCACGCCATCACTGTACACATAGTCGGCCATCATGATATTGGGTACCTCCTGGTCATCGTCCCTGGAATATTTCCCCCCCGTACAGTTGATTGTTACGGGATGCTCCTTTCTATTCAACGCCCAACGTGCTGTATCCATCCTGTAAATGCCGTTGTTGCCGAACTCGGTTGTACCGCCCGTATCCCAGAAGAAGTGCCAGTTATAGAGGAACCTGTTTTCATTGTAAGGGTGGTAAGGGGCCGGTCCGAGGAAATTGTCCCAGTGAAGCCCTTCCGGGATGGGGCTGTCGGCCACCCTGCCGATCGACTCCCGGTATCGGTAGGTAATCCCTTTCGCCATGTACACCTTGCCCAGCTTTCCGTCGTGGACGAACCGGATCCCTTCCTGCACGGCCCTGCTGCTCCGGTAACAGATCCCGGCCTGCACGATACGGTTGTATTTCCGGGCCGCATCAACCATTTTTCTTCCTTCCAGAACGGTATGGCAGACCGGCTTCTCCACATAAACATCCTTACCGGCCTGGCAGGCCCAGACGGTCATCAGTGCATGCCAGTGGTCGGGCGTGGCGATTGATATGACATCTATGTCTTTATCCTCAAGTACCTTACGATAATCCCATTCGGTTTTGGGTGCGGTCCCGAATTTCTCTTCCACGATCCTGATGTTTTTTGGAAACAGGCGCTCATCCACATCACAAATGGTTTTAAGCCTGACATTGGGGATTGCCGCATACTGATTGATGTGAACGATACCACGTCCATCGATGATTCCCCGTACACTCGGACGTTCTCCTGCCAGACCGATAACGGCAACATTTACCCTTTCATTCGGGCTGTCGCTGATCATGCCTTTGAGGTAGGCGGGAGCAACAAATGCTCCGGCTGCTGCTACCGTTGACTTTCTCACAAATTCACTCCTGGAAATGGCTTTCATGGTCTTAAAATCAAGTTTGAACAGATCTTCCCGCGTTAATGATCAGATGGCATTTTGCAAAGCAAGAAAAAGGGCCCGGTAATATTTCATGAACGTGAGCGGTTCACAACTTTGTTCAACCTCCGCATTGCAATAACCCTGATAACCGGATTCTGCCAGCAACTTAAAAAACAGGCGGTAGGGATATTCCGTATTGAAAAGGTCATGCATATGCACCCCTTTGATGCGGTCCTTAACCAGGTTGAAATTGTGTTCAAATCCTTCTCCGGATGAGTCGGTTGCGTCGCAATTCCAATTCACGTACACATAAGGACTTTGAGAATAATCAATGATCTTTTTAATGACCCCCACCGAGTTCGTTCCCTGACCATGCACGCACACCCTTATTTCCACACCAAAATCATGGGCATAGGAACCCACGTCCGCGAGGGCTTTCCCAATCTGTTCCAGGGTTTTCTCCCTGTTCACACCCTCAACAAACGCATTTGGAAAAACCCTGATTCCCGTTGCCCCGACATCTTTGGCAAGCTGCACAAATTCTTTTGTTCCCGCGATATTGGTTTTCAGTTCCGCCGGATCGGGGGAGTGGTAAGCGAAAGCGCTGGCCAGGCTGATGGTTTCCAGGGCGGAATCCTTGAAACGTTTCCTGACCGATGCCCGTTGGGCGGCCGAAAGGGTAACCTCAACCCCATGTTTGTGGGTGGTACGAAGTTCGACCGATTTCCATTCCGCTTCCGTGCAGTTTTTAATCACAGTTTCAATATCCCAATCCTTGCCCAGGTTGTAGGTCATCAATCCGATTTTCAAAGGATGCTGATTAAGGGTTATTGCATGATCCTGCTCCTTCACTTTAATTGCAGCATTGGCATAAACCGGCAGCATCACTGCGCCTGCCGATACAGCAGCTGTTTTCAGAAATTTCCGTCTCGAAGATTCAATTTTCATATTTGCTGTCTTTTTTATGTCCTTTTCCTACAGTTTGGATACAGGGATAGCAATCCTGCACACGAGTTTAAAAATAGGATCCAAATCCGACGCGGAAGTGCAACCAATTGGCAGGATTAGGTACTAAATTGGAGCAAAGGCTTTCCGGGAGTTTCCATCCATGTTCTGGCAGACGATTCCATAACATTGACAATGAATAGTTTTACTGTTTACCAGGTAAATGAAAACAGTATCTCTGCACTCATCTTGCTCAACAAAATTGCAGCCGGGGTGTTGGTGAGTAATGGAACAACCAAAAATTTCATTTGCGCCGCTGGCTGCTGCCGAGCGCATTCAGTCACTCGACATCATGCGGGGAATTGTCCTTTGCGGAATCCTGCTGATGAACATCACCGCATTCGGGCTTTACGGATCCTATTCCGATCCAACGGTTGCAGGGGGGTCAACGGGGTTCAACCTGTTCTCCTGGTATGCCAACAGCATGCTGTTTGAGGGAACCATGCGGGCGCTGTTTTCTTTGCTTTTCGGTGTCGGCATGTTTGTGCTCCTCGACAGGCTGGAAAAGAAGGGTGCGGGCATTTCAGGTGCGGACATCTACTTCAGGCGGCTTACCTGGCTGCTCGTATTCGGCCTCATCCACGGTTACCTGCTGTTGTGGACAGGCGAGATCCTGTTTGATTATGCCCTGCTAGGCTTCATTGTATACGCCTTCAGAAACTGGCGCCCCCGGAACCTGGTCATTGCCGTGGCCATCCTGCTCTCCGTTGGTACACTCTGGAGTGTTATCGACCACCGGAAAAACATCAAATTCAAGGACCAGGCCATCCTGGCCGAAAAGACCCTTTCTGAAGGGAAGGAACTTACCGGGGAGCTGAAAGAGGCCCACTACAGATGGGATAAAATGGAAAGGGAAAAATCACCTGAATTTGTTGCCGAATACAACAAGAAAATGCAGGGTAACTATTTCAGCCTGGTAGCCCACCTGGCGCCGATAAACCGGGAGACCGACACGAAATGGCCGTACCGTTACGACTTATGGGACATCCTCAGCATGATGCTGCTGGGGATTGCCTTTTACAAATGGGGGATACTTGCTGCCAAAAGGTCCTACCGTTTTTATGGCATCATGGTGGCAATCGGTTATGCGATTGGCCTGAGTGTTAACCATTATGAAGCACAAACCGTTCTGAACAGCCATTTTTCCTTTCTGGGATTCTCGAGGGCAAATATTACCTATGATGTCGGCAGGGTGGCGATGGCCATCGGGCACATCGGGATGATCATGCTATTCAGCAAAATGCGCTACCTGGGCTGGCTGAAGAAAAGGATCAGTGCTGTCGGAAAGATGGCCCTGACCAATTACATCATGCATTCCGTTATTTGCATGATTGTATTTACCGGAGTCGGATTTGGCCTGTTTGGTCAGTTGCAGCGTTACGAGTTGCTTTACGTGGTGTTTTCCATCTGGATTTTCCAGCTGATTGTCAGCCCGATATGGCTCCGGTATTTCCAGTACGGTCCGCTCGAATGGATATGGCGAAACCTCAGTTATGGGAAAGTCTTCCCGTTCAGGGTGGGAAAACCGGCCCAACCGGGCATCCCCGGTACCGGATTGGATTAACAGGTACACCAATTAATGGCGCCTTAGAAGAAACTTATTAGGAATGAACAAATTGTGCCTGCCTTTGGTATCAGGCGGGAATGGAAATGCTATAATGTGTGCTGATGAAGAAAATCCTGTTTTTGTTGTTGCTTTTGGTTGGTGCTTTAATTCCGGTGAAGGCCCAGTTTGTTTCTGAACCCGATGTCCTTGCTTATCTCGATGGCAAGACTTTCAGGAAGGATAGTGCCGGCTTCATTCAATTTTCACGTGTACGATTTTCCACTCCTGCCCGTGATTGCAGCCATTAGCATTATCTTGGTGAATCGAAATGAGGAGCAACCATTCGAAACAATTTACATGGAACCTATCAAATCCCGCATGAAATTAAAATCAAGGGTTTTCTTTCTCCTGCTTATCGCCTGCACGGGTGGTGCCTTTGCACAGTCAACTGCAGGCAGCAGCCGGATTGTGAGGGTGCTGACGTTCAACATCCTGCACGGGGCAACGCTGCGGGGGGATTTTAACCTGGATGTGATCGCGGCGGTCATAAAAGAGGCCGATCCCGATTTTGTTGCACTGCAGGAGGTTGATTATATGACGGCAAGAGACCGGAAACTCGACCTGGCAACGGAACTGGGGCAACGCACGCGGCTTGTTTCGCTGTTCGGAAGGGCCATGCCGTACGATGGCGGGGAGTATGGCGTTGGGGTTTTATCGCGGTATACCCTCCTCGCCAGCCGCAATACGGGGCTGCCTTTCACCCCGGGCAACGAGCCGCGCACAGCGCTCGAGATCACAACGGTACTTGGTTCCGGGGATACCGTAAACTTTATCGCCACCCACCTCGACCAGGTGCGGGACGACCGCGACCGGGTGGCCCAGGTGCGGAAAATCAATGAACGGGTTGCCGGCAGCCGCTATCCGGCCATCCTGGCGGGCGACCTGAATGCCCAGCCGGGGAGTGCCCCTATCAACATACTTGGTGAATTATGGGGTAATTCGGATCATCCGGAGCGGATTCTCCCGACGTTTCCGTCGGATCATCCGGTTAAAAAGATCGATTACGTGATGTTTTACCCGAAAAACAAGTGGAAGGTGCTGGAAACGAGGGTTATTCAGGATACAGTGGCTTCGGATCACTGTGCTTACCTGGCGGTTCTTGAGCTGGTGGAGAAAAAATAGGCAAGCTTAAGAAATTGCGTAATTTTACTTGTCCCCCAAGACATAGTTTAATTCTTTATACGAATGAGATGAAAAACAAAATTCACTCGCTGGTATGGCTCGTGCTGTTTATGACGAATACCGCATGGGCACAGGATCAGGGGACAAAAGTTGCGGGTTATGTGTTAGATCTAGAAAATAATACACCACTTTCCGGTGTCAATATCTATATCGGAGGCGGCCAATACGGGACTACAACCAATTCTGATGGATATTTTACGCTGAAGGTTCAGAAGTTTCCGGTTATGCTGTTTTTCAGCTATGTAGGGTATGAAGTAAATCAATACCCGGTAAAGGCGGCTAATGCTAATTCTCTGAAAATTTACTTAAAACCGGAAATTCAGAAAATAGGGGAGGTAACCATATCCGCTGACAGGATCATAAAACTGATCCGAGGTGATACCCTTAACATCGTGGATTATGAGATTGCAGTCGATCAGATTATTATGGTCGCAAATCCGTATAAACAGGTCGACGATGAGCGTTTATACCTTACCACCCTGGCCGGAGATACCCTGTCGTCGAGAAAGATAACTGGAGCGGGAGTATTGGTTGATGTACCGGAATCGATTGATTACTGGACCAGAGTGTATCTGTATAAAGATTGCTTCAATAACATTCAATTACTGACCAACGATGCTGTCTACCAGATATTTCAGAAGGATAATTTCCTTTATCTGATCTATCCTACACCGGTTGAAGATTTTCAGTCGTCGCTGATGCCGGCTAAAGCGATACTGGATGGCCACTTATTCACACAAAAAACAACCCGACTGAAAAATGACACTTACGTGATCTCGGAAGGCGATACGCTAGCGAAACTGATAAAAACAGTTTCTGATCCTTATGGTGAATTCAGATATGTTCGTCCGATTGACTTCATAGATGGGTTACTGCCTGCCTCCCACTATCTGATGAGGAAGGGGAGTTATGAAAGATGTGATACCGCACCAGTCATTCAACGTAAGAATGATATCCTGATCATCGATTTTTTTGGCAATTCCATCGATTTCTACAATGCCGAAGGCGACCTTTTGAAATCGGTTCCAATTAAATTTCATTTGATGGAATACCTTGACCTGTTGGTGTTCAGGCATACAGATATCGACATGATCAATTTCAGCCAGGAGATTTTGTACGATGAGAAGGAGAACAGGATCTGGGCCGTGTGGCATGAAAAATCGACAGGGCGGTATTCATTAAAAGAGATCAACCCGGATAACGGGGAGGTAGTGAGGGTGATCGATGTCCCCGACTATCCCTTTATCGACAGAATGCGGGTTTACGGCAACATCCTTTACTTTCTGTATACCGAAAAGACCTATCCGTTTTACCGGAGTTTGTATAGGATGACGATTTAAGGAATTCGGAGGCAAATTCCTGTTAAAGCAAATGGGTTTCCGTACCTTAAGGCCTGATTTTACAAAAAAATGGACATACTCCTGATCATTCTGGCCGTTTTGGCAGCGTTAATCGGAATCGCCGGGGCCGTGATACCGGGGCTGCCGGGTACCCCGCTGAGCTATGGGGCGCTGCTCCTGCTTCACTTCACAAAGGCATTCAGCTATTCCGGCAAATTCCTGATCATCATGGCGGTGATTGCCGTGGTGATCACCCTGGTAGATTACTGGATACCGATTTATGGTACCAAAAAGTTCGGCGGAACCAAAGCCGGCGTCAGGGGCAGCATCATCGGCCTGATCATCGGGGTCATTGTTCTGCCGTTGCTGGGCATCGTTATCGGGCCTTTCGGGCTCCTGGGAATCATACTCGGACCCTTCCTTGGCGCGCTGATCGGGGAGCGCCTGGCCGGAACACCGGAAAAAGATGCATTCCGGTCGGCCGTGGGTTCTTTCCTCGGTTTTGTCGCCGGTACCCTGATCAAGGTGATATACGGCCTGGTCGTGCTGTTTTATCTGGGGAAGGATATTATCGGACTGATAATTAACTGATCACTGCACCTGTCTGGCAGTTCTTGAGCGCATGGAGGGATAATCAACCAGCATGTTATCGCATCCGGTTCATCCTGTCTTTTAAGATCATTTTGTACTGCTCTTTGTACGCCGCGCTCATATAGCTGCGTTCGATCAGCTCTTCCCATGCGGGCAGTGCCTTCATCATCTTATGAAAGATGTTTTGTTGCTGCTTATCTTCCAGCTTCAGGGTGTTCACGGCGGCTACAAAATCCTGTTTCTTTATCTTCTTTTTTCTGCCATTCAGGGTTAATGCCAGTTCCTCTTCATCGGCCGGGTTTACTAAAGTTGTATTTACCAGGTCATAAGCGGGCGACAAGGTCATGCCCAGCCCGGGTTGCTCCAGCAGGGAGAAATTCTTTAAATGCATATCGGCATTGCCGGTAAGAAAGGAGAAGAGCACCAATTCAAAGAAATTAACCACATCCAGGCCCGGAGTGACCGAATACTTCTGAATGGCTTTTCCTATCTGCTCATAACTGCCCTGGTACTTGTCCTCGGTAAGCCGCTCAGTCAGCTGGCACATGTCCTCCATGGCCAGCTTACCCTTTTTGCTACGGTCGGTCCGTTTGGTTATATAGGCCAGGTTTCCCGACTTCAGGCGGATTAAGCTATGTGGTGCCGTTTTTATTCCGGCAATTTGCGCCAGATGCATGGTCACATCTTCCACTTCGGGCAACTGCGGATACGGAGCTGCAGGCGGTTTTAAAATATACCCACCCCATAAGCCCACAATGGTAAATCTACGTTCATTGCCTTCTTTGTTATTGCCTGATATGTGTAGTGATAGTTTTGCCTGGACACCGGTTACCGAAGTGTGGCTTGCTATAACTTCTCTGGCCAGTGGTTCAAGGTCTTCTTCCGAATAAGGCAATGCCGGAGGAGGGTGCTGGCCGAAGATTTTCTTTGAGCAGGAGATATGAAAATCTTCTTCGTGTTCAGCCAATGGCCTATAACAAAACAGACAATTGCTCATGGCTTATCCTCCTCTTTTACCTCTTCCACACTTACGGCACCAATGCAATCTTTGCAACAGGCCAGCAATAATCCCATCCGGTCCCTGGGATTAAGCTTCCAGTTTTTTTCGGCTATATCCAGCAGCCAGCCCTCAGGTATCAGTCCGTCAAAAAACGGAAACAACACCATGGAAGCATAGGGTGCTTCACGTACCGGCAGGGTCAGACTAACCGGCCGGGCATCCGCCTGACCTGCATACGCCTTGTCGTATACAAAATGATACCCCTGCTCATTCTGGGTGAGCCATCCGGCTAACCGGTCTTCTATTTTTATGGCTGCTTTTCTCACGTATTGGTATCTGGAATTGGTAATCCGGAATTTATGAATTGGGTTCGTAGGACTTAGGAACGGCGCCTACTTCGTGTCCGAAGAGTTGTAGGACCTGGTTTACCTTATCCAACCGCAGGCTTTCCTTTCCCTGCTCCAGTTCACGGATGAAACGCAAACCCACACCGGCTTTTCCGGCCAGTTCGGGCTGGGTGAGTTTCACCGATTTTCTTTTCTCTTTTACAAAATCTGCCAGGTTCATTTTATACCCTTTAGGGTGCAAATATATGAATAATTATCAAATTTATACCCTTAAGGGTACGTTTGATTTTGTTAAGCATAATTTATACCCTATAGGGTGTAATAATTACTTAATCGGGACAACACAAAGTGGGCGAAGGCGAAATCAATAATGCTTGCCTTAAGGCCTGATTTGACAAAAAAATGGACATACTGCTGATCATTCTGGCGGTGAACGCCGTATGATTCCGGCCGTCGTTGAGGCGTGATATAATTGTTTTTGCAGGCGAATCCGGAATATTATCGTTTAATAACCTTCATTCTTGATACAAACCGGTCTTCCGATACCTCGATAAAATAGATGCCGCTTTCCTGATTGCTGAGGTCAAGGGTAAATTCACAGCCATTCCGGTTTATTTGTTCACTGATTAACCGCCCGTGCATATCCCTGACACTGATTTTTGCGTTAGTCAGGCTGATTCCGGAAGCTATCCGCAACAATCCGCCGGTTGGATTTGGAAACAGGCTGATGGTGTTCAAATTGCCGGGTTCATCGATTGACGAAAGGTTCTGACTCAGCTTATGAATGAAACAGTCTACGCCACCGAGGCAATTAAGGGTTATAGTGCCGGTTCCCGGATCAAAGTCGGCAGTTCCGCCGAAATAGCCGGCTGTATAGATCGTGCCGGAATCATCAATAACCATTGAGTTTCCGATCTCGTAGCTAATTCCGCCTGTATGATTAACCCTTACCAGATTTCCATTGGAATCCAGCTTGGCTATGAACCAGTCGTAATCACCGGCTGTTGTGAGGCTCGCTGTTGAGCTGCCCGGATCAAAGTCGGTTGTTCCCTTAAAACCACCGGTGAGGAAAACCCTCCCCTGACGGTCAACGGCAATGGAATAGGAATAATCCGAGCCCGTTCCGGAAAACATTTTCGCCCAGCCGAGGTTACCGTCGACACCAAGTTTCAGGATAAATATATTCCGGGTGCCGGCCGAGGTCAGGCTTACAACGCCACTGCCCGGATCGAAATCGCCCGTTGCCTGAAAGGGGCCGGTTGCGTAAACATTGCCCGAGCCATCAACCGCAATGGAATTGGCGATATCGTTCTCCGGTCCGCCTGCAGCTTTTGCCCAGCGAAATTCTCCGTCCGCATTGAGTTTTGAAATATACAAATCAATTTTTCCTGCCGAAGTCAGGTTAAAGGCGCCGGTTCCCGGATCAAAATCTGCTGTTCCGGAAAACTTGCCGCATGTCAATACATTTCCGGAATCATCCAATGCCAGCCCGGTGGCTTCACCCGAACCGGCTCCAGCCAAATGACGGGCCCATACGAATTCGCCGGCGGCATTGAATTTGGAAACAAAACAGTTACTGCTCGCGGGGGAGGACAAAACAGCCGTGCCGGTTCCCGGATTAAAATCCGGCGACCCGTCGAAAGAGCCGGTGGAGTAAGAGTTCCCTGCAGCATCAACGGCAATATCGATGCCGGAGGAGTTACTATTGGTGCTTTCCACACATTTTGCCCAGACGAGATCACCATTGGCCGACAATTTGACCCAATACACCCGTTGCGGATAATCCGAAATATAATTGAGTGTTCCCGGCCCGGGATCAAAATCAACGGTACCACCAAAGTAACCGGTGATATACACATTCCCTTCGTTATCAACCGCGATTGCATTTCCCCGGTCCTCCTCGGGACCTCCAATTTGCCTTGCCCATAAGAAACCGCCGCCGGCATCCAGCTTGACAATGAAAACATCGTTCTTACCCACAGCGGTTAAATTTGAAACACCGGCACCGGGATCAGCATCTGTGGTTCCGCTGAAAAACCCGGCAACAAAAACATTGCCGGAAGGATCCACGCCGATTGACCAGCCATACTCATTGCCGGCACCTCCCAGCTGCTTTGCCCAAACAGTGTTTACAACCTGAGCATGCGTAACCGCAGCAATGCACAGCAATGCCGACAAAGTCAGAAATGTTCTCAGCTTAGTTTTCATTTTTGGTTTTTTTAAGTTGATGCAATTGGATCCAACTCAACGTGTTATAAATATAACAATAAGTTTTCTTTAAACCCAATTTGCTGAACCGGTGAACCGGAAACAAAATTTCTTTCTGGCCGCCTGATCGTCACCAAACCCGCACGCAATCCACCCCCATTACCCCGTTTACGCATTCCATCACCACGGCATGGCGCCCTGCCGGCAGCGGGCCCGACTGATAAACGGGTGCGCTTTTGCAGGGCCGGTCGCTCCGGGTATCGAGGATCACCGCATCGCCACCGTCGATGGTGAGCCTGATTTTACCAAAAGCCGGTTTCTTCGGCGAATAAACGGTAAACCGGGTGCCGGTGAAATTCAGTTTCACGCGCGTGCCGGGCAGGGCAGTTTCGGCACCGATCCCATAGGTATACAGGCTGTCGTTCTTAACCACATTCCAGCTGCTCATCCGGTTGCCGGCACCCTGCAGCAGTTCGGTGTACAGGTAGCCGAACGAGGAGTCAATTGCTTTTCCCTGCACCCGGAAGGAGAAGACATCCACATAAGCGTGCTCTTCACAGCATAGGCCGATGTGTCCCCCGCGTTCACCGGTTTCGCCGGTCCACACTGCGGTGCCGTTGAGGGTGAGGCTCCTTTTGCCGGCGCTGAATCCGAATCTGATTTTACAGGTATCCCCGGGGATGAATTCTCCCGATGCGATGCTCGTTTTTTGGTTTTTTTCGTCGGATTGAATGAGTTCCCATCGGTTCCCGCTGATTGCTATCCTTTTCTGATCCGACAGCATGAGCGGATGGATCCGGTTGTTGGAGGCGGGGGCATCCGGTCCCAAAGGTGCACGGGCATCAAAAATGACCGAAAACGGGCCGGAGTACCGCAGGTCAATATCCAGTTCCGGGTTCAGGTATTCCTGATATAAAAAGCTGACCGACGGGGCCTTATGGCCGCTCAGCCGGAACCCCCTGTCGTAGTAAGCATTTGTCCATGAACGGGATGCCGTATTGATGGTGCCGAAATCGTTGGGGTCGAGCGAGGGAAACATCACCCGGAAGGTATCCTTCGCATCCACAAATCCGCTCAGGGTTTGGCCCCAGATCCCTTCATGCTCGTTTTCGGCCGGGATGGCGTGCCACAGGGAGCCCTCCTTCCAGAGTTCCCAGGCGGAGGGATCGTGAGCCTTTTCAACCGGACTGCGGAAGATGGCCTGAAAGTTCCGGTTTACCGAGACCGATGTCGCCGGGGCGTAAACATATCCGTCGTATGAAAAAGCCGGGAAATATTCCAGCAGGGCCGGATAGTAGCGCGGCGACTCCACGGAGTTGATGATGACCGGTTCCGACCAGGGTCCGCTGAAGGAGGCTGCTGTTATGGCCACCAGCGCCCAGCTGAAATGTTCACCCGAATCGAGCATGAACAGCACCATCCAGTCGTTTTTGCGTTTGATCAGCGAGGCGGCGTATGCCCGGTTGTATTTGCCGGCGAGGGGGTTTGCCAGCACCCCGTAATTGGAGAAAACCGGCTCCGGATCGATGATGAACGGGCCTTCGGGTTTGTCGGCCACCGCATGGCCGATGCCCGACGGGCCGATCCGGTTCCAGGCGAAATCCTGCGACAGCCAGTCGAAAATCATGTGGTATTTGCCGCCGTCGTAAACCACGCTCACGTCGGGAGCACCGCCGAGGTTGGTTTTTTCCCCGTTCATCCTGACGCCTTCGAGGGGAAGCACGCGGCCGAGGCTGTCCCATGTGGCGCCCCCGTTGCAGGAGCGGTAGCCCGCACAGTACATCACACCGCCCCGGTTTCCGCCGCCGTTGAACGCATAGTTGCGCGAGTAGATGCCGGCATAGAGGTATCGGCAGCCTGAAACCGGATCGGAAAAGAGGGAGCCGTTCACCGGCCACTCCGCGCCGGCGGTGCCGCGGATCACCGGATTGGCGGGATGATGGATGAAGGTATCCCAGGAAGGGTCACCGAAAACCGGATGATGCAACCAGCTCTCCCTGTATTGGAGGCCGGCATACTCGGTTCCGGCCGGAGAGCGGCCCGGTTCGCATGCCGCGAATGCTATCAAAATCAGCATGGAAATTATCGACTTGCAGCATGCCTTCCCGATCTGTTCAAAGTCTCTCATGGCTATTTGGCTCAACAAAATTGAAAGTTACTGATATTAGCCAAATTCCCGGAAAATCAGTTTATTTTGATAGGCAAAACGCATTTGACAAACCTCTGAACAACATAAGGATGAAAAATCGAACAGCACTCACCGTTATCGGTACGCTTGCACTCGGATTTGCCCTTCAGGCGCAGAAGCCCGCCGCACCGGGCGCTCCCGCCAAAATGGATTTCCGGTATTCGCCACCCGAATGGCAAACGGCCATCTGCCTGCCCGATGATCCCCACAAGTCACTGGTGGACAAGAGCGGTGAGCTGCTGTATCATTACGGTCAGGGCGGGCGCGAGTTCGGCACCCGCATCCGGGTGGTTCTTACAGAGGATGTCAAATGGATAGGGCAGGAATTGTATTCGCCCAGGGTACCGATTGTGATCACCCACCTGCAGGCCGAAGGGCTGGAGATCACGCAGGAGGCTTTTGCCGTTACGGGTGCGCCGGTAGTGAGTTTGCCCGATAATGCCCTGAAGCGCGTTGACGACGGAACGGTTTTAACCGGCTGGGCTTCGCCCGGGGCCGGCTTCGATGCCTCGCTGCGGGATATCAATGTGCACATGGACGGAAATATCCAGTATGAATTGCTGGTTCCCGCGGGGTCGTCGCGGCTCATCGCCCTGGCCCTGTGCGAAGGCTATTGGGGTGTTCCCGGCAGGCGTATCCTGAAAATGCAGGTGGAGGGCAAAGAGGCCCGGACGGTTGACATGGTGGCTGAATTCGGAAAGAACAAGCCGCAGGCCTTCTGGTTCGAAGCCCGGGATGCGGATGTCGACGGCAAAATCAAAATCTCGGTGGACGCCGCCCCGCAGGCAACCGATAAGAATACCATCCTCAACGGCCTGTGGGTGTTCGATTCCGGCACAAAAGCCGACAGCGAAGCGCTGCTGAAAGGCAGGATGAATGCGGCTGCAAAGGTTGATCTGAACCATCTTACGGTTGACATCCCCGGTCGCGATGATATTGTAGTGGTGCAGGTTAAAAACACCGGCAAAGCCCCCAGGGCCTTTACGCCGGAATTGATTATCAATACGATATTGCCCCTCACCTTCAAGGCCGATAACGGGAACATCACCCTCAATGGCCAGGAACTGGCAAGTGCCTCCCTTAAGATGGCCGGCATCGTGGAAAAAACCCATGAATTGAGCCGGATACGGTTGGAAACGCAGACGCTTGCCCCCGGAGAGGGCCTGTCGTTTTATCTGAAATATTCAAACGGAAAACCCGCCGCGGGGAGTCCCGGTTCCATGGAGGAAGTGC
>CAYWHP010000033.1:0-24743 GCA_964457845.1 uncultured Porphyromonadaceae bacterium | reverse complement strand
GCCCAGCTCACGCAGGATAAGGTTTGGCTCGAATCGGTATGGCCTAAGCTTCAGTTGGTTGCCGAATTTATAAAGACCCTCCGTAAGGAGACCCTTACCAATAAATCTCTGCTCGACGACGGCATGAACCCGGCCGGCACGCTTGACGGGGGCATTGGGGGGCCGGCGGACGAATACACCAATTCCTACTGGAACCTCACGGGATTGAAGGCCTTCATACAGGCTGCCCGCTGGCTCGGCAAGAGTGGTGAGGCAGCTGCGTGGCAGCAGGAGTACGATTCCTACATGACGGCTTTTGAGAAAGCGGCCAAACGCGACATGGCAAAGGATCCGTATGGGAATGCGTATCTGCCGATCCTGATGGGTCCGGATGGCAAGAAGGAACTGCCGCAGCGCGCCCAGTGGGCGTTCTGCCAGGCGGTGTATCCGGGTCAGCTTTTTTCAAAAGATGATCCCATAGTGACCGGGAACATGGCGATGCTCGAGGCCACGGAACGCGAAGAGATGGTATACGGCACAGGCTGGGATGCCACCGGGATCTGGAATTATTTTGCTTCGTTTTACGGTCATGCCTGGCTGTGGCAGGGCAGCGGGCAGAAGGCTGCAAAGGCGTTGTATGCCTTTGGCAATCATGCGGCTCCAACGCTGGTATGGCGCGAAGAGCAGTCGCTGATGGGAGCGCCTTTCCGGAAGGTGGGCGACATGCCGCACAACTGGGCCAGCGCCGAGTTTATCCGCCTGGCCATCCATTTGCTGGCCCTCGACCGGGGCGATGACCTGCACCTGCTGGAGGGCATGCCGGTTCAGTGGACCCGGCCCGGCATGGTAACCAGTCTCACGGGAGTTGCCACGCCGTTCGGCGCGCTTACGATGGAAGTTAAGGTCGCCGACGATGGCAAAAGCGCCAGGCTGCGGGTGGATCCGCTGACGGATCCGTCGTGCCGGGATATTGTGGTGCACCTCGATGGCTGGACGGGTTCGGCAAGCTCGAAAGTAATTCGGTTAAATCCGGATCAGAAGAATGAGATTACCATCCCGATAAAGAAGAAATAGTCCCCAGGCAGGCGGGAGTTATCAATCCGGCTTCCGGAAGCAGTCGACCATCAATTCGTCTTCCACGGCCTTGTCCAGGTCGAGCAAATGGAAGTAGGTGGCTATGCCTGTCGGATCGATAAATTCCGTGAAGGTGAGTGTCAGATGCGGTGCGCCCTTGCCCCAGGCGCCGGGGGCCTCAACCCTTGCCTTGAGTGTAACTTTTTTCCCATCGGGACGGATTGAGTGGTCGGCTGCCGGTTCTCCCAAATCAGACGGATCAACCAGAATCCCGTTGAAATTGGGGTATTTCTTCAGGATTTCCTCGTTTTGGGCGGTACCCAGGCAGTATACTACCGGGCCGCGGGCCAGGGCAACCTTACCCTCCTGCAACCGGTGGCCTTTGATGAAGCGCCACTCCATCGGCATATCCAGGGTCACCACATCGCCGGCTTTCCATTTGCGGCGGATCTCGTACGGATTGACGCCGGGTTGTATGGTAACCGGCCCATTGTTGTTGATTTTTACCGCAGCGTTTTTGCACCACCGCGGAATGCGCAGCTGCAGGGCAAAAGCGGCCTCTTTCGATGGTGTCACCCTGAAAACAACATGACCGGTGTTTGGGTAGTCGGTTTCCTGGGAAAGTGTCACCGAAAGTTCCGGGTCGAGCTCCAGGGTCGTTGCCGAGGTGGTGAAAAGATTAACTGCAATGACTTTACCGGCTGACTGATAGTAAACCTTCTGCGGCAGCTCGGCCATAATCCGGCGGAAATTACCGGGACAGCAGAAACCATCCTGATTGTAATAAACGCGCGGCCCCGTAAACGGGGTGAAATACCTGAGCTTCCTTCCCTCCGGATCCTGCGCGGCGAAGAGCGCATTGTAGATGGTCCGCTCCATGATATCACCGTAACGGAGATCTCCCTCCCGCCGCATCATGCTTTCGAGCCATCTTACCAGGTAAGCCGTTACGCAGGATTCGCCGATCATACCGGCGCCATTCTGTGTGTAAGAGAACCACTCTCCGTCGGACGCCGAACCGACAACATTGAGGCCTCCGCCCGTGCGCAGCAACTCGTGGCGCATGTATTCCGACATGTCCAGCAAGGACGGCTGATTCATCGACCGGTACAACTCAGTCTGCGCGTAGCATCGCGCCAGCATCACATAAACATGGGCCGCTTCCGTTTCAAATGTCTGCTTCCAGGTGAGCAGCGACGCACACTGCACTTCGGCCTTCGAATTCCCATGTTTGATGTTGGCTGCGAAATCCAGGTAACGCTCATCGCCGGTTGCACCGTAAAGGGCGAGAAACCCCTCCGGAAGCCCGGCCGTGCATACCTCCTCGGGTTTGGCGTCCTTTCCGAAAGTGGAGATCACATAATCACCAAGATTCCGCGCATCCTCAAGCGACTTTTTATTTCCGGTGGCCAGAAAGTCCCGGGTCAGCCCGAGCAGCAGATATTCCTGCTCATGCAACGCCCAGTTGAAATGGTTCTGTTTACCCCCGGGCAACGTTTTGAACGTTCCGATATAGCCGTCGGCATCGCGGGTATCCATGATTCCGTTGATCAGGTGTGCGGTTTGTTCTGCCACTTTCGGATCGCCGGTGTAGGCGGTAAAAAGACTACCGGCGTCGATCACCTTACCCACCCCGACATAATGATAATTGTCGGTGAACGGACGGACCCGGTATGGCCCGATAAAAAAGCTGTCGATGGCGAGTGCCATGTAATTCTTGTATATCAGGTCATTGATCCGCCTGCCGATCTCGCCCGACAGCTCGGTTTGTTTCAGTGTTACGGGCCTAAGCTGATCGGTATTTTGGGGTTTCTTTTTCTGCAGACCGGTTAACGTGACCACTGCAAGGAGTGCCAGTGTAATGATTTTAATGCTTTTCATGGTATTTATTTTGAATAATACGGTTCTCCTGTCCTTATGCTTAAAAATACTGTTAATCGTTCAGTACTACAAGAGCATAACCTCCGCTAAACTTATGCCTCCAAATAGCGTTATCTTGATTTGGTTAAACTGCCAGATACAAAATGGATACTGTTGAAACACCCCATATCGACGGAAAATTCCTCTACTACGCGTTTATCGCCGGGGGGAATCAGATTCTCCGTAATCAGAAAGAAATCAATCGGATAAATGTATTTCCGGTTAATGACAAGGACACCGGAACGAATCTGGCTTCCACCATCCGTTCGGTTATCGATACCATCAAGCCCGACAGGTCGTATAAAACCACCGTGGTGAATATTGCAGATGCCGCACTCATGGGAGCCCGTGGTAATTCCGGGGTTATTTTCGCCCAGTTCCTGCACGGCCTGAGCCGGGAAACCATTAATAAGCCACATATCAACCTTCGGGAATTTGCCGAAAGTGTGCAAAATTCAATTCCATACATCTATTCGGCTATTGCCGAGCCGGTTGAGGGGACCATGCTCACGGTGATCAAGGAGTGGTCCGATTTTCTCAATACCAAAAAGGAGGCGATCCACGATTTCAGGAGTGTCATAATCGACTCACTGGCCGTGCTGGAGAAATCACTGAGCGAGACCACCCTGAAACTGAAGGCATTGAACAAGTCGGGTTTCGTTGATGCCGGGGCCAAGGGTTTTGTGCTGTTTATCCAGGGGATCATCGATTTTATCAAGCACCGGAATATCCGTAACCTGATGTTGGCCTCCGGCGAAGGCATTTCCCTGATCCATACGGAGGAAATTACCGAAGGGGAGATCGCGCACCGCTACTGTACCGAAGCGATGATCAAAAACCTGAATATCAGCAAAGAAGAGCTTCAGTCGAAGCTGGGGAGATTCGGCGACTCGGTGGTAATCGCCGGATCGGAGCGCATCTGCCGGTTCCACGTTCATACCAACAAGCCGGCCGGGCTTTTTCATCAGCTGAAGGATTACGGAACCATTACCTTTCAGAAGGTGGACGATATGGTTCGCCAGCAGGAGGCAGCCGTTAAACGGAAATGGAATATCGCGCTGGTAACGGATTCCACCTGCGACCTGCCGCAGGAGCTGATCGATTTCTACCAGATCAGCGTGGTTCCCGTCAATCTGAATTTCGGGGACAATCATTATCTCGATAAGGTGACCATTCAGCCCGACCAGTTTTATGACCTGCTCGAAACCAGCCCTGAATTCCCCAAAACGTCGCAGATCAACGAGCAGGCTTTTACGAACCTCTACTCCAACCTGGCATCGCATTACGATGCCATCATTGCCGTTCACCTTACCGGGAAGTTCAGCGGCACCTTTGCCAACAGCGTGAAGGCCGGTAAACGCATTTCATCGGAGTTTAACAAGCCGGTGTATGTGATCGATTCGAAAAACCTTTCGGGTGCGCTGGGATTGCTGGTGCTGAAGGCCGCCCGGAGCATCGAGGCCGGCGAGCCGGTGGAGTCGGTGGTCAGGTCGATCGAGGAGGATGTGGTTCAAACCAAAATATTTGTCAGCGTAAGGAACCTGAAATACATGATCAAAGGCGGAAGGGTTTCACGACCAAAGGGGTTGATAGCCAGTTTATTGGGACTTAATCCTGTTATTTCGATCGATGAAAACGGCAAATCCATGCTGTTCGGGAATACGTTCAGCCAGCAGGCCAGCCTGGGAAAAATCTATGATCACATCAGGAAGATAAGTGAAGGGAAAACCGTGTGGAACTACATCATGCTGCATGCCCATAATCCGGAAGGTGCGCGGGCAGCCGGGGAGAAATTGTTTGAAATTACCGGGAAGCGGGCGGTGTCTTCAGTCGATATTTCGCCCGTTATCGGCATGCACGCCGGCAACGGAGCCATTGCCGTTTCGATATTGTTCACC
Source organism: uncultured Porphyromonadaceae bacterium (assembly GCA_964457845.1). Lineage (GTDB taxonomy): Bacteria > Bacteroidota > Bacteroidia > Bacteroidales > UBA12481 > UBA12481. The sequence continues at coordinate 19,872 of CAYWHP010000033.1, read as the reverse complement.
AACTAACCGGCCCGGTCATGCTTACCTTGTTTTTACAGGCTTCCCTTCTTATCCTGGTTCTGGTAACCCTGCTGTGGGTGGTCAGTGTAGTGATTAAAAATGCGAGCATCGTTGACCTGTTCTGGGGGTTTGGGTTTGTGGTGGTGAATGCATTTTACGCTTTCACGTCCGGCGAACTGAACGACAGGAAGATGCTGGTGCTGGCACTCGTTTCGGTATGGGGGCTGAGGCTTTCCATCTACCTGGCCTGGCGGAACCTGGGGAAAGGGGAAGATTTCCGGTATCAGGAATTCCGGAGGAAGTATGGTCCTGAGCGCTACTGGTGGATCAGTTATTTTCAAACCTTTTTGCTGCAGGGCGTATTGATGATGATTGTTTCGCTGCCCTTGCTCGCGGTGAATGCGGGCCCCGGTTCAAATGAACTCGGGATCGTGGATTTTATCGGTGTTCTGGTTTGGTTAACCGGATTTGCCTTTGAGGCGGGTGGCGATCTACAGCTGGCGAGGTTTAAGGATAATCCAAAAAACAAGGGAAAGGTTTTGGATACCGGTTTCTGGAGATACACCCGGCACCCGAACTATTTCGGGGATTCGGCGGCCTGGTGGGCCTATGCATTGTTCAGTATGGCAGCGGGGGGCTACTGGCAGGTTTTCGGCTCTGTCATCATGACGCTGCTTATTATCCGGATTTCGGGGGTTGCCCTGCTGGAAAAAACGCTGGTGGAAACGAAACCGCAATACCGGGAATATATCCGGAAAACAAGTGCATTTTTACCATGGTTTCCAAAAGCATGAATAAATGAATCAGCCCGATTCGTGGAGTGCAGTTTCAATTGGCTTTGTTATCCTTTCGTACCTGGTGGGATCCATCCCTTTCGGACTGCTGATAACCCGATACGCAACCGATAAAAATATCCTGGAGCTGGGGAGCGGCAATATCGGGTCGGCAAACGTCAAGCGGGTAGCCGGTAAAAAGTTCTCTCTCATCACCCAGCTGCTGGATATGGCAAAGGGATTTATACCGGTGGCTGTTTTTATCCTTTTTCTTAAGGACCGGATGGTGGTGCCCGAATGGTACGTTTATGCGGTTGCGCTGGCCACCATCATCGGCCACGACTTCAGCATCTATCTGAAATTCAGGGGTGGCAAGGGAGTCAACACCACGCAGGGGGCATCGGTTTTGCTGGCCCCCTGGTCGGCTTTCATCGGAGCGGCCGTTTTTTACCTGGTGAAATGGCGGTTCAAATACTCGTCGCTGGGCTCCATCGCACTGGCGATTACCCTGCCCGTGGTTGAAATTTTCATCCGCGGGAACACCCCGGCATTTTATTACCTGCTGATTTGCATGGCCCTGATCATCCTGCGGCACCGCGAGAACATCGTGCGGCTGCGGGACAAGGCTGAGCTTTCATAATCCGATGCAGTAGAGCGCTTTAACTCCTTTTATCAGATAGGCATCCTTTGTAATGGCCACCGATGACCAGATCTTATCATCGAGCTTGTTTTTCGACAATGCCTCAAACTTCCTTCCGGCCCTGAACACGTGTGTGGTTCCCTTTTCATCGGTCATGAATAGCTTGCCGTTGTTAGCCCATGGCGATGCCCAGCAGCTGGCCATGCCGTCGGCCTTCGCGGTATATACCGAGTCACCGGAAGCCGCATCGAAGCAGGCCATTTTTCCGCCCCGGCCCCCGAGGAAATAGATCATCCCGTCGAGAATGAGCGGCGACGTGCTGCCGACCGGGGCCTTTGGCTGCGACCAGGCTACCCCGGTGCTCGTTAGCGCCCCTGCGGCGGGCGTGATATCCCCTTCGGCACCGGCCTTCACGGCATAAAAACAGCCTTTGGATTCGCGGCCGCCGCCGATACCAATGTAGAGGAGTTCTGCAACAGCCACCGGTGACGAAATGCTCATCTCGCCCCCCATATTCAACTGCCACAGCACCTTACCGGTTGCTGGATCGTAGGAACGGGCTGTTTTCCCGGCCGTGACGAGCTCGGTCCGGATGTTGTTTTTCCAGATAACGGGTGTGCTGTAATTGGTTTTCTCCTGCCGTTCGGCCCTCCACTTTTCTTCTCCGGTTGCTGCATTCAGGGCAACCACGAAAGAGGCCTGCTCATTATCCACCTGAACAAAAAGCATATCCTTGTAAATCACCGGCGACGACCCCGTTCCCCAGTCGTTCAGCGTGGGGTAAACCCCAAGGTCTTTCTGCCAGAGCGCTTTACCGTTGAGATCATAGCAATACACCCCGGTCATGCCGAAATAAACATATACCCTTTTCCCGTCGGTTACCGGGGTTTCGGATGCATAGGTATTGCCCGACTCGGCGCCGGAGCGGGGCGAGCCTTTGCGGGCAACCTGCCGCCACAGCTCCTTGCCGGTCTTCAGGTCGAGGCAGGTGAGTTCCCACCGGTACACCTCATTCAGGTAGCTGGTATCCTTCTGTTCCTGCTGCTGAAACCGCTCTTCCTCGGGCTTTTCCGGGTTTTTCTTTTCGGCAAAGGCCGATGAAATGAACACCTTATCCCCAAACACTATCGGCGACGACCATCCGGTTCCGCTCAGTTCAGCGGTCCACCTGATGTTCTGGCCCGTACCCCACTGGTCGGGAAGGCTGGCATTTGCGGCCACCATGTTGTTATCGGGCCCCCGGAACTGAGGCCAGTTTGTTGATGAGCAGGCGGCCAGGAGGAGCGTGGAGCCCAGGATTATCACGGGAATGGTGCGACCGATAGTGATTCTGAGGTTCATGGGGTTTATGATTTTAACTTGGGGTTAAAATACAAATTTAACCTCAGGGAGATTAGTAGAAACTAAAGGCTATTTTTAGAAACAATACGGATGGGTTATATCGAGAACAACATGATGAAAGACGTAAGATTCCGATTGTGCCTGATAGGCCTTCTTATCGCAGCTCTCCCCGGCCCGGCGCAGGAGCCGGCGGGCCTTAAATACCTGGAAAAGGAGTTCACCGAGATTGTCTACGTTGAGCATGCGCAGTACGTTCCCGATCATCACAATACGGAGACGATGTTCCAGAAGGGGGAGATCAACGAGGCCAGCTTCATTGGAAATTCGGCCCTGAGGGTACTCAACCTGAAAACCCGCGCCATACGTACCCTCCTGGAGTCGAAGGAGGGGATCATCCGCGATCCCGAAGTATCCTTTGATGGCCGGAAAATCGTTTTTTCGATGCGGAATAACAAGGGGGACGACTATCATATCTATGAAATCAATTCAGATGGCACGAACCTCAGGCAACTCACGCATGCCGGCTATGTAACCGATATCGACCCGCTGTACCTGCCCGACGGGTCGATTTTGTTCAGCAGCACGCGCGAGCCCAAGTTCTGCATGTGCAACCGTCACATCATGGCCAACCTTTTCCTGATGGATGCCGATGGGGCAAATATCATCCAGCTGGGCAACAGCACCCTTCATGAGGCCCACTCCACGCTGCTGAACGACGGCCGCATCCTGTACGACCGGTGGGAGTATGTCGACCGCAATTTCGGCGATGCCCAGGCCCTCTGGACCGTGCGCCCCGACGGTACGAAGCACGCTATATTTTATGGGAACAACACCCCTTCGCCGGCCGCCATCATCGATGCCCGGGCTATACCCGGAAGCCCGCTCATCGCCTGCATCTTCGGCTCCTGTCACGACAGGCCCTGGGGCGCCCTTACCCTGCTCGACAGGCGCAAGGGGGTCGACGGCATCGCCCCCGTGGTGCGGATATGGCCGGCCGATGCCATCGCAAAGGTGGCGCCTGAAGGCGATACCCGGCTCGAGGATTTCGATTCCTTCTCCTCCATCAGCGTAAAATACGAGGATCCTTTTCCGCTGAGCGAGAGCCAGATACTCGTTTCAAGGTATATTCAGAAGCCCGACGGGAAATACACGGAAAAGATGGGCATGTACCTTGTGGATGCGGCAACCAATCAGGAAATCCTGCTCCTCGAAGGCGAGCTGGGCATTTTCGATCCGCAGCCGCTGTGCGAGCGCTTCAAACCGCCTGTTATGCCGGTGAAACGGGATTACAGGAGCGCCACAGGAGTTTTCTACATCCAGAACGTATACGAGGGAACCCACATGAAAGGGGTGGAGCCCGGGGCGGCAAAATATGTGCGCGTGGTGGAATCGCCGCCCAAGCTTAACTGGACGGCACAGCCCTGGGGCGGTCAGGGTCAGCAGGCGCCCGGCATGAACTGGACCAACTTCGAAAACAAGCGGATCCTGGGGGAGGTGCCCGTTGAAGACGACGGTTCGGCTTACTTTGAAGTGCCGGCCAATAAGTTTGTCTATTTCCAGCTGCTCGACAAGGACCGGAAGATGATCCAGTCGATGCGCAGCGGCACCATCGTGCAGCCCGGCGAGGTAAACGGATGCATCGGATGCCACGACGACCGCATCAACGTGCCGCCGCCATCGGCAAAACCGCTCAGGGCCCTCAGCGGCAGGCCGGCAGCCATGAACGGCTGGAACGGCAGGGAGGCGGAGCTGTTTTCCTATGTGAAAAATGTGCAGCCGGTGTTCGATAAACACTGCGTTTCCTGTCACGATTTTGATGCAAACGACCGCAACAAGCTGGTTCTTGCCGGCGATAACAACGCCTTTTTCAATGCCTCGTACATCGATCTGTATGTGAAAAAGAAAATCACCGTGGCCGGCGCAGGACCCGCCGCCATCCTTCAGGCCTACAGCTGGGGCTCGCATGCCAGCCTGCTCACCAAAGTGATCGACGGCAACCATCACGACATAAAATTAACCGAAGCGGAAAAGCGGGTCATCTACACGTGGCTCGACCTGAATGCCGCCTATTATCCCGTATACGAATCGGCCTATCCCGATAATATTGCCGGGAGGTGCCCGCTCAATGACACGGAGCTGAAACGGCTGGGCCAGCTCACCGGCATCGATTTCGCCGCCTTGAACGATTACCGGCGGAAGGCCGGTCCGCAGATCGCCTTCGAAAGGCCGGAACTGAGTCCCTGTCTCGATAAAATCAGGAATGACAAAGCAAAGTATGCCGAAGCCGTGGCCCTCATCGCCGCGGGCGGCGAGCGGCTCAAATCAGTGCCGAACGGCAGTATGGTGGAAGGGTTTGTGGCGTGTGAAAAGGACCGGGAGCGAACGGCCCGCTATGAATACCGCCAGACGGAGGAGCGCCGGTTCCTGAAGGCCCGCGCCGACGGGGCCAAAGAATACGACAAGAAATGAACAGATTAATCCTGGCCTGCCTGGCGCTCTCCCTGTTTTTTCCGGCCACCGGCAAGGGGATTCCCGATGGCACACCGCCGCTATATCCTACTGATATTAAAATTATTGATGGCTCGAAACTGCTGCTTGCCTGTGCCGGAACCCGGGAGGTTTGGCTCACCGGCCTGCAGGGGAACATCATCCGCAAATGGCAGTTCGATGAGCCCGTTACCGGCATGGCGACTGACAAAAACCGGGTGTATGTTACCAGTTCCGGCAGCCGTGGATACATCGCCGTCATCGATATCAATGAACCCGGCATCGTGCGGTCGGCCGCGGTGGGAATGGGTGCCATGGCGCCGGTGCTTAGCCGCGACGGGAAAACGCTTTATGTTGCAGCCCGTTTTGAGGCGTGTATTTACAAAATCGAAACAAAAAATCTTGCTGTTTCGGGCAAAATCAAGGTGCTCCGGGAGCCCTGTGCCATGGCCGTTTCGGATGATGGCAGGTATCTCTTTGTCAATAATTTTCTGCCTGCCGGCCGTGCCGATGCCGAGCTGGTTAGCGCGGAAGTTTCGGTGATCGGCCTGCCCGGTTTCAGCCTGATCAAAGACATCAAACTCAGTAACGGTAGCAATGCCCTGAAAGGCATCTGCCTCTCGCCCGACGGGAATTACCTGTTTATCGTGCACAATCTGGGGCGGTTTCAGGTACCCACCTCGCAGCTCGAGCAGGGCTGGATGAATACGGCCGGTATGAGCGTTATCGATGCCCGCAGGCTCGGGTTCATGGCCACGGTGCTGCTGGATGAGCCGGAAAGGGGCGCCGCCGGATCCTGGGATGTGCACTGCAATCAGGAGAAGATCCTGGTAACCCACTCCGGAACACACGACATCAGCCTGATCGATTATCCGGCATTCATCAAGAAACTGCTTTCGGAGCCGAAGCGGGAAAGCCTCGCGTACAACCTCCATTTTCTGGATGGCATCCGGCAGCGTTATCCGCTGCGGGGCAATGGTCCGCGAACGGTTGCCGTGCTCGCCGGCCAGGCTTTTATTCCCACGTATTATGCTGATATACTGAATGTTTTTGATATCACATCGGGTAAAACAACCGAAATCAACCTGAACCCGGAAAGGCGTGAGAGCGCGGAAGCCACCGGCGAGCGGATATTCAACGATGCTTCCTACTGTTTTCAGGAGTGGCAGTCCTGCAACGGCTGTCACCCGGGCGATGCCCGTACCGACGGGATGAACTGGGACCTGATGAATGACGGGATCGGCAATCCGAAGAATTGCAAAAGCCTGCTCTTTTCCCATATAACCCCGCCGGTGATGGTGAGCGGTATTCGGGGATCGGCGGAAGTGGCGGTACGTGCGGGATTCAAACATATCCAGTTCAGCGGGATTGCCGAGTCGGATGCGAAATACGTTGATGCCTATCTGAAATCATTACAACCCCTGCCAAGTCCCTGGCTGGAAAACGGCAAACTGTCGAAAGCGGCTGCGAAGGGCAAGCGGCTGTTCGAACGGGAGGGATGCGCCGGCTGCCACAGCGGCGCCTGTTATACCGACCTTAAATCATACCGGATCGGCGATGAAGAAAAGGTTAACAGGGATTGGAACGGATGGGATACGCCGACGCTCAGGGAAGCATGGCGCACCGCACCGTACCTGTTCGATGGCAGGGCCAGCCGGATGGAAGCGGTTTTTGAGGTGCACAGGCATGGGATAAAAAATGCACTAACCAAAGAGGAAGCCGAACAGCTTGCAGCGTATGTTAATTCACTGTAGAAACACGCGCCGCTTATGCTGATCCGAAAATTCCGGGAAACATACATTGCGCAGTCGGGTGACTTTGGATCCCTGTGCAGGGAACTGCTCAACAGGATCCCGGCATCGAAGCGGGTTGCAAGCCTTGTTTTTTATGGCAATCCGCACGATACGGAGGCGTATTTCCTGCACTCGGCCATCCTGGATGCGAACCTCTGTTCCGTATTCGGGGATTCCGTTCCGCCCTGTTCGTACATCGCCCAAAAACCCCTTGCCGGTGCGCTGATCCTGGAGGTCTGCCTTTTTGAGGAGGCACCGGAAACAGTAATCGCGTATCTCGGGCATTCGGGGATCCGGTACCTTACCCTCGAAAATAAATACGGAAAAGAACTCATCACGGGGGGATTGGTATCAGCCGGTATTACCGGAAATACCTTTGAACAGGCTTCATCGGTATTCCGGAAAACAGCAGCCGTTTTAATCCGGGAAAACATGCCGGTGAATTCCATCATCCGGCAGTGGAATTACATCGGCGACATAACCGGATATTCGGGCGGAATGCAGAATTACCATCAGTTCAATCTGGCAAGAAGCCAATTTTACGATACGGCCGTGTGGGATAACGGATATCCAGCGGCCACCGCCACCGGCATCACGGCGGGCGGGGTTATCGTACGGGTGGAGGCCTTCGGGGCTACCTCGCCGGCCATAAAGAATTTCGCCATAAACAACACGCTCCAGGTGGCTGCCCACCGGTATTCGGCGGAAGTACTGGCCGGGCACGACAAAACCCTTTACGCACCGCGTTTTGAGCGGGCACGATTGCTTGGCGACGATGGCTATGAAACCGTTTATGTTTCTGGGACCGCCGCCATCCGTGGTGAAAAGAGCGTGGCGGAAACGGATGTGGTTGAACAAACCCGGATCACTCTGGAAAACATGATCAACCTTTATCCCGGCAAGGCGAAACCCGTATTTGACATCCTCGTCATTTACCTGAAATACGCGCAGGATTACCGTGCCGTAAAGGCGTTTATCGATCAGCACGCGGAGGCTCCTTCAACGGTTTATGTTGAGGCCGACATGTGCAGGGAGGAGTTGCTTGTGGAGATTGAGGGGGTGGCCGGAACTACTCCTCGATTTTCACATGCACGATTTTCCACTCCTGCCCGTGGTGGCTGAACGTGACCCAATGGGCCCGCTTCACCACCTCGATGGTGGTAGTGGCCTGGAAGAAGGAGTAGGTGGTTTCGCCGTAATCTTCGGCTGCAATCTTTTCGAGGGCGATCTTCAGGTTGGGGAAAGGATCGTAATAGGGATCGGTAAAGAGGTTACGGCCGATATCGGGAAGGTCCTGGTCCCAGATAAGGGTTCCGCCGCTGTCCATCATCCAGATTTCGTAATCCTGGTTTAAAATCTGCGGATCAATAATCGGATCGAGCATCTTGTGCGGATAGAATAGGGTGGTGAAGGCGCCTGACGCAATGCCGTTTTTCAGTACCGGATGCACATCCACCACGGCATAAAACCCTTCCACTGCCAGAAAGGTATTGCTTAGTACCGGTTCTTTTTTGCTGAAAACTTTGATGATATGGTCCTGGCTGCTGATGTTGGTACCCTGGGTGGGGTAATAAGCCGGCGGCTCGATGATCTCCATGATTCCGGCAGGCGTTACCAGGGCGTACTCCAGAACATACGAAGGCCGGTTGGTGAACATACCTTTCAGTTCCGCGCGTACGGCGGCGGTGTCGCCCAGGATCTGCGACAGTCGGGCCGTGGAGCCATCCATCAGGTTATCAAGGTTTACGAATGCGGCTTTGATGCTGTTTTTAACGATGGTAAGGGATGGCGGATAGGACTCCAGCGGATCTCTGTTGCAGGAGGAGAGGCATGCCATTGACAGGGCAATGATCAATGCTCCGGTTGTTTTCATGGGAGGGGTGTTTTCCCAAAGGTACGAAATGCAGCATCAACCGGGACAATGATTTTACGGGGGATCTGCCGGGTATGAATTGTGTAACTTATAAATGCAATTGTGTAAAGGACTCCGTTAAATACGGGCGAAATTTGTGGTTATATAATTCATCAATAAATCAAAAAAATGAAAAAAATTAGTTTACTGTTTTTCCTGTTCGCCGCCTCAATATCAGGAGTGCTTTTAACATCCTGTGAAAAGGAAGGCAACATGATTGTCAGAAAATGGTCACTTGAATCAAAAACGGTTGCCGGTATTGACGTAACAACCGACTGCGAACTGGGTGCAAAGTGGGATTTCAAGTCGGACGGCACATACGCCATAATGGACGCCTGTGACAAGACCAAAACCGGCACCTGGAGCCTTGCGGTTGATAACACGACGCTGACAATGGATAACGTAACTACGTATAAGGTAGATAAAAACAGCATTACAACGCTTGTAATAGAAATGGTAGTTGCCGGTGTTGAAGTTGCACGCTGGGAATTTAAGTAGCGGAACGCAGCAAATGGCGGGAAAAAGGCTGTCCGGGCACAAGGTGGGTAAACAAATCCGCAATGTGTTAGTGCAGCCTTTGCTTCTCCATAAAACTGAAGGCGAAGCGCGTGCTGCGTTTTCCCGAGAGCCAGCGGATGGCCAGTGCACCCAGCCATTCGAGCGAGTAAGCAAACCGCACGGTAGCCCACCATAACCGGAGAAGCACCCACCAGGCGAAGAGGCAGAAGAAGCCGAACAGAAGAACCGGTACCAGTTGTTCGGTCCAGCCCGGAAAGAGGGGATCCATGAATTTTTTGAATATTTCAGCCAGGATGGGTTCGCAGAAATAGACGGTGAGCGACATCATGCCGAACACCCTTGCCGGATAAAAAAAGCGGAGGGCCTTTTCTTTTGTTCGGGATTCCGCAAAATCGACCAAAGAGAGGAACAGCAGGTAGAGCAGCAGGAAGAAGCCCAGCTGGTTCAGCCGGAAGAGAATCCAGTGCAGCTGGTTGGCCATGGTATTGGCAAACATGTTGTTCATGTCCCAGCCGCCGAGGATGAAGAAGCCGGTTGCACCGGCCAGGAAGAGGGCCGATCCCGAAATGAGCAGTGCCCGTTTGAGCCTGACCGGCGACACCTGTCCGGACATGGCAGCCCCGATGGCGGCCCCGAAGAAGCCGTAGGCGAGGAACGGGAATATCCCGTAACCGCCGATCAGAAGGTTGACGAGCGCCAGCCCCAGGTTATTGTGATTACCCGCCAGGATTGTTTTGTACAGTCCCAGTTCATGGCGCACAAAGGGTGTTGCCAGAAGGATCAGGGTTCCGATCAACATATAGAGACGGATATCCCGGCTCAGGCTCCGGCTTTTCCGGTAACGGAAAACCAGGAACAGAACAAATGTGAGGATAAGAACTACCGATCCGATCATCGACAGGGCGTTGGATTCGGTATAGAGCCCTGGAGCCAGCTGAACTGCCTCGCCGGAGCGCATCCAGCCCAGCACGATACCGACCGGAAAGCGGCCTTCCAGGAACCCGTTAGCGAAAAAGATGCGCTGAATATAATGAAGGGCAAGTATCCAAAGGCCGGTAGCCAGGCCTCCGTACAGCATCCTGATGGGTTTGGAATTGCCGTCATTGTTTCGCTGATAGGCCCTCGAGGCGGTTACCGTACCGGTGATCAGGCTGAAGATCCCGGCCATGGTGATCAGGTAAAAGAGCACGTACAGCACCCAGGGCGCCGCACTTTCCGAGATTGAACGGCCCGGCCCGGCGGCGGCCCAGTTGTAGTGAAGACGATGCAAAACAACAATGCTGATGATGGCTATGCCGCGGATGACATCCAGGGCAACGATACGTTGTCCCTGATGCTGACCGGCAGAAACGACAGTTTTACTACTCATGTCAAAAATGCCTGGCAGATATTTCCCCTAAAGTACCAAACTTTTTCAGGCTGCAGCTACGAAGAGCTTTCAGATGGACCAGCCGCTGAATTTTCCGTCGACCGGCCACACTTTTGATACAGGTCATCAAAATATTCCGGTATGTGTTTCGATTTTTACCAAAAATAGCTGAACTTGGTTGTTTAATCAGGATTGGACCATCAATGACAGTCAGCGAAAAGACCAGCGAGGATCTCGTCAGGGAGATTCGTGAGTTGCAAGTGCAGCTTGCTGAGCTCCGTGAAACATGCGATAAGCTTGTGGCAGACAAGCGGATCGCCGATCAGCAACTGGAGGGGAGTGAAGCCAGATTCCACATTCTTGAGGAAACTGAAAAAAAGTTCCGAAGTATTTTCGAAAGCGTGCAGGAGGTGTACTTTGAAGCTTCCATCGACGGAACGCTGCTCGAGGTTAGCCCTTCCATTGAGAAAATTACAAGAGGGCAATTTACCCGGGATGAAATGATCGGTGAGTCATTTATACGGTTTTATAAGACCCCTGAGGAACGGGATACTTATGTGTCAAAACTATTTAAGCATCAGAGGGTAAACGATTATGAACTTTTGCTTACCAACAAGGATGGCTCAACCATTCCAGCCGCCGTTTCGTCGGTACTTACCTTTGATGCCAATGGTAAACCGGAAAAAATTACCGGGATACTTCGTGAGATAACCGACCGGAAAAACGCTGAAAATGCCCTGAAAGAGACGCTGGAAAAGCTGAACCAGGCGAACCTGAATCTTGAAAGGCGGGTTGAAGAACGAACACGGGAGATCCTTGAATTGTCGGGTTTGCAGAAGGCGATCCTGGACAATGCGCCGCTTGCCATCCTCACAACCGATGAAACCGGATTATTGCGAAGTATCAATCCGGCCGGGGAAAAAATGGTTGGCTATGCCGCGGATGAGGTTGTAGGAAAGTTGAGCCCGATTTTTTTCCAGGATAAGGAGGAAATGGTAAATTTCTGTATCAGAACCACATCAATCAACGAGCCAACAGAGGAGGAAGTTGTTTCAACAGTTCGAAAGGCAATACTATACAATTCCACGGAATGGATCTGGACGCGGAGGAGCGGCGAAAAATTCCCTGTGAAAATCACGCACAATTCCATCATCGATGCCAACGGCCACCTGCAGGGTTATATGTATTTGATCATCGACATAACCCGTGAGAGGCTGGCAACGGAATCCCTTCGGAAAAGCGAAGCCGAGAACCTTGCAATCATTCAGGCCGTTCCCGATCTGATGTTCCGCATACATCGGGATGGCACCTACCTGGATTCCCATTCCCACAGCGAATCCTCACTGTATGTGCCCAGGGAACTTTTTGTCGGCAAAAAGGTAAGTGACGTTTTGCCACCCGAGCTTGCCCGGCAATCTATGCAGGCCATCGGCGAAGCATTTGATACGGGTGATGTTGTGCCGTACGAGTATATGTTGAATGTAAACGGCAAGGACAGCTACTTTGAAAACCGGATCATCGCCATTTCAGACGAGGAGGTCCTGTCGATAATCCGTGATATATCGGATCGAAAGGAATCGGAAACCGCGTTAAAAATGCAAAGCGCTGCTTTCGAATCTTTTGCATTAACAATTATCATTACCGACGCCCGGGGACGGATTCAGTGGGTAAACCCGGCTTTTACCGATCTCACCGGTTATTCCGTTGAAGAGGCCATCGGCAGAACACCGGGCGAGCTGGTTGGATCGGGAAAGCAGGATGCCGGTTTTTACAAGATTTTCTGGGATACGATCTTGAATAAAAAAGTCTGGAGCGGTGAAATCATCAACCGGCGGAAAGACGGCACCCTTTATTCCGAAGAGGAAACCATAACCCCGGTTTTGGATGCGCAGGGCAATATTTCCAGCTTTATTGCCATTAAAATTGATATTACCGGGCGCAAGAAGCTTTACCAGGAACTTGCCGACGAAAAGCGCCGGCTGGCAGATATTATCAGGGGTACGAATGTCGGAACCTGGGAGTGGAATATCCAGACGGGCGAAACCATTTTCAATGAGCAATGGGCAGAGATGCTTGGCTATTCACTTGAAGAGATTTCGCCGGTAAGCATTGCAACGTGGGAGCGCTTTGCGCACCCGGATGACCTGAAGCGATCGGGAGAATTGCTGGAGCAGCATTTCAATGGCACACTCAGCTATTATTCTTTCGAATCCAGGATGAAGCATAAAAACGGCGAATGGATATGGGTTCTCGACCGCGGGCGGGTTCACGAACGGGACCGCGACGGCAAGCCGCTCCTCATGTCGGGTACCCATCAGGACATCACCGAAAGGAAGAAGTCGGAGGAGGCATTGCAGTGGAACAAGTCCTTTCTGGAACTGATGTCAAATTCATCACCGCTTGGTTTTCTTGTAGTTGATAACCGCGATGATGAAATTCTTTACTTCAACAAGCGGTTTTGCCAGATCTGGGAAATAGAACACATTGAGGAACGGATGCATCGGGGAGAACTGAAGAATAACGACATCATTCCGGATTGCCTGCCTGTGCTGTCAGATGTGCCTGCCTTTGCCGAGTCGTGCAAGCCGCTCCAGGATGAAGCCAACAGGGTGGTTATTGAGGATGAGATTGCCTTTACCGGAAACCGCTTTATTCGCCGGTTTTCCACGCAGATAAGGGGTGCAAACGACCAGTATTATGGCAGGTTCTACATTTTCGAGGATATTACCGGTCGCAAGCGAACCGAAACGGAAATCAGGAAATCCAGGAACGAAGCCGAAAAGGCTAATCGGGCCAAGAGTGAATTCCTTTCCCGCATGAGTCATGAGCTCCGTACGCCCATGAATTCGATACTCGGTTTTGCACAATTGCTGGAGATGGGTGAACTAAACCCGAAACAGAAGAAAAGCATATCCCATATTTTGAATAACGGGAACCATCTTCTTGCACTGATCAATGAGGTTCTTGATATTTCGGGCATAGAAGCCGGAAGGCAGATTCTGACGCCGGAGCCTGTGCAGCTGGCCCTTATGGTTAGCGAAATCGCCGAAAACTTTCAGGTAGCCGCCAGTAAGCGCCAGGTATCTGTTGTGCTCCCCGATTCGGCTGAAAACACGCTTTGTGTCTGGGCCGACCGGCTTCGGTTAAAACAGGTATTGATCAATCTGTTCAGCAATGCAATCAAGTACAACCGGGATGGTGGATCCGTCATGGTGGAAATCGCCTTTCAGCCGGCCGATGCCTCCGGTCATGCGCGTGTCAGGATGTCAATCAGTGATACGGGTGATGGGATCAGGCCTGAAGATATCGGCAAACTCTTCCAGGCTTTCGAGCGAATAGGGGCGGCAACAACCGAAACCGAAGGAACGGGCCTCGGTCTGATGGTTGTAAAAAAGCTGACCGAGGCGATGGGAGGCAAAGTCGGGGTTCACAGTAAGCCGGGAGTCGGCAGCACCTTTTGGATTGAGCTACCTCCTGCAGAAAATAAAAAAACAATAAACGGCCGGGTTACTGAGGCGGCACCCATCAGGGGAGAATATACCACAGGGGGCAAGGCGGTCCTGTATATCGAGGATAACCTTTCAAACATTGAACTGGTTCAGGCAATTATGGCAGATCATCGTCCCGGTATCCGGCTGGTCAGTTCCATTCACGGAAAGGAAGCCGTCAGGCTGGCCAGGGATCATAAGCCCGACCTGATCCTTCTTGATCTGGATTTGCCCGACATTCAGGGTAGCGAAGTGTTGGAGCAGCTGCTCGCCGATTTGCTGACCAAGGAGATCCCGGTGATTATCATCAGCGCCGATGCGATGCAGTTTCAGATAGAGAAACTGATGAAAGCGGGTGCCGTCGACTATCTTACCAAGCCGCTGGAAGTCGTTCAGTTTCTGCGGACCATCGATTGGTACATCGCCTAGCTCCCGGTCAGCAGTTTAACGGAACCCGAATGCCAGCGGCACCACAAATACGGCCAGAAGGGTCCATGCCGCATATACCGTGAGGTATCCCGACACGGTTTTTTCAATCGCATCTGCGGGAGCTCCCATAAAACGCGTACGGAACAGTCTGGCGGCAATCCATATCAGGTTTATGAAAACCAGGGCATTGGTAACGAGAACCACTGCGCGGTTGGGGGTTAATCCGTCGGATACCCTTGAAACGATAACGAAAAGGGCAATTGAGTTGATGACAATCGCCAGTAAGGCCAGCAGAAAGAGCGCCAGCAGGTTGTGTTTGCCGGTTCCTTCCCGGTTGATGCCTGAAAGGGAATAGATGATGAGCGCAAGTACACCCAGAAGCATCACATTGAAAATGATCAGCAATTCACGGTTTTCAACAATACTGCCGTCGGAAAAGAGGAGGGAAACCAGGTAAACGGTAAGGGTGACCATCACCACCGGAGTGAAAACCCGGGCAATTACCGGGGCTATTTTGCTGGTGATGCCGGGATAGGTGCGGATGAGGAACCAGGCGATTACCGGAGCGGCAG
This sequence comes from uncultured Porphyromonadaceae bacterium, assembly GCA_964457845.1. GTDB lineage: Bacteria > Bacteroidota > Bacteroidia > Bacteroidales > UBA12481 > UBA12481. Next base: position 4,549 of record CAYWHP010000033.1, on the reverse strand, counting down.
CGGCACCGGGGGCGGCAATGAAATTGAAGTAAAAAACCTCGATATTCATTCCGATCACCTGGAACAGGCCCAGGGTTATTCCGGTGAGCAAGCCGCCGGCGAGCAGGATTAGCCCGGTCATGATGATAAGCTCGCCTGTGAACCGGATGAAATCCATTCTGCCTTGCAGGTTGCGGTGGTCGAACTGCAGCCAGCTCAAACCCAGGAAGCACCACAGCATCAGGGGTACGTGCAGCGCGGCAATGAGCAGAGAATCCCCGGAGCCGGCCGGCAACAGGTTGATGTACAGTCCCGTGGCAAGCAGAATGGCCCCGTAGAGCATCCATTTCGGCAGACCAGCTATTTTGTTGATCCGGAAAGAATAGATAATGAGACCGTTGAATGCGATGAGTGCCACATCCCGGATATAAATAAACTCCCGGCCCGTATCCGTCAGGAAGGCCGGGATCAGCATCAGGAGTGCCGTTACTGCGGCAATGAGAAGCACTTCCGGCAGGTCCTTAAGGCGGATTCCGCTCAGCAGCTCTTTCCGGTCGGGGGCCAGGCGGATTTTCCAGAAGCTGATCAGCGGAGTATCGAGGCCGGCTGATATTTCGGCAAAAGACTTTTCAAAATCCCGCTGGTTCGAACGGTACAGGTTCTCCAGTTTTTCCGGGTCGCGGATTCCCTCGATGATCTGCTGTTTCATGATTCCGGTCGTTTTAATGGTCTGGATTGCAGAATAAACGCAAATGGCAGCGGATTCGTATGCCAGCAGGGTGCGATTTCACTGGTATTTCCTGGCCGGAGCGGTAATACCGGATTAAGTAAAGCTTTATCTTGGAAGGTTAATCAGAAATTCGTAACCTCATGGCGATGCATAAACTGAAATCCGTACTGTTGATCCTGCTTCCGCTGCTGCTACTGACCCAAGGTATCTGGGCTCAGGCAGTGAAGCGGGTGCCGCCGGTTCCGCCCATCGATCCGCAAATCATTGTCGATCAGGATAAAATGACCTGGCTCGACTACCGTCCGATACCGGGCAGGAACTGGGCCGATCCTTCGCTGAGGCCCGGCAGGCAGATGAAGATTGCCCTGGTGGCGATCGACTTTCCCGATCAGCCTTTTGTGGTTACGCTGCCGAAGCACTCCGACCCCTTTGGAAATCCGCAGATCGACCCGATTCCGCGCGAAAAAGTGGCGCAGTTTTATGCAGATTTCTGGAACACGCCGGGTGAGGTTAACCATGGCCAAACGATTAACGGCTATTGGATGGAGCAGTCGAGGGGACAGGTGGGGGTGGCGAAGATCGAGGCCTTCGGGCCCTACCGGATGCCGAAAAACCTTTGGGAATACGGGTGTAATGAGTGGGGGCAGGCCAATGCCACGCCAACAGGCGTCACGGCACGCGGCCGCATGGAAAAGGATTGCGACTCCGTATGGGCAAGGGAGGCAGGGGAGATTATGCGGAATTATGACGCCATATTGCGGATTTATGCCGGCTATGATGAAACGGGCATCTGGCAGGAGTTTGGTGAGATGAAGTTCCGTTCAAAGGACGACATCCCCGCTGAATGGGGCAATCCGGATCCGGCTAAACCCCGGTGGATAAAGACCCGGTATGTCGACTGGACCTCCTGGAAAGCCGGTGCGCAACAGTGGGGCCTTTCGTCGATGCGCCAGGGAGAAAACTCGGGAACCATCGCCCATGAGATCGGGCATTACCTTTTCCGCACCGGCGACAACAACAACAATCCCTATGTTCAGCCTTACCGGCGTGTGGGATCGGGGACCTGGGACATGATGGACCGCGGCAGCTTCAACGGCCCTGAAGGGCCTCACAGCCGCTGGAAGGTGCCTGCCGTGGCAGGGGCATCCATGCCTGCCGGGCTCATGCTCCGCCAGAAAATGAATTTCAAATTTGTTACCGATGAGCAGGTGCTGATGCTCAACCGCAACGAACTGGCCCGATCGGGCCCTGCGGTGGCTGTCATCACGGCCCGCGCAGCGGAACCGGCACCCGGCACCTTTGCAGGCATCGTGGTTCGCCTGGATGGCGATGCCCCGCAGGACAGGACCCCGGAAACTGACCCTGCCACCGACCCCCTGTCGCCCGGTAAATCATTGTACAACTTTTATTCCGTCGAGGTGGTTCAGCGGATCGGCTACGACTCCTTTACGCCCGACAACGGCGTGCTGATTGCCAAAAACAAGGATCGTGAAGGAAATAGCGGCGGACCGAACGGGTTCAACTGCTTCAACTGGGTGATCGATGCCCGTCCGGAGGATATCCGTATGGTGGATTACATCAAGCCCGGAGAGGGAACTCCCGTAATGCGGACACCTGCCGATTACCGGCAGCTGAACGATGCCCTGTTTCATGCCGGCACCAACTCCGGAAGCCTGGCCGAATGGGAAGATCCCTACAACCGGCTCCACTTTTACATCCTTGATAAATTCATCAGCCCCGAAGGAATCCTCTCCTACCAGGTGGGGGTGCGCTCCCTCGACGGCGCAGGACCTGACAAGCGGGGTGTGACCATGGCTGTCGGACCCCGTGCCGGCCAGCCGGAAGCAGTTCCCTCTCTTCGGTTTACCATCACGAATACCGGAAAGAGTAATGATATCTACCGGCTTTCGGGCTCCGTTGCCGGCGAAGGCTGGAATATCCTGCTAACCAATGAGTTGACAGCCATTCCGGCAGGGGAAACCCGCGAGGTAAAACTGTATGCCGGTCATGATGAGAATTGTGCAGCCGAAGCGTTGTTTACCCTGAAGGCCACGTCGGAAAGTGATGCTTCGGCAACGGTTTCCCTGGAGCAGAAAATTGTAAAAAGATGATCAGCAGGGATATTCAGGACTTTTACGACCAAACCTCTGAAGAGGACCGCCTTTCAATCGGTCTCGGTCCGCTGGAATTCGAGCGGAACAGGGAGCTGATCGGCAGGTATCTGCCTTCCGGCGAAACGCAGGTGGTGGATGTGGGAGGTGGTACCGGAAAATACGCTGAATGGCTGGCCAGCCTGGGTCACCGGGTGGTGCTGGTTGACCCGGTTCTCAAGCATGTGAAACTGGCGCAGAAAAGGGCGGCAAAATGGCGCTCCCGTTTCTCGGTTCAGCAGGGAGAGGCGCGCAACCTGGATATCCCCGACGGCTTTGCCGATCTGGTGATCCTGCATGGGCCCCTCTACCACCTGCGGGAGCGGAGCGACAGGCTGCTGGCGATCAGGGAGGCCCGCCGGATAGCGAAGGAGAACGGCATCATCCTCGGATTTGCCATCAACTACACGGCATCCACCATGGTGGCGCTGCAGCAGGGGATCCTGCACGAGGAGGTCATTCTTGAAATGTGCCTTTCTGAACTCTCCTCGGGCCTTCACCTGGCACCCGAAAACATGCCCGGCATACTGCCCGAGGCCTGTTACCACCGGCCCGAAGAGCTGCGTTCGGAATTCGAATCATCCGGATGCAGGGTGCTTGGCCTACATGCCGTAGAAGGGATCATCTGGCTGGAAAAGAACTATTTCACCTCGAGGGCCCGTGAAGATAAGTTCAACAATCTGCGAGCCATCCTCAAACTCACCGAGACCGATCCAAACCTGCTGGCATTCAGTCCGCATATAATGATTGCGGCGCAGGTGTAACGGAGCCGGGACCTGTCGGGCCGGCAGCGGAACAAAGACCGGCACACCAAGCCTGCCGATTGCTTAAAGCCTTGATGCACATGCTTCCAGGTTGCTTTTTCTGGCCAATTCCAATCCAAATCCAAGCCTATCCCTGTTAAATATCTGTTAAAGGAATTCTGCCCGGAGGATTATTTGCTTTCAGCGTGTATTCAATATAATGGCCGGATCAACGGGAAGAAAATGCCTGCGTATTTTCTTCACCCTTCCGGTCTTGACCTAAATAGCCTTAAATCTATTTGCAATGAAAGCAACACAACATTTGATGATCCTGGGCTCTGCCCTTTTTATCCTGGCCTCCTGCCAGAAGGAAGAATCGATGATGAAAAGCGATCCTGCCGGAACCGGCGATCTGAAAGCGGGTAAAGGTGTAGTTCAATCTGTAAGCGGAAGCGGTCATCTCCATCGTGATTATTATATACCGGATGTGTGGAGGACCTTCACTTTCAGCGCCACCAAGGATGCTGCCGGAAATGTTAAGGGAACCTATCAGCTGAAGAACCACAACACCACCTCGTTGCAGGGTACTGTTCTCTGCTTTACCATCGAGGGGAACAAAGCCATTTTGCTGGTTAGGATCGACAAGTTCAGCAGCAGCGTATCCAACCAGTCACCGTACCCGTACGGGTATATCGTGGTTGAAGATAACGGCGAGGGCAAGGATGCTGCAGACAGGGTATCGCTGCATTACGATACCGATGTTCTTACCGATTGCGGGATTCTTTATAATGTCCCACTCTATGACATTGAAGCCGGTAATGTGCAGGTTCACAAGGTGAAATAACACACGGATCCTGAAGATTCCAAAGGGGGCCTGCTCATGCAGGCCCCTTTTTTTTGAATATCTTTAAGGGATGAAGCCTACCTTAAAAACCGTCGTTTTGTTG
>CAYWHP010000032.1:24205-40314 GCA_964457845.1 uncultured Porphyromonadaceae bacterium | reverse complement strand
TGAAGATCAAGATACCCGAATCGGTTTTGGGCATTAAGAAATGGGAATGCGAAGTTGTTTCCAACGACAATGTCGCCACATTTATCAAGGAATTCAAGGTTAAGTTGCCGGAAGGAGAAACCCTGGTGTTCCAGTCGGGTGGATACATCCAGATTGATGTGCCCCAGATTTCAGTAGATTTCAAGGAATTCGACGTTGAGGAGCAGTATCGCGACGAGTGGGATAAATTCAAGATGTGGGATCTCAGGATGGTTAATGCCGAGCCAACGTACAGGGCCTACAGCATGGCCAACTATCCGGCCGAAGGGAACATCGTTATGCTCAATATCCGGATCGCAACTCCGCCATGGGATGCGGCACGAGGTGGATTCGCCCTGGTGAACCCGGGTATCTGTTCGTCCTTTATCTTTTCCAGGAAACCGGGTGATAAAGTGATGATTTCCGGGCCGTACGGGGAATTCCATATCAAGCCGACCAAGCGGGAAATGATTTATATTGGCGGTGGTGCCGGTATGGCGCCGCTGCGTTCACATATCTTCCATATGTTCCATACTGAAAGAACCGATAGAAAGGTTAGTTACTGGTATGGTGCGCGCTCATTGCGTGAAGTGTTCTATCAGGATGAATTCCTGGCCATCGAAAAGGAATTCCCGAACTTCACCTTCAATATTGCACTATCTGAACCGAAACCTGAGGACAACTGGACAGGATTGAAAGGGTTCATCCACCAGGTGCTTTTCGATCAGTACCTGAGCAAGACCGAAGAGCCCGAAGAAATCGAATTCTACCTCTGCGGGCCGCCGATGATGAACCAGGCTGTTCTGAAACTCCTTTACGATCTAGGTGTTCCTGATGAAATGATCGCTTTTGATGATTTTGGTGTATAACAGATAACCCCGGACTTGTTCCGGGGTTCTTATTTTCCGGCAAATGAAAAGGTCACTGCTTTTTTTGTGTGCTCTGGCGGCAATTTCAGCCTGTTCCCCACGTCTGGAGTATTACTTACAGGAGGGACCGGTATACGGCTCCACCTATCACATTACCTACGAGTATAGGGCAGGAGAAACTCTTGAGAAGCCAATAACCGGGATTCTGCAGCGGATCAACCGATCGATGTCGACGTATGATCCGGGCTCCACCCTGTCGAGGATTAATCGTAACGATACCAGCGCCCGTATCGATGCCGACCTCAGGCGGGTACTCGAGGTTGGCCGCGAAGTTTCGGAAAAGTCGGGAGGCGCTTTTGACATGACAGTGGCGCCCCTTGTGAATGCCTGGGGATTCGGTTTCACCGCGCGTGAAAAGGTGACACAGGAGATGGTTGACAGTCTGCTGGCCTTTACGGGGTATAAAAAGTTCAGGATTGAAGGCGACAGGCTGATCAAGGATGACCCGCGTATCATGATCGATCCGAATGCCATAACTCCCGGGTATGTTGCAGACCTTGTGGCGGAGTTATTTGATTCGGCAGGCGTGAAGAACTACCTGGTGGAGATTGGCGGGGAGCTGCGATGCCTTGGAAAAAACAGGGAAGGGAATGCCTGGCGGGTCGGCGTCGACAATCCCATTGAAAATGCGCTTGAGCGGGAAATCGAGGAGGTTTTTCACATCAGTCATACTTCGGTGGCCACCTCAGGGAATTATCGGAAATTTTACGAAGAAAACGGCCTTAAGTATTCCCACACCATCGATCCGAAGACAGGGTATCCGGCACGAAGCAACCTTCTCTCGGCAACCGTGTTCGCCGATGAATGCATCTATGCGGATGCCTATGCAACTGTATTTATGGTGGTGGGCCTTGAAAAGGCTATTCAGCTGAGCCGGGAAATCCCCGGAATCCAGGTGTATTTTATATACAGCGATTCAGCAGGCTCGATGAAAGCCTGGCAGTCGCCGGGTGTTCAGGCTATGATTCAGAATTCTTCGGAAACGCAGGAACACCCGATTCCACAATCACGCACCGGCGGTTGACCTGCCACCGCTTCCTGCCTTGCTGCACGCTGCTCGCGGCGATGTATTTTAATCTCATCCTGCTTGGTGCAGGTGATCCCGAGATTCCGCATGTTTTTGTTGCTGCCGACCTCGGTTTCGGGGAACTTGCCGTTTTTGCGGAACAGGATGTTGAGGCCCAAACCGGCAAATGCGATCCCCACAAGGGCTATCGAAAGTAAAAATACGGTGATAATCATGCTATTAAAATTGGACGAAAGTAATAAAATCCTTTATTTTGAGGGTAGTCGCCGAAAGAACCTTTTATGAAAGAGAATCTGGATTTCTTCAAGATTCAGCATAACAACAATTTGCCCGCCAAGGGGAAAGTGCTTGTTGCAGAACCTTTTTTGCAGGATTCCTATTTTAAAAGATCCGTTGTGCTCATTACCGAGTATAATGACGAAGGAACCCTCGGTTTTGTTTTGAACAATCCGATAGATTTCAGAATTGATGAAATCCTCAAGGGTTTCCCATCGGCAAATTCGTTGGTTTCCATAGGGGGCCCGGTGAGGACAGATACCATCCACTACCTGCATACCCTCGGCCATGTTATCCCGGATAGCGAGGAGGTCATGGACCAGATCTACTGGGGCGGTAATCTCGAAGTTATCCGTGCCGGTATTCAGGACGGCTGGATCGAGGAACATCAGGTCCGGTTTTTCGTGGGGTATTCCAGCTGGCATCCGGGGCAGCTTGAGCGGGAAATCGGCGAGAATTCGTGGCTTGTTACAGATATCGACCGGCTGGATGTGATGCACGGATCTGATGTGCGCCTATGGGAAAGCATTTTGAAAAACGAAGATGAGCGTTATCAGATGTGGACACGTTATCCCGAAGATCCGGCCTGGAACTGATCGGTTGTCCGAATCAGCTCGGTAAGCTCCTCATGGAGAATCCCTGAAAGTTTCCTGTAATAGCGCTTGTTTTCATAGCCGAGCACCCATCGAAGGCCATGATAATCATCAGTCAGAAAGACTTCATCCGCGGTAACCAGATCCTCCCTTTTAAGGGTGCTGCTTACTACTGCCCTGAATCCGGCTTTCGGAAGCAGGCTGCTCGTCAGCCCGCTAAGCATCCTCGGAAAGCCGTGGTTTGCTGCTGAAGGGGTGAAAACCTGATCGCCGGTTTTTATAAAGATGTTTGACCCAAGTGTCTCGGATATGCAGCCTTGCTGATCGGTGAGGATGATCTCGTCGCAACCGCAGAAGGCGGCCTCCTGACGGACCATCAGGTTACGCAGGGGACTCCTGACCATCGAGCTGACATAGGCATCGGCCGTGTTGTGGTGCCTTTCAGAAACCCCGATCGTAAGTCCCTTCGCATTAAGGGGGAAGTAGTCATATTCGAGCTCCTCCGTGATGCCTATGCAACTGAAAGAAGGGCTGCAATCCAGTTCGGTGGAGGGGAAAACGGGGGTTATCATCAGGTGGATCCGGCTTCCTTTAAAAAGGCGGTTCTTGTTGAGCAACTTTTCCAGCCGGGCCCTGAACTCCGTGTATTGGAACTCGTCGGGCAGGTGCCAGCCAACCGACTCAAACCGGAGCCGCATGGTTTCGAGCCAGGGCTTCAGGAACGGAATTCTGTTTCCGGAGGCAAACAGGCTCTCCCGCATGCTGGTTTCGGTCATCTCAAACCAGTTTTCCGGGCGAAAGGTGACGGAATCGCGCAGAATTACCGATTGATTATATAGTATATATCTGTTTTTCAAGATATTATTGACGAAGCAGTTGCCTGATAAAGAACATGAACAGGTCGGGGTTGTACAGGATCGGGAGAAGGAACCCGAATATCGCTCCGAAGAAATGGGTATCGTGTGCAATATTGTCCTTGCCCCTGGTGCTCATGAACCAGCTGTACGCCAGGTAGAGAACGGCGAAAACGATGCCAGGCATCGGAATCATCATGAAAAAGTAAATCTTGTTCCATGGATTGAAGAAAATAGCTGCAAAAACCACAGCGGATACTGCCCCCGATGCCCCAACCGCATTGTAGTTGTAATCATTTCTATGCTTGTAAAGCGCGTAGAGCGGTGAAACCAGGATGGCTCCGAAATAGAGGAGCAGATAGTAAGGAATCCAGTTTGATCCGAAAAAATCCTGAAAGTAACGCTCGAGGGCCGAGCCGAAGCTGTAAAGCACGAGCATGTTGATGATCAGGTGCGTCCAGTTGGCATGAAGAAAGGCATGAAGGATAAGCCGTTCGTATTGTTTCCGTTTGAGGATCTGATAGGGATTGAACTGATATTTATAGATCAGGCTGTGCTGGCTGAAAGCGATTATCGAAAATGCCGAAGTGACCAATACGATGATGAGTGTCAACATATCGGTTAATGTAAGATTTTAAATATCAATTCTTTCAACAGTTCCCCCTCATTGGCCGAAACATTTCCGAAACCTTTTGATTTCAGGTCGAACTCGCGGAGAAGCGAAATGATCTGGATCACTTTTTTTCGGGGATAGTGGAGGCTTCCCTGCTGGTAATCCCCCACGAAATAGGAGTTGATCCCGAGCATGGAAGTAACGTTTCTCGGGCTCTTATCGTCGAGGAAATGGTAAGCAAGCAATTTGGCGTAATAATAGAACAGGGTTGAGATGGTGATCGAAATGTGGTTGTTTTTCTGATTGTCGCCAAGATAGTTGATGATCCTGTTCGCTTTCAGAATGTTTTTTCTCGACAGGGCCTTTACCAGCTCAAAACTGTTATAGTCCTTGCTTATCCCGCTATTCTCCTCGATGTGTTCGGGAGTTATCTTCATCTGTCCTTTGGGAAGCGTAATAAGAAGTTTGTCGATCTCACCTGAAATCCTGGAGAGATCATTTCCGAAGTATTCCGTCAGGATCATGGCTGCACCCGGCTCAATATGAAAGCCTTTTAGCTTAAGATAGGATTCGATCCATCTCGGGACCTGATCTTCATATATTTTCTTTGTTGCCAGTACGGCCCCGTTCTGATCGATCGACTTGTAGAGTTTTTTCCGCTTATCGAGAAGGTCGTATTTGTAGCAGAGCACCAGGATGGTTGACTTCAGCGGGTTTGCGGCGAAGTACTGCAGGTTATCAATTTTCTGGACCGCCTGGGCTTCCTTAACGATAATCATGTTGTACTCTGCTCCCATCGGGAACCGCCGGGCGGCATTGTCGATCTGTCCACCCTCCACATCTTTCCCATACATGATTGTGAGGTTGAAAGCCTTTTGGCTTTCATCCAGCACGGTTTCCTGAAGCAGGTCGGAAATCTGGTCGATGAAATAGGGTTCTTCGCCCATCAGCAAATAAATGGGATAGAATTTTCTGTTCCGGATATCCGCTATGATTTGTTCGAATGTCATGTGGGTGTAGTGTTAAAACCTGAGGTGTTTTACCGATCTGCCCTGGCCGATAATTTCCTGCATGGCGAGAATGCCGATGTTCAGATGATCGTCGACAAATTTCACGTTTACTTTACGGTCACTCTCGGCTGTTTTGATCCCGGTTGAGATCATAGGCTGATCGGAAACCAGTAGCAATGCACCTGAAGGGATTTCATTATCGAACCCGACGATGAAGATAGTGGCAGTTTCCATATCGATTGCCATCGACCGGGTTTTTTGGAGGAACTTCTTGAAACGGTCGTCGTATTCCCAAACCCGCTTGTTGGTGGTATAAACCGTGCCGGTGAAATAATCGCGCCCGTAATCCCGTATTGCGGTTGAAACGGCCCGCTGGAGCATAAATGCCGGAAGAGCCGGCACCTCTGGCGGAAGATAGTCATTGGAAGTACCCTCGCTTCGGATGGCTGCGATCGGAAGTATGAAATCGCCCACCTTGTTTTTTCTTTTAAGGCCGCCGCATTTGCCGAGAAACAGGCACGCAGTGGGGTGAATAGCGCTGAGCAGGTCCATGATGGTGGCTGCATTGGCCGATCCCATCCCGAAATTGATTATGGTAATCCCGTTGGCACTGGCATTGGGCATGTTAACATTCCGGATTACTTCCACGTTATGGATTTCCCCGAAAGTTTCAACATACTGATTGAAGTTGGTGAGCAGGATGTATGGCGTGAAGTCCTCCAGCTTTCGGCCGGTATACCGGGGAAGCCAGTTTTCTACGATCTCCTTTTTGGTTTTCATGAAGCGAATTTGCCGGTCATCTGTATATTTATGCCGAAAATGCTCCGACATGCAGTCGCTAAATTTACCAACTTATTCATTCAATATAAAATCCGAGGGGGAGCGTCGCCTGATTTTTGATGTTTTCCGTAACGGCTGGTATAAGCTGACCGCTGAAGAGTGGGTGCGGCAGAATTTCGCACGGTACCTTACCGGGGAGCTTGGTTACCCTGCAGGCCTGATGTTGCTGGAGCACAGTATCACCCACAATGGTTTGGCGCGCAGGTGCGACATCGTACTTTACAGCAGGGCCGGGGTGCCTGAAATACTGGTTGAATGCAAGGCTCCGGAAGTAGTGCTCAACCAGAAAACATTCGATCAGATTGCACGGTACAATATGGTTCTTGGTCTTGGATTATTAATTGTGACCAATGGGTTGAACCATTACTGCATCCGGATTGAACCGGAGAATGCCGGTTATTCGTTTCTGAGGGAGATCCCTTCTTTCAGTCCCGATTCGAGCCAGTCTTCAGCGGTTATCTGAAGAAACCACTCATTTGACCATCCGCCTGGAATCCGGTTCCATTTTTCTCGTATGCCTGTAACCCTGAATCCGGCATTCCTGAAAAGGTGCATGCTGGCGGCATTGGATTCGTCGATCGAGCAGTATACCTGATTAAGAAGCAGCACATTGAATACATAGTCGAGCAGAATGGCGAGCGCTTCTTTCGCGTACCCTTTGCCCCATTCTTCCGATTCTCCGATCAGTATGCCAATTCCGGCGCGGCGGTGGTGCGGATCGAAATCGAAGATGTCTATCAACCCGACAGGTTTCCCGGGTTCCGTCACTTCAATTACCAGGCGCAGCTGGCGGGTCTGGAATATATCAAGATGGGCCTGCTCGAGGTACTGTCGCAGGATATGCCGGGAGAAAGGGGCCAGCGTATTGCTTACCTGCCAGAATTTGCGGTCGTTTTCCCACCTGAAGAGGATGTCTTCATCCTCCGGTTCGATGGCGCGCAGTTGGAGTCGTTTTCCGGAAAGGGGTTCCATGCTGGTCAGAGTTTTTTAATTGCGCCGGTGCTCTTCACAAATGCCTTTTTAAAACCTTTTCGTTTAACAGCCGGAAGCTTGCGTCCGGCTTCTTCCTTGGTTTTGAAAGCGCCGTATCCATACCGGTAAAAGCCGTCGCTGCCCTTGAACTCATAAACGGGATCAAGTCCTTTGTAGGTTTTTTTTCCCAACGGGGTTTTCGAGGCATTGAACTGAATGGTCCAGGTTTCGTCAGAAGGTTGCTTGTCCCCTTCCATTTCGAGAAGGATGGCATTTTCAGGACCCGTATTTATCTCGATCCGGATATACGTAATTTCGCCATCGGGCAAATCGCCGGTAAGCAACCGGGATGCAGGGATGCCGCTTTTCATGAATGCCGAAGTAAGGTGGTTAACCCGCAGGAAGTCGAGCGTGTCGCCCTGAGGGTCGAGCCAGGCGGAAAGGCCGGCCTGTTTTTTCATGAGTACGGTAAGCTGGTTCAGGAGGGTCCTGCTCTTTTCTCCGAGTACCGTATCACCACCCGGATAGTAAAGGGAAAATTCATTTTTAAGGTCATCGGGCAGGATCAGGTTCTTCTCGAGCCGGTTTTCCTCCATAGCCAACGGAATCGTATTTTCCGTAAAATAGGGGAAGTAGCCGTCGGTTTCGATCAACAGGGCGTACGGAGTTCCTTTTTTAACCGAAAACAGGTACCAGCCATTACGGTCGGTATTAATGCTTTCACGGATTTCGTGGGATGACTGGTCGATAAGGCTTACACGCAGGTCGGGAAGTACCTCCTTGTTTACTCTGGAAATGCTTCCATACACCAGGCAGTTACCGGGCAGCGGACGGATCAGGTTGAGCTGGTCCCTGAAATCCTGGCCACGGGCATCCGGGGCTACAGCAGAAAGGGTTAAAGCGAAAGCGAACAGGAGCATCACCTTTGTTGCGATGGAGCGCCAGCCGGCTTTCAGTATGCTTAAATCCCTGGATATCCGGTAGTCCCTGGCATATCGGAGATTAAGATCCAGCCATGTTTCCGGAGAATAATCAGGGAATTCATCGGGATCTGCCGGGTTGAGGATCCCTTTGCGGAGCGGGGGCAATTGATGGCCCGGAAGAATTCCGGGAGGGGCATAGCCAACCCAGCTGCGGCTTCCGGAGAGCACAAGGATGCAACTCCAGGGAAGCCGCCAGGGGCGCGGTAGGAAGAACCAGGCAAACAGCGGAGTAAGCACAAGCAAGAGCACGGAGAGGGCGAAGTCGAACACCCTTTTAATTCGTCGGTTGTGGGGCTCACCAACCGAATTGATCGGAATGACGTACAGATCGCCGGCACGGTTGGAAGAGTTACTTCCAATGATGGATTCCGTTGCTTCCGGGGCGATCTTGTACTCGGTTTCCAGCGAACTGAGTGCTAGCATGTGGGTTATTATTTCTTTGGTAGTCATGTCTTTGGCGCAAAAGATCACCTCATCGATCCGGTTGATCCTGATGATATCGCTCAGCTGTATGGCCGAACCGACATATTTCTCCGAAGGGGCGCCGGATTCATCCGGATTAACGAAACCAAACACCTCAACCGGCAGGCTGGTTTGAGCGATCAACGCACTTACCCGTTCGGCTTCATCGGGATTGCCCACAATAACCAGCTTTTTGCGTGCGCCGATGTCAAGCCGGAATCCTTCCACCCTTGCAACGTGCAGCGCGACACGGATCAAAAAGCTTCCGGCCAGCGCCCAGACAGATCCCAGGAGGATCAGGGCTCTTGAAAAACGGTAGGCTTCCGGAAGCAGCGAGTAGAGCACCAGGATGATGGCCGTACCGTAACCGATTCCCCGCAGGATTCTGATTAGTTTTACGGGCGTGTCATAACCGCCGGAAAAATAGATGGATGTAAGCCAGATCGCTATATAGGATGGCACGAAGAACATCAGGAACTCTGGCGGATGGTGCCCGCCGCCCTGGAATTTGAATGCTTCCCAGGTAGGAGTGAAGAGCATGAACCCCAAAAATATAAGGGCTCCGTCGGCCACCGGTACTGCCAGCTTGCCGATGACCCGCCTGAACATCGACAGAACGGCCCTGAAATAGACCGACAGGCGTATGAAGAATGCGAACCAGCGGGCATTTGAGCGTGAGAAGTGCTTTGTGGCGAAGATGATCATTGCCTGATAAAAGAGGAGCACGTAATTGAAGCTGGCTTTTTTGGTACTCTCGCCCTTGTAATGAATAATGGTGGTTTCGGGGAAGTAATAGTTTTCATATCCGGCCAGACGAATCCGGTAGGAGAGGTCGATGTCTTCCCCATACATGAAAAAGGTTTCATCGAAAAAACCTGTTTTGTCGAGCACGGATTTGCGGATAAACATGAAGGCACCGGGAAGGATGTCGACCGGATTCACCTCGTCCTGTGGCAGGAAACCAAGGTGGTATCTGCCAAACCTTCGTGATTTGGGGAAAATCCGCGAAAGGCCGAAAATCTTGTAAAAGGATACCCAGGGAGTCGGAAGTGCCCGTTTTGATTCGGGCAGAAAGTTCCCTTTCCCGTCGATCATCCGGACACCCAGGGCACCGGCTTCAGGATGCATATCCATAAATGCCGCAATCTTTTCGAAAGTGGCTTCTTCAACCACCGTATCCGGGTTGAGAATCAGCTGAAATTCACCGCGCGCTATCCGCATGGCCTGGTTGTTGGCCTTGGAAAAGCCTGTGTTATCGTGATTTTCGATCAATGTCACCCCGGGAAACCGGGTTCTCACCATTGCGCATGATCCGTCGGCTGAATTATTGTCAACCACGATAACCTCAACAGACAGGTTCCGGGCGGCCCGGTAAACTGAATTCAGGCACTGCTCGAGGAAGAACTTTACGTTGTAGCTGACTATGATAACCGAAATACGGATCTCCTGCATGGTGAAACGTTAAGAGCATTAAGAACGTTAATATACATAAGATCTTTTGGTACTTCAGGATTTTCGCATGGAATCTTCAAACAGTGTGCGGTTGATCAGGGAACGGCCGAGCGTAATTTCATCGGTATACTCGAGTTCGTCCCCGATAGCTACACCGCGCGCCAGTGTTGTGATCCTCAGGCTGTAAGGAGCAAGTTTCCGGTAAATGTAAAAGTTTGTTGCATCACCTTCCATGGTTGCACTCAGGGCAAGTATGATCTCGCGGACCCCACCGGCTGCCACTCGTTCCTCCAGGGATCCAACTGACAGGTTCGATGGCCCGATGCCTTCCATCGGGGAAAGAATACCGCCAAGCACATGGTAAACCCCGGTGTATTGTTGAGTGGATTCGATGGCCATTACGTCCCGTATGGTTTCCACCACACAGATAAGGGATCTCTCCCGTGCCGGGTTGGAACAAACGGGACAGACATCATGGTCGGAAATGTTATGACAAACCCGGCAGTGGTGGATTTCCCGGCGCAATTCGAGGAGGCTTCCCGCCAGGGCCTCGGATTCAGAAATTTCCTGCCGGAGCAGGTGCAGAACCAGCCGAAGGGCAGTTTTCCTGCCGATACCCGGCAGTCTGGCGAATTCGTTGACGGCTTTTTCGAGCAGCCTGGATGTATATTTCGATGAATCCATTAAATCGTTAATTGGCCAAAAGTAACACCGTTGCCGGCGATTAGCAATTTTTTAGCTTTATTTGCCGGCACTTACCCTAAAACAATGAATCCAATTTGGATAGCCAGCATTCTGGCAGGATATTTCGCGCTTCTTCTCCTGATTTCAAGATTGACGAGTAAGGGTGCCGACAACGCCGGGTTTTTTATCGGTAACCGGAAATCTCCCTGGTATATTGTGGCGATTGGAATGGTAGGAGCCTCCATAAGTGGTGTAACTTTCATTTCGGTACCGGGTTGGGTGATCACCAGCCAGTTTGCTTATATGCAGATGATTCTCGGTTATCTTGCCGGATACCAGGTGATAATCTGGCTGCTTCTTCCGCTCTATTATAAATTGAAACTCACATCGATATACGGTTACCTGAACCAGCGTTTCGGATACTGGTCGTACAAATCGGGGGCATCATTCTTTCTGCTTTCAAGGACAATAGGGTCAGCTGCCAGGCTCTTTCTGGTTTCGGCAGTGCTCCAGCTGGCCTTTTTTGATGCCCTGCACATACCGTTTGCTGTTAATGTGCTGATTATTATGGGTTTGATATGGCTCTATACCTACAAGGGCGGGATTCGCACCATCATCTGGACCGATTCCATTCTGGCGATTATGTTCCTGACTGCCCTGTTTCTTACCGTAGTTATGGTTATGAATGACCTTAACCTCGGATGGTCGGCCATGATCGGCCAGATCCGGGATTCAGGACTGGGGAAGGTGTTTTTCCTGGATGATTTTGGTGGGGATAAACGTCATTTTATCAAGTACTTCCTTGGCGGGATGTTCATTACGATCACCATGACGGGGCTCGACCAGGACCTGATGCAGAAAAACCTGAGCTGCAAGACACTGAAGGATTCCCAGAAAAACATGACATGGTTCAGCTTGTCGCTGGTGCCGATCAATTTGCTTTTCCTGACACTGGGGGCGCTGCTGATCCTTTTCGCACGGTCGAGGAACCTCGAATTGCCGGCTGCATCCGATAACCTGTTCCCGATGATCGCCATGGGCGGGTTCCTGCCGCAGGCTGTCGGGCTTATTTTCATTGCCGGCCTTGTTGGGGCGGCCTTCTCCAGTTCAGATTCAGCGCTTACTGCGCTTACCACATCGGTTACTATTGATATTCTGGAAAAGGAACATGCACCGGAGGAAGTAACCCGGAAGGTGCGGTACCGCGTTCACATCCTGCTTACGCTGGTTTTTCTCCTTATCATTCTGCTCTTTCGGGCGCTTAATAACAGGAGTATCATCGATACCATCTTTACAATAGCCGGTTATACCTACGGACCATTGCTCGGGTTGTACGCATTCGGGATGTTCACCCGTTTCCAGGTGAAGGACAAGCTGGTACCGGCGGTTGTTGTACTGGCGCCGGTACTGACTTTCCTTATTCAGCATTTCTCGAAGCAACTGATGAACTATGTATTCAGTTTCGAATTGCTCCTGATTAACGGGCTTCTTACCTTTTTCTTTCTCTGGCTTATTCGTCGTCGTTCTTAGACATGCTGTAAATGTCGGCGATGAGGGCCTGGTATTTCTGGTGCAGGAAATTGCGTTTCAGTTTCAGTGTCGGCGAGAGTTCGCCTGTTGCAGATGTCCATTCATCCACCACTAGACGGAACCGTTTAACCTGTTCATGCGGTCCGAGTTTCTTGTTAACCGCATTGATTTCCTGCTGGAACCGTGCTGTTATTTCAGGCCGGCAGGTGAGGTCGAAATTGTCCCGGTAATGCATACCCTTTTTTGCACAGTAGTCATGGAGGAAACGGAAGTTCGGGGATATGATTGCTGAGGTGAATTTCTGGTTTTCGCCGATGATCATGCAGTTGTCGATAAAGAATGACTCTTTCGCCTTATTTTCGATCGACTGCGGGGCGATATACTTGCCACCGGAGTTTTTGAAGATCTCCTTCTTGCGGTCGGTGATTTTAAGGAACCTGCCGTCAATCATCTCACCTATATCGCCTGTATGGAACCAGCCTTCCTCATCGATGGCATCACGGGTGAGGTCTTCCGATTTGTAATAGCCCATCATGAGGTTCGGGCCCTTCATCAGGATTTCTCCGTCGGAGGCGATCTTTACCTGCACATGGTCCAAAACCAGTCCGACTGTTCCGAACATGTTGTCGGGATAGTTTTTTTCGTTGATTGAAATTACGGGGGAAGTTTCGGTCAGTCCGTAACCCTCCTGAATCCGGATTCCGGCGGCAGTGAATACCCTCGCCAGTCTGGGCTGAAGGGCGGCTCCGCCTGAGAAGACCATCTTAATGTGCCCGCCAAGCGCTTCGCGCCATTTTACAAAGACCAGCTTGTCAGCAAGTTTCATCTGGCTGGTATACCAGGAGCCGTTGGCATTTCCATGTTCATACCGCAACCCGAGGTTGACCGCCCAGAAGAACACCTGTTTCTTGATGCCTTTGAGGGCTTTGCCTTTGGCGATGATCTTGTCGTACATTACTTCGAGCACCCTGGGCACCGTTACGAAGGTACTGGCTTTTATTTCCTTCAGATCCTGTGAAATGGTTCCCAGGTTTTCGGCGTAATAGAGCCCGTATCCCTGAAGCTGGTATCCGTAATGAACGATGCGTTCGAGGACATGGCAAAGGGGAAGAAAGCTGAGGGCACGTTCCGTGTGGTCGAGATCCAGGATATGAAGGGAATCCCTCAGGTTTGCCATCATATTCTCGTGTGACAGCATAACGCCTTTTGGCACGCCTGTGGTGCCGGAAGTATAAATAATCGTGAAAAGGTCTTCCGGCTTGATGGAGTCCTTGATTGCCGGCAACTTATCGGCCCATTTTTTCTCGTTTTTTTCACCCAGCTCGGCAATTTCCTTCCAGTTCAACGCCCCGGAGACTTCATTGAACGTATAGATATTTTCAATATTAGGGGTCCTGATCTTGGCGAACTTTTTGTAAAGGGCGGAATCGGACGCGAATGCAAGCCTGGCGTCGGAGTGCTCGAAAATATAGGCAGTTTCTTCATCGCTGAGGGTGGGATAAATCGGGACATGGACGACGCCGATCTGCATCATGCCCATGTCGATGAAGTTCCATTCAGGCCGGTTATTCGAAGCGCTGACGATTTTGTCACCTTTCTTCAGTCCTAATGAGAGCAACCCATAGCTGATCTGGTTGGCGATTTTTGCGTATTCGCCGGTTGACCAGGGGACCCACTGGCCATCCACTTTGGATGCGAGTGCATCGGTACGAGGATATGTCTTCAATGCATAATCCAGTACATCAAAAGTTCTCCGTATTTCCATAGTTTTCAAGATTAGGTTTCTTTGGGAAGGCAATTATTGATCGTTTTGATCTGGTCCGGAGTAAAATCCGGAATATTGAGTACGTTCAGGTTGGTTTCGAGTTGTTTCAATGTGCTGACCCCCAGGAGTACCGAGGTTATGAAGGCATGACTTTTAACCCAGTTCAGAGCGAGTTCGGCAAGCGAGATCCCGAAACTTTTTGCCGTGTTGTCGAGTTTTTCCACCGTGGCAAGTATATCGGGAGTTAGCTGTCCGGCTTTCAAAAATCCATGCGGCTTTCCTGCCCTTGAATCGGCCGGGATCCCCTGGAGATATCGGTCGGTAAGTACTCCCTGGGCGAGCGGTGAGAAGGCTATGCAGCCGATCTTTTCCCGGGTGAGAACGTCGGCCAGCTTGTCGCCGGCTTCGCGCTGGAAGAGGGAGAACTTCACCTGGTGTATCAGGCAGGGAGTGCCCAGCTCCCGAAGGATGCGGCTGGCTTGCAGTGTCGCCTCCGGCGGATAGTTAGAGATGCCGGCATAGAGAGCCTTCCCCGAGCGGACTGCCTGGTCAAGAGCCCCCATGGTTTCTTCCATCGGGGTGTTTGGATCATAACGGTGAGAATAGAATATATCCACATAATCGAGGTGGAGCCGGTTCAGACTCTGATCCAGTGAGGAGAGCAGATACTTTCTCGACCCATGGTCACCATACGGACCCGGCCACATGAGGTAGCCTGCCTTGGTGCTGATGATCAGTTCGTCGCGGTACGACTTGAGATCCTTCTTCAGTACTTTGCCGAAATTGGACTCTGCGGAGCCCGGAGGAGGACCGTAATTATTGGCAAGGTCGAAATGCGTGATCCCATTATCGAAAGCGTGCCTGACAATTTCCCGTCCGGTTTCAAAATCGTCAACTCCGCCAAAGTTGTGCCAGAGCCCCAGTGAAATAACCGGGAGATCGATCCCGCTATTTCCGCACCGGCGGTAGGGCATTTTCTCGTATCGTGATTCCCTGGCCGTGTATTCCATTCAATTAGCTATTTATGTAAAGATGTAAAAATAATACACTTTGCCAAATAGCAATGAACCTCCCGGAAATCGTATAAAAATGTTTGTAAATTGCGCACGGTTCGTGAAACCTTAATGCGGACCCGACGGGGATGGAGAAAATCAGTTTTATTCTTCATGGGAAAATCCGAGGCAGGAAAACGGTAAAATCTACGCTTATAAGCAGATTTTCAGTTGATTATGATGTCAGGTTCTATGAGACTGCACATCCGCGCCATGCCGAGAAACTAACCAGCCAGGCACTTACTGACGGCTGTGACTACCTGATAGCAGTTGGGGGTGACGGAACACTTAACGAGGTGGTGAATGCTTTCCTGAAAGATGGCGGAATGGCGAACCATAAGGTAGTATTAGGGGTGTTGCCGTATGGTACAGGTAACGATTTTGCCCGGGGGCTTGGTATTACCAGGGATGTTGACCAGATTTCGGAACTGATAAAGGGAAAAAAGATTTCATTTCTTGATGCCGGTTCGATGGAGTTCCGGCTTCCGGACGGAACCGTTAACACGCGTTACTTTGATAATATTGCGGATCTCGGAATCGGGGCAGATGTGGTCCTTCGGGTTAACGGCGTGAATCTTCGCAAGAAAATACTAGGCGGTACACTGACATTCTTCCTGTCGGTACTTGCCACATTTATGTCATACAAACCCAAGCGCATCAGGGTTTCGTGGGACGGGTTCGACTGGGAGGGCAAGGTTCTCAGCCTGGTGGTTGCCAACGGGCGCTATTTCGGAAGCGGCTTAGGGGTTGCACCGGAAGCATCAATGACTGACGGGCTTTTCGATATCGTCATCTTCGCGGACCTTAGTATCCTGGATTACCTCAAAAATTATTCACGCGTGCGTAATCTGAAGAAGGTGAATCATCCCGAGGCGTTTTACTACCGTGCAAACCGGCTGTCAATTGAACCTGCCGGCAACCTGACCATTGTTGAGGCCGATGGCGAAATCGAGGGCCAGGCTCCGATTGTCTTCACGTGCCTGCCGGGGGCCCTGCCTTTTCTGGTGCCGTAATGGCGGATGTTTCGATGGAGACGCATTAAAGAGACG
>CAYWHP010000032.1:0-24105 GCA_964457845.1 uncultured Porphyromonadaceae bacterium | reverse complement strand
AGAGACGCATTAAAGAGACGCATTAAAGAGACGCATTATCATGCGTCTCTACGCAAATTTCAATTTATCATGAAGGGAATCGCATGCTTTGGCCATGGCCTTTTCGAGCCCGTTGACATCTTTTCCTCCGGCGGTTGCGAAGAAGGGCTGGCCCCCTCCGCCGCCCTGCATTTCACGTGCGCTGTCGCGGATGATGTTGCCGGCGTGTAGTCCAAGTGAATTAATAAGCGTGTCGGATATCATCACCGTGAGAACCGGTTTCCCCTGAATAACGGAACCGATTACCAGATAGAGGTTTTCGGTTTCCCCTTTCAGCTGGTATGCCAGGTCCTTCACCTGCGCGGCGTCGGCGAGGTCGACCCTTTCGCAGATAAGGTTTACCCCGTTGAGTGGCTGTATTCGTTTTTGAAGGTTACTCTTTAGAACTCCGACCTGTTCTTTTTCAAATTGCTCGATCTTCTTTCGAAGCTGCTGGTTTTCCTCGAACAGCTGGCCGACTGATTCCACCAGGCCCTGGCTTGATTTAAACAGTTGTGAGAGCTCACGAACAGTCTTCAGGATCTGCCGGGTATCCTCTTCTGCCTTCTGGCCGGCCTGGGCCTCGATTCTGCGGATACCGGAAGCGATGCTGCTTTCTGAAATAATCCTGAAGTAACCGATTGTACCTGTTGCCGGAACATGTGTACCCCCGCAAAGTTCCGTGGATTCGCCGAACCGGATTACCCTGACATGGTCGCCGTATTTTTCACCGAACAGGGCCATGGCGCCCATATTGCGTGCTTCGGCGATAGGCACGGAGCGCATTTCAGTGAGCGGGATATTCATTCTGATCAGCTGATTGACCCGGATTTCAACCTGTTCGATTTCCTGTTCGGTCATTCGCTGGAAATGGGAGAAGTCGAACCGGAGGTAGCTGGGGTCGACCAAAGAACCTTTCTGCTCTACATGATTTCCGAGCACTTCGCGCAATACGAACTGGAGCAGATGGGCGGCCGAGTGGTTCCGCATTGTGTTCTGACGGGTGGTTTCATCAACCGAAGCCACAAAAAGTGCTTCCGGATCAGCGGGCAGGACATCGGTAATATGCACGGTCAGATTGTTCTCTTTCCGTGTGTCGGTGATAGGAACGATTCCTGCCGCGGAGCTGATTATCCCGGTATCACCCACCTGGCCGCCGCTCTCGGCATAAAAGGGGGTTTTATTGAATACCAGCTGGTAGAAGCTCTTTTTCGGTGTCTTGACGCGGCGGTATCGTGTAATAAAAACATCCAATGACAGTTGGTCGTAACCGACAAATTCCTGCTCTTCCTGTTCACGTACGACAACCCAGTCGTCGGTCTCCTGGCCCGAAGCCTGCCGTGACCGGGATTTTTGCTTTTCCATCTCCTCGCGGAATTCGGGGATGTTAACCTTCATGCCTTTTTCGCTGAGGATCAATTCGGTGAGATCAAGCGGGAAGCCGTATGTATCGTAAAGTTCAAAAGCGGCTTTGCCACTGAAGGGCACCTCTTTGGATTCCTGCGCCCTGGCGAGGTTTTCGAGCAGGATGATCCCGGTTTCAAGGGTGCGGAGAAACGAGTGTTCTTCTTCAGCTATGACTCTGGAAATAAGGCTGTTTTGACTAACAAGCTCAGGGAAGGCGTCTCCCATGTTTTCAACCAGCACCGGGATAAGGCCGGTCATAAATGGTTCCTTGCGGTTCAGGAAATTGAAACCGTAACGGACGGCCCTCCTGAGGATACGGCGTATGACATACCCTGCACCGGTATTCGACGGAAGCTGGCCATCAGCGATGGAGAAGGCAATTGCGCGGATATGGTCGGCAATAACACGCATGGCCACATCGGACTTTTCATTATCCCCGTAGCGGATCCCCGTTATGGAAGCCAGTTTTTGTATGACAGGTTGAAAAATATCGGTATCATAGTTCGACTGCTTGCCCTGAAGTGCCATGGTAAGGCGTTCAAAGCCCATTCCTGTGTCGACATGCTGCTGGGGCAACTGGACGAGGGAGCCATCTGATTTGCGGTTATACTGAATGAACACGAGGTTCCATATCTCAATCACCTGCGGGTGGCTTTTGTTTACGAGCTCGCTGCCGCTGAGTCTGGCCTTCTCTTCAGGCGACCGCAGGTCGACATGTATTTCGGAGCATGGTCCGCACGGGCCTGTATCGCCCATTTCCCAGAAATTGTCCTTTTTCGAACCTTCCAGAATGCGCTCCTTCGGCAGGTGTTGGAGCCAGAACCCGGCTGCTTCATTGTCGCGGGCAATTCCTTCCGACGCGTCGCCTTCAAAAATGGTAACATACAGTTGTTCAGGTGGAAGTCCCATCCAAACCGTCAGGAATTCCCATGCCCAGTTAATGGCATCCTCCTTGAAATAGTCGCCGAACGACCAATTGCCCAGCATTTCAAACATGGTGTGATGGTAGGTGTCGTGTCCTACCTCTTCAAGGTCATTGTGCTTACCCGAAACACGAAGGCATTTCTGGCTGTTGGCGATTCTGAGGGCCTTGGGAACCTGGTTACCCAGAAACAGGTCTTTAAACTGGTTCATCCCGGCATTGGTGAACATCAATGTGGGGTCATCCTTCACAACCATAGGCGCTGATGACACAATGAGATGGCCTTTGGATTCAAAAAAATCCTTGAATTTTTGACGTATTATTTTGGAATTCATCAGGTTTGTCCTATATTACTGGTTTCTTACGAGTTTGCAAAGTTAGATAAATTCGATAATTTTGCGCCACTTCCCGGGTAACCGGCAGGTAGTTGGAGAGATTTACTATGGCAAAATTCAAATATCATTTTAACCCGGAATCGCTATCCTTCGACCGCATCCGTCTCACGATCGGCCAGAAGCTGCTCCGGGTAGTGGCTTATTTGATGTCGAGTCTGGTGGTTGGCGGCGGATTGCTCCTTTTTATCTCGATGTTTACCGACCTTCCCAAAGAGCGGATATTGAAGCGGGAACTGTCGTTTTTGCAAACTCAGTATGAACTCACGAGTAAAAAGATGGATCAGGTCCAGAATGTTTTAGCTGAACTTCAGAACCGCGATGACAACATTTACCGTGTGATCTTCGAGGCCAATCCGGTGCCTAATTCGATCAGGAATGCCGGATTCGGCGGAGTCAACCGATACGCAGATCTTGAAGGGTACAAGAATTCCACGATCGTAAAGGAAACCACACAGAAGCTCGATGACATCATGAACAAGCTCTATGTGCAGTCGAAATCGTATGATCTTCTGTTCAGTCTGGGAAAGGAGAAGCAACAGATGCTGACTGCAATTCCCAGCATCATACCACTGGAGCGTTATACGCGTATCGGTTCGTTCTTTTCGGCCCACCGGCTTCATCCGATACTGAAGGTTTACCGGGCGCACAATGGTGTGGATTTTACCGCACCCATTGGAACCAAGGTGCGTGCAGCCGGCGACGGGACGATTGTGGAGGTGAACCCGGTGAAGGGATTTTCCGGTTACGGCATCACGATAACAATCGACCACGGCTGGTCGTATGAAACCTTTTACGCTCACCTGAACAAGGTAACCGTCAAGGTTGGTGACCGGGTTAAACGCGGTCAGGTTATTGCAGAGAGTGGAAACACCGGTCTGACCATCGCCCCGCACCTCCATTTTGAGGTTCATCGCAATGGGAACCCGGTTGATCCGATCAATTACCTGTTTACCGATATCACACCGAAGGAGTATCAGGAGCTGATACAGATGGCACAGCTCGGTGGTCAGTCACTTGACTAAATACTAATTGTTTTGCCCTACAAAGAACCTGTAATAGAAAAGGTATACTATTCCATTGGCGAAGTTGCCGGGATGTTCGATGTGAATCCATCACTCATCCGCTATTGGGAAAGCCAGTTCGACAATATTAACCCGAAGAAGACGCCCGGTGGCAAGCGGCATTATATGCTGAAGGATATCGAGCAGATTCATCTTGTTTACCACCTGGTAAAAGAGAAGGGGATGACGCTTACGGGTGCACAGCAAAAGCTGCGCGACAATCGTCATGCAACGGAAGGGAATCATCAGGTTGTTAAGAAACTTCAGCAGATCAGAGAGTTGCTGACAGGCATGCATGATGAGCTATAGATCAGCATGATTTACGTTAACGATATAGTTCATGCGATTGAATCGCTGGCCCATCCGGGTTTACAGGAATCCTACGACAATTCCGGACTGCTTACAGGCAAGCCTGATATGGAGGTTGCCGGTGTCCTGGTTTGCCTCGATGTTACGCCTGACGTGCTGGAGGAGGCAACCCGAAAAGGATGCAATATGGTAGTGTCGCATCATCCGGCGGTATTCAGCGGAATGAAGCGGTTCGGGGGCGACACTTTTCAGGAACGCATCGTTACCGCCGCCATCCGCAACAATCTTGTGCTTTACGCCTGTCATACCAACCTGGATTCAGTTTCCGCCGGAGTGAGCGGAAGGATGGCAGATGTTCTTGGCCTTGTGAACAGGAGGGTTCTTGTGCCGCGTGAAAACGACCTTGTCAAACTGGTTTGTTTTATACCGGCCGACCACGCTGATTCCGTAGGCCAGGCAATTTTCGATGCAGGGGCAGGCACTATCGGGAATTACGACAGTTGTTCTTTCCGCTCCGATGGTCAGGGAACGTTCAGGGCCATGGAGGGGTCTGATCCGTTTGTCGGGGATATCGGAACATTACACCGGGAGCAGGAGATCAGGCTTGAAACCATATTCCCAAAGCATCTGCAGGGCAGGGTGGTGAAGGCAATAGTTGAGGCACATCCATACGATGAGGTTGCCTATGACCTTTATCCGTTGCTGAACAGGAATCCTTCCTATGGGCTCGGTGTTGTCGGTGAGCTTGACCGGCCATGTCCGGATGCAGAATTCCTCCTCCGGGTAAAGCAGCTGTTTGGGTTGCCTGTTGTGCGCCATTCGGCCCTTTCCGGTACGATGATCAGGAGGGTGGCACTGTGCGGCGGAAGCGGCGCTGAGTTTCTGCGTAATGCAGTCAGTTCGGCTGCTGATATTTACCTGACTTCCGACATTAAATACCATTCGTGGTTCGAAGTTCCGGGCAATTTTATTTTAGCAGATGTGGGACACTTTGAAAGTGAGCAATTTGCGATTAACGTATTGGCTGAATCAATTATTGAAAAATTCCCTAAATTTGCGGTCTGTTTAACTGAGGTAATTACCAATCCGATAAACTATTTGATTTAATCATGACACCACAAAAGTCAGGAACCAAGGAGCAGGGTCAGAATGTTGAAGAAAAACTGAGGGATATCTTTGAACTTCAGCAGGTTGAATCAGAAATCGATAAGATTCAGACCCTTCGGGGCGAGCTTCCGCTGGAGGTACAGGATCTCGAAGACGAATTGGTTGGGCTGGATACCCGTATCAAGAATTTTGAACTTGAGATAAAAGAGCTGGAGAATTCCATAACCAAGAAAAAGGTTGAGATTACGGATGCCCAGGCTTTAATCAAGAAATATGAAACGCAGCAGAACAATGTGCGGAACAATCGGGAATTTGATTCGCTGTCGAAGGAGGTTGAATTTCAGACTCTCGAAATCCAACTCTGCGAAAAGCGCATCAAGGAATTCACGCTGAGGCTTCAGGATAAGCAGGCTGTGACCGATACTTCACGGAGTATTTTTGAAGAGCGGAAGCGGGACCTCGATGCCAAAAAGCACGAACTCGACGAGATCATTTCGGAAACGCAGATTGAGGAAGAGAATCTTTATCAGCGTGCGAAAGATATCGGTACCCGGATTGACGAAAGGCTTCTCTCGGCATACAGGCGTATCCGCAAGAATGCCCGCAACGGCCTTGGTGTTGTTACCGTTCAGCGCGATGCCTGCGGCGGATGTTTCAATCGCATACCTCCTCAGCGGCAGCTCGATATCCGTTCACGGCGCAAGATCATTGTCTGCGAATACTGCGGCAGGATTCTTGTCGATGATGAGCTGGCGGGCATAGCTCCGGCAGAATAGTTTTTCTTTATGAAATGGAGCGGCTTTCTGGTTTTACTGGTTCCGCTGATCCTTTCAGGAGGCCAACTGCAGTCGCAGCCGGCTGTTCAAGATGCTGACATACGCAAAGCTTTTCTCAATCTGGATAACCGGACTGGCAATGATTTGCTGTCAAGGCGCAGCCCCGCAGGTGACGCCGGCTGGATAAGGCTTGCCGGATTGCGTGATTTTCTGGATGTTCTTCTTCATCAATCACTTGCCGGCTCGGACCTGTTTTCCGACCGTTCCGACGTTTGGCTCAAAAGTCTTGAAAAGGCTGGCCATGTTGATAATACGGGAGCTGCCATGGTGGAGCTTCACCTCTATCGAGCTGTTTTAGCTTCGCAATTTTCGAATTACAAAACTGCCGCCGTTGAGCTGATTGCTTCGAACAAGGCTCTTGCACGGAGTGGTCCGGAAATGAGCCCATTCGATCGTGATAAATTGTCCGGCATATTGGGTGTAATCTTCAGGCAGGTTCCGCCGGCATACATGCGCTATCTTAAGCTTGCAGGGATCCGGCCAGCCAGCCTGAGCGGATTCAATGGTCTTGAGCATTGCTATGCTGTTTCTGCCGAAGGTTCTACCGAGCAGCTGGAATCCTATCTTTTGCTGTTGACTGCTCATAAGGAGTTCAACCGTGATCCTTCGGCGGCATGGTTGTTTGCAGTTGGCGAAGAACAACCCATGCTCGGCAATCCGCTGGTCAGGTACCAGAGTGCACTGGCAGCCCGCAAGGCCGGCAAAGGTGCGGAGGCTTCAGCCTTGCTTGATAAAGTGGCAGCCGGAGATGCTTCTCCTTTTCCCTACTGGCTGTATCAGGTTGGCAGAAACAGGCTTTATGCCAATGCAACAGATGCGGTAACCATTCTTGATCGGTTTCTGGCTTCGCCAGGTGGCGATAACTACCGTCATTCGGCCATGCTGATGACCGCCTGGTATTATCGAATGAACGGCCGCGACGACCTTGCGGCCATCCGGCTGGCAAAAGTCAGGAGTCTCCCTGAACCATTGACTCCTTATGACAAACAGGCGCTTAATGAAGCTGTTTCCGGCAATCTGCCGGACCAGAGGATGCTAACGGCGAGGTTGCTTTTTGACGGTGGCAATTACCATGATTGCCTTCAGAAATGTATAGAAACTGAGCAGGCGGGTATATTCACTGCTGACGGAGCGCTGCAGGCCGACCTTTTTTACAGGCGTGCCCGCTGCGAGCAGCGGCTTGGCATGGAAAAAGAGGCTTTGGTCAGTTACCTTCGCGTGACTGGGGTTCCCGATCAACCCAAAAGTTACATTTTGCCTTATTCGGCACTTCAGGCGGGGCACCTCTATAAAAAAGCGGGCCAGTATGACCTGGCCCGCAAATACTATACTATGTGCCTCGGGATGAACCGATATGGTTATCGGGAGGGGATCAGCCGCGAGGCTGAATTGGCGCTAAAGGAGCTCGATAAGTAACTACCAGCTCCCGCCGGCTCCGCCGCCTCCGAAGCTTCCGCCTCCACCACCGCCGAAACCACCACCGCCGAAACCGCCTCCGCCGGAAAAGCCGCCGAAGGAGCCTCCGTTGCCTCGTCCGCCCAACATTCCCAGTAAAAGCCAGAAAGGCAGGTTGCCACCGATGGTGTTATGTCGGTTCATGCGCGATTTGCCTCCAAAGATGATGCTGAAGAGGATGATCATGATTACAAGGCCAAACAGGGAGCCCGACTTTTTCTGACTGCCGCGTTTCAGATACTGATCGGCGGTGAACTCCCCGGCAGATATCTTCATGATAACATCAGTGCCAGCTTCGATACCACCGGCATAATCTCCTTCTTTAAATCTTGGAATTATTTCAATGTCAACGATTTGATTTGCCTGAAGATCGGTTAGTACACCCTCAAGACCGTACCCGACAGCAATGTAAACCTCACCTCTCTCGTCTGCGGTTTTTGGCTTAATGAGAACCATTACCCCGTTGTCCTTACCTTTAACTCCGGCCTTCCACTTTTCGGCCAGCCGGGTGGTGTAGTCGGCCGGATCATGCCCACTGAGGGTAGGAACGGTGACCACAAAGATCTGTGTGGAGGTTTGATCGTTAAAAGCGAGCAGTTTACGTTCAAGATTTGATACAGAGGAGGCGTCGAGCATTCCCGCAAAATCATTTACAAGCCTCGGCGGACTCATGGGCTCAGGAAAATCCTGAGCCTGAAGCAGGGGGACGAAAATTGCGATAAAAAGGCAGAATGCCAGTGTTTTTTTCATTTCAGGTGTTATTTGTTTCCAAAGGAAATGTCATCCGGCAACTCATTTTTATCATCTTCGAGGCAGGGAAAATACTGCACCAGCTTTTCGCCGGCAAGGCTAATTCCGGCGGACAATCCTTCGGTAAACCGTCCTTCCCGGAAATGACCGGCCATGAGTTCGCTCACTTTGTCCCAGAATCCTTCCGGCACCTGCGCGTTGATACCTGCATCTCCAATAATGGCGAATTTTCGGTTTTCAATGGCCAGATAAATCAGGACTCCATTGCGCTGATCTGTTTCATGCATTTTCAGTTTTTTGAAAATGAAGGCTGCCTGATCCAGAACGTCCCCCTTAAAGGAATCCTCAATGTGCACCCGTATTTCACCGGATGTCCTGTTCTCGGCCTGCATAATAGCAGCCATAATGTCCTGCTGCTGCTCAGCAGAAAAGAATTTTCTTGCACTCATGCCGTCAGAATTTTACTTCCGGGGCTTTGTCAGAACCTTCTGCAGCCTCGAAGTAGGCCTTTTTGTCAAAATTAAACAGTCCGGCCCAAAGGTTTTTCGGGAAGAGGCGTATGAAGGCGTTGTAATCTTTTGCCAGTTCATTGAATTTCCTGCGTTCCGTGCTTATCCTGTTTTCGGTTCCTTCAAGCTGTGCCTGAAGATCGAGGAAATTCTGATTGGCCTTGAGGTTGGGATACTGTTCCGCAACAACGAGCAATCGCCCGATAGCGCCGCTCAAGCCTGCCTGTGCATCCTGGAACTGTTTCATCTTTTCCGGGGTCATGTTTGCCGGGTCAATCTGAACAGATGTCGCTTTCGCCCTTGCTTCAATAACCGCGGTGAGGGTTTTGCTTTCAAACTCGGCATATCCCTTAACGGTATTTACCAGGTTGGGAATCAGATCGGCCCGGCGCTGGTAGGAAGTTTCAACGTTTGACCATTGAGCATCAACAGATTCCCCTTTTATTACCATGGAGTTATATCCACGATAAGCTGAAAAGGCGACAATGCCCACGAAGGCAAGAAGAACAATAATCCAAAGGTTTTTTCTATTTCTCATTTTATAAAGAATTTATATAAAGGTGAAGCAAAATTCATTCCAACTTCCCGAAACCAACGTCTTATCCATATTGTGGAGATTGTTGTTACTAATATTACCGTATATTTGAAAACCAACCGGACCTTTTGCCGGGAAAACATCAATTTAGAATTAATTTCGCGTAAATAATCCAATATTGTCCTATGAAGAAATCGGTTTTTCTTCCAGTAAAAAGAATGTCAGTTATATTGACTGTCATTTTAGCAGGCTTGTCTTTCCCCGGATACCTGCATGCACAATCCGGAGCCCAGATAACAGCCTTCAACTTTACGCTGAATCCAACTTATCCGGAAGTCATCAACCAGACGAACGGAACCATCGTGGTTCCGGTTTATAATACCGCTTCCGTCAGCAGCCTGGTCGCAAATTTTACCGCCTCGGCCGGCGCTGTGGTGCGTGTCAGCAGTGTTGTCCAGACCTCGGGCGTCGGCGCAAAGGATTACACGTCAGGCGTCACATTTGATGTGACAAGCGGCGATGGCCTTGCAACCAAAAGTTATTTTGTTACAGTGACAAAGAACCCGGTTCTGTCCGACAAGCAACTGTTAACGTTTTCATTTGCGGGTATTCCGGGTGCCGTTGGGACGGTCAACCAGACGGACTTCACCGTTCAGGTTACAGTTCCCTTCTCACAGTCCCTGACGAGCCTTACCGCTACGTTTACCAGTTCGCCCTTGTCGACGGTTTATGTTGATGTTGCCCAGCAAACAAGCGGTGCCACCCCCAATGATTTTACGAGCATGGTGGTTTACAGCGTGAAAGCTGAGAATACTTCACTACGAAACTACTATGTTACCGTTAACAAGGCTGCCGCCAGCTCGGCCAGGGTGCTGACTTCTTTTTCGTTTTCAGCCCTTGCTCCCGCTGTGGCAGGTGTCATTAACGAAACCAGCCATACGGTAGCTTTAACGGTTCCTTATGCCACTGATGTCACCAACCTCGTTGCGTCCTTTACCAGTTCGCCGCTCTCCATAGTCAAGATCGGGGCAAATCAACAGGTTAGCGGCGTTACCGGGAATAATTTCACTAACCCAGTAACCTATACTGTCGAGGCTGAAAACGGTTCAACCCAGAGTTACATCGTAACTGTTACGAAAGAGGCTGCGAGTTCAGCAAAGGACATTTCCAGCTTTTCCTTCCAGGGCCTCAACCCTCCTGTTCTCGGGGTGATTTCCGAACTCAGCGTAATTACCCTCACCGTTCCTTTCGGCACACCGCTTGGTGCCCTGGTCGCCACTTTCTCAAATGCTCCCCTGTCAACTGTTTCAATTGGTGCAGTAACGCAGACTTCAGGCGTTACAGCTAATGATTTCAGCAGCGACAAAGTTTACACCGTTACCGCCCAGAACGTTTCAACAAAGAATTACACCGTTCATGTGGAGGTGCAACCCGCGCTCACCGGTAAAAGCATACTGACCTTCGGCTTCCTGGATCTGACTCCGGATGTCATTGGCAACATTAATGAAACCAACAAAACCATTTCACTGACGGTTCCGTTTGTTACCGACATCAGCAGCCTCGTTCCAACGTTTACAAGCAGTGCCGGATCAACGGTATGGGTAGGCGGTACAACGCCAACCAGCGGAGTAACACCGCAAAATTTCCTTGCACCGGTTGTTTATTCCTGTGCAGCACAAGACCTTACGACGCAGGATTATACGGTTACCGTTCATCGTGCGGCTGCAAGCACTGCCAATTCCATACTCTCGTTCAATTTCGAGACAGGCTTTAGCCCGATTATCACCGGAACAATTAATCAACCTGCAAAAACCATTGCGCTTATTGTCCCTTACAGCGCGGTGCTTACCAGCGTGGTTGCCACCTTCACCAACAGCCCGCTGTCAATTGTGACCGTAGAAAGCGTGCTTCAGGTATCCGGCGTGTCGGCAAACAATTTCACCATACCGGTGGTATATCGGTGTACTGCTCAGGACGGGTCGTTCGAACTCTACACGGTTACTGTTACGAAGGCACCGGTGAGTACCGGAAACAGGCTGCTGAGCTTTGATTTCAACACCGGATTCCCATCACCGATTATCGGAGTTATCAGCGGAAATACGGCTACCCTCACCGTCCCCAACAGTACGGATGTAACCAGCCTGATCGCCACATTCACCACCAGCCCGTTTTCGAAACTTTCAATCGGCGCACTTAATCAGGTTTCCGGCGTTACACCGAATAACTTTACCAATCCGATTCAGTATACCTGCACTGCAGAAGACGGATCCTTTGACTTTTATACGGTTACCGTTGTTAAGGCTCCGGTTCAAACAGGCAGGGAGATACTGACGTTCAGTTTCGAGGGTATTGTTCCGGGTGTTGCCGGTGTTATAAACCAAACAACACGGAACATTACGGTTAATGTCCCCTTTACAACTGATGTAACTACGCTGGCAGCAACATTCACAGCCAGCCCGCTTGCAACGGTAAGAGTCGGACCAACGGTGCAGATCAGCGGAGTTTCAATAAACAACTTTACCAGTCCTGTTACATATACCGTGACAGCAGAAAATACGCTGTCGCAGACGTATGTCGTTACGGTTACCAAGATACCTTTGAGCACAGCCAAGAGCATTACGGATTTCCGGTTTACAGGCATTCTTATTTCACCAATTGTCGGAGTAATTGATCAGACTGCGGGAACCATTACGGTTACAATTCCCAGGTGCACCCCGCTCGACAGCCTGAAGGCTGTATTTACGGCCAGCCCACTGGCTGTGGTTAAAATCGGCAACACTGTTCAGGTGAGCGGAACAACAAAGAATAACTTCAATACTCCTTTGGTGTATGATGTGATGGCAGAGGATGCTTCCCACAAGCTTTATACCGTTACGGTTAATATCGTTCCGACAGTACGGCAGTTCCTGACATTCAAGTTCGATACCAATACAGTGATCGGCACCGATACCATACGTTACGTAGCCAACGGCACCATCAACAATACGACCCGCGTGATTCAGGTAAATATCCCCAATTCCGCACAAAAGAGCAGCTTAAAGGCCGTGTTTACCGTATCCCCGACTGTCAGGGTATACATCGGCAATGTTGAGCAATCGTCTGGAGTGACCGTCAATGATTTTACGTCAACGAGATCCTATCTCCTGAGTGCTGAAGATAATTGCAATACGCTTGAATATCTGGTTACTGTGACCAACAATCCAATTGACACACAGAAGCAGATACTTGCATTCAGTTTTAACGGTCTGGCTCCGGTAGTCAACGCCCTGGTTAACGAGGCAACGAAAACCATTACCGCCGTGATTCCTTTTGGAGTTAACCGGGCGGGGCTGGTTGCCACCTATACTACAACCTCCGCACTGACGCGCGTGAAGGTGGGAGGTGTTATGCAAAAGAGCGCCCAAACCGCCAACGATTTTACCAATCCGGTGGTCTACCAATGCTATGATGAGAGCGGCGGCATTGTCGAATACACCGTCACAGTTACCAATGGTGCCGGCAGCTCCGCCAAGGCCATGACCTATTTTGCTTTCGAGGATCTCACTCCGGATGTTATTGGTGTGATAAATGAGGCTCAGGGAACCATTACGGCCACGGTACCCAACGGAACAAACCGTTCGGCGATGCGGGCATTCTTTACCTCATCACCGCTGTCATTGGTCAAGATAGGAACGACTGTTCAGCAGAGCGGGGTTACTGTTAATAACTTCCTGATGCAGGTTTCCTATCAGGTTTTTGCACAGGACGGATCCATTAAGGCATATACGGTAAACATAGGAGAAACTCCGGATACCACTAAGCCTGTTGTGACCAATGCGATACAGACCGTTTCCAACCTTCCCGGCCAGTATGTGCTGGCTCGCAGCAATGAGGCCACCGGAAAGATTTATATCATCAAGGAGAATGTCGACCAGACTACGATTGCTCATCTTGAGGCTGCCGTTACCGCCGGTAATGGGCGTGCGGTTTATATTACCGCAGCAAACCTCGATCATGCTTTATCAACAGCTAACCTTCCTGACGGAAAGTACTATGCTTACACCATTGATGCGGCCGGAAACAAGTCGCTGAAAGGAACCAATGCGATCACTGTTCAGGACAGGCTTCCACCGACAGTTTTTGTTGCGGCCCAGGCACGGGTCAATTCCCTTGGGTCTGTGGTTTACGTCCAGAGTTCAGAGTCGAATTCGATCGTTTACCTGGTGCTCGAAGGCGTGCCGCAGCAATCGAAGCTGCAGCTGGATGCTGCCGTACTCGCTAAGCAGGGTGCGAAGCAGTTTGCCGGCAGTGCAAATTCAGACGTGCCGGTGAGCATTTATGGTTTGGTGGGCGGTAACTACCGTGCATATGCTGTTGACAACAGCGTTTACAATAACCGGTCAGAACCCAGTGCCAATATCGTTGCCATCAGCGAAGCCAGTCATATCAAATCGATTTTTGCTTACAGTTTCAATCAGCAGACTCCACCGGCTATCGGCCAGATCACAGGAACAGAAATTGCTGTCGGCCTGAAACCCGGAATTCCGATGAACAACCTGATAGCAACATTTACGATTGCGCCGCTGAGCCATTTGTACGTTGGCCTTATCGAGCAGGTATCCGGAGTTACACCAAATGATTTTACAAACCCTGTGGTGTACAAAGTTACCGCTGAAGATGGCTCGTCACAGAATTATACGGTTACCGTGAAATACAATACAGGTATCGAAGAGGCGGAATGGATGAGCGCCATCAAGGCATATCCGAATCCTGTTACCGACCGCCTGGTCATCGAATCGGCCAGGCCGCTGAGCAGAATTACCGTTCTTAATGGTTTGGGACAGGTGGTAGATGACATCATGAAGCCGGAAATGCTCATAGAGGAAATCTTTACCGGTTCATGGACAAAAGGAATGTATTTCATCCGTTATTACAACGACAGAAAGTATCTCGGCGTACAAAAGGTCATTAAGGAATAGCCTTCTGAAAGCAATACGTAAAAAGCCCCGGGCATGTTCCGGGGCTTTTTATGTTTAGTGAGGGAGCGTTTTGCGAGGAGACCGGCGGCTAAACTACCTGTTCAAAAAGGGCAGGTAAAGCTGCATTCGGTAATCGTTTCTGGAGAAGGGACGGCAGTCATCCACACTTCCGGCTGATACCGTTGTATAGGCCATTTTCCCGAGGAGTTCCGGCGCCCTGTGCATGCCTTCCCCGATATTGATCATAACCCTTTCCCCGGTCCGGAGATGACCGCGTCGGAGTGCTTCGAAGAAGCCGCCTACGGCTATTGCCGCAGCCGGGCCGATCCTGACTGATGTTTCGAAAGCAGTGAGCCGGGCAATATCTGCATGCAGATCTTCATCGAAAGTCATGAATTCTCCGCCTGTCTGATGGACAAGCCCGGCCAGTATGGGGTAGGTTTGAGGATTACCGTTGGCCAATGTGGGAATACAGGTAGCAGGATGATCCAGGATCGGAAATCTGTTTTTCCAGCCCTCGGAGAACCCTTCGCTCCTGGCATTCTCCCAGGCTATCGACATCGGGTTGCAACCGCTGGCCTGTACGAGGAGGTACCTGGGTTCGCGATCGAAAAGCTTCAGGTGACGGATGTCCTCTATCCCCTTTTGTATGGCGATTGGTCCGGTTCCACCGGCCAGTGCCTGGATGTATACATCAGGCAGATAACCGAGTTGACGGATCCACTCAAATACTTGTGTTTTCTTGGCTTCCACGCGTGCAGGATCGATATTCCCGCCAGACATCGGGATGCTGTAGGCTGCCGAAAATTCGGCGCAAAGCTTCTTCGCAAGGGAATAGTCGCCCCTTACCCTGAAAACGCGTTGACCGTAGCAGCCAACGCCGGCTTCATTGGATACGAGGGCGTCGTCAGGTATAAACACGGAAAGGGATATGCCGGCCAGGGCCAGATAATGGGCAAATGCATTGGCGATGTTGCCGGTGCTCGCCACGCAATACTCCCGGATGCCATTTTCCTTTAATACGGAAGCAGCAACGGCTGCTGCCACATCCTTGAATGTGCCGGTTCCGGGATTTTCATCGTTACGATAGGCGAGTACGGTCAGGTCGAGGCCATACTGATCCAGCGCAAACTCCTCAAGGAAGTGCCAGCGGTCGACGGGAACGACCCCTTCACCCTCAGTAATGATATTGTTGCGGTCAGCGAGGGGCAGGTAGTCGAAGTAATGGAACAGAGAATCGGGATGACTGGCCCGGTTGTTGACCAGGTCGGGTAATTTCCGGTAATCCATAAGGTATTTGGCATCCACCCATTTGTTGCCGCATGAGCTGCATTTCTGCCCGTCGGCGAACCACTGGGGAAATCCCTCGATCCTGCTGCCGCAGCTGCGGCAGATGAAGAAATACTTGCTGTTTTCCATGGCCGGTTCTATTCTCAGATGATCATGCCGGCAGCTACCGTTTCAAAGCTGCCTTCGTCAATCAGTACCAGACTGCCCGTTATCCTGTTTTTTATATACGAATCGTGGAACAATGGCTGGGTTGTTTTTATCCTGATTTTCCCAATGTCGTTCATGCCTATCCGCAGATCGGTGCTGTTGCTTTCCAGCGTGTTGATATCCATTTTGTATTCCACCTCACGGATCAGGCAGCGTGCTTCGCGTGAGGTGTGACGGATGATGTATTTGCCTGCCGGGTTGAGCGGTTTTTCATGGAACCAGCAGATCATCAATTCGATTTCGTTTGAATTTGACGGCAGGTTGTCCGATTTCACGATCATGTCGCCGCGGCTGATATCGATGTCATCCGTAAGCCGGATGGTGACCGATTCCGATACCATGGCAACCGGAACTGAAGCTTCGAAAAGG
Source organism: uncultured Porphyromonadaceae bacterium (assembly GCA_964457845.1). GTDB lineage: Bacteria > Bacteroidota > Bacteroidia > Bacteroidales > UBA12481 > UBA12481. The sequence goes on along the minus strand of CAYWHP010000032.1, from coordinate 7,977 downwards.
TCGACTGATTCGATGACCGATTCCTGCATTCCGGGGAGAACGGTTACACGGTCGCCCGGAGAAAAGGAACCTCCGGCAACACGCCCTGCATATCCTCTGTAATCATGGAATTCATCTGATATTGGGCGTATGACGTATTGTACGGGAAAGCGGGCATCTACCTTGTTAAGGTCGGAAGTGATATCAATATTCTCGAGCAGGTTGAGGAGGGTGGGGCCTCCAAACCATTTCATGTTTTCAGAGGGGTGGACAACATTGTCGCCCACGAGGGCGCTTATCGGCATGAAGCGCAGATCGGGGATAGACAGCTTGGCCGACATGGCCAGATAATCCTTTCGTATCTCATTGAACCGTTCTTCAGAATAGCCGACGAGGTCCATCTTGTTAACACAGATAATAAGATGCGGAATCTGAAGCAGGTGAGCGATGTACGAATGACGGATGGTTTGTTCGAGCACTCCCTGACGGGCGTCGATCAGCACAATCGCCAGGTTTGCCGTGGAGGCTCCGGTAACCATATTCCGTGTATACTGAATATGACCGGGTGTATCGGCGATAATGAATTTGCGTTTGGGGGTTGCAAAATAGCGATATGCCACATCGATGGTTATGCCCTGTTCGCGTTCGGCCCGCAGGCCATCGGTGAGCAGGGCGAGGTTAATCTGTTCATTGCCCCTTCGGATGCTGTCGCGTTCGATGGCCTCCAGCTGGTCCTCGAAGATGGATTTGCTGTCATACAGCAGCCTGCCGATCAGGGTGAATTTGCCGACATCAACGCTGCCGGCGGTAGTGAAGCGCAGGAGCTGCATATCTAGATAAGCTTCGGAACTGAAATCGGAGTCATACATATGTCTGCCTTGTTTTCGTGACCCGTAACGCGTAACGCGTGACGCGTGTCCTGTTAAAAGTAACCCTCCCGTTTACGGTCTTCCATGGCGGCTTCAGAGCGCCGGTCATCGAAGCGTCCGCCCCTTTCTGTAACGCGTGTAGCCGCTATTTCCCGGATGATGTCGAGCAGGCTGTCTGCTTTCGACTCGGTGAGTCCGGTGCAGGTTATGTCACCGATGGTTCGGCAGCGGAAATCATCTTCCACAACCAATTCCGACGGTTTGAGTTTCATGAAGGGTGCCCAGGCCAGCCAAACGCCGTCGCGGTTGAATGCCTTGCGGCGATGCGTGAAGTAGAGGCTGGGCATCTCGATGTTTTCACGGTAAATGTATTGCCAGACGTCCATTTCGGTCCAGTTCGAAAGGGGGAATGCGCGGAAATGTTCGCCAACGCGCTTCTTGCCGTTGAAGATGTTCCAGAGTTCGGGACGCTGGTTCTTGGGGTCCCATTGTCCGAATTCATCCCTGTGCGAGAAGAACCGTTCTTTTGCCCTGGCTTTTTCTTCATCACGACGGCCGCCCCCTATGGCCACGTCGAATTTGTGTTTCTCGATGGTGTCGAGAAGGGTAACCGTTTGAAGGACGTTCCGACTGGCATTGAACCCGGCTTCTTCTGTAGCGCGTCCTTCGTCGATACTCTCCTGCACTAAACCAACAACCAGGCGGGCCCCGAGGCTTTCCACCAGCTTGTCGCGGTAGGTGAGGGTTTCCTCAAAATTATGACCGGTATCAATGTGCGCTAAGGTGAACGGAAGTTTCTGCGGCCAGAATGCCTTTCTGGCAAGATGCACCATCACGATCGAATCCTTACCACCCGAAAAAAGCAGGGCCGGATTTTCGAACTGGGCGGCGACTTCACGCATTACATAAATCGATTCATTTTCCAGTTCGCTGAGATGGTTGATGCGGTATGCCGTCATATTATCCCTGTTTATTATCGTTTTCGTGCAATCCGCACTCTCTCGAGGTATTATTCTCCCACCACCAGCGGCCCGACCGGAGTCCGGCGCCGGGTGCTACCGCTCTTGTGCACGGTGCACAGCCAATGCTAAGAAACCCTTTGTCGTGCAGAACGTTGTAAGGAACATGATTGTTTTTGAGGTAATCATTCACCTTTTCGACAGACCACTCTATCAACGGATTGTATTTAATAACCTGATTGACTTTATCGTATTCGAAACGACTCATTATCTGGCGGTTGTCCGACTGACTGGCACGGAGTCCGGTGATCCAGCAGGAAGCCTGGGCGAGGACTTTCCGCAAGGGCTCCACTTTTCGGATGTTGCAGCATTCCTTGCGGTTTTCAATGGATTCGTAGAAGCTGTAGGGGCCCTTTTTGGTCATCATCTTTTCCACCTGATCCTCATCGGGAAAGCAGACTTTGATTTTCTTACCGTATTTCGACAGGGTCTGATTCATCACCTTGTAGGTCTCTTCGAAATGACGGCCCGTATCCAGGGTGAAAACCAGAATGGGGTTGCCAGCGGAAAATATCATGTCCGTAATAACCTGATCCTCCTGCCCGAAGCTGGTGGAGAAAACGATTTCCCCCTGAAAGCGTGCCGAGAGGAATCTGAGCGTATCCGGAATTCCCATTCCCAATGTTTCGGAATCCAGCTGGGAGGCAAGTTGATTATTTACTAAATCCTTGTATATCATATTGATATGATGCTCCGGTTGGTTAAGGGCCGCGGCAAAGTTAGCAGAATCTTCGGAAGGATGAACAGGCTACCAGAAGATCGTATAGAGCGCAGCCAGTATTCCGGTAAGGATGATTGCCCAGAATTTAAAAGCCGGCGTGGTTTTAAAGATGCCTTTTTCGAGGATGATCGCTTTCGGGTGGTTGGTTTTTGATTCGAGCAGACTGATGGTAATCATAATTCCAGCCAGGATGAGGAATACATAGCCCCAGCGGTTCATAAACGGCACCCCTGGCAGGAAGATCATGAATGCGAACGAAACAGGAATGCTTAGTCCGACGCCCCAGAGGGCGGCATTTGAAGTTGTCCGTTTCCAGAACAGCCCGAACAGGAATATTGCGCACACGCCGGGAGTAATGAAACCTGTGAATTCCTGGATGAACTGAAATGCCTGATCGAGGCTGCCGAGCAGTGGTTTTGCAGCTGCCACAGCGATGATCAGGGCTGCAAAACTTGTTATGCGTCCAACCAATACCAGTTTTGACTCGCTTACCGGTTCCTTTTTCCACGACCGGTAGATGTCCATGGTAAAGATCGTTGCCGTAGAGTTAAGCATGGAGGCGAGTGACGATACAATGGCTGCAACCAGGGCAGCGAACGCCAGTCCTTTGGCGCCTGCGGGAACGATGTTATGGAGCAGCCAGGGATAGGCCTGGTCGGATTTTGTAATTGCGGCGGCGCCTTCAAGGCCATACGCACCGGGGTCCTTTGCGATAAGGTATGCGGCGATTCCGGGAATAACCACAATAAGAGGGACCAGCAGTTTAAGGAATCCGGCAAAAACGAACCCGTAACGGGCCTCGTTGATGGATTTCGCAGCCAGTCCGCGCTGGATGATGTACTGGTTGAATCCCCAATAGGCAATGTTGGCCACCCACATTCCTCCAATGATGACACTCAGTCCGGGCAGAATTGTCCAGGCGTCTACGGTTCCGCCCTTGCCGTCGGGGATCATGAGGTCGCCCTGGTGAATAATCATGTGAAACTTCTCCGGAACCTGGCTGGTGAGGTTGTGAAAGCCAGCAATAGCCCCATCCCCGGCGCCGATTGCCTTAAGGGCCAGAAAGGTTGTAACGAGGCCGCCGCCAATCAGGAATACCACCTGAACCACATCGGTTAATGCAACCGCCTTCAGTCCCCCGTAGATTGAATACACTGCGGCGAAAAGGGCCAGTCCGGTAATACCCCAGAAAACAGGTACCCCCATTATTGTGTTGAGCGCCAGGGCCCCGAGCCACATAACCGATGTGAGGTTCACGAATACATACACGAGCAGCCAGAAGGTGGCAAGGGTGGTGCGTACCCGGTTGTCGAACCGCATCTGGAGAAATTGCGGCATGGTATAGATTTCCTTTTTCAGGAACACGGGCAAAATGAACACGCCGACGATCATTAGGCCGATGGCGGCAATCCATTCGTAGGAGGCTATGGCCAGACCAATGGCGTAACTGCTGCCCGACATACCGATATACTGCTCGGCGGAGATGTTGGCCGCGATCAATGAGGAACCGATCGCCCACCATGGGAGGGATTTGTCGGCCAGAAAATAGTCTTTGGCCGTTTTCTTGGTGCCCTTGCGGGTGCGCGAAACGAACAGGCCGATGAATATGATTAGGGCGCAATACCCGAAAAAGATCAGGTAGTCGATCAGGCTGAAACTGTTTTTCAAAGCCAGGTGGTCTATTTGGGCATATTTGCCCGGATTTCAGCGGCAGTTATTCCAAACAGGCCTGAAATGATCACATCCAGGTCTTTCTCCTCACCGGTAAAATGGATGGTGAGATTGATGTGCCTCAGGTTCTCGCCCGGTTTCAGGGCGGCTGCCGGCGAGGAGTTTTCCAGTTCGTAGAACGGGCCCATCTGGGTGCCATCCTCGAGCGGACCATCGTTATAGGAATTAAGGACGTCACCGGAGAATGGATTCTTCTGGACTTCCCACATGGAATTTACATATCCGTGCGAACCGGAAGGCTTGTTATAGAACATGACAGTAAGGACCTTTTTGCCGTAATCATAGCTGCCAATGTAATTCTTGGCCCTCATCGGAGAGAGGCCGATCTTTCCGCGTTGCAGCCCATCGGCTTTGAAGAGGATGAGGTTTTTCATGATTTTCAGGCGGTCGGCCGGAACTTTGCCGAAGTAGTTATCGTTGACGATGGCACCCATTGCATCCGAAGGGCCTTCCACGAACGGGGCCATCACAATGTTTGTGGGGGAGGAGATGAGCTGACCGAGCAGCCACATCGATAACATTCCTGTTTCCGTGGTCCACGCTTTATCGCCGGTATTGGTGAGGATGTTGTCGGTTTCGTATGCCACCGACTGGACCGACACCGGCAGTTTAATGCCTGTGCGTGTTTCGATCTGCCCCTGGGAAAGCAGGCTTACCGTACGGTTAATTTTAAGTTTGAAATTGAACTTGCTGTAATTCAGCAGACTGATGTCCTTGGTAAATACAGCTACCGAGTCGTTTGCAGAGACCAGGTCAAAGGGATCGGTATCGATGGGTGCCGGCACCTGCCACTGTTCAAATTCGAAGGGCACACCGGGCGCAAAAAAGATGCTGAACTGGCCACCTTCTGGGCCGAACCACAGGCGCTCTTCACCTCCGAAATTATTGAAATGCGGGGTGCTCTTGCCCGATTCGATCAGTTTGTAATTGATCCATCCATAACTCATTCCATTCATGCCGCCGGAAGCAGAGGTCATTACCCTACCCTGGTATCCCGGGGCAATGGCGACCATAGAATTCTCCCGTTTGAGAACGATTGTTTTCTGGTACTTGCTGAGGAAGTTGAGATCATGGCCAAAACTACCGGTTTCATAGGCAACGGGTTCCGATTTGTTTTCCATTTTGCTGGTGTTTGATGTGTTCTTGCATCCAAGCGCAGTCAGCGCAACGATGGTAATTACTGCTATTGTCGACTTTGTTTTCATGATTTGGGGATTAGGAGATTTTCTTGGCTCCGTCGCCGATTTCGGCAACATAAAAATCGGCTGTCAGGCCGGTTATGGCTTTATAGTTTTTGCCTGCTTCGCTGATCATTTTTTCGACCGCCTCGTCTTTAACCAGGCTGACGGTGCAACCGCCGAACCCGGCACCTGTCATACGGGATCCGATAACCCCGTTGATTTTCCGTGATTCGGCAACCAGTGTGTCGAGCTCAATTCCGGTGACTTCATAGTCGTCGCGAAGTGAATCGTGAGAGTCATTCATCAGCTGGCCAAAGCGCACCAGGTTGCCCGCCTTGAGCACTTCCACGGCTTCGAAAGTGCGGTCGTTTTCAGAAATCACATGGCGTGCTCGCCGCCTGATAACTTCGTCTGTAATAAGACGCTCGTTTTCAACAAATCCGGCCATGTTCATCTCGGCGAGCAGACTGATCGGTTTGCCGGCGCTGAGCATTTTTACAGCCGTCTGGCACTCGGCAACGCGTTCGTTGTACTTGGAATCGGCCAGGCCACGGGACTTGTTTGTATTGGCAATTACTACTTTAACGCCTTCGAGGCGAATGGGCACCAGTTCGTAATCAAGTGTATCGCACTTCAGGAAAATGGCATGGTCCTTCTTACCCATACCGACGGCAAACTGGTCCATGATGCCGCAGTTTACACCCACAAATCGGTTTTCGGCAGCGCGGCCAATCTTCACGAGATCGATCCGGTTCATGCCGAGCCCCAGGAGGTCATCAATAGCTACTGCAGTAACCAGCTCAATGGAGGCCGATGAGGAGAGCCCGCTTTTGTTGGGGATGTTGCCGGAGAAAAGCATCTCCATACCGCTGATCTTTGCCCCTGCAACGGTGAGCTCGCTGATCACCCCAAGCGGGTAGTTCACCCACTCATCACCAATCTTCATGTAGGGTGCACCCACCGGGATTTCCGCCGTGAAATCGAAATTCGTTGTCGCCATGCGAATGACGGGCTCGTCGATAAGGCGTACAGCCAGATAGGTGCCAAAGCTGAGCGCACACGGGAAAACATAACCGCCGTTGTAGTCGGTATGTTCACCAATCAGGTTAACCCGACCCGGCGAAAAATAGCATGCTGCTTCCGATCCGGAAGCAGGATATCTTTTTGAAAACTCCTGCCTTAAAAATTCCGTTGTGATAATCATATTGCTTGTTGATCGTTTCAGATTCGTAAAAATAGAATAAAATCAGCCTGTCTTTCCAATAATTGTATAAAAAACACTATTATTGCTTTAATCTGATATTATTATCTAACTATATGAAAACCAGAAGTTTATTAATACCGGTTTTCATCGGCGGGCTTAGCTTGCTGATGATTGGCGGATGCAGGACCAAACAGCAAAAATCAACGGATTCAACTATGAAAATCAAGAAAGAAATTGTGGGACTGGCGGATGGGAAGGAGATTGCTCTCTACACGCTGACGAACCCGGGCGGCATGACAGTGAAAATCACCAGCTACGGTGCGATTGTTACCGAGCTTACTGCACCCGACAGGAATGGAAAACTGGAGAATGTGGTACTGGGATTCGACAACACGGAATCCTACCGGACCGAGCCCTATGCGAGCAATTGCTGCTACCTCGGGGCTATTGTCGGCCGTTACGGCAACCGTATAGCGCAAGGCCGGTTTACGCTTAACGGACAGGAGTATGCGCTTGCAGTCAACAACGGTCCGAATCACCTTCATGGGGGACTAAAAGGCTTTGATAAAGTGGTATGGGACAGTGAACCGTTTGAAAATGAGGAAGGCCAGGGAGTGAAGCTCAGCTATTTCAGCAAGACTATGGAGGAAGGCTATCCGGGAAACCTTACCATAACTGTATTCTATACCCTGTTAAAAGACAACAGCCTCAAGGTTGACTATGACGGGACCATCGATCAGGCTTGTCCGGTGAATGTAACCCACCACGGTTATTTCAACCTCACCGGAGGCGCAAAAACCGATATCCTCGGCCATGAGATGCAGATTCTGGCAGACCGTTATACCGTTGTGGATTCAACGCTTATCCCAACCGGCGAACTGCGGCCTGTTGCGGGTACCCCGATGGATTTCACCCAACCGCATACCATTGGCGAGCGGATCGCCCAGGTTGACGGCGGCTATGATCACAATTATGTATTGTCCGATGAGCCGGTAGAGTTGCGCAAAGTAGTGCGGGTGAAAGAACCTGTCAGCGGCCGGGTGATGGAAGTATTCACCACCGAGCCGGGCGTTCAGTTCTATTCAGGCAATTTCCTCAACGGCATTCTCACCGGTTCGGGTAACGTGAAATACAATCAGCACTGGGGCTTCTGCCTCGAAACACAGCATTTCCCCGATTCCCCGAATCAGTCGGCTTTTCCGTCGACGGTGCTGGAGCCGGGGCAGCGGTATAAGCATACCACTTATTACAAGTTTTCAGCGGAGTAAGTTTT
>CAYWHP010000031.1:39315-40800 GCA_964457845.1 uncultured Porphyromonadaceae bacterium | reverse complement strand
GTGCGCGGCGGCGGCTCGCGAAGTGGTTCGGCGCGCTCACGAATTGTGCTCCCTGCGGGCGCTAATTAGCGCAAAGCGCATATTTAGCGAGGCGCAGCCGAGCCAATTAGCGACCGCAGGGAGCCATTTAGCGACCGCAGGGAGCACAATTAGTGAGCGCAGCGAACCATTTAGTGAGCGCAGCGAACCAATTAGCGAGGCGCAGCCGAGCACAATTATTGCTAACTTTACCGTTTATGTCACCCCTCCCCTTCTCCGGCATCGTCATCAAAACCACGGGTTCCACGCATACCGTGCGGAATGACGACGGCGGGATACTTGCCTGCGGTATCAAGGGTAAATTCCGTATCAAGGGAATCCGCACAACCAATCCTGTGGCGGTGGGCGACCGTGTCGACGGAATCTCGGAAGAGCCGGGCAGGGGAACCATCACAAACATCCATCAGCGGAAAAATTACATCATCCGGAAAGCCATCAACCTGGCCAGGGAGTCACACATTCTGGCAGCCAACATCGATCAGGCTTTGCTGATGATCACACTGAAGGATCCGGTTACCCTGTCGATGTTCGCCGACCGGTTCCTGGTGACTGCTGAAGCCTACAGCGTGCCGGCCATACTGGTCTTCAACAAAACCGACCTTTACGGCCCGGAGGAGAACGGACAGCTTTTCGACTGGATGGAGGCATACAAGCTGGCGGGCTACCCATGTCACCCCCTATCGCTCACTACAGGCAAGGGGCTCGAAGAAATCCGCCAATGCCTTCCTGGTAAAATCACCCTGATCAGCGGCAACAGCGGGGTGGGCAAATCTACTCTTATCAACAGGCTCGATACATCAAAGAGTTTGAAAACGAGCGTTATATCGCATTCCAATAAGTCGGGGAAGCACACCACCACCTTCCCCGAAATGGTGGAGATTGCCTCGGGTGGGCATATCATCGACACCCCGGGAATACGGGGCTTCGGCATGCTCGAAATCGACAAGAGCGAGCTTTACCACTATTTCCCCGAAATATTCCGGCATTCACAGAACTGCCAGTTTTACAACTGTTCCCATACCCATGAGCCCGGCTGCTCGGTGCGCGAAGCCGTCGAAAACGGTGAGGTTTCCGAGATGCGTTTCCTCAATTACCTGGGTATGATGGAGGGGGTGAACAACAAGTACAGATAGATAATGTTCCGATGGAGAGGCCTGTTTATCTCGATTACAACGCAACCACACCGGTAGACCCGGCCGTGGCCGATGCCATGATCCCGTTTTTGCGTGACCTTTTCGGAAACCCGAGTTCGGGCCACTGGTACGGCGTTCAAACCCGGCTCGCCGTGGAGGCTGCCAGGCAGCAGGTGGCAACCCTGCTTGGCGCACAGCCTTATGAAATCGTCTTTACCAGCGGCGGAACGGAATCGAACAACATGGCCATCATCGGTGCTGCACATGCCCGCCGCCACATGGGGAACCACATCATTACCACCGCCGTGGAACA
>CAYWHP010000031.1:0-39215 GCA_964457845.1 uncultured Porphyromonadaceae bacterium | reverse complement strand
GACGACCTGAATGTCGACCTCCTCTCGGTGGCCGGCCACAAGCTGTATGCACCCAAAGGGATCGGTGCGCTCTATATCCGCCAGGGAACCGAACTGGCCAGGGTGATGCACGGGGCCGACCACGAGCAGAACCGCAGGCCGGGCACTGAAAACATTCTCGAAATTGCCGGTTTGGGCAAGGCCTGCGAGGTTGCCGGGCAGAACCTTGCCGCCAATGCCTTGCATATGAGTGAAATGCGCGACCTCCTTGAAGCCCTGCTCCTCGAAAGCTATCCGGCAGCCGTGGTGAACGGCCATCCGGAGAGGAGGCTTCCGAACACACTCAGCATCAGTTTTCCGGGTATCGAAGCCAATACCTTACTTGGCTCCCTCACCGGTGTAGCCGCTTCGGCCGGTGCAGCCTGTCATGCCGACAAGGTTACCGTTTCGGGGGTGCTTACCGCCATGCAGGTGCCGGTGGATGTGGCCATGGGGACCATTCGCCTTTCAACGGGAAGAAGCACCACGGAAGCGGAGGTCAGGCAGGCGGCCGGAATGATCGCCGAAGCGGCGCTGGCCCTGTCGCCCGCGCCCAGTTTCGCTCCGGCGCAGATCCGCACGGGCGATGTGAAGCTCACTCAGTTTACACACGGGCTCGGCTGCGCCTGCAAGCTCAGGCCGCAGGACCTCGAGAAGGTGGTACGGGAGCTGAAGATATTGTCGCATCCGGATATTCTTGTCGGGCCCGAAACGGCCGACGATGCCGCCGTTTACCGCATCAATGACGAAACCGCCCTGGTGGAAACCGTGGATTTCTTCACCCCTGTGGTGGATGATCCCTACCTCTTCGGCGCCATCGCAGCAGCCAATGCCCTGAGCGATATATATGCCATGGGGGCAAAACCCCTTTTCGCCCTCAACATCGTGGGGTTTCCGGTTAAAAGGCTTTCTCTCGACGTGCTCCGCGAAATTCTACGAGGGGCGCAGGACAAGGCGCACGAGGCGGGCATCTCGGTGCTTGGCGGCCATACCATTGAAGATACCGAGCCCAAATTCGGGATGGTTGTTACCGGAACGGTGCATCCCGCCAGAATATGGACCAATGCCGGCGCCAGGCCGGGTGATGTGCTTATCCTTACCAAACGCATCGGAACCGGGGTTTACAGCACCGCCCTCAAGCAGGGGCTGCTGGCACCGGAGGAGGCGGAGGAGGTTTTCCGAAGCATGGCGCAATTGAATCGTATTGCGGCATCCGTTTTGCTTGGCTTCACTGTTAATGCGTGCACAGATGTTACCGGTTTCGGCCTCATCGGCCATCTCCTCGAGATGTGCCGGGGCAGCCGTGCCGATGCGGTGCTTCAGTCAGCCGCCGTACCGCTGTTTGGTGATCTGCTGCGGCTGATCGGGTCGGGCGTGGTGCCCGGTGGTACCCGAAACAACCTGGCCTATGCCGGCGGACGGGTGATCTGGCCTGAGGGCTTTCCCGAAATCCGGAAGCTCGCCCTCTGCGATGCGCAAACATCGGGAGGGCTGCTGGCAGCCGTGCCCGGGAGCGAGGCGGGCGAGGCCCTCCGCGCGCTGCGTGAAGGCGGAATCGCCGAAGCAGCCGTGATCGGGCGGTTTTCCGGTAACGGGGACGGCATGATCTCTTTTGACGACTAATCTTTTATCGATATGAAAAAAATTGTTTTACTGGTCTTCATGGCTTGTACTGCCATGTCCATGAGCCTCCGTGCCCAGAGCTATTTCTACATCAACAATCCGGCAACGGGCTGGGGATGGCAAACCGGAACCATAACCGAAGCATCGCTGGCGGTGCACCCGAAGGGCCTCTATCTCGAGTACGGACTCTACCTCACGCTGTCGGCCGCATCCACCTGGTTTGAGCAGGGTGATCAGCTCGAGGCCGTTATGGATTTCCAGCTCCCCGAAGGCGCCCTCGTTACCGACACATGGCTCTGGGTGGGGCAGGATATCGTGCAGGGGAGAATGATCGACCGCTGGTCGGCATCCGATATCTATGAGGGAATCGTTAACCGCCGGCGCGATCCGTCGGTGCTGTTCAAGAATTCTTCAACGCAATACCAGCTTCGGGTTTACCCCATTAAGAAGGAGGAGACCCGTAAGGTGAAGATCACCTACCTTATGCCCGCAGGCTGGGCCGGCAGCAGGATCGAAGCCGGTATTCCCGCAAACGTCCTGCTCACCTCGAGCCAGGCACCCGACCTGTTCCTGTTCCTGTGGGAGGAGAACGGATTCACCTTGCCCGAATTCAGTGATCCCGAAATCGTCTTTGAACAGAAGAATGACCCTGAATTCGGGTTCTTTCAAAAAACAATGGTGCCGGCCGCCAAATTGCAGCTGAACCCGGTACTGTCGATGAATGCCCCCGTCAGCAACGGGGTTTATCTGAGTATTTATGAAGATAAGAACACCAGCTATTACCAGCTGGCGCTGCAGCCCGGCGCTTTTATCGAGCGCGAGGGGCACAGCCGGGTGATCGTGTTGATTGATTACGAGGCGGGCAATACCTCCGTCAGCCGCACCGAAATGGTGAACAGGCTCAAGAAGCAGCTCCTCAGCTCATATACGGCCGATGACTCCTTCAACGTGATTTATTCCAGGCTTACCACCCACATGGCCTTCGACAGCTGGCAGCCCGTAGTGGCCGAAAAACTCAATGCCGCGCTGGACCCCGTCACCACCGAATCGCTCTACAGCAACCTGCCCGGCCTCTTCGGAGAAGCCCTGGGGTTTCTTAAAACGGATGGCGGCGAAGGCTCGATCCTCCTGGTTACCAACTCCGACAATTTCGGCAACTATGAGCAGGCCAACGCACTCATCAAGGACCTTCAGGCCATCCGCGACCCGCTTCCGCCGGTATACATCGCCGACCTGCAGGACCAGAAACTCCAGTACTACTATATCGGCAGCCGTTACTACATGGGCCAGGAATATCTTTATGTGAACCTCAGCAAGGCATCGGGCGGCTACTACAACAACATCCGCGATGTGCCGGTGTTCTCCTCCCTGTTGTCGGATGTGATCAGCTCGGGCGGCGGAATGATTACCGCTTTCGACCTCTATACCGCTCCTTCCGATGGCTTCTGCTATGCCCGGTTCGGTTCCGGCACCCCGGAGGGATTTCCCGTCAACCGCACGGTTACCCAGATCGGGAAATTCGTGGGCCAGACCCCCTTCCTGGTCGACCTTACCGGCCTCTACCATGGCAAACCTTTCTCACAGCTCGTTCAGGTTACCGATAACCAGATCCTTCCGGCCGATTCGATGCTGGCAAAAACATGGCACGGAAGATATATTGGTGATCTTGAAAAGGTTACCCGCAATAATATGATTGTTCAGGAGATCCTGTACGAAAGCATCAATAACCGGGTATTGTCGGTTTATTCCGCACTGCTCTGCCTCGAACCCAGCGACAGCGTGGCCGTTTGCAATACCTGCAAGGACGAGTCGGGCCTGGTGGGAATCAGCGACGTGGTCCCCGACTCGTCGGGGTTCCTCAAGCTTTACCCGAATCCGTTCCGCGACCGGCTCACCATGGAGATCAACCCCGATGGCGATGCCGGTGACCTGGTGATCCGGATTTTCAACATCGGCGGGCAGCTGGTGTACGAACGTACCGAACCTGCATCAGCGGAAACCACAGTTACCGTTGAGTGGGACGGCACGGGCCTGGCAGGCGAACCGGTGAATCCCGGGCAGTATGTGGTTTTGGTGCGTGCAGGTCAGTATATTTGCAGCAGGAAAATTATAAAAACGGAATAACATGAGATCACACCAGATTGATTACAAGATTATTGGCGACGACATCCAGCTGGTTGAGATAGAGCTCGATCCGATGGAAACGGTGATTGCCGAGGCCGGGGCCATGGTATATATGGAGGAGGGGATACAGTTCGAAACCCGCATGGGCGACGGCAGTGAAACCAACCAGGGGCTGCTCGGCAAGCTGTTTGCCGCCGGTTCGCGCGTGATCGCGGGCGAATCCCTTTTCATGACCCATTTCACCAACCGCGGATACAGCAAATCGAGAGTGGCCTTTTCAGCGCCCTACCCGGGCACGGTGATCCCGATCGACCTGGTAAGTACCGGCGGCCGGCTGATCGTCCAGAAGGATGGCTTCCTCTGCGCAGCCATGGGCACAAAACTGTCGATCATCCTCAACCGGCGGCTCGGCAGCGGACTGGTGGGCGGTGAGGGCTTCATCCTCGAAAAGCTCGAGGGCGACGGCATGGCCTTTGTCCACGCCGGCGGTACCGTCATCGAAAAGCAGCTCCGCGGCGAGGTGCTCCGTATCGATACCGGCTGCATTGTGGCTTTCGAGGAGTCGATCGAATACGATATCGAAACCACCGGAAGCTTAAAATCGATGGTCTTTGGCGGCGAAGGATTGTTTCTGGCAACATTGCGCGGAACCGGCAAAGTGTGGCTCCAATCCATGCCCATCCGCAAGCTGATACAGGCTTTGGCCCCATGGGGCGGTAACGCAGGCAAAGAAAACCAGTCGATCCTCGGCAATTTCCTCCAGCGTTAACGGGCCATGACGGAAACCGGCACGCAGGAGTTCCTTGCCCTGGCGCAAAACGTGCCGGTGATCGATGTGCGGTCACCGGCGGAATTTGCCGCCGGGCACATCCCGGGTGCAGTTAACCTGCCGCTGTTCGACAATGATGAACGGGCCGTTGTAGGAACCCTTTATAAAAAAACCGGCCGTACCGAAGCGTTCGATGCGGGTCTCGACATAGTCGGCCCGAAAATGTCGGGCTTCGTTAAGGCCGCCCGCGAGCTGGCACCCGGAAAGCAGATCCTCGTGCACTGCTGGCGGGGAGGCATGCGCAGCGCATCTATGGCCTGGCTCCTCGAAACAGCCGGGTTCAGGGTAAATGTTTTAAAGGGTGGTTATAAGGCCTATCGCGGGTATATCCGCGATCAACTGGTGGCCGGGAGGAAATTCATCATCCTTGGCGGCATGACAGGCAGCGGAAAGACGGTCCTCCTGAAGGAGCTTGCGGCCCGCGGCGAACCGGTGGCCGACCTTGAGCGGCTCGCCAATCACCGCGGATCGGTGTTTGGCGGCATAGGCCTCGGCGAGCAGCCGACCAACGAGCAGTTCGAGAATGAGTTATTTCAGGTGCTGCAACGGTTTGCTCCGGATGAGGTTATCTGGCTTGAAGACGAAAGCCGCCAGATCGGCAGGATCTTTATGCCGGAACCCCTTTTCCTCGCTATGACGGAGGCTCCCATGGTCCGAATCAGTATCCCCGATGATCAGCGCATCCGCATAATTCTGGAAGAATATGCAGGTCTCGACAGGGAGCGCCTGGCAGCATCCATCCGGCAGATATCCAAAAGGCTCGGCGGGCTGGTCACCGAACAGTGCCTTGATCTGCTCGCCGAAGATGATCTGGGGAGCGTGGTGAGGCTGCTTCTTCCTTACTACGATAAAACCTATGCACACAGTTCCGGCAGAAGAGAGAGGAAGCTCGTGGCCGACCTGCCACTTGACGGCATCAACTCCTCTGCCGATGCCGCAAAATTGATCGAAAAAAAGATGGGTCTGGTACAATAACGGTAAACCCCTTGCCGTTTTAATTGATTAAACTGAAACCTGAGGCTCTTCTAATTCTAAAATTCTGACTGTTTTGCACATCTATACGCGCAAGCAACGCTGGAAGTTCCTGCTTCTTGCAGGTGCACTCATCATTGGAATCGCCACTTCATGGTATACCAATACCCTGGTCCAGAAGCTTGAGCGTGAAGAGAAGCTCAAGATCGAAACCTGGGTGTCGGCTACCGCCCAGCTGCCGAATATTGATGTGGCACAGGAGTCTACCTACGCGAATTTTCTGCTGGAAATCATCAAGAATAATACCACCATTCCGGTTATCGTAGTTGATGAAATCGGCAATATGCTGATAGCCAGGAATTTGATGCTTTATGATACATTAAACCAGCCGCTGGATGAAGGCAAGTCGCTGAATCAGATCAGCCACAAGAGCAAAAAATACCTTGACCGCCAGCTTGAGAAGATGAAGTCGCAGCACGAACCTATCGTTATCGACATTCCGGATTCGAAGCAGTATTTCTATTACAAGGACTCCTATATCCTTGCTCGCATCCAGTTCTATCCCATGATCCAGCTTGCCATCGTATTTTTGTTCGTCTTCCTGGCCTATTTCGGGTTCAGCTCCACCCGCCAGGCCGAGCAGAACCAGGTTTGGGTCGGGATGTCGAAAGAGACCGCGCATCAGCTTGGGACGCCCATCTCCTCCCTTATGGCCTGGGTGGAGCTCCTGAAAATGGACCAGGCCGGCCCCGAAGTGATCCGGGAAGTGGAGAAGGATGTGAAGCGGCTCGAAACCATCGCCGACCGCTTTTCCAAGATCGGGTCGACCCCGGTGCTGCTGCCCGAAAACCTGCTTGCCGTGCTCGATAACTCGGTTCGTTACCTTCAAAACCGGACATCCGATAAGGTCAGGTTCGAACTCCATTTCGGCGATCTCGATGAACTGTATGTTCCCCTCAGCCTGACCCTTTTTGAGTGGGTGGTTGAAAACATCTGTAAAAATGCCATCGATGCCATGGATGGAAATGGCCTTATCACTCTCAGTGTACGAGACCAAAACCAGGTAGTCTACCTCGATATCACCGATTCGGGCAAGGGAATATCCAAATCAAATTACAAGGTGATCTTTCAGCCCGGATACACCACCAAAGCCCGCGGATGGGGCCTGGGCCTCTCTTTGGTGAAACGTATCGTGGAAAATTACCACAACGGAAAGATCTTTGTAAGGAACTCCGAAATCAACCGCGGAACCACCTTTCGCATTGTGTTGAAAAAGTAGGCTTTAGGAAGGTAACTTCCCGATTATCCGAAGGTTCTCCATTTCTATTTTGTTATTAACATTTTGTTTTATACTTTTGCCGGACATTTTTTGAAAGAGGATTGAAGCGGCTTTCTGAGTATATTATCCCTTTCAGCTCGTATTCAAACGGCTTACATGAGTTTGAATTTGAGCTAGATGATGCGTTCTTTACAGAGTTCCCCGAAAGTGGGATCCAGCAGGCAGCGGTGACAGTAAAAGTGGAAATGATCAGGCAGGAACGCCAGCTGGAGTTTTATTTCGAGCTCGAAGGGAAGGTAGTGCTGCCCTGCGACCGGTGTCTTGAGGAGTATGAACAGCCTGTTGATGAGGAGTTCAACCTGTTTGGCAAGTTTGGTTACGGCAACAGCGAGGATGAACTGGATGTGGTCTGGATCGCTCCGGAGTCCGGTCAGTTAGATCTTTCGCAGTACCTTTATGAATATGCAATGCTCAGCCTCCCGATCCGGAAGGTCCATCCGGATCTGCCAGGGGGTAAGCCCGGATGCAATCCCGAAATGCTCAATCTGCTGAAAAATTTTAGTGTCAAATAAATAGTTACAGTCATGCCAAATCCTAAGCACAGAACATCGAAACAGAGGAGAAACAAGCGCAGAACGCATTATAAGGCAACTCCTTCACAGCTGTCAACCTGTTCAAATTGCGGAGCAACCGTGCAGTATCACCGTGTATGCCCGGAATGCGGACATTACCGTGGTAAGCTGGCGATCGAGAAAGAAGTAACCGCATAGTCAGCGTAACGATCAGATCACAGCACATGAAGATCGGCCTGGATATCATGGGGGGTGATCATGCCCCCGAAGCTACAACCAGAGGTGCCATCCTCGCAAGAAAGGAGATGCCCCCTGATGCAGAGGTGGTATTACTGGGAGACAAGGAAGCCATAGAAAGGATTTGCCGGGAAGAGAATTTCGATCCCGGCAATTTTCTTGTTGTACCTACCACTGAAGTGATCGGAATGGGGGACCATCCCGTGAAGGCGTTTTCCATTAAGCGGAATTCAAGCATGGGAGTTGGTTTCCAGATGCTTGCCAGCGGTCAGCTCGACGGGTTCTGCAGTGCCGGAAACACCGGAGCCATGATGGCAGGAGCTATGTTCACCATTAAATCGATTCCCGGAATCATTCGTCCCTGCATCGGCGTTTCCATTCCAAAGGGAGAAAACGAGTATACGCTGCTTCTTGATGTCGGGCTTAACCCCGATGCAAGGCCGGATGTCATGTACCAGTATGCCATCATGGGATCCTTCTATTCGAAACACGTTCACGGAGCTACCAACCCTAAAGTGGGTCTGCTGAATATCGGAGAGGAGGAAGAGAAGGGGAACCTCACCACAAAGGCAACCTACCAGCTGATGAAAGACAGCACCGATTTCAATTTCATCGGTAACGTAGAGGGGAATGAACTTTTCGCCGATAAGGCGGATGTTGTTGTTTGCGAAGGGTTTGTCGGTAATGTGGTGCTTAAGCTCGCAGAATCGGTGCATTACCTGAGCCAGAAACTCAAGGTATCCAACCCCTTCTTCGAACAATATAATTATGAGAATTTCGGCGGAATACCCATTATCGGTATTGGTATGCCGGTGCTCATCGGTCACGGGAAATCCACTCCCCTGGCTATTAAAAATATGTTGCTGAAAAACCGCGAACTGGTTCAATCGGGTTTAATAACAAAACTTAAACAAGCATTCGAATAATGCAAAAGATATATGCAGCCATAACCGGCATCGAATCCTACACTCCGCCGGATATCCTTACGAATGCCGACATCGAGAAAATGGTAGATACCACCGATGAGTGGATTGTTACGATGACCGGTATCCGTGAACGCCATATTCTTAAGGATCCCAACAAGGGATCATCTGAGCTGGCGGTGCCGGCAGTGAAAAAGCTGCTGGAGAAAACCGGAACCCATCCGGATGAGATTGATATGGTGATCTGCACCACGGTGACTCCGGATATGTTTTTCCCGGCAACGGCCAATATCATCAGCGACAAGTGCGGCATAAAGAACGCATTCAGCTTCGACATGGCAGCCGCCTGTTCGGGCTTTGTTTATATGCTGACCGTAGCTTCCAAATTCATTGAAACCGGAACCTGCAAGAAGGTCCTCTGCATAGGCGCCGACAAGATGTCGGTTATTACGGATTACACCGACCGCAAGACCTGTCCGCTTTTCGGCGACGCCGCAGGCGTTGTGCTGCTCGAGCCGAGCACCGAATACGGCATCATCGACCATGATCTGCACACCGATGGTTCGGGAAGGAAACATCTCTACATGAAGGCCGGCGGTTCCGCGCGCCCCTCGAGCCACGAAACGATCGACGCACGCGAACACTTTATCTATCAGGACGGACAGACCGTTTTCAAAATGGCTGTCACCAAGATGGCAGATGTCTCCTTCGAGATGATGAAGAAGCACAATCTTTCTGCCGATAAGGTATGGGTGGTTCCCCATCAGGCCAATATGCGCATCATTGATGCCGTTGGCCGTCGCATGGGCATAGATCCCTCCAGGGTGATGGTGAATATCGAACGGTACGGGAATACGACTACAGCTACCATTCCGCTCGTCATCCACGAATACGAAAAGCAGCTCCGTAAAGGCGATCCGCTTATCCTGGCAGCCTTTGGAGGCGGCTTTACCTGGGGTGCCCTTTACCTGACCTGGGCCTATGATCCGGTTTAATCTTTGTTGATAACACGGTTTTTTTTACATTTACCTGAAAATACTTAGCGATGGCAAAAGAACTCGAAACGACCAGCAGTGCGATCAACCTGATTTCCGCAGGCACCCTGGTAAAGGGAGATATTGAATCCAACTCGGGATTTCGGATCGATGGGCAGTTAACCGGAAAAATGGACATCAAGGGTAAGGTGGTGATCGGTGCCAGCGGGCAGATTCTTGGCGATATCATCTGCCAGACCCTCGAGGTATCCGGCATCATTACCGGAAATATCCACGCCTCCGACCTTGTCAGCCTTAAATCGACCGCCCGAATGAACGGGGAAATCGTTGCAAACAAGCTGGCAATCGAGCCAGGAGCTGTCTTTACCGGTACCTGCCGCATGGATCCCGGTATTGAGGCCAAACGCAAGGAACCGGTCATTCCCAAACAGGCTTAGGCAATTGCCCCGAATGGCTGCTTTGCCCGGCAGGTAATGGCGGCAGCTTACCAATTAAGGACTTACCATTATGAAAAGTGTTGATACCCGCTACTGGGTCGAGCTCACGTTGATTACCCTGCTGCTTGCCGGAACAGCCCTGGTCGTTTTCGGAATTTACTTTCCCTCGGAGTATCCACCCGTGTTACCTTTCATGCTGGCCCTTCTCGTGGTTATGACAGCAGCCGGCCAGGTTGTACTCACCCGCCTGCTGAACGAGCGGTTCACGAAATTCAATTCCGCTTTTCTGATCTATAAGGCGGTTAAGATCCTGGTTCTTATGGCATTCCTGATCATCTATTCCACGCTGCATCGCGAAAAGGTGATCCCGTTCCTCGGATCTACATTTATCATGTACCTGGTATTCATGTTTTTTGAATCAAGGTCCCTAAACCGGCACTCCCGCAAGCAGTCTGAACAATAATTTTTTTATACATTTGGCACCTCGCTGAAATCGAACAGGAATGAAGAGATGGTTGTATGTCGCTCTGATACTGATACTTCCGGTGCTTCCGGCGGGCAGGGCCCTGGCCGTTAATCCCGGGAGTCCGGCTGAGCAAGAGGAACATGGCGGTGAACCGGCCAAATTCGATGCCGGGAAGTTTATCATGGAGCATGTCATGGATTCGCATGAATGGCATGTGATGAAGATTGGTGAGAAACACATCAGCATTCCCCTGCCGGTAATTGTCTTTACAAAAGGAGAGGGGCTTTCCGTTTTCTTCTCTTCGAAATTCCACCACGGTAACGGTGTTTATAAAGGTTATGCGCTTGCGGAGGAGGGCCCTCACGAAGGCAAGATCGTCCGTGCCAATGAAGATGGCACCATCGACGAGGAGGCCCCGCTGCCTGTCGACTTGTCGATAACCAAGACAGTGGCGGCTATGCTCATCAGCCTCATCCTGCTTCTTTCTGTTTTCCTGCCGATTGCAAGAAAATATGCAAGGAACCCCGGAAGGGCGCCAAGTGGCTTCCAATCACTGATCGAGCCGATAATCATCTTCGTCCGTGATGATATAGCGATTCCGTCGATCGGTCATCACCGGTATGAAAAGTTTATGCCCTTCCTGCTTACCGCTTTCTTTTTCATCCTCACGAACAACCTCATGGGCCTCGTTCCGATCCCTCCGGGAGGAGCCAACGTAACCGGCAATATTGCCATCACCGCCCTTTTGGCTATCTGCACCTTCGCCATTACCACCTTCAGCAGCGACAAAAACTACTGGAAACATATTTTCAACGCTCCGGGGGTTCCCTGGTGGCTTAAGTTTCCTATTCCTCTCATGCCATTCATCGAGCTCCTCGGGGTTTTCACCAAGCCGCTTGTACTCTGCATCCGGCTCTTCGCCAATATTCTGGCAGGCCATTTCATTGCCCTGAGCTTTATCGTTATGATCTTCATATTCGGCCAGATCAGCTGGATTGCCGGGTATGGATCGTCGGTTGTGTCGATTGCCTTCTATGTATTTATGACCATGCTCGAGTTGCTGGTTTCGTTTATCCAGGCTTACGTTTTCACCCTGCTTTCGGCCATTTATATCGGAATGGCAAGGGAAGAGGGACATTAACAGTTCATATTAACACCAAATACCACAAGCGTATGTTAAGTTTTATCGTTATCATCCTGCAGGCCGCGAGTACGGCAATCGCCCCGATGGGCGCAGCAATCGGATCAGGACTGGCCGCTATCGGTGCCGGTATCGGAATTGGTCAGATCGGTAAAGGGGCCATGGAAGCCATTGCCCGCCAGCCCGAATCGGTTGGTGATATCCGCACGAACATGATCGTTGCCGCTGCTCTTGTTGAAGGTGCTGCCTTCTTCGCCATGATCGTCTGCTTATTGATTGTGTTTCTTGTTAAATAGGCTCGCATCCGGGAATACCCGGCATGCAGCTGCTTTATAATCTGGATTATGGGACTAGTATCACCGGACTACGGAACGATTTTCTGGATGGTTCTGGCTTTTTCCTTGGTATTTTTCATACTGAAGAAATATGCCTGGGGGCCTGTCCTCAAAATGCTCAGAGAGCGTGAAGAGTCGATCGAAAAAGCCCTTGAATCTGCCAGGGATGCACGTGAAGGCATGTCGAAGCTGAAAACCGAACAGGAGAGAATGCTGCAGGAAGCCCACGGTGAGCGCGACCTCCTTATCGCCGAGGCGCGCACCATCCGGGAGCAACTGATCACCAAGGCGCGCGACGAAGCCGGGCTCGAAACGGCCAGGTTGCTGGAACATGCACGTCAGCAGATCGAAGCCGAGAAGATTTCAGCCATCAGCGAGATCCGGCAGCAGGTAGCCTCTCTTTCGGTTGACATAGCCGAGAAGATACTCAGGAGTGAGCTTTCCGACCGCAAGCGGCAGGAAGTGCTGATCCGGGAACAGCTCGACGACCTGAAATTGAATTAGCAGTATTATGAACGATAGCCGTTTAGCCGCCCGCTACGCAAAGGCCCTTTTTGCTCTGGTCAGGGACAGAAACCAGGTTGAGCCGGTACGGCGTGATCTGGCCATGCTCAGTGACCTGATCGGGCAGCTTCCTGAATTCAGGTGGCTCCTCGAGAGCCCGGTCATTGTTGTATCCGAAAAGATACGCATCGCCGGGAAAATGTTTTCGGGGCTTGTGGAGCCGGTTACACTGGATTTTCTGGCCTTGCTGATACGGCAGCGCCGTGAAGCCAACCTGGCATCTACATGCCGCATGTTCATGGAGCTCTACCGAACCGACCGGGGCATCATTGATGCCCGTGTTGAATCGGCAGTAAAGGTAGACGATGCTTTCCTCGAAACCCTGAAAAAGCGCCTCGAAAAGGCCAGCGGCAAAAGCATCGAAATGACTTCTGAAGTCAATGATGATCTTATCGGAGGGTTTATCCTCACCCTCGAGGATCAGCAGCTCGATGCGAGCGTTCAGTCGAAATTGAGGAGAATTAAACAGGAATTAAGAGAATCAAAGAAATAATTGACCATGGCAAGCATAAAACCGGCGGAAATTTCGCAGATATTAAGGCAGCAACTTGAGGGCCTCAACCTTGATGCAAGCTTCGAGGAAGTGGGAACCGTCCTGCAGGTAGGCGACGGCATCGCCCGCATCTATGGCCTGTCGAATGTCCAGAGCAATGAACTCGTGGAGTTCGATAACGGCGTGATGGGGATTGTGCTCAACCTTGAAGAAGATAACGTGGGTACCGTTCTGCTTGGCCCCTCCGTGGGAATCGGTGAAGGCAGCCAGGTAAAGCGCACCCGCAGGATCGCCTCCATTCGCGTAGGAGAAGGATTGCTTGGCAGGGTGATCAATACCATCGGCGAACCGGTCGACGGTAAGGGCCCCATAGGCGGAACACTGGTCGACCTTCCACTCGAGCGCAAGGCACCGGGGGTTATCTTCCGTCAGGGAGTAAACCAGCCGCTGCAAACCGGTATCAAGGCCATCGATGCCATGATCCCGATCGGCCGCGGACAGCGCGAACTCATCATCGGTGACCGCCAGACGGGCAAGACGGCTATCGCAATTGATACCATCATCAACCAGCGCGAAGGATACGAAAACGGAAAGCCGGTATACTGTATCTATGTGGCCATCGGACAAAAGGGATCTACTGTTGCCCAGATCGCACGGACCCTCGAGGAGCATGGCGCAATGCCGTATACCGTTATCGTGATGTCGACAGCCAGTGACCCGGCAGCACTTCAGTTCTATGCCCCGTTTGCAGGCGCAGCCATCGGCGAGTTTTTCCGCGATTCGGGCCGCGATGCCCTCATTGTTTATGACGATCTCTCCAAACAGGCTGTCTCTTACCGCGAAGTATCCCTTCTGCTGAGAAGGCCCCCGGGCCGTGAAGCCTATCCGGGCGATGTGTTCTACCTGCACTCCCGCCTGCTCGAACGGGCAGCCAAGATCATCGATAACGATGAGGTGGCTTCAAAGATGAACGACCTCCCCGAAGTCCTCAGGCCTATGCTGAAAGGCGGAGGCTCCCTCACCGCACTGCCGATCATCGAAACACAGGCCGGCGACGTATCCGCCTATATCCCAACCAACGTGATCTCCATCACCGACGGTCAGATATTCCTCGAATCGGGCCTCTTTAACTCCGGTATTCGCCCGGCTATCAACGTTGGTATCTCGGTTTCCAGAGTAGGGGGCGCAGCACAGATCAAAGCCATGAAAAAAGTGGCCGGCTCGCTGAAACTCGACCAGGCCCAGTTCCGTGAACTGGAAGCTTTCTCGAAATTCGGCTCCGACCTCGATGCCGTAACATTAAACGTACTCGGCAAGGGTGCACGGAACGTCGAAATCCTTAAGCAAAACCTTCACACCCCTTATAAGGTTGAAGATCAGATAGCCATTCTCTTCTGTGGAACGCGCGGCCTTCTTTCCGATGTGCCGGTTCGCAAAATCCGGGAGTTCGAAGCGGAATTCCTCGAAATGGTCCGGATGAAGTATCCCGAAATGATGGAAGAACTTCGCAAGGGGTCCATCTCCGAGGCCACCGAAAACCTTCTCACCGGTTTGGTGAACGACATGACAGCTAAATACAGGATCTAAAGGCCCTACTACCGGATGGCAAACTTAAAGGAAATACGGCAGCGGATCAGCTCGGTTAAATCAACCCGGCAGATTACCAGCGCCATGAAAATGGTTTCCGCAGCCAAGCTGAAAAGGGCACAGGATGCCATCACACAGATCCGGCCCTATGCCTCCCGTCTTCATGAACTGATCCGCCAGGTGAGCAGTGCCGAAAACGACAAGAGCATCAGCCCGCTGACCGATCCCCGCGAACCCGTCAGGATACTCCTCGTGGTAATCACCGCAAACAGGGGCCTCTGCGGAGGGTTTAACGCCAATATCACAAAAGCAACCATCGAGCGGATAAACAACCATTACGCTGCACAGAACCAGCAGAAGCAGATCGATCTGATGTTCATCGGGAAGAAAGGTGCCGAAATCCTTAAAAGCAAAGGTTATGGCGTATGGCCCCAGTCGAACGAGCTGATCGAAAAACCAAGCTTTGTAAAGGCGGAAGCAATGGCTGATCACCTTATGGCCCAGTTCATCGAAGGAAAATACGACCGCATCGATCTGCTTTACAACCAGTTTAAAAACGCTGCCACGCAGTATATCACCATTGAGCAGTTCCTTCCGGTGGAAACCGTTGATTCCCATGACAGCCCCGCTTCACAACCTTATTTTATTTTCGAGCCCGATCTCGAAAGCCTGGTTAAAACACTCCTCCCCGAAGCCTTGAAGGTGCAGTTCTTCAAAGCCCTGCTGGATTCAGTCGCTTCTGAGCACGGCGCCAGAATGACGGCCATGCACCAGGCAACCGATAACGCTACCGAAATGATTAAGAGCCTGACCCTTGATTACAACAAAGCCCGTCAGGCTTCCATCACGAATGAGCTGATCGAAATAGTTGCGGGTGCCGAGTCACTAAAATCCTAAGACGGGAACGCCATGAAAAAGGCCGGTACCCTCCTTTTCCTAATTTGGCTGCAAATCGGCTGCTTTGCCCAGTACACCATTCAGGTTAAGGTGGATTCAATGCCCACCAAAAAGGCCTATCTTTTTGATTACTTAGGCGTTAACAGAAAAATAGTTGATTCCGCCAGGGTGGCGCCCGACGGGTCTTTTTCCTTCACTCTTGCCGCAAGTGCCCATCCGGGCATGTATCGCATCGTTATAGGTCCCGAGCAGTTCTGGGATATTATCTTCAACCGCGAGCAGATCCGTATGCGGACCCATTTCTCTGCCGTAATTGACAGCCTCAAAGTGCTGGAATCAAAAGAGAATCAGCTTTTTAGCTCCTATATGCACTTCTTTATCGATTTGCAGCGGAAACAGGAGCTCCTGCAACGCCTGGCCTCGCTCTACCCGGCCGCAGATCCTTTCCAGCAAGAGGTGGTGCGTGAACTTCAGAAGGTAAGGGCCACGGATCCGGAGAAGCTGACGCGCGAAATTATTGACAAATATCCCGGCACCTTTGTCGCCGGGTTCCTTAAGATGGAGCTCTCGCCGCGGGTTCCTGCCGGAATAAACCCCGGCGATGAAATCCGTTATGTGCTCGACCATTTCTGGGACGGAATCAGCTTTGCCGATACCAGCCAGATGTACAGCCCCGGTTTGGCGAACAAAGTGCGTACATTCTTCGGCTTGTACCAGCGGGCATACAGCCCGAAGGACCTCGAGCCAGCCATGAAAAAGGGGCTCGACCGCCTCCTGTCGGCCGCGGCAGGTAACGATGTACTGTTCCAGTTTCTCCTGGGCGATATCGCCGACTGGGCCGAACGTTCCGAGTTTGATGATTTTTTCGGATACCTCACCGAGTTTTACCTTGCATCCGCCTCCTGCACGGATGAAAAAAAGAAGGGCGAATTCAGGGAACTGGCGGCAGCTTACCAGAAAACGGCACCCGGAAAACAGGTGCCGGAAATCGTCATCCCCCGCGAACCGGGAGGCGCCCTGGTGATGTCGGAGATCCCGGCCAGATATATCCTGGTGGTATTCTGGGCCAGCTGGTGTCCCCACTGCAACGACATGTTGCCGTTGGTGAAAAAGATTTATGATAAATATTCACGCTCCGATTTTGAGGTGGTTGCTATTTCTGTCGACAGTAAGAAGACGGATTGGGAGGATGCAATCCAGCGAAGCGGATATAATTGGATCAACCATTCCGAACTTAAAGGGTGGGATTGCTCGATAGCCTATGACTATGGCATCCGGGCCACCCCTACCATGATCCTCATCGACCGGAAAAAAACAGTAGTTGCTAAACCGCGTAACCCGGAAATTCTTGCGCAGAGGCTGGATGAACTGGGCATTCGCTCAATCAGATAGGCAAAACGATGTTCTGGGCCAGAGTCGCGGGTTTTATATTGCGGAAAAGGATGAGCATTGCCGTTATCATCGGCGTGATCACCCTTTTTATGGCATTCCAGCTTCCAAAGCTCGGAATCGATTACGGCTATTCGGGAATGCTTCCCGAAACGGACAGCGTTTCAATTAAAATGCTCGAGTTCAACAGGGTTTTCGGTGAAGACGGAGGCCTGTTCCTGTTTGGCTTTCAGGATCCGGATTTTTTCAAACTCGACAAGTACAACAACTTCATTAAGCTTAAGAACGATCTTGCCTCGATTGAAGGGATCAGCAGTGTGATGTCGGTATATGATGCCATAAACCTGAGAAAGAACCCCGATAAAAAGGTTTTCGACCTCTACCGTGTTTTCCCCGATCGGGTAGAATCCCAGCAGCAGCTCGACAGCCTGGTTGCGCAGTTCCGGTCGCTGCCGATTTACCGCGACCTGGTTTACTCGGATTCGAGCCATACCTACCTCATGGTTATGACCATGGACGACAATCATATCAATAACCGGGGCAGGATGCTGATCGTGCGGCAGATGAAGCAGATGGTTGATTTGTACGGTTCGAACAACAACGTTAAGATCCACTATTCCGGGCTTCCTTACCTGAGGACAGTGCTGTCTGATATCGTACAACGGGAGTTTGTGCGGTTTCTGGTCCTTGCAGCACTGGCAACAACGCTCATTCTCCTCTTCTTTTTCCGGTCGGCGCGAGCGGTGTTTTTCTCCATGCTGATCGTTTTGATCGGCGTTATCTGGGCGCTGGGGATGGTAGCGTTGATGGGTGCCACACTCACTGCACTCACCGGGATGATTCCAGCCCTCCTGATTGTCATCGGCATTCCCAATAATATTTTCCTTCTCAACAAATACCATGGCGAATACCGTCACCACAAGAATAAAGTAAAATCGCTCCAGCGGGTGATTCAGAAGGTCGGGTCCGAGATCTTCATGACCAACCTCACAACGGCAGCCGGTTTTGCCACCTTCATGGTGATTGATAATGAAATGCTGCGGACATTCGGGCTTGTGGCATCTGTCAATATTATGGTCCTCTACCTTTTGTGCCTGACGCTGGTTCCCATCATTTTCTCCTTTTTGCCGCCACCGGCAGACAAGCATATCAGGCACCTCGATAACCGGGTGGTGAACAGAATTGCCGACCGGCTCGTTTTCCTTGTGCGGTTTAAGCGTAACTGGATTTACGTGACGGTTACCCTCATCATGCTTTTTGCCATTTTTGGAATTACCATGATGAAGTCAACCGGTTATATTCTGGACGACGTACCCAAAAAAAACGCCCTGTACAAGGATCAGAAATTCTTCGAAAGTACGATCAAGGGGGTTCTGCCTTTGGAGGTGGCTATCGATACAAAAAAGAGCAACGGGGTTTATGGGCATTCGTTTCTGAAAAAGGTGGAGGACCTTCAGGAATATGCCCGGCAGTTCCCCGACCTTGCCCGATCGTTCAGCATTGTCGACGGGATGAAGGTGGCAACCCAGGCCTACTATAACGGATCGGACAAGTATTACCGGCTTCCGGGGCCACAGGAAAGGGCGTTTCTTCTGCCCTATCTGCAGGGTACGGTAAGCGGTAATAAGCTGATGAGTTCATTCATCGATTCCACCGGCAGTATCATGCGCGTCAACTTCCGTGTTGCCGATGTGGGAACCAACCGGATACTGGAGATCCAAAGCAGTCTTCAGGCAAAAATCGATACGCTCTTTCCGCCCGGACAGTATAAAACCCTTTTAACCGGATCGGCTCTGAAATATACCCTTGGTACAGAGTATCTGGTTATCAATCTGGTTCAGAGTCTTGCCCTGGCAATCCTGTTTATCGCTCTCTTTATGGCGTATATGTACCGAAGCCCCAGGATGATCCTGGTATCCGTATTCGGGAACCTGCTTCCCTTGCTGTTTACGGCCGGCCTTATGGGGTATTTCAGTATTTCGATAAAGCCCTCCACCCTTCTGGTATTCAGTGTTACTTATGGAATTGCGGTTGACACAGCGATCCATTTCCTGTCGAAATTCAGGCAGCACCTCAACTGCCCGGGTGAGGATCCTGAAATGGCCGTAATCAAAACACTCAGAGAGGTGAGCGTAAGCGTAGTGTACACAGTGAGTGTGCTTTTCATCGGATTCGGGATCT
The DNA here is from genome assembly GCA_964457845.1 of uncultured Porphyromonadaceae bacterium. Lineage (GTDB taxonomy): Bacteria > Bacteroidota > Bacteroidia > Bacteroidales > UBA12481 > UBA12481. The sequence goes on along the minus strand of CAYWHP010000031.1, from coordinate 20,153 downwards.
TCGTTGCTTCGGAGTTCGGAGGCACTCAGGCAATGGGATTTCTGATCAGCATAACCTTGCTTATTGCCGTTATTTCAAACCTGCTGCTGGTTCCATCGATCCTGCTTCGCGGGATTCAGTGGGATAAACAGCGGGGGAAACTCAAAACCTTCACAAAAGGAGCATGAAAAACATAGATGAGCTTCAGCATTTGATCGACGAAGAAATTCGCACCCAGTACAGGGTCCTGGAGCCTCGCGAACTTTACGAGCCGATGTGGTATACCCTCTCGAACGGCGGCAAGCGCCTTCGCCCCGTTTTTGTTCTGATGGGATGCCAGCTGTTTTCGGAAGATGTGATGAAGGCGGCCCTTCCGGCCCTTGGTATTGAGATGTTCCATAATTTCACGTTGCTCCATGACGACATTATGGATAAGGCATTCATGCGCCGGAACCTCCCCACTGTTCACATAAAATGGGATGTTAACCGTGCCATCCTTTCCGGTGATGCGCTGGCCATACAGTCGAATATCTTCATCGCTTCATGTGATAAGGAGGTCCTGCCCGAAGTATTGTCGGTATTCAACAAGACGGCCCTGCAGGTTTGCGAAGGCCAGCAGTACGACCTTAATTTTGAAATGCGCGACGAGGTTTCGGTTGATGAATACATGAACATGATCCGTCTGAAAACGGCGGTTCTGATCGCCGGCAGCCTTCAGATCGGGGCGCTCATCGGCGGTACTGACAAGGATATCGCCAGCCAGGTCTACGATCTGGGCCTGATGATCGGAATGGCCTTCCAGCTTCAGGATGATTACCTCGATACCTTCGGAAATCCGCTGACATTCGGGAAAAATATCGGGGGTGATATTTTGGCGAACAAAAAAACCTACCTGCTGATCAAGGCCCGGGAAATGGCAAATAAGGGGCAACTGGAATTGCTCGACCATTACTACGGTTCCGAGGACTTCGATGGCGAGGAAAAGATCGGCGCAGTTATCAAGGTCTTTCACGAGCTGGGTATCGAACCGATTACAAAGGAGATGGTTCATCATTACTCGAACCGCGCACTGGAAATCCTGGATGGTATTCCCGTTGAAACTGAGCGCAAAGCGGAATTGGAAAAGTTTACCCGGAACCTTATGGACCGGATTAGATAAAATAAGCCTATTTTTGAATTCTATAAAATCCTGCAGCAATGACAGATAATAAAGGAAAAGTTCTCCAGGTCATCGGACCGGTTGTTGACGTTGAGTTTGTAAGCGGAGGCGCATCCCTGCCCCAGATTTACGAGGCGCTTGAGATTGCCCGCGAAGATGGAACCAAGCTTATCATCGAGTGCGAACAGCATATCGGGGAGAATACAATCCGGGCTATCGCCATGGATTCAACCGACGGACTTTCCCGCGACATGGTGGTGGTAGCTACCGGCAGCCCTATCCGGATACCGGTTGGTGACCAGGTCAGGGGAAGGCTGCTCAACGTAACCGGGTTGCCGATCGACGGACTCGGACCGACCGATAATTCCGTAGGGTATCCGATCCACCGGGAACCGCCGAAATTCTCGGAATTGAGTACCGAAAATCAGGTTCTCTTTACGGGAATCAAGGTGATCGACCTTATTGAGCCTTATTCAAAAGGCGGCAAGATCGGCCTCTTCGGTGGCGCCGGTGTTGGTAAAACGGTACTCATTCTCGAACTGATCAACAATATCGCCAAGGCATATTCGGGGCTTTCCGTTTTTGCCGGTGTCGGCGAACGTACCCGTGAAGGGAACGACCTGCTCCGGGAAATGCTCGAATCCGGAGTTATCGATTATGGTCCTGCCTTTGTTGAAGACATGCTGAAGGGGGGCTGGGACCTAAGTAAAGTCGATTTCGAGAGGCTCCGGAACAGTAAGCTGGCGCTTGTTTTCGGCCAGATGAACGAACCTCCGGGTGCACGTGCACGCGTTGCCCTCTCGGGTCTCGCCCTGGCGGAATATTTCCGCGATGGTGATGAACAAACCGGTGGCCGTGACATTCTCTTTTTCATGGACAACATCTTCCGTTTCACCCAGGCCGGATCGGAAGTTTCGGCACTTCTGGGCCGTATGCCTTCTGCAGTGGGTTACCAGCCTACACTGGCCACCGAGATGGGGGCTATGCAGGAACGGATCACCTCCACCAAGAGGGGTTCAATTACTTCTGTTCAGGCTGTTTATGTGCCTGCTGATGACCTTACCGACCCGGCCCCGGCAACTACCTTCTCGCATCTCGACGCCACGACGGTGCTAAGCCGCAAAATTGCCGAAATCGGGATCTATCCTGCCGTCGCCCCGCTCGAATCTACCTCCCGGATCCTGACCCCGGAAATTGTGGGTAAGGATCATTATGAAACCGCGCAACGCGTGAAAGAGATCCTGCAGCGTTACAACGAACTCCTCGATATCATCGCAATCCTCGGTATGGATGAGCTTTCCGAGGAGGACAAGCTGATCGTTCACCGTGCACGCCGTATCCAGCGGTTCCTGTCGCAGCCGTTCCATGTTGCGGAACAGTTTACCGGCCGGCCTGGCGCCTTCGTGGCCATCGAGGATACCATCAAGGGATTCAAGATGATCATGAACGGCGAGGTCGATAAATACCCTGAAGCTGCCTTTAACCTGGTGGGCCCGATCGAGGAAGCCATCGAAAAAGGAGAGAAAATGCTTGCTCAGGCAAGGAAATAACCTATCATACCGACACCGTGTACCTCGAAATACTAACACCTGAATCCAGAATCTTTGCCGGCGAAATCACCCTCGTGAGCCTTCCCGGCATGAAGGGTTCGTTCGAGATCCTGAAGAACCATGCACCGCTGATCTCTACCCTTGGTGAAGGTACTGTCAGGGTATTGGATGCCGCGGGGCAGGAGCAGCTTTTCCCCATCAAAAGGGGTGTGGCCGAGTGCCTCGACAATCAGATCAGCCTGCTGGTAACCATCGCTTAATCCGGTTTATTGGAAGCCTGTTTCATCGTCCTGCTCCCGGATGACCCGGCGGAGATACTCTCTTCCGCCATCCTTGTCCGGTGCCTGAAAGCACAGGTGGAGGGGGCCGTTGTTTATGCCGTTGTGCGTGATGACCTTCGCTGGCTCATCGATCGGCATCCTTCGCTTGACGGACTTTTCACCTGGAGGGAGAAACCACTGGAACTGCTTGAACAGCTGAAGGATTTCCTGCCAGATTATGTGATCGACCTCGATGGAACCCGGCAGGTTCGGCGACTTAAAAACAGGCTGAAGGTGCTGGATTTTCATATCCGCAGGAAACGAGCAGGGAACGAATGGCCGGCGGATGCTTTTGCAACCTGCCGCCTGTTTGATGTTACGGACGATGGCAAGGGGTACGCTATGGTGCCGGAACACTACAATGCGGGCCTTCTGCCATCAGAATTTTTAAAAGGCTATGTCGTGCTGTCGCTGAATTCACCGGCGAAGGTGCGGGCCCTCGATGATGAATGGCTTACCAGCATGGCGGTGATGACCGAAAAACCAATGGTGATAACGGGCAATCCGGAAGACCGGAACCTCGCCAACCGCATCAGTCAGGCTTCCGGTTGTGCGGTTTTTCCGGCCTGCGGCGATTTTACCCAGGCACAGACAGCCTCACTCATGAGCCGCGCTCAAGGCGTGATTGCCTTTGATCCGCTCTGGATCGTGGCAGCCGGCTCTCTTGGCGTTCCGGTAATAAACCCCGCCACAGGCAGTCCCGAGTCGGTTGCCCTGTGGGCACGATCCCAATTCAAACCCAAAAATGGCCGGAATACCCTTTGACAGGAAAACCATAGAGGTGATGGCCCCTGCCGGAACCTTTGAATCGCTGCGCGCGGCCATTGCCGGAGGCGCCGATGCGGTTTATTTCGGCGTGGAGCACCTCAACATGCGATCGAAATCGGCAAAGAATTTCCTCACGTCCGACCTGCCGCTCATTGCCCGTTACTGCCGGTTCTGCGGGGTGAAATCCTACCTCACCCTCAACACCATCATCTACGACCAGGAACTCTCGCTTGCGCGACAGCTGATCGATGCCGCGGCAGCGGCAGGCATTTCGGCCGTTATCGCTTCCGATCAGTCGATACTCGAGTATGCGCTCAGCCGGGGAGTAAACCTGCACCTTTCCACACAGCTGAATATCTCCAATGTGGAAACCGTTAAGTTCTACTCGCGGTATGCGGATGTAATGGTGCTGGCGCGTGAGCTGACGCTCGACCAGATCAGCAACATCGCTGCCCGGATCGGGGAGCAGGGGATCACCGGCCCGTCGGGGAGGCCTGTGAGGCTTGAGCTGTTTGTTCACGGGGCGTTGTGCATGGCTGTTTCAGGCAAATGCTACATGAGCCTCCATCAGTACAATACCTCGGCAAACCGGGGCAGCTGCCTCCAAACCTGCAGGAGGTCATACAAGCTTGAGGATGCTGAATCGGGTGATCAGCTCGAGATCGACCATGAGTACATCATGTCGCCCAAGGACCTTTCAACCATCCATTTCATCGACAGGATACTTTCGGCCGGTATATCGGTGCTTAAGATCGAAGGAAGGGCAAGGCCCGCGGAATATGTAAAGACGGTTACAGAATGCTACCGGGAGGCTGTTGAGAGCATCTTCGACGGAACTTACGGAGCCGGAAAAGTGGAAGATTGGAACAGCCGGCTGGCTACCGTTTTCAACCGCGGCTTCTGGGATGGTTACTACCTGGGACAGCGGCTCGGTGAATGGAGCGGGCTATACGGATCGGCCGCCACCCGCAGGAAGATCCTGCTGGGCTACGCAACGAATTACTATGCAAAGCCGGGCGCCGGTGAATTTGATATCCGCTCGGAATCCCTTGCGGTTGGGGATGAAGTGCTGATTACCGGACCTACGACGGGTCTCATACAAACTACCGTGGAAGAGATGCATGATGACCACGGAGCGGTTCAGACAGCCGGGAAGGGCAGCCGCGTAGCCTTCCGCACCGGGCGAAAAGTGCGGCGCGGTGACAAGCTCTTTAAATGGGTGATGCGCGAAGAATCAACGGATGTACCGGCGGTACCGGATACCGATGATATGGCCGGTTAAGGGATCTGCCACCTGCAGCTCCTGCTGCAGCCTGTAAAAAACATCGATCCGGTTACGCTTATCTATCCGGAACTGAATGCCTGCCGTTACACGGTACTCATCAATGAAACACGGCTTACCTGCCGGCAACCGGCAAAGCATTTCCAGATTCACGAATGGTTTTGTTTTTTTGGAGATTACCTCATGGGCAACCTCCGCCTCCGCACGGAGGTACCGCTCCGGAACATTCCATCCTTCGGAACGGTTGATGTTCCCGAAAGTCTGTTGAAAGGACCCTTTGACTGAGCATTCCCAACCGGAAAGGTTTTTTTCAAGTCCGGCAATCAGCGAGATCCGGTGCCGCAGCCCGAAGTAACCTTCCGGCTTGTAATCAGCGATCAGCCTGTATAAAAGGCCTGCTTCGAAGAGGTTGCCCAGGCGGTATCCGGCTGTGAATTCGGTATTGAGCTTATCAATGCGGCCAGCATTTTCGCGAAGCCTAACTTCTTCCTCCAGTGTGAGCCTGAGCTTTTTGTTAACGGTGTACCTTACCGAGGCCCCCGCCCACAAACGCATGTCGCTGTGCTGTGCCAGGGCACCACTCCAGTAAGCCACCAGCATCAGTATGATGGCGGCTCTCCTCACAACGTCTTTCTCCTGCGTCGTGCGGAGCTTTGATCCTCCTCGTGCCGGTAAAAGATCCGGATCCGAACGGTATCGCGCAGAAAGTTGATCCGGTCGATGCTCACCCTGTAAACGTTAAGGCCTGTGCGGTTTTTCAGGTCCTCAACCAGCTCATCGCGGCGGGCAGGGTGAATCAGTTCAATTTTTTCGTACCGGATATCCATGAAATCTTCCTTCTTTTGCATCCATATCCGCTCGAGATACCAGGTGATCAGGATGATCAGCAGATTGGCAAACAGGAGCTCGGTCCAGCTTACCGTCTTGTCGGAAAGTGAATTTACCACAGCAATACCCACCATCAAAAACAGATAGGTCATCTCTTTGATTGGAATGGTATCGGTGCGGTAACGCAAAATCCCGAAAATGGCGAAAAGCCCGAGGGCGAAGCCCAGCTGCACGTTCACCTTGCCCAGCATGAAGCAGAGAAGGAAAACGATAACGCTGAAAATCATGAATATGAAAAAATAGTCCTTTCGTCTGGAATGCGGGTAATAGAGGAACCGAATCAGGATAACCGTGATGATGAAATGAAAGGTGAACCGGACGATCATCTGCAGGAAATCTTCCGGGTTGATAATTTTGAGGCCCAGGAACCGGATGGCTTCAGCGCCTTCGGCTGCCATCGAAACAAAGGCGGGAACGGCGCCCTGGCTAAACAGATGCGTGATCATATTCGATGATTTCTGATGAATTATTTACTTTTTTCAGATGCAAAAGTTTCAACTTGAAACGGTTTTGCCGGATCTCGGGGTAAAGCAGGCAGGTGCCTGTGCAATACTTGCTGATGCGCCTCGTCATTACCCGCTGTTCGCGAAGAAGGTGGCCGAATCCTTCGGCAGAATTGCCCCTTGCCGATTTAACCTCGATGATGACCACTCCGGGCAGGGAGGCCTGCAGACTGCCGTGGCGCCATGACGGATGAAGATCGAGGGTTACCCGCTCACCGATTCCGGCACCGATCAGGGTGATCCGGCTGAAGGAACTTGTTAACACCGGTTCTAACAGTCTGGGGTCGAACGGACTGTTTTCGAGGATAAATGCCCGATTGGCACCATGCTTGTAAGTAAAGTCCGGGGTTATCTGTATCCTTGTTTTCTCGGTGTCCCCGTGATTGTCTTTCTTCTTGATTTCCAGAAAGAATTGATGGCTGCCAAGATATTCGCGGAAACGTATCTTGTACCGGTTGAGCTTGCCGTTATGGTGGTCAAGATACATGCGGTGGTCCGCCGTGTCGAGATAGGTCGTTTCATAATTCTGAATCCGTGTTCCGTCGATATCCAGAATGCGGAACAGGGTGGCTGCCTTTTTCAGAATAGCCGGAAGTTCGGCCACCGTACAGATGTATTTCTCATCGTGGCGGGTCATGAGCTTTACAATGTCGGCTTCTTTCAGACCGACTTTGGTAAAACTGCTGATGCTGAAACTGATCTGATCCGGAATCATTTGTTGATTTCGATTTCCGGCAGGAGGATCTCCGCGTTGTCGCCGGTTATTTCAACGGTTAGTTTAACAGGGAAGGGTGGCGGAAGCCTGGTTGCCACATTTTTGCTGTAGGCGAAGACCGTGTAGGTGCCGGGCCTTAGATACCGGAACCGGTAAGATCCGTCGTAGCTCGTTCGGGTACGGTCGGAATAAATGGAATCATTTCCGTAAATGATGAACACATCCTCATCCGGTGCATAGTATTGGGTGCGGAGGTTAACCATCTCATCATCATAATCGTAGGCATAAACCTTACCGGAGATGGAGGCCGTACCGCCGATGCCGGGCTCCTTCAGGCAACCTGAGAGAAGCAGCATTGCCGTGATCGAAAGGAAAATGGCTGGATATTTCATTGTCATGAGTTTGCCGTGCTAAAAGTACGTAAAGAAAACCTCCCGGGGCAGTGTTAATACTGTTGATAACCGGATCAATTAACATTCCCTTAGTATAAACTTAATTTTTATTTTAGACCGGAATTGGGGAAACCATTTATTTTTACGCCACAAAATATTCACTGATCTAAGATTAAGATAATCAATTTATTACACCAAAACTATCTGTTTATGAGAAATTTGACTAAGTTTTTATTGATCATGGTACTGGGAATTCTGGCTGTTGGCAGCAGCTATGCCCAGGTCACAACCTCCGGCATTAACGGGCAAGTGACCGGTACTGACGGTGCAGCCCTGCCGGCCGCTACGGTTGTTGCCGTGCATGTTCCTTCGGGAACGCTCTATGGAGTTGCCACCAACGCAAACGGATTTTTCGATATCCAGGGTATGCGCGCAGGCGGTCCATACAAAGTGGACATCTCCTTTGTGGGTTATGGCAAAAAATCCTACACCGACATCAACATCGCACTGGGATCCTCCTTCGTGCTGAATGCCACCCTCAGCCCGAGCAACTCACAGCTTGCAGAGGTAGTGGTTGTTGGCGAAAAACCGTCGGCTTTCCAGGCTGAAAGAACCGGTGCCACAACCAACATCTCCAATGAGCAGATGACGATGATGCCCACCATCAGCCGGAGTATCTCCGACATCGCCAAACTGTCGCCATACACCAACGGGATGAGCATTGCCGCAGGTGACGGGCGTTCAACCAACTTTACCGTTGACGGTGCCAATTTCAACAACAACTTCGGATTGGGTTCAGGCCTGCCGGGCGGTGGAAACCCTATCTCACTGGAAGCCATTTCGGAGCTCCAGGTGGTCATCGCTCCGTTTGATGTGCGCCAGACCAATTTCATCGGCGGTGGTATCAATGCCATCACCAAATCAGGAACCAACACCTTTAAAGGTTCTGCCTACACCTACCTCACCAACCAGAACCTGCGCGGAAACCACATCGACACCATTGATTTCGGCGATCGCGCCAAGGAATCCAGAAACACCTATGGGATCACCCTGGGTGGGCCGATCATCAAAAACAAGCTGTTCTTCTTTGTTAACGGAGAATACGAATTGCGCCCGGGTCAGGTTGTAACCTACAGGCCGTCGGACGACGGGGTTGGCAATAAGGACCTCGAACGTTCCCGTGCCAGCAAAGCCGACATGGAAGCGGTAAGGCAGCATCTGATTACCAATTATGGCTATGATCCGGGTTCATACAGCGATTATCCTGCAGATCAGAGCAATAAGAAACTTTTGGCCCGCCTCGACTGGAACATCAATACGGCCAACAAACTCAGCTTGAGATATAACTATACGAAAAACCAGTCGTGGAGTCCGACCAACGGAAACTCAACCGATGCCGGTTTCCGTAACAACGCCATGGACCGTATTTCTCAATACTCGATGGCCTTCGCCAATTCGCTCTATTCCATGGATAACGTTGTAAATTCGGTTTCTTTGGATTTGAACAGCCGGATTTCCGATAAAGTCTCCAATCAGTTCCTGGCCACCTATTCATCTATTAACGACGTTCGTGGTTCAAACTCATCCCCGTTCCCGTTTATCGATATCATGAACGGTGTGACTGCCGACGGGAAACAGGTTCTCGAACCTTACATATCGGCGGGTTATGAATTGTTTACCTGGAACAACGGTGTAAACAACAACATCTTCAACGTTATCGATAACGCAACTTTCTACCTGGGAAGCCATAAAATTACCGCCGGTGCCACTTTTGAACACCAGATGGCAAACAACTCCTACATGAGGAACGGTACGGGATATTATCGCTATGCCAGCGTTGCGGATTTCCTGAGCCAGGCCGCGCCGAGAGATTTCGCCTTGACTTACGGTTATGACGGCGAAGCAAATCCGGCTGCAGAAGTTGCATTTAATCAGGCCGGGGTATTTGCACAGGACGACTGGAAAGTTACTTCCAATTTCAAATTGACCTTTGGCTTGCGCGCCGATTATTTGAAATATGAAGACAATATCATCACGAATAACGCGATCCTTGCCCTGAAATTTGGAGTTAACGCAGACGGCGATACCGTAAAAATTGATACCGGCAAATGGCCGACCGCAAAAGTCCAGCTTTCACCGCGACTTGGTTTTACCTGGGATGTCCTGAAAGACCAATCATTGAAAGTGCGCGGAGGTACGGGGATTTTCACCGGAAGGCTGCCGCTTGTGTTCTTCACAAACATGCCAACCAACTCGGGTATGGTACAGGGAAGCTATACCGCTGTTACCAAGTATAACGCCGATGGTTCCATTAAGAGCGTAGATCCCAAACTGGCTTTACTGGCCGGAAAAATGGTCACCGATGTGAATGACATGATCACCCTCCTCGGCCTGCCGAATACGATTACTTCCGATAAGGGCGTTTTGCCAAGCACCATCAACGGAATCGACCCGAACTTCAAAATGCCGCAGGTATGGAAATCTTCATTGGCGGTAGATTTTAAAATTCCGGTATCCTTCCCGTTAACAATTACCCTGGAAGGTATTTACAATAAAACCATGAATGGTGTTATGCTTCAGAACTACAACCTGAAACAGCCTGATGAAACCTGGCAGAAATTCAGCGGATCGGATGACAGGTATATTTATCCGGCTGCAAAAGATCTGACCTACACGTCCAAGAATGCTTTCATCCTTGCCAATAACAGCGAAGGCTGGGGCGCTACGGGCAACATCACCGTTACTGCAGAACCCATTAAGAACCTGAATATTATGGTTGCTTATGTCAAAACCGAATCGAAGGAAATTTCGGGCATGCCGGGCAGCAACGCATCGTCAGCTTACAGCGGCCTGTATGAAGTTAACGGTCCGAATGTGCCCTGGGTTCAGCGGTCACAGTATGTTGTGCCGGACAAAGCAATTGCTTCTCTGTCATACCGGCTTCCTTACCTGAATAACCATATGGCTACTACCCTCGGATTGTTTTATTCGGGATATAACTATAACAGCTATAGCTACACCTATAAAAACGATATGAACGGTGACGGATATGCTACTGATCTGATTTACATTCCTAAAGAAAAGGGTGACATAAAATTTGCCAGTGCGGCAGATGAGGATGCTTTCTTCGCGTTTATGGCTCAGGATGACTATCTGTCATCCCACAAAGGAGAATATGCCGAAGCTTATTCAACTGTGGCACCCTGGGTGAATCGCTTTGACCTGCGCCTGTTACAGGATTTCAGCATTAAAGCTGGTAAGTCCACCAATACCCTGCAGTTCAGCCTCGATTTCCTGAACTTTGGCAACCTCCTCAACAGTACCTGGGGAGTGGGCAAGAATATGGCTTCCTCAAACTACGGCCAGATCCTGAAATACACCGGGAAAGATGCCGGCAATGTTCCGACCTTCTCGATGGAAAAGGATAGCAAGGGGAATTATCTGTCACAGACTTTCTCTACCAATTACAACTACAGCCAGTGCTGGTTCCTGCAGCTTGGTGTACGTTACATCTTCAATTAATGCGGGTTTTATCCTGAGAACATAAGAAAGGCCGCCCCGGTTACCGGGGCGGCCTTTCTTTTGCCTTGTTGCGAATGGCCACATCAGTATGCGGCATATTTTTTGACAGGGTTTTGTCATAAATGCCCTATTCCGGCGTTATAGGTATAAACGTTTTATTCATGAGGATTACCATCGGTTCGATTTTGCTGGCTGTTCTGTTTCTTTTGGCCGGTAACGACTGCCTCGCGCAGGCCGGAGCCACCACCATGTACGGGAAGGTAACCCTGCCGGATTCCATGCCTGCCATTGGCGCCAAAGTAATTGCCAAACACATTCCAACCGGTTCGCTCTTCGCTGCGATCACCGATACCACCGGAGCCTACGTGATACCGGGTATCAGCATCGGCGGCCCCTATATACTGGAGGTTACCCTCGACGGATACGAAACCTATTCCCGTAAGGACATTTACCTGACCCTCGCTGTTTTCAAGCAGGATATAAGTCTGGCTGTAAAGGAGGGAAAGGGCGCAAAAACGGCTAACTTGCACCAGGACGACACCTACCGAAGCCTGGCCGGAAACCGTCGCCATAAGGCCCGTATAGCTGTCAGGTGAAGCCACTGCCTTTATGAAAATACGATTTTTCCTGCTTTCCCTGCTCCTTATGCCAGCTCCGCTGGTTGCGGGCAACAGGGACCATTGCGTGGTTGTGCTGTCAATGGATGGTTTCCGCTGGGATTATCCGGCAAAGTACCATACACCGAATCTCGATCGCCTCGCCCGTGCGGGCTGCAGGGCCGAATCCCTGAAGCCTTCCTATCCCACCAAAACCTTCCCGAACCATTACGCCATTGCTACAGGACTTTACCCCGACCGTAACGGCATCGTGCAAAACAGCTTTTATGATCCGCGGTTCGGGCGTTCGTTCCGGATGGGCGACCGTCAGGCTGTTCAGGACAGCATTTTCTGGGAGGGTGAGGCCATCTGGGAGTCGGCCGAACGCCAGGGCGTTAAAACCGCCTCCTATTTCTGGGTGGGCACCGAAAGCAACGAATACTACAGTCCGCAGGTGCGAAAGATGTACGAAAGCGGAATCCCGTATCCGAACCAGCTCGATACGGTATTCAGCTGGCTGTCGCTTCCGGAAGGCAGCAGGCCCGGCCTTATCCTGTTTTATTTTGATGAGCCTGATAAAACAAGCCACGATTTCGGGCCCCTGAGCAACGAAACCGAAAACGTTGTTAGGAGGCTCGACCGCCTTGTGGGAAAATTAGCCGCAGGACTGGCTAAGATTTCACGGAAAACCGGTACGGATATCGACCTGATCATTCTATCCGACCATGGCATGGGCACTATCCCCGATGGCAACCAGGTTTTTCTGGATAAGGAGATCGACCTCACAAAAATCAAGCGGATCAACGGCGGAAACCCGGTAATTACGCTCGAGCCGCTGCCCGAATATCTTGATGAAGCCTATCTGAAACTGAAGTCGGTGCAACACCTGAAAGTGTGGAAAAAAGAGGATCTTCCGGCACACTACCACTACGGCACCCATCCGCGCATTCCTGCCCTGGTTGTGGAGGCCGACAGCGCCTGGGGCGTTGAAATAAGGCAGAGGGACCAATACTCCCGTGGGATGCACGGTTATGATCCGGACAACCGTGATATGCATGGGATATTCTATGCCAAAGGGCCTTCATTTAAAACGGGCACGGTTCAGCCCACGTTTGAAAACGTGAACATCTACAGCCTGCTGGCGGAACTGCTGAAGATTGCACCGGCAAAAACGGATGGCAGCCTCGGGCCCGTAAAGGGTATGCTCAGCGGCAACTAAAAGTCGCGGTTAAGGTCGAACACGTTTTCCATCAGCTCCCACTTGATTGCCGGCGTTCCCGGCAGTGCCTGCTGGAATTTCTGCATCAGGGTTCCCCATTCATCCTGCCTTTCCAGGGTGGATAGCTTCTGCATTTGCTTGTCATAATCGAATGAGGGCTCTGTTTGGGCAACCATGAACATCCTGTTGCCGATGAGGTATATCTGCATGTCGAGAATGCCCACCGAGCGGATACCGGCCGCGATCTCGGGCCAGTGTGTTCCGGGGGAGTGGTATTTGCGGTATTCCGCCATCAGCGCCGGATTGTCCTTCAGATCGAGCGTGGCGCAGAACCTTTTGGTGGGTTTATCGTAAACAGGTTCGGTGTATCCCGATTTAGCCGTCTCCTTTTTCCCGGTCGGGTTGAGCTGGAAAACATTTTCCATCTGCATCCATTTTTCGCCGTTCACGCTCCAGGGGATCAGCTGCTGGAACTGCCATACATAGTCGCTCCATTCGGGTTGCTTCTCGAGTGTTCCCAGCAGGGCCATCTCCTTGTCGTAATCCCAGTCAACGGGCACCTCCAGGATCATGAACATGCGGGTTTGCCACAGGTAAATCTCCATGTCGGTGATGCCCACTTCCTTGATGCCCCTCGGGATTTCGGGCCAGATGCCTTCTTTGGTATGAACATGCCGGTACTGTTTGATCAGGGCGGGATCGTTGCGCAGATCCAGGGCCATACAATAGCGTTTTTGCATAATCGGAGGGTTTTGGGAATAGCCGTTTATCGTTAAAATACTGAAAAGCAACAGGATGCAAGATAGTCTTTTTGGATTCATCTTAAAAACTATTGAATGGTGATTTGATCGGTCCACGTGCCGCCGGATGCCTGAACCCTTAGCTGGTATATGCCTTTGGCCTCCCGGCTCAGATCGATTGGCCGGATCAGAATGCCATTGCCGCTGTCGTATTGCCGGTCGAGAACCAGTTGTCCGGAAAGGTTGATGATCTGGATGTGCACCTTGCCCGGAGTTCCGGAGTTGACTTCCAGCTGGAACAATCCTTTGCTGGGGTTTGGCCAGGTGCGGCATGTAAGTTGCGAGGCCGCTGCCGGTGCGGTGAGGGATTGCCCTTCCACGCGTATGCCGATATCATCAATTCCGGCACCACCGGTGGGGGATTCATGGCTTTCGTACAGGAAGCCGATCTGTACGCCCGGCTGGGTGATCTGGTCGGGCAGCCTGACGGTAATGGTGTCCCAGTCCCAGCCGTTGGCGCTGACCGGATCGAGGCTAAGGAAGGAAATCCATGTACTGTCCTTCGCAACCCGGTAAACGGCATTAAACTTGCTGAGGCCCAACTGGCGCTGGTAACTGTATTTGAATGAAAGGGTTAACGCCATGCTCTTAAACGATGACAGATCCATCGCCGGAGAGGTGAGGCAGTCGGTTACTTTATTTCCAACAGTGTTATCCGTTCCGCTGATACCATAGAAACGGCCGCTGTTGCCGGTTATGCCAAGGTCATCGCCGGTTCCGTATCGCCAGCCGTTATTCTTCTTGGTTCCGGTCCATCCACCGGTGGATAGTTCAAAATCAATGGAATAGGGAAGGGTTACGGGATCGGCCAGAATTGCTGATGCCGGATTTGATGGCTGCGCATCGGTTGAGTTGGCGTACTCCGCGACAACCGTATAGGTGTAGTCGGTATTTTGTTCGGCCTGGTCATCCGACCAGTATGGCGAGGTGCTGACACCGTACTGAACGCCGTTTCTGAAAATCTTGTAACGGGAAACGTACTGGGGGTAGAAGGGCGCATTCCAGTACAGGTTGATTTTACCGGCTAGCGGGACGGCATCCAGAAAGGTGGCGGGAAGGATAGGTCCGGAAGCTGCCAGTGGTGTTTCCCAGAGTCCCCTGCCGAAGGTGGATGCGCGGAGCCGCGATTTTGCCCGGTCGAGATGATCGTGGTAAACCTCCAGCTCACTCACCTCAACGGAAGCCGGCAGGTTGGTATTGTAAAAAACCCAGTCTGCCAGTTCGTCGTCTCGGTAGTAGGCGCCGGCATCGGTACCGGCATAAAGTCCGCCAACCGAGGATTCGTCGAACAGCAGGGTTCCGACAAAGATTTTCGGCAGTGAGCCGCTGATATCGGTCCATGTTTCGCCTTTGTCCGTTGATTTATACACTCTTCCCGATTGTGCCATAAAAACGGTTGCCGGGTCGAAGGGATGGCATTCCAGGTCGGCGGGGATGTTTTGGCCGGGCAATCCAGGGGTGAGGTCAACCCACACCGGGACCGCCTTGTTGAAATTATCGGTTCGGAAGAGGCGGCCATCCTGCCTGGCGAAGTAGAGCATTTCCGGGCTGGCGGGCGACTGTTCCATGGTTGTTATAAGCATGCTGTTGGATCCGGCCAGGTTGTTCGATATCTTCTTCCAGCTGAGGCTGTTCGAATTTTTGAGATCGTGGGTGATCCAGATGTTCTTGTAGCCGGCGAGCATGGTGCTCCCGTCGTCCTGATGGATCAGGAAGGGGGTTACCCATGCCCCCTCCTCATCGATGCCGCCGATACCTTTACCTCCGACCTGCCTGTTGTAGTCGTTGAAGAGCAGCTGGGTGATGGAGCCGTAATAGATGGTTGCGTAGCTGTAAAGGTAATCGGTTGGGTCGACGGCCGATTCCATTCCGTCGCCGCCGCCGGAGGTTACCCATTCAGCGCCCTTCCAGGTGGCGGTGCCGTTGTCCTGGAAGCCGGTGATCACCTTGTAGGGGTTGGTGGCGCTCACACCGAGCCGGTATATCTGGCCGATGCCGAGCCCCTCGCTGATCTCCTTCCAGGAGGTTCCCTTGTTGTCGGTGTAGTAGATGCCTCCGTCGTTTCCTGCGTAAAGTCTTTTGTTTACCGGGTTGTAGAAAAAGGCGTGCTGGTCGGCATGGACTTCGGTTGCTCCGGCGCCGGTCCAGTGGCCGGTGATCTTCCAGTTCTTGCCGCCGTTGTCTGACCGCCAGAGGTTGATGCCCCCTACATGGATCACCTGTGCATTCACCGGGTCGGCAAAGAGGCATAGGTCATACCAGGCCTGGCTCTTATCGTCGCTGCCATCGGAAGCGTAACCAAGAATATTGGGTGACGACGACTGGAGAATGAAATTTTTTCCGTCATCCTGAGAAACGAAGCATCCTTCGTAGGCTCCGGCTCCGCAAACCAGGTACACGAGATTCGGGGCGGCCGGGGTAACGGCAATGACCATCCTGCCGCCGCTTGGCACGCCGGCCGAATCGGACACTTTCAGCCAGGTTTCACCGGCATCCTCCGTACGGTAAAAGCCGGTATTGCCGGTGGAAGTGGCGTAGGCTACGGCGGAATTTCCCGGTTTCATCTGGATATCCTTGAAGGCCGAACCTTCCGGATTATACTTTACCGCCCAGTTTGCCCCGCCGTTGGTGGTTTTGAAAATGCCGCGGTTGGTGGCTGCCAGAACATAATCGGGGTCGGAATCGCTGCGGGCCATCATACCCACGGTGTATTCACCCATTCCCTCATTGTATATTTCCCAGGTGTTGCCGCCGTCGGTGCTGTGTATCACCCCGATGCCGCGCGCATCACCGTGGTCACGGTCGCCGGTGCCAACGAGGATTTCGTTCGGACGGGTGGGGTGTATCAGGATGGAAGAAACGCCGAGGGATGGCATGTGGTCGGTGAGGACTGCCCAGTTGCGGCCGCCGTCGGTGGTTTTCCATAACCCTCCCGAAGGGGCGCCGGCAAAAATTATGCTGGTATCGGTGGGATGGCATGCAATGGCATTCAGCCTGCCGATGCCGACGTAACCACCGGCATCAACCCTGGTTTTCGGTCCGAGCTCCAGCCAGGCGGCATTGCCCGATTTAAGGCCCGACCCGACGGGCTGCGCTTCGGCAAACCGAAGGTACTCGCGAAAGATTTTACCGGCTTCCGGAAAGGAACCATCGGGATTTACCCTCGACTGCCAGTAATATTCCCAGCGGCGGAAAGGCTTGTAGCCATCGCCACGATGGGTTTCCCGTCCCTGCCAATAGGAATAGAAAGCGTTACGGATGTCGTAAAAACTGGCATTGGGGTCATCCATCATACGGATCCAACCCGGATTGCCGGCCTCATCGCCGGGTGTTGCCGTTTTTAAAGCCTGTGAATAGGCGATCGGTACTAAAGTAATCGATATCAGCAGGATACCGATGATGCGCTGTAGAGTTTTTTTCATGTTTTGTAGCCCTGCCGTGGCAGAACACGAAGATCGGCCATTTTTGCCAATGTTTCCGGAAATAAATAATGATTTTTTTCCGGCCGGGCATACAATCCGGTGTCCAGGCGTCTAACGGACCGTTATCTTTTCCCGCCATTCACTCAGTCCGGAGCGAACGACGAGCTGATAGATCCCTGCCGGTTGATTGCTGATGTCGATCGGATGAACAAGGGCACCTGGGGCGCGTTCAACAGTTTTTTCATAAACCGTCTGGCCGCCCAGACTCACTACACTGATTCTGATTTCACCGGTTGTCTGCGAAGCCAGTTCAACGGAAAAACGTCCGTCGCTCGGATTGGGAAAAGCCTTTACATTGAAAAAGTCGGATGGCTGGTGCGCTGAGGTGGTATTGAGGAAGAGCTCAACATCGTCGACCGCCGCTCCCCAGGCAAACTGGTTGGAATTGTCGTAGAAGAAACCGATCTGCATTTTTTGGGTTAGCGCCTTATCCGGCAGGTTGATTGCCGTGGTATCCCAAACCCAGTCGTTTTTGCTCGGTGGATTTATGTCGGACAGCTTAACCCAGGCACTGTCGGGCGACACCCGGTAAACGGCGCTGAATTTGTCATATGTCCTGTACCTGCGCATGGTATAGGCGAAGTTCAGCGTGACGGTCCTCCCTTTATAGGCGGAAAGATCGATTTCCGGAGTGAACAGGTAATCCTTTACCGTAACACCCGTGCCGGCCTGACTGCTGGCTGCGGCGAAGAAATGGCCGTCGCGGCCCGTAACTCCAAGGGTGGCGGCAGTTCCGTATTTCCAGCCTTCGAGGGTATATTTTGCCTTCCATCCTCCGGTTCCTTTTTCGAATGCCTGGCTGTAGGGAAGTTCGATTTCCGTTACGATAGTGGCATATGCCTCGTTGGTGGAGGCCGATTCGCCCGCACCCTCATACACCGCAGTCACCTTGTAGGTATAGGTAACATCCGGCTCGAGTGCGGAGTCGTAATAGGTGTTTCCGTTAACCCTGGCCAGCAAGGCGCCGTTCCGGTAAACCACATATTCGGTGACATCCTGTTCGTAAAACGGAGGTATCCAGGTGAGTTCAGCCACGTTGTCGCTGAGTGTGGCCGAAAGCATAGCCGGTGGTAACAGGGCAGTGGTTTCTGCAAGCCCGATTTCCCATACTCCCCTGCCGAATGTGGAGGCCCTTAACCGGGAGGCCGACCGGTTCCGTATGTCATGGTAGATCTCAACTTCAGAGGCTCCAACCGAAACCGGGAACGACCGGCCGTAAAGGATCCAGTCGGTCATGGAAGCATCCTTGTAATAGATCCCGGCATCCGTGCCGATATATAAGCCTTCAGGGCTTGATTTATCGTATGCGATGGAGTTGATGCTGATCGAGGGCAGGGTGCCGCTGATGTTTTCCCAGGAGATCCCTTTATTTACGGATTTGTAGATTTTCCTGTTAAGGGCCATATAAACCGTGTTCGGATCAAAGGGATTGCACTCCAAATCCGATGGAGTGCCGGACACGGGCAATTTCGATGTGAGTTCGGTCCAGATGACGGTCGGGGAGAGCAGGCTGTCGGTGCGAAATAGTTTCCCGTCTTCCCTGGCGGCAAACAGCAGGTTTGGATCGGCTGGTGAGGCTTCCAGCAGAGCCATATTGACATCGTTTCTTCCGGCCAGGTTGTCTGAAATTTTCGTCCAGGTGATGGGGTTGTTCGATTTGACGTTGCGGCTGATCCAGATATTCTTGAAACCGACTACCATGGTGTTCCCGTTAAACTCGCTTATGACGAATGGGGTGACCCACCCCCCGTCTTCGTTGATGCCGAACTTGTCTTTGCCTGCAACCGTCCTGCCGTCTCCGTCATTGAAGTAGCGCGTTATTTCCCCGTAATAAAGTGTGGTGTAGGTGTATCGTGCATCGAAAGGGTCAACGGCACATTCCATCCCGTCGCCGCCTCCGGCATTCAGCCAGTTTGATCCGGTCCACGTGGCGCTGCCGTTGTCCTGAAAGCCTCCGGTCATCCGTTTCGCATTGGTATTGCTTACTCCGAGCTTGTACAGCTGGCCGATCCCGAGCCCCTCGCTGATCTCCTTCCATTTTCCGCCCTGGTTATCGGAGTAATATACGCCGCCGTCGTTTCCGGCATAGAGCCTGCTGTTAAGCGGGTTAAATGCGAACGTGTGCTGGTCGGCATGAACCTCATTGGTGCGGTCGCCCCACCAGTGTGCCGTGATCTGCCATGTTTTGCCTTCATCGGCCGATTTCCAGATATTGATACCGCCAACAAACACCAGCTGGGGGTTTACCGGATCAACATGGATCATAAGATCATACCAGGCCTGGCTTTTTTTATCATCTCCCTCATAGGCATAACCCAGAATGTTGGGGGAGGTCGACATGGTGGTGAAGGTTTTTCCATTGTCGCGCGACAGGAAGCAGCCCTGGAACTGATCGGCGCCGCCGACAAGGTAAACCAGGTCGGGATTGGCCGGGGTGACCCCGATCACAAGCCTGCCATCTTTAGCATAACCCATCGAGTCAGGCACAAGGAGCCACGTGTTTCCGCAGTTTTCCGAACGGTAGAACCCCTTTTCCGAAGAAGCATATACAATGGTGCCGCTGCCCGGCCTGAACCTGATGTCACGAAAATTTGACTGGTCGGGAGAGGTCCTGGTCCAGTTTTCCCCTCCGTTGGTTGTTTTGAAGAGGCCGCCGTTTGAAGCTGCCAGAATCACGCTTAAACTGTCGGCAGGCTGCGCAAACATGCCAACGGTAACGTTGCCCATGCCGGTGTTGAAAGGGGTCCAGCTGGTGCCGCCGTCGATGCTGCGGAAAACACCCATGCCGGAAGAATTGCCGCCGTCACGGTCGCCCGTGCCGATCAGTATATGGTCGGGCGCTGCGGGATCAATGAGTATTGCGGAAACACCCAGGGTTGGAAGGCTGTCCGTTACCGTTCGCCAGCTTGCACCGCCGTTGTTTGTGATCCAGAGGCCGCCCTTTGGGGCACCTACATAAACTGTGGCGGTATCAGCAG
>CAYWHP010000030.1:2144-41584 GCA_964457845.1 uncultured Porphyromonadaceae bacterium | reverse complement strand
CAGCCCGACCGCGTGCCCTGGTTCGGAGACCTCGATTACTGGGCAAACTCCCTGATCAAAAGGGGATTGAAGCCTGCCGGATTCATTGAATCGGACGATTACATCCAGTGGCACCGCGAACTTGGCGTCGGTTTCTACCTTCAGGGCTATTTCCCCTATAAGCAGATATATGGCAACTGTGAGGTGTGCGACTGGTACGAGGGCCACCGGCACTACAAGGAGATCCGCACGCCGATCGGGTCGGTGCGGGAATGCTGGGAATATATTCCGACCTCCTTTTCCGAAGGGCCCATCGAGCATTTCATGAAATCGGAAGAGGATATTCCGGTGATGAAGTTTATCTACGAAAATGTCCGGTTCGAACCCGATTACGACTATGCCAACAAACGGCTGAACCAGGTTGGCGATCAGGGGATTGTACTTTGCTATCTTCCAAAGAGCCCATTTATGCATCTGCTGGCACTTGAGGCGGGCGTAATGGCGGTTACCATGTCGGCCCTCACCATGCCCGATGAGTTTGCCGGATTGCTGGAAACCATGGACAGGGCATTCGGCCAGGCGGCGCGCATCGCCGTCGACAGCCCGGCCGAGGTGCTGATGATACCGGAAAATCTATCCTCGGAGATGGTGGGGCCGCAGTTTTTCGAATTATACATGAGGGATTATCAGGAGAGATGGACGAAAGAGATAAGGAAAGCCGGAAAGCACTCCTTTATACATATCGACGGGACACTCGCCGGTCTGCTTAAAGAGGAGGCATCGGTCGGTTTTTCGGTGCTGGAGGCGCTGACGCCGTATCCGGTGGGCGACCTCAAAATCGGGGAGCTGGCCGGTTTTGCCGGAGATTCGAAGAGCATCATCTGGGGCGGCATCCCAGGGGTTTATTTCACGGGCAGCGTGAGCGACGAGGAGTTCGACAGGCACGTGAGACAGGTACTTTCAGTGATGGTCAGCGAGCCCCGATATGTGCTTGGGGTAGCCGACCAGGTGCCGCCCGATGCGCTGGAGGAGAGAGTGAGGAGGGTTGGGGAGCTTGTCGGGAAGTATGGGATGTATGCGGGGCAGGAGGCATGAGAGGGGAGACGGGAGACGGGAGACATGAGACATTAGACATGAGACATTAGACATTAGACTTGAAGACTATAAGACTGGAAGACTATAAGACTGGAAGAATGGAAGAGGGCGGTCAGATCCAGCCTTTGAGTTTATAGTAGGCGATGGCCGCATATTCACGCAAAACATAGAGTTCGTAGTGCAGGTAGCTCCACATGTTGTATCGGAGGGCGAGGCTTTTTACCCTTTTATCGGTGCCGGTTCCCGTATCGGCGACCTTCTCCGGGTCGATGGGGGTGTCGAAGGCGGCCATTCCGCCAACCATTGCGAAACCGGTCTTCTTAAAAACTTTCACTGAACGGTACATGTGCTCGGGGGAAGTCACCAGCATGACCGACTTGCCCTTGGTTTCGGGGTATCGGAAGGCGATGTTGACAGCCTGTGCATGGGTATTGAACCCAAGCGGCTCATAACGGATGCGGGTTGAGTCGATCCCCCTCGCAGCCAGTTCCGAGGCCATGATCCGGAGCGGCTGCAGGCTGTCGCCCTCATTGTACGGAAGGGCAATGATGATGCTCGCCGCCGGGAACTGCCGGGCCGCGCGTGCGCCGTACCAGGCCCTCATCAACCCGTCGGGACTGGGCATGCCACTGCCGCTGAGGATGATGATTACATCGGGCTTCCTTTCGGTTTTAGCGTTTTTGGTTCCCAGCTTGTACCATACGTTGTAGGGTAAATCGGTAAAACTGATGAGCAGCATCAGTACGGCAGCCATTCCGGCGATCCCGAAGATCCATTTAAATGGCGTAACGATATACCCAAGCCATTTCCCGCCGGAACCCTTCGCCTTCCGGGCCGGTTTTACTTTTTTTCTTGTTTTAGCCATGGAGCAGTATCAGTGTTGGGAGGGTTTTTCCGAGGCATTCACAAAGGGCCCCAGAAAGGATAATACGTTGGCAGCCAGGTATTCCTTGTTGTAGCCGCCTTCCATCACAACCAGAATGGGAATATCAAGTTCGTGCAGAAGATACCCCGATAATTCGGCATAGAATTCCGAAGTGAGGCAGAAGTTCCCGAGGATATCCTTTTCGAAGGTATCGACACCGAGCGATAACACCAGGAATTTCGCGCCAAAGGTGCGTATCGAGGCAACCGCATTGCAGAAAACGTTAAAATACTCATCATTGGTCATTCCGGCCGGCAGCGGGTAGTTGCGGTTCTCCGGGCCGTTTTCGCTTTCATAGCCGGTCAGGTAGGGGTACGATTCGATCGGGTCGCCGTGAATCGATACAAACAGCAGGTTCGGGAGCCTGCCGGCGGCATTCTGTGTCCCGTTGCCATGATGGAAATCAATATCAAGGATAGCCGCTTTGGACTCGCCGGGGCCATCGGGGTCGCCGCTGTCCTGGAGGTACCGGGCCGCAATGGCCGCGTTGTTCAGGAAACAGTAACCGCCGGAAAAATCATAGCCTGCATGGTGGCCGGGCGGGCGGCAGAGGGCAAAAACAACCCGCTCACCCTCCAGTATCCGTTTGGCTGCGGTGAGGGCGGTGTAAGCCGAATAACGCACCGCCTCCCAGGTTCCCGTGACGATCATGGTGCAGCTGTCGGTCATGTAAAAACCTGCCTTGCCGAGAGGACCAACCGCAGGCGGATTGTCGCGGTTCATGCCGATGGCAAAGAATTCAGGCAGGATGCCCTCGTCCCAGAGGCCGTGCCTCACCCATTCGTCATAGGCCGTTCGGAGGTATTCGAGATAGTGGGGTGAATGAACCTTCCCGAAGTGGGCTGCATCAAAAACCTCGGCCCGCACCAGCTCCACTCCCGGTGTATCCATCAGGGCTTCGAGCAGCAGTTCGGCCCGCTCGGGCGATTCCCCATAGGCGGTCACCTGGTTGGAAATGATCTCCTTGGGCGGATCATGAAGGATGTGGTGCGGGGAGTGTACAGCTATCATGGGTTGCGGCTCAGTCGATAAGGTTGGGGTCGTGTGCCTCGATGTAAACGAGCAGCTCTTTTGCCATGTCGCTCACGAGGATAATCTTGTGATAATCGAGTTCCACATTGTTCAGGAACTGGAGCGCGAGCGTGTCGCCGATCCGGCTCTCCGGCAGCAGGCCGGCAAAGAAGAACCCCATTTTCTCGAATTCGGCGGTCATGCTGAATGTGAGCGGGTCCGATAGTTTGAGGAAAAGGTTGATGGTGGATATGTGTTCGACACAGAAACCGCGAAGCAGCTTGCGAACTTCCTTAACCACATTCTCCCCGTATGCGGAGATAAAGATTTCGGCACATCCCTCGAGTTCGTTCACCCCGGTCAGAATCACCGATTCAGGTTCAGAAGGTGCAACAAGAGTTTTCGGGGCAGTCAGGTTATGCCTGACTTCGAGGAAGTCGTAAATCTTTGCCACCATTTCCTTGTGGTGCTCAGGGACATACAGATCATATACGGGTGGTGTCTCCATGTAGCGGTATCCGGCAGCTACGCTGATGCGCTGAGAGCTTTCGCCGGAAATGCCCTTGAATTTCCATGACGACGGGCTCGAGGCGAGGAATATCCCGCAGTCCTTGAAACCGAACTTGATCATCGATTTCTGGGTGAACGGATGGTTGGTCACCGCATAGGCATAAATTCCCCTCAGGGCCCTGGCCTTAGGTACTTCGAACAGGTAGTCCATGATCCGGTTCAACGCGCCCTGACCGCGGTACTCGACGTTGACGAATACGAAGGTGAGCTCCGCGCTGATGTCTTCGGGATATTGGTAAAGCAAAGCGCCGTGACCCATAAAGATGTTGTCGCTGGTAACGGCTACTGCTGAAATCATCTCGTTCGACCGGTTCATGGCCACCAGCCGTTCGGGATAATAGATATGGTCGTCGAAAAAGGTGTAACCGTGTGTTTTATAGGCGCATTTCGATATTTCGATGGCTTCGTGTTCCTCGAGGCCCCGAACTTCGTAGGCAATTTTTTCAGCAATCACCTGCGGCCCCGACTTTTCGGCAGTAACTTCATCCGGCTGGTTTCGGGCGGCAGCATCGGGAAGGTATTTAACCATGACGGTTTCTTTTCCGCCGGGTCCGAGGTTTTTGAAATGAAGCTCATCCATCATTTTCTGTATCAGATAGATTCCTAATCCAGTGGTGGAGAGTTCATCGAGGTTGCCGGTCAGTTCGAATTTCCGGATCTGGTCGGGATCAAACGGAATTCCCATCTCCTTGAGCGTGATTTTGATGCCTCCCGGTATTTTTTCACAGATGATATCGAATGTCGGATTCTCCTCATCACTGGCATGCACCATGATATTCGAAACCGACTCCTCGATTGCCATATCGATCTGGTCCATCTCATCGCCTGAAAACCCTAAGGTTTTGGCAATTTCCCTCACAAACTGCTGAACCATATACAGGTAATCAAGCGAGTTCGGAAATGTCATCTTAACGGATTCGTGATTTTTCATTTGGCAGACAATGGGTTTATATCTGGTTTAAAGTAGCTAATTTTTGTCATTCAAATCCGGCGAGGTCGTCGAGAAATGTTTTGCCTCCAGCCGGGCCCAGCAGGTCATTATCGGTGAGGCCATCGGGCAGATCAGAAAAGAAATAGTCTTCTTTGTCCGCCGTGCCGCTAAGTCCCGAGCCCCCCATGAAAACGGTTTTTCCGGGGCCGCCGGCTCGTGTGAGGATCAGCTCATTCTGGGCACGTGTGAGGGCAACGTAAAGGATTCTCCGCTCCTCCTCAATGTCGTCAGCATTTCCGATGGCCCGGGCATGCGGATAAACACCCGGTATTGCCTGCGGGATCATGCAAACAGGGGCCTCGGTGCCTTTGGCGCTGTGGATGGTTATAATGGTAACGGCATCATCGGTTTTATCAGTGCCTTCCACGTCCGAATTGTAAACCGGGTCGAGGGTGTATGTTTCCAGGAATTCGCCTAGCTTTGAAAAGCGGTTTGCCAGACGGGTCAGCATTTCGAGGTCGCGTGATCGCGAGGGCCAGTGATCGTAACGGTTCGAGAGGAGCGGCTCGAGGAGGCGTATGGCGGTATTGATTGCATTGGAGGGATTGCCGAGGTTTTGCCGCACTTCATCGATGGCTTCGGGAATGTGTGGCTCCCATTTGAACAGGTTCTTAAGGGTTTCGAATGACTCCTTCTCCTCCGGGGCTTTCAGAATCACCTCAACAGCGCGCGAGGAGGTTACATCGCCAACTTTGGGCCAAAGTTTCAGGTACCGGATCCAGGCCAGTTCATCCTTAAAATTGATGGCCGCCCGGAGGAGACTGAAGAGGTCGCGAACGTGTGCCGACTGCATGAGGGCCGTGCCTCCGATAAACTTGTACGGGATTTTCATCTCCACGAAGACGGCTTCGATCCTGCGTGCCAGGTAGGATGTCCGAACCAGGATCATGAAGTCGGAGTAACGGTACCCCTGTTCATGCCTCCGCAGTATCTCCTCCCCATACCACTTCGCTTCATCAAAAGGATTAAGGAAATCCACCAGCGACGGTCTGGTGCCGGAGCCGCGTATGGCCTCGAGTTTCCGGTTGTACCCCAATGCGGATTTCCCCAGCAGCCAGTTGGCCAGATCGAGAATCTCCTGCGTGCTTCGGTAGTTAAGTTCCAGCCGGATGGTCTCCGAATCGGGCATCCGTGCCGAAAATGCATGCACATTCCGGAAGTCGGCGCCGCGGAAACCATATATGCTCTGTGCGTCATCCCCCACGCAGAAAAGCCTGGCCGGACCGGCCAGCATCTCGAGTATCCCCCATTGCAGGGGATTGGTATCCTGCATCTCGTCCACGAGAATGTGGTCGAACAGTTCTTTCAGCCGCTTGCGGAGGGCTTCGTTTTTTCGGAGTGTTTCGAGGAAAATGTAAAGGATATCATCAAAATCGATGTAATTGCGTTCCTTCTTTCGTGCTTCGTACGATGCGAAAATTCGGACGATGGTGTCGTTTACCTCGGGGCTGAGTTCGGTGTATCGCATGAGGTATTCGCGCGGTTCCATACAGGTATTCCGCGAATAGGAGTAATAATCGAGCAGATGGGCCGCCTTCGGGAAGTGTTTCTTGTCGCTTTTCTGTATGGTGGCACCGCGTATGAGGCCCATGAGCCCGAGCTGGTCATCGGCATCAATAACGGTGAAACTCTCTACCCCGAATGTTTTCGGGATGGTTTTCATGATGTCGAGACAGAACCGGTGAAAAGTACCGGCAAAGATCCCCTTCGACAGGTCGCCGGTTTCCAGTTCCAGCCGGTGCGTCATTTCCGCGGCGGCGCGGCGGGTGAAGGTAAGGAGTACGATCCGTCGGGCAGCTATCTGATTTTTAAGCAGATGTGCTGCGCGCGCGATGATGGTGCGTGTTTTGCCGGTACCGGCGCCGGCCAGCACCAGAAGGTGCGTCTTCGGCCCGCTGTATTCGGCTGCCTTTCTCTGCTGATTGTTTAGTTCCATGGAGGGTTTACCGAACCCAATGTACGAATTTCCCCTAAAGCCCCCGCAGCTGAATGAGTGCCCCCTGATGATTTATATCTGATGCAGTAACTTCTTTAAATAGTTTTTCAGCTGCTTTACGTCCTTCAGAACCACCCTTGCCCAGGTTGCCAAGCGCCTGAAGGTAAAGACAGTGTATCCGGTTCCGAAGGTCGAGGTCGGTGTCGAAAACCTGCATATCGGGCAACGATACCGCAAAATAGTCGAGCCGGATGGTGTCGTTCATATGTTCGGTTCCAAAGCTGATCAGTCTGTCGAACAGGGCTTCGGCCTTGCCGGGTTCGCCAAGTTTAGTCCAGCTAAGCCCCTGATAGAAAATCTTATCGGGCTGCGGGTCGTTGTAAAAAATTGCCTGTACAGGTTCGCTGATGCCGGCGACCGCCATGCGGAAGCACTTCTCCGCCTCAGCAATGTTTTCCTGTTTTTCCCATGCGAGGCCCTTCAGGTAATGAATATCGTTTTCCTGGGTTGTGGGCAATTTGCCTTCGCCCAGATTATGCGGATACTGCTCTGCCTGTTCAAGAAGTTCAAGCGCTTCGTGAGTCTTTCCGGCGGCAATCGCATCTTTTGCCAGTTCCAGATGGCAAAGGAGGTGCTGTGCAACCACTTTACCCTCGCCCCCCTCCCACGGGTGGAATTTCCAGACCGCCAGAAGGTCCTTCGCCCGCCCGAATTCGCCCAGCTGATTGAGCAGTGTGATCCGTTCGAGATAGAGATCGTCGCGCTGCATCACCAGCCCGATATGCTCTTCGAGCCGGGCGAGCCGCTCTTCGGGAGAATGGTTGAGCCTTTTTTTAAGCTGATCAAGCTCCATCAGCATGCGGGCATCCGTGCTGTTTAACCGGAACGCGGTGTTCAGAAGCTCCAGCGCCCGCTGCGGCTCCTTCCGTTTATTAAAGCTTGCGAGCGCCAGATTGCGGTGAACGGTCGGAAAGGAGGGGTCGATGCTGCGGCTGGATTCCCAGTATGCCACTGCTTCGTTGTATTGCCGCTTATCATAATAAAGGTTACCCAGATAGTAGAGGGCACGGGCATCAGCTGGGTTGACAAGGATGGCTGTCTTCAATATCAGGGCGTCCTCCACACGGTTCGGGAAGCAATAGTCGGGTTCGCAGGCTGCCGCCTTCAGGAAAAAGTCAGCGGCCTGGGCAGTCAGGCCTGAACGCAGCGAGATCCAACCCATGGTGTAGGGAACCATCGGATAAACGGTTCCGGTGGAATCGCCGAAGAGCTTCAGCAAGTCGAGGGCCTCGTCGTTTAATCCTGCATGGGCATATTCCAGGGCAGTTTCGAGGTAGTTGTTCACCCGGCCGCCAGTAAGTTCAAGAAGACCGGCCAGGGCAACGGCTGCAGCATGCATGTCGGTTTCGCGGAGGATCATCCAGCGTTCGAAGATGCAGCCGAAATTGAAACGGTCGGCCTTCAGTGTGTCCCCGGCGAAGGCCAGTGCCTCCTCCAGCCGGCCCGACCGGCGCAGCAGTGCGGTTTTCAGGTGGCGGGCCGAGGGGCTGTTCCACTGGTACACCAGGGCATTCCCGATATGCATGAGGGCATCGGGCAGGTTGCCGCGGATGGAGGCGATGCGCGCCAGGTTCAGGCTGCCGGCATGTTTCCAGGCCTGGTTCCAGGTGGCTTTGTAAAAGGCATCATAGGCCTCGTCGAACCGCTCGAGGAGCATCAGGCACCAGCCGAGATTATAAAAGGGTTCGCCGTCGTAAGGGTTCGGGTTCCTGCGCGTGAGCGACTCAATGGCCTTACGGAAGTGATTTTCGGCCTTTTCGGGCATCCCGCGCCGCAACAGGAGGAGGCCCAGCGCATTGTTGCTCCGGATATCGGAAGGATCCCGGCGCAGTGCTTCCTCATAGTAATCCGATGCGAGGAATGTGGCATGCCGGTACTGCTCGAGATGAAGACCGGTAAGAAAGAGTTCTTCATTGGTGGCTGTCATCTGCGGGGTCTCCGGCTGACGGGCGGCCGGAGGAATGGCTGCATTACCGGCAGCTTCCTCGCGGCAGCTGATCAGCAATTTGCCGGCGGCAGCATCGGTAACAGTGAGATAAAGATCCTGCGGATCCGTTCCTGTTCCGGCAGCGACCTCCCGGATTACCGGGCTTTCCGGAGTGCAGGTAACGGTTTCTGTCCAGAGCTCCCGACCGTCGGAAACCCGGATCAGACGGATGCAAAGGTTTTCAAAGGGAGAGGTGGTGTATAGCCTGACCCGGCATAAGCCATTTTCAACATCCATGCCCGCAACCGCCTCCCGTGTGGCGTTCTTAACCATGCCCACCTCGGCGTAGGGCATGAAATACTGCGTGAACGCTTTCTCCTCACCGGGCTGCAGCCAGGAGAAGTCGGGCTGGTTGTCGGTAAACACGCCGGTCATGAGTTCGATGTATGGCCCGTCATCATCGGTGAGGTGGCGGTCCCATGCCTGTCCGAATTCACCATTGCCCCAGGTCCATTGCTTTTTGCCGGGTGATACGTGATGGTCGGCCACATGAAGCAGGCCGGCCCTGGTGTCGTTTTCATAGCCGCCGACAAAATCGAATTTCGAGCTTACGGCCATATAGGAGGTTGGCACCGGTATGTTCCGATATCTCGAAATATCTGTACCGGGGGCATAATTCACCTTATAGTACTCGCCCTTCGCAATCGGGAATTCCGAGACGTCGCGCTTCCCGTGGTCGAACACGGCATGCACATCGGGAGGGAAAACCGACTGGTAATCGTCGTTGACCTTAACCGCCGGGTTTGCCCACCAGAGGAAAGTTTGCGGAAAGGGTGTGGGGTTAAACAGTTTAGCCGATATCTCGATGTATGCCCGGTCAGGATAAAGCGTAAAGCCCACAGTGGCGCGGGTATGGAACATGCGCTCGGTTTCGTTTACCCACACGGTGCTGCTTCCATCGGGATTCTCCTCCATGCTCCAGTCGATGGGTTCGAAGGTGGACGGCCGGTGATGCTGGGGCCAGTTGAATTCGATGCCGCCGGAGATCCAGGGGCCGGTAAGCCCAACCAGGGCTGGCTTGATTACACTGTTGTAGTAGATGAAATGGCGCTGCCTGATCTTGTCGAAAGCCATCTGAATGCGGCCCCCAAGCTCGGGCAGGATCATTACCTTCAGATAGCGGTTTTCGAGGAACAGCCCGTTGTAACTGCGGTTTTCCTTCTCATCGAGTATCTTCTCGATCACGGGATAGGGGTACACTGCGCCGCTGCTTCCCTGGTATACCCGCTTCTCCATGAACATCGGGTTCTTTTCCGGTTTCCCGATACCGTAGGTGGGGATGCTGACCTCTTCCTGCCAAACCGCTGTTTTTTCTTTCATGGACCAATATTTTTTACAAATATCAGTTTACATGACGAAAATTCCTTCAGTTTGGAAAAGATCTGTGCATTATCAGCCGGGCGTGAAAGGATCAGCCTTTTCTGCTGATTTCAATTAAATCATTGTGCTTCAGGATTTCAATGTCCTTTTCGTGAAGCGCTATCAGCCCTTCTTTCTCGAAAGTCTTGAGCAGTTTTACCCCGCTCTCCATTGATATGCCGGCAAAATCAGCCAGGTCTTTCCGGGAAAGCAACTGAAAAATTTCCGGAGCATCCTCTTTCATCCCGTCAATGTAAAGGAGAGCATCGGCCATCCTTCCGTTCATCTGTTTGTAAAGGATTGTTCGGACGGTATCGAAGAGGTTGGTATTTTGTTCGCTGTAGCGCCTGATCAGGTTAAAGGCAAACAGTCCGTTCTGCTTAACCACCTCGGCGATCGCCTGCTTTTCGATCAGGTAGGCCTGACAATCGGTGATGGCGATGGAGGAATAATTGAAGGTGTTTTTCGTAAAAACTGCCGAAAGGCCAACAAATTCGCCGGGTTTTATGATCCGGAGGTTATAGTTTTTAACCCCGTCACCTTCCAGGTACTGAGTGGCCATTCCTTTGATCAGGAAAAGGACATAAGATGCAAATGAGCCTTGTTTGGTAAGGAGATCATTCTTGCGGAACAGAACCTGTGTTTTACTTGCCTTAACAACCTCAGCTTCTTCCGGGGAGAGCATGCGAAAACAGGGTGCGTCGATGTCGCAAACGAATCCTTTTTCCGTTTCGAGAATGGTTTTCATCCTTTAAAGACTGGTTAGAACGGGTAAAGTTAACCCAAATCAAGAAATAAGTTGTTGCGAAACAATTCGTAAGCTGAGGTGTTGAATGAACTATTCGACACGGATTCCGGAAAGCGGGGGTAACTTTGCACAATAACCTTATCGTATGAAAACCTCATTGATTATTTCCCTGATCATCATCGGCAGTTTTGCCGCCATGTTCCTTTACGGCCGTGCAAAGGCGAAAAGCATACCCTCTGTGGACAGCCATAACAGCATCCTGGAGCTCACCGAGAAAAATTTTGAGGCGGAGACAAAGGATAAGATTGTTTTGGTGGATTTCTGGGCCAGCTGGTGCGCTCCTTGCCGCATGATGGCGCCGGTATTGAATGAGGTTGCCGGTGAACTGACCGATGAAACCCGTGTGGGCAAGGTAGATGTAGACGCCAACCAGGCGCTCGCCCAAAAATTTCAGGTTAGGAGCATACCGACACTGATCTTGTTTAAGAATGGCAAAGAGGTCAGCCGGTTTGTCGGCGTAAAGAGTAAAGATTTTCTGCTTCAGCAGATCAAAAGCATCAAGTTAAAATAGATACGAATATGAAAAAGAACATGGGAACGGTTGACAAAGTGATCAGGATACTGGTTGCTGTTGTTGTAGCAGTTTTATTCGCCACTAAGGTTATTACCGGCACATTGGGAATTGTCCTTCTGGTATTTGCAGCTGTATTTGTACTGACCAGCCTGATCGGTTTCTGCCCGCTTTATCTGCCTTTCGGGTTAAGTACCCGCAAGAAGGCCTGACAGAAATCATTTCCGGGCATCGCCGGGGTGATCCGGCATGCGGGAAATCAGCTGATCTGTTATAGCTGTTGCGTCGGCAATGGTGTCGTGGGAAATGTCGAAAATAAAGATATTTCCAACGTTCCATTTCCGGCTGATTTTTTTAACGACGCTTTTCCTTACCACCCATAGCTGGGGTATTGGGTACTTTTTAGTGCAATTTTCGATGGCGTTGCTCCAGCCCTGACCGCTTAGCTCCAGCGGACCGATTTCATCGATTACTATCAGTTGTTTATCTGACAGGTTCTTATCACTGAGAATTTCTGCCCCCTTCAGCAAGGCTTCGGGATTGAAATAGTACCTCCCAAAGCTCAGGCTCGTTTCATCAAAACGCTTTGAACAAAGTGGAATCTGTTCAGCTGATTCAATATTGTGCAGAATGAAGCCGGTTCTTTTAGTATCGGTGTTAATCCCGATTGCCAGAAATCCGGCGATTTTGGTATTATTATCCAGCAGGTTGTTGACTATCTCCCGGGTGAAAGTGGTTTTGCCCTGATGGACCTCGCCGGTTATTATAACCACCGGCGGTTTATACAGATGCTCCGTCTGAAATGCCTGATAGAGCGCCTCAGCCGGATCAAAGAGATCCTGAAATCTTATCCGGCGCCATCTTCTTTTTGACGTCGTTGCGGAAAAGGTTGAAATCAGGTAAGGCAAAGCGGCAAAGGCCAGGCTTAAGGACTGGTAAAGACTCGCCATTCCCCCGCTGAACAGAACGGTTTTTACGAGCGGGTTTTTCAGTTCAATACTCACTGCAGCGAATCCGAGAACCATAATGACGGCCCTCACATTCATCCGGATTCCAACAAGAAGACCGTCCATGCTAAAGAAGGTTCCTTTCGAAATCCCATTCCAGAGGAATGCGGTTGTAAGGGTGATCGCTGCAAAACTCAGCCAGAATATTGGTTTTTTCAGTCTGTTTAATGAGCTCCGGTAGTGATAAATGCAAAAACCAACATACACTGCTGAAAGGAGTGCCGGGACCAGAATCCGTTTTGAGTTCATAAAAAACAGAATAACCGCCATGGCAATCAGGTTTATGAAAAGCAGCGGTACCGAGTATTTTTGGCCGGTTGTAAAATTGAACAAATTGTTGTGCTGTCCGAGTGATATCCTGCCAGGGGTACCAACCTGCCTCTGTCGCTGGTTGTAACGGCGTCCGGCAAAATATCCTCCGATCGCGGCAGTCATTCCGGAAAGAATGTAGATTGCCGAGATCAGGGCTATCAGAAAGACTGGGCTTAACTCCTCGATGCGGAGTTGTTTCAATGCAAATTGGTAGAGGGCTTCCAGGATTTTTATCAGATCAAATCCGTAGATGATAAGCAGACTGACAAGTTTGTGCAATATCGTGCTTAGAACGGCCAGCGCGCCGCTGACCATGTATCCGAGGAGGTTCCTGCCAAAAACAAAAACAAAAAGCTCGATCAGAAATGCTTCAGCCAGTATGCCTGTCATGGGCCCCAGAATGATGGCACTTGGCGAAATCGACTTCATGAGTGCGCAGATGATTCCGGCCCGCCAGATGATTCCGGGCTCCTTCCAAACCTGCATGACAGCGACGAGCAGATAGACGCTGATTATGGAGAGAACCATGCCGGAAACCGGAATTCTGAGGTTGTGCAGGAAACTGCCCAGGATTATTTCAATGGATGCCCAGATGCTGCCGACAACGGCAGCTTTCAGCCAGGTGGAATCGGGAGGCTTGTTGACAAGGGTTTCCATTGTTCAAGGTTTGCCGGCACAGAAGCGCAGTGCCGGACAAAACTAGCCGTTTAATTTAAACCACATTGCATACCGATCCATGGGATCTTTCACGGTACAGTGGTTAAATTCATTGGTTTGGCTATCGTAACAATAGTCTTTTTTCCAGTCGTCGATGTTTTCAGACAGCTGGCGGATGGCATCGGTTATGAAAAGCAGCTCGCCGTTGGTCATGGTGGGGTGGAGCGAAAGCCGAACCCAGCCGGGCTTCATGGACAGATCACCTGAGTCGATTTTATCGGTGATCAGTTTTGAGTGTTTGAAATCAACCTTTAAAAGATAATGGCCATACGTGCCGGCACACGAGCAACCTCCCCGAACCTGAATCCCAAACCTGTCATTTAATAGTCGGGTTATCAGGTTGTGATGTATGTTGTCGATATAGAACGAAAAGACGCCAAGGCGCTCCCTGATCTGATCAGCCAGCAGATGAAGATTCGGGACACCCGAAAGTTCCCGGAATGCGATGTCGATAAGTTCCATTTCCCGGAGGTGCATCTTTCCGGTTCCCATCTGTTCTTTTAATCTGATACACAAGGCCGTCCTGATCCCCTGCAGGAACCCCGGCGTCCCGCCATCTTCCTTCACTTCAATATCCGTGAAATAGCTGTACCCGCCCCAGCGGTTCGTCCATTTTACTGTGCCGCCACCGGGTGTATCCGGTGTGTTGTTGTGATAGAGGTTTCTGCTGAAGATCAATACGCCGGCACTGCCCGGTCCCCCCAGAAACTTATGCGGGGAGAAGAAAATGGCATCGAGATGCTGATTGGGATCAACCGGGTGCATGTCAATATCCACGTACGGGGCGGAAGCGGCAAAATCAATAAAGCAATATCCGTTATGCTGATGCATGATTTCCGCCAGTTCATAAAAGGGCGGGAAATACCCGGTAACATTGGAGCAGGCAGAGAAGGATCCGATGAGCAGGGGCCTGTGACTGTATTTTGCAATTTCCCTGCGCAGGGCATCGGGATTAACTGTAAGATCGGGATTCGGTTCCAGCACTACCACATCGGCGATCGTCTCAAACCAGGAGGTGTGGTTTGAGTGATGCTCGGTGTGAGTCAGGAAAACAACAGGCCTCTCCTCATTCAGCCCGCTTTTGCATTTGTACAGTTCGCCTTTGGCGTACGAGCAATAGTTTTTTGCCTGCTCCGGGATCTTCAGACCGAGAATCCGCTGGAGTTTTGCGATGGCCGACGTCATTCCGGACCCTGTGAAGATCAGTGCATCGTTTTCATCGGCATGAACATGCTGCTTGACAATTCTTTGTGCCTGGTGGTAAGCTTCCGTCATGGCCTTGCCGGTTGCAGAGGATTCGGAATGCGTGTTGCCAACCAATGGTCCAATGTCCATCAGCATCCTGGATTCAATTGGTTTATACAATCTTCCGCTCGCAATCCAGTCAGCGTAAACCAGTTTTTTTAGCCCGTAGGGTGTTTCAATCTCCGCATCAATGCCAATAATGCTGTTTCGGAAGCGGCTGAAGTGCTGTTCGAGCTCTGTTGTCAAGGTTGTTTTCCCGGGTGTTAGTGCCATTGATTATGGGCAGCAGCAATAGTTGCTTTCTTTCATCGCGCTGAGGTTCAGGTAGTGCAACAGCGCGTTTATTATATTGGTTTCCCCGGTGTGAAAAATCTCATATCCCATGTTTTCCAGAGCCCTCTCGGTTTGCGGAAGGATGCCCAATGTCAGTACGGTTTGTTGTAGCAACGGGTCGCCGGCTGGGTTGGCGGGATGTAAATGATTGTCTGCAAGTTTTTTGAGCGTGCTGATGGAATCTTTGCGAACAATGCCGTTGACCACGGTTAAATACCTGTATGAGGTGGCATCATCGAAGTCGGGTGCAATGTTCAAACCATCATTGGTTGGGATGAGTATTTCCATTTAATTAGCAGATATTCAGATATATCGACAAAGGTAGCGATCGCCCCCCATCTGCATTGTCAAGGATATGTGATAATTCTCGCATTAGTTTGTGATAATTTGAATATATTTATGTGATCATCATCACAAAATTTCTAATTTCGAAACCTCAACACTGAATTCATGAGCTTAGATGAGGGTATTCGTACAATCAGATGCGGGGATTGCTCGGATAAGTCCTGTGCAACCGCGGTTCTCGACAGCAATGAGATGGACTCGATATTCCGGAACCGGTATATCAATGAGATCAGGAAGGGGACCCAAATCCTGAATGAGGGTTCACCTACATCGCATATTATTTACCTGCGTTCTGGACTTATCAAGGAGTATATACGCAGGGCAGGCGGGCAGGAACAGATTATCCAGATCATATTACCGCATGCCTATGTTGGGCTTACCTCTATTTTCGGCGACAAGGTGAACCATTATTCATACAGTGCACTTACCGATTTGAGAGTGTGTTACATTGATATCGATGTGTTTACCGGTCTTATAAAAAACAACGGGAGTTTCGCGTTTGAAATCCTGACCTCGGTAGGGCGGGAGAGCCTGAGCAGTTTTCATCGGTTTATTAATCAAAGCAACAAAAGGGTTTACGGAAGGGTGGCGGATATCCTGATCTACCTTTCGCGCGTTATTTTCGCCAGCGACAGGTTTCAGATTCCGCTAACCAGGACGGAGATCGCCGATATGGTTGGAACTTCGCGGGAGAGTACAGGGCGCGTACTGGCGAAGTTCAAAGGGGAGGGTATCATTGATATCCGCGGCAGAAATGTCCTGATCAGGGATCTGTCGAAGCTGGAACAGATCAGCAAATACGGCTGATTGTTGCCTCTATTTCCCGATTCGGACAAATAATTGATTGATCTGTCACAATCGTCTCCTGTCGGATTCCCTATTTTTCACCCTAAATTATTGCCCGGCGGGGGTTTATACTTATGATCAGACAAATTGCGCTGTTTACTGTTCTGGCTGTCTGCTTTTCCTGTACACGGCCGGGAAATGAATTGCCATTAAAGGGGAAGTGGGATCTTTGCCTCGATTCCACCACTGTTCCGGAGACAGTCAGCCCCGATCAGCTTGATTTTACGATGAAGGTTAGCCTGCCCGGGACGCTTGATGAGGCCGGAATAGGTGATCCGGTTAAAGCCGATACCCTGCTGCGAAGGGAAGCCATGCTGCATCTGCAGCGAAAAGTTTCCTACATCGGGCCGGCTTATTACCGCCGGGAAGTTGTTATCCCTTCGGGATGGAAGGGCAGGAATGTCAGCATGTTGCTGGAACGCGTTATCTGGGAATCCACGGTATGGGTCGACGGCAAGCGGGCGGGAAGCAGCAGCAGCCTGTCGACACCTCATGAATACGATCTTACCGGACTGCTGACACCCGGGAGGCATACGCTGGTTATCTGCATCGACAATTCGCGGCAACATACGCTGAGCCGAGGGGATATGGCACATGCCTATACCGAGGAGACCCAGATCAGGTGGAACGGGATTCTTGGCGAATTTTCGTTAAAGGCTTGTAGCAACGACCGTATCGGTAACGTGGCCGTATACCCTTATTATGCCGGAAAAAGTATATCAGGAAAAATCGGCACAACAGGAAGTATGGCAGGTAAAGCACTGAAAATTACTGTTTTGAATAACAGGGATTCAGTGATCGCAACCGCTGCCTTTCCGGTTGAAGGGCCGAATACCGGTTTCCGGTTTGATCTTCCATCGGCTTTGAAACCATGGAGTGAATTCAGTCCGGAACTATACCATCTTTCGGTTTCCCTGATGGATGGGGATTCGGGCGTTCTGGACTCCCGGTTGGAGACGTTCGGGTTCCGTGATGTGGAGGCGAGAGGCAGGCACCTGTTTTTAAACGGTGAGCGGCTGTTTCTGAGAGGGACGCTGGAGTGCTGTATTTTCCCGCTTACCGGCCATCCGCCGCTGGACGAGGCGGGGTGGGAAAAGGTATTTACGGCTGCACGGGAATATGGACTGAACCACCTCCGTTTTCATTCCTGGTGCCCGCCCGAAGCAGCTTTCGCGGTTGCTGACAGGCTTGGGTTCATGCTGCAGGTTGAACTGCCGAACTGGAGCCTCGATTTTGGTTCCAATGCGGCCTTGGTTGACTATATGAATAACGAGGCAGACCGCATCCTGGAGTGTTACGGAAATCATCCTTCCTTCCTGATGATGTCGATGGGGAATGAGCTGGAAGGGGATTATGCTTTATTGAACGGCCTGGTAACGAGGCTCCGGAATGAGGATCCGCGCCATCTGTACACCACTACAACGTATACCTTTCAGAAGGGTCACTGGCTCTTTCCCGAAGCGGTTGATGATTTCTTCGTCACACAGAATACCGAAAAGGGCTGGATTCGCGGACAGGGCGTGTTTGACCAGCAGCCCCCCGAATTTATGACGGATTATGGCCGGGCAATGGATCACATCGGAATCCCTGTCATTTCCCACGAGATCGGGCAGTACTCGGTTTTTCCGGGCATGAGCGAAATAGACAAGTATACGGGAGTGCTTGTTCCGAACAACCTGAAGGCGATTCGCAAGGATATGGCTGATAAGGGTTTTGAGGCAGGGACGGCTGCAAAGTACAGTGCAGCAACCGGAAGATTTGCCACCCTTTTGTACAAGGAGGAGATCGAGCGGGCATTGAAAACCGATGGATTGAGTGGCTTTCAGCTGCTCGACCTCCATGATTTTCCCGGTCAGGGGACAGCACTGGTAGGCATTCTCGATGCGTTCTGGGAGTCGAAGGGCTTTACCGGCGGCTCGGAGTGGAGAATGTTCTGCAGCGAAGTGGTACCGCTGCTTTGGTTTGACAAGGCTGTATACACTGTTAATGAGAGTTTTACGGCAAGCTTTGGTGTTGCCAACCATTTCAGGGATCTGACTGATTCAAAGGTTCGCTGGACAATGAGGGGGAGCAATGGGAAAGCCTTTGCCGGTGATTCCGTTTTATGCGGCACGATTTTGAAGGGCAGCACAGCCCGCCTCGGGCAGCTCACGATTCCGCTTGGCGGATTGCCGGTACCGGCCAGGTATACGATTACGGTGGAAATTGCCGGAACTTCATACAAAAACGAATGGGACATCTGGGTGTACAGCGCTGAATCGAAGGAGCCCGCAACACCTGTCGTGGTGACGGCTTCATTCACCGAGGCCCTGGCGGCACTTGAAAAGGGCAGCCTGGTGCTGCTGAACCCGGATCCGGCTGAAATAAACGGGATCACCGGGAAGTTTGTTCCCGTTTTCTGGAGCCCGGTTCATTTTCCAAACCAGCCGGGTACCATGGGCCTGCTTATCGATCCTGCCCATCCGGCTTTTACGCTTTTTCCAACCGATTTTCATTCCGACTGGCAGTGGTGGGATTTGTGCAAGAATTCAAAAACTATTGTAACCGACAGTCTCGCGGTGGATCCTATTATTACGGTTATCGATAATTTCTTTAAAAACAGGAGGCTGGGGAACCTTTTCGAAGCCAAAGCCGGCAAAGGGAAAATGGTGTTTTCATCAATCGACCTGCATACCGGACTGGAGAGCCGCCCTGTAGCCAGACAACTGCGGGAAAGTCTTCTGTCCTATATGAACAGCCCTGCGTTTAATCCAAAGAGTAATCTGTCATCCGGACAGTTGCTTTCATTGCGCTCAGTCGGGGACGCCCGGTGACAGCTCCTTTTTCTGGTACTGCTTGGGGCTTACCCCAAACTGTTTCTTAAAGGATTTGCAGAAATAGCTCAGATCGTTAAACCCGCTGCGGCTGGCGGCTTCCGAAACATTGGCGCCCTCCTTCACCATGATGCCGGCCGCCGCCTGGAGGCGGATGTAGCGGATAAATTCAACGGGCGACATTCCGGTAAGACTGGTAATCTTTCGGTACAGGTTTGACGAACTCATGCCGATCTCCTTGCTTAGGGCCAGCACATTCAATTCGGTATTCATGAGTTTATCCTCGATAATGGTTCTTACCTGCGTAAGGAATTTCTCGTCAATCGGCGAATAATCTGCTGCTGCCGGAGCCTCAGCACTGTCATGCGAATAGCGCCGGATCAGTTTTTCCCGTTGCCCGAGAAGGGACTCTATCCGAATATCGAGGGTCCGCAGGTCAACCGGCTTGGATATGTACGAATCCGCATTGGCCAGATAGCTCTCATACCGGGTTTCTTCATCAGTCCTGGCGGTTATCAGGATAACGATCTGATGACTGGTTTCAACATTGTTCTTGATTTTCTTGCATAATTCGATGCCATTCATCACGGGCATCATCATATCGGAGATTACAAGGTCGGGCTGTTTATTCAGGCATATTTCCCAGGCAACTTCTCCATTGTCGGCTTCGTAGGTGTGGTAAAAATTTGAAAGGTGTTTTCGCAGCAGCCGCCTGAAATCTGCGTTATCCTCAACGATCAGGATCGATTTGCTCCGGTCATGTTCGGCCGTATCCTGATGTTCCTCCGCCTCCGGCATCAGAAAATCCGGATGACTGAATAACAGGTTGCCCGACTGGTAGCCGATTTCCTCATAGCCCACCTCATCCGGAAGGTAAGCCTCGGGCGATACCGGCAGGCTGACGGTAAATTTAGCGCCCATATTCTCCTCATTCCTTACGGATATATCTCCTTTGAGGTTTTCCACGAGGTTCTTTACCAGGGCCAGCCCGATCCCCGCCCCGAAGGTCCGGCCGGTTACTGATTTTACCTGGTAAAACCGGTCGAACACATGTTCCAGGTTTTCCTGTTCAATCCCCTTCCCGGAATCGGTAACCTCCAGTTTCAGCCAGTTCAATCCATCTTTTTGAAAGAGATCATAATTCACCAGAATCCTCCCATTCTCGGGTGTGTACCGGAAGGCATTTGCCAGCAGGTTGCAGATGATCTTATCGAGTTTATCATGATCGAAAAAGAGCGCCTGTTCTATCTTGCCGCTCAGGATAACCGAAATATTTTTCTTGCCCTCAAGCGGTTTTAAACTGTCGCATATCTGTTCGATAAAGGTGTCGATCCTTCCGGGCGTTACGGCAGGCTTCATGCTTCCGCTCTCCACTTTCCTGAAGTCAAGCAATTGGGATATCAGGTGCATTACCCGGTTCACATTGCTCTGCATTACGCCAAGCTGCCCCTTGTCATCGCTCCGTCGGGCGATAAGATCTTCAACCGAGAAGGATAGCACCGATAGGGGAGTCAGCAGTTCATGGGAGATGTTGGTAAAGAACCTGAATTTGAACTGATTGACGTTCTCTTCCCTTTTTCGCTCGATCTTTTCGATCTCGTAGGCCTGCTTGATCTTGATGTTGTTGATCAGGAAATAGTAGATCGCAATCAGGATGGTTACCAGGAGGGCGGAATAGATCATGATGGCCCACCAGGACCAGGCGGGATGCGGTTTCACCCGGATGGCCATGGAAACCGGAACTTCATTCCATGCGTCGCTGCTGTTGGAGGCTTTTAACCTGAGTATATAACTACCCGGGGGGATATGAGAGAAGTAGGCGATCCTGCTTTCCGAGCTCAGCCGGGTCCAATCCTTGTCGAGCCCTTCCAGCATGTAGGCATAGTTGTTCTTTTTCGGCTGGGAAAAGGAGAGGGCGGCGAATTCAACGCCGAGATTGTTCTGGTTGTGCTTGAGGACCAACCCTTTATCAATGGAATGATAAACAGGGACCGCCTCGTTTGAAACCCGGATGTCGGTGATCACAACCGGCGGAATGTACTTGTTTCCCGACAGCTCTCCGGGCCTGAAGGCATTGAAGCCATAATACCCTCCGGCGAAAATCCGGCCGTCAGGTGATTTATAGGCAGCCCCGTCGATAAACACATTGCCCTGGAGGCCGTCATCCGAGTTGAACACCTCGGTCTGGAAGTCGTTTTCCCCACGCCGGCTCAGTCTCACCAATCCGTTGCTTGTTGTCAGCCAGAGGCTTCCGGCCTCTTCGATGATATCAAATACCGCATCACCGGGCATGGAGGAGCCGGCTGCCATGTGGGTAAAGCTTTCGGTATCGGGATGGTACAGCGCAAGGCCTGCTGTTCCGGTGCCGATCCACAGTTGCTTCCGGCTGTCTTCATGGATCGCATATACGATGTTGCTCCGTATGGCTCCCGGATCATTGCGCTCAACTCCGTAATGTCTGAATTTCAGCGGAGTATGTATATTTATCCTGTTTTCCACCCTGTTCAGGGCCCCACCGATGGTGCCGATCCACAGGTTTGACTCCGAGTCCTCGAAAATCGAACTGATATATTCCCCGGCGATGGATTCCGGATTCCCCGGTTCGGGAAGGAACCTGTAAGTCTGGTATTCCTGTTCCCCGGCCGGTTTGACGAACTTGAA
The DNA here is from genome assembly GCA_964457845.1 of uncultured Porphyromonadaceae bacterium. Taxonomy (GTDB): domain Bacteria; phylum Bacteroidota; class Bacteroidia; order Bacteroidales; family UBA12481; genus UBA12481. The sequence goes on along the minus strand of CAYWHP010000030.1, from coordinate 20,073 downwards.
AAGGCCTGTGCTGGTGCCTGCCCAGATGTATCCGAATTGGTCTTCATAGATGGAATTGATCATCCTGCTGCGGGTTCCGGTAACCGGATCGTAACTAAGGAGAACGGTTACACGGCCTGTCTGTGGGGCCACAATGAACAACCCGTCATACCGGGTTCCGATCCAGAGGTTCTTATCCCGGTCGAAGAGGAAACAGGTGGCGGCATTGATGTTCTTCGGCAGTCCGGCAAAGCGGGGTATGCCGGTGTAAGGGGTGTATTCCCTTTCTGTAAGACTGAACCGGCCGAAGCCGGTTCCATTGGCTCCAACCAGCAGCGAGGAATCGATGTCGATGATGAAAGAACGGATGGATTGCGCCTCGCCAAGTCCGCTTACTTCGGGGATCGTATAGGCATCGATCCGCTGGAACCGGGGGTCGATTTTGTTCAGCCCTCCACCTCCCGTGGCCAGCCAGATGATTCCCGACCGGTCGCGAAGGATGGAGAATACGTCATTCTGCGAAATATTTCCGGAGCCCTTGCCGCTTTGCAAAACGGTTATCAGAGGAGCCTCCCCGTCGGGGTTCCGGATGATGTTAAGGCCGAACGGAGTTCCCGCCCAGATGGCGCCGTCTTCATCCTCGTAAAGCCAGTAGAAGATATTGCTCGACAGGGAAAACCTGTTGCCGGAGTTCATTGAATAGTGCTGCAGCGGCACCACGGAACGATAGTCTTTCAATGCCACCTTCAGGAGGCCCCCTTCCCAGGTCCCGAACCAGTAATTGCCCCGTCTGTCTTCCAATATTCTGAAAACCCGGTTGACACTGTCGTTGGGAGCCGATTCCCTGTCGATAAGGAGCTGGACAAAATCATCACGGTATTCGTCGTAGGCATAAACCCCGTTGCCCCAGGTTCCGATCAGGATCTTGCCTTTCCTGTCTTCGTAAGCGAATGAAATGGTGCCGAAAGGATTGGTTTTGCCGGGCCGCATTTGTTCCGAAAACGTAACCATCTTCTTCGAATCCGGTAAATAGAGATTAAGCCCTCCCTGGCTTGAAATCCAGACCCGCCCCTTGGAATCGCACAGAATATGGTTGATACTGTTGTCGAGAAGGGCCGTTCCGTTTTGACGGCTTCTGTCGAAAACCTCAACCTCCCCGGTCCGCTTGTCAAAAACATTGATACCCGAGTGGTCGGTCCCCAGCCAAAGCCGTCCGTCCTGATCTTCCGCCAGACAGGTAAAATCAACCGTATTGAATGTATTCTCGCGGGTGAAATCCGGCTTGTAAATGACAGTGCTGTATCCGTCGAAACGGTTCAATCCATTGTCGGAGGCGATCCAGATGTAGCCTTCACGGTCCTGAATAAGCGCTTTCAGATTGTCGGAGGAGAGACCTGAATTAATATTGTACCGCTGGATAATGATCGGATTCCGTTTTGCCGATAAGGCAGCATGTGCTGGTGATCCCATCATCGTGAGTACCATGCAACAGAGCAGCAGCTGGTATAATATCCTGAACGGCAGCCTCATCTACAAAGCCTTTGGTTTATTAAATAAACAATGGTCAAATATACGCATTAGCATCTTTGGGCGGGTAAAAATGCAACAGACCGCTTTTGCATGATTTATACCAAAAAATGAACAATTTATCACAGTCGCTATGAGTAAGTCTGGTTAACCTTGTTGGTCGCTGATTGACTAAAACCTGAATGTTCCCCGTGAGAAAAATATTTTTAATCCTGCTGACAGCTTGTTTCCTGCAAAACGCAACAGCGCAGTCGGTGCTGATCGATCCTGCCATCCGATATCAGAATGTGGAGGGGTGGGGCGGATCACTTTGCTGGTGGGCCAACATTATGGGCGGATACAGCGACATCGACGTTTTAAAGATCTGCGACTGGATTACGGATCCGAACGGGCTCAATATGAATATCTTCCGGTTTAATATCGGTGGCGGTGATGCTCCCGATCACCAGCACATGCGGGGGGATGGTGGCGACATGCCGGGGTACAAAGTTGCAGAAACAGCAGCATATGACTGGACCCGTGATGCCAATCAGCGGAAGATTACCCTCCAGCTGATTGAGTCGAGGACCCGGCAAACCGGGGTCAATGACATTGTTTTTGAAGCCTTTTCGAATTCGCCGCCCTGGTGGATGACACGCAGCGGCTGTTCGGCCGGAAGCACGGAAGGCAATGTAGCAAACCTGAAGGCCGACATGTATGACGATTTTGCCGACTACCTCACCGAAGTGGTAAAATATTACCATGAAAATTTCGGCATAACTTTCAGTACGCTGGACCCGTTTAATGAACCCTATTCGGGTTGGTGGAAAGCCCTTGGCGGTCAGGAAGGCTGCTATTTCGGGCAGGCCGACCAGGAAAAGATGATCCGGGAGCTCTATAACGTATTGGCTGCCAAGGGAATGGGATACTGCCGCATCACGGCTATGGATTCAAATTCGCTTGATGAGTGTCTCACCGGCATTAACGCCTACCACACACGAGGCGACATACTGCCTAAGATTTCCAAGATCAACGCGCACAGCTATTTCGGCAGCCCTTCTTCCCGCAAGGGCCTTGCTGCCTTCTGCCTCGAAAACGATTTCCGGCTCTGGCAGTCGGAGTCGGGCCCGCTTAACATGCCGGGTACCGCGGAACAGCTTATCCTGGCAATGGCCGCCCGGGTGATTCAGGATATGAAGGAAATGAAATGTGAAGCCTGGATTGACTGGCAGATCGCAGCTGACCAAAGCCCGCAGTGGGGTCTCATTGTAGGCAGATACAATGAACCTTCCCACCCGGTTTCAAAGGGGGATGCCTTTTATATCCGGGCACAGTTTTCCCGTTTCATCAAAGCGGGTTACACCATCATAGATTGCAAGGACCAGCACACGCTGACCGCACTTAGCCCTGATCACACTGAACTTGTGGTGGTGGTCTGCAACGAAACCGGAGCAGAAGCATCTTTCAGCTATGACCTCAGCGCTTTCAAATCAACAGGGCCGACAGCCATACGCTACCGATCGGGCAAGGTGAATGATTCGTATTCCGAGAGACTCGCAAAAAGCAATATCACTATTGCCGATCAGGCCCTGGAATATGTTGCACCGAAATACTCTGTGACAACTTTTATCATCCCGGTTGAGGTTCGCGAGCAAGCACTTACCGGTGGAAGGTTTACCATCCGAAACAAAGGAGGCAACCAGTTTGTCGGAATTAGTGGCTCTTCACTGGTTGCCGGAGGATCCCTCGTTGTTACCGGATCCGAAGCCGGCATGAACTCGCGGTTCGACATCAGGATTGATCCGCTTAACGGTGGATACAGGATCATTCCCGCCCACATAGCACCGGAAAGGAATTATGTGCTCGATGTTGAGGGCGGCGCCGCAACCGATCGGGCAAAGATTATGCAGTATCAGGATTGGGGAGGGGAGAACCAGCGGTTCCATTTCGTGCATCTTGATGGTGATTATTACCGTATTGTCGTGCGCCGAAGCATGAAGGTGTGGAGCCTGCCCGACAATACTTTTGTTTCCGGTACACCGGTATTGCAAATGACCTGGAACAACCGCGACAACTCGGTATGGGAGGTGGCTTTGCCGCTATCCTCAGCGGATGACCAGCTGATGAGTAAGGACATCCGGTTCATTTATCACGATTCCATCCTCGATGTCAGGTCGCTGGGGAGCGAAAACCTTGAGAATATCGAGGTTTTCAATGCTGCCGGCGAAGTCATCAGGCAGGTCAGGGACATCCGGAATCCGGATTATTCCATCCGGATCGACGGTGACTCAGGTGTCTATTTTGTTCGGGCCGTACTGGCAAACGGCCGCACCGCCGGCAATAAATTCATCAGGCTTTAAGACAGAAATCCATAATTATTCCATTGATTAATAATGCATTACTAATTTAAACCAACTGATTATGAGAATTATCTTTACTACTCTGATCCTGATGCTGGGCACTGCATCCTATGTTTCGGCCCAGCAATCCCTGTGGACGGGTGAAACCACACCCGAGGCCATCACCTATCGCGACATGGTAGGCTGGACGTTGACCGACCCCGGCCTTGCCGGCAAGTACTTCAATTTTGGTACCGCCGAGGCTCCATCCTTTGCTTCGGTAGCCGACAATCCGTCGAAAACGGGAGCCAATGCAACCAGCAAGGCGATCATCCTGAAATCACTGGCCGGAAAATCGTGGTGGCCCGATTTCTTCCTGCTGGGCCTGGGTGCTCCGGTCTCCATTACCGAAGCCAACAGGTACCTTCATATCATGCATTACAGGCAGAACCTCAACCAGGGTTACAGCGTGAACATCAACAAGCAGCAAACCTGGGAGGATGCCGATAAGGGAACCAAGCGTTTCGATGGCAACCTTGAAACTGCCGGCCGCTGGGAAGATATCGTCATCGACCTGAAATGGAACATGGACAATGCCCAGCCGCTCAGCGAAATCTGCATCCTCATGGATAAAAACTGGGGCGGCGGCGCTGAAGATCCAACCGATTATTATTTCGATGAGGTCATTCTCAGTGCCGATCCCATCCAGCGCGGCGTAACCAGCCTGTTGACCGGCGACAAAAGCCCGGAAGCGATCACCTATTATGACTTTGTTGAATGGTCGATTGCTGAAGCCGGCAAAATCTCTTCATGGTATGTCGATTTCGGCGGCGGAAAGTACACATCGTTCGTCGATAACCCGGACAAAACCGGCATCAACAAAACCGAAAAGAGCCTCTACCTGGCCACTATCGCAGGTGTCGACTGGTGGGGCAACTTCCTTAATTTCAGGCTGGCCAATGCAGTAACCATCACTGAAGAGACCCGCTACCTTCACATGTACCATTACCGGGAAATTCTTAACGACGGCTTTAGCATCAGTCTGAACGTAAATGAGCCTCTTGCGGACGGGGATAAAGGAAAGCTCCGGTTCGACGGCAACAACTCAACTGCCGGCAAGTGGGAGGATATTGTCATCGACCTTAAATATCTGATTGATAATAACATACCGTTTGAGAAATTGTGCATCATCAACGATAAAGACTGGAACGGACCAAGGGATAACCCCGCAACCAAATACTATTACGATGAAATTGTCCTGAGCAATGATCCGCTGCAGCGCGGGGTGGTCATTCTAACGGGTAATGATCTGCTTAACTGTCAGGACGACTGGCAGGCAAGCCAGCTCAAGTTCGATACCCAGAACGAGACCAACACCTATTCCATTATCGACAACCCGTTTACAACCAGTGCTGTTGACAAGCAGGGAAAGATCCTCAAGTTTTCGAAGAGCGGCAGCGCATCGTGGTGGCAGGGAATGAAAGTCTCTTTCCCCGGAATCCACATGATCAAATATGGCGAAAAGCAGTACCTGCATGTGCTTGTACGCACCGATACCATCTGTAACATACAGTTGCATGTGGTTGACAATGCTGATGTCGAGCACACTGAAATGTTTGTCTATCCGAAAGAGGAAATCGACGGCGACTGGTTCGATCTCGTGTGGGACCTTAGCAGCTATACCGCCATCAAGGCCATGACGGTACGATTTGATGTCAGGATGGATGCTGGTCAGAACTGGATCAACGGAACACCTGCCAGAGACTTTTTCATGGATGAAGTTACCCTCGATGCCAACCCGGATCAGCGCGAATTTATTTCAGCCATTGGGGATGTCCCGCTGGCGAAGTCTGACCTGGTTGCCTACTCTGTTAACAGGACTGTATTCTTCAGCATGCCGGATGCCTCACGCGCCAGCCTGTATGATCTTTCAGGCAAGGAAATCGTCACAAGGATGCTTGATGATAATACCGCACTGAACGCGATCCAGGTTCCGCGTAACGGGATCTATATTCTCAAGGTTGGAACCCGCAACGGCAAAGTTACGTCTGCGAAGATCTATGTAGAATAATTGTTTGACAGATTGGATGTCCCGGGGCCATACCGGATTTCCCGGGACATCCTTTTTTATTAATCCCAACCTAATGAAAACATCAGGATTCAGGGCACTCTTGTTGTGCCTGGTCACCTTTGCGGGATTCTCCTGCACCCCGGAGGACATACCTGCCGAAGAACTGCTGGTCGGCAATTGGATTCTTACGTCGAAATCCATCGACAATGTCCCCGACACCCTGAGTGAATGTGCCCTGAGCTCAGGCATTGAGTTCAAGGCAAACCAGATTTGTATCCTGAATGATGCATGTGCTTTAAAATCAATAAATTCCGGATGGAGTTACCGAAACGGAATGCTGAATATTTCCAGTCACCTTCCGGCGGCCTACTACATTGAGCAGCTGGATGGCTCTGTCTTGCGTATCAGGCGCAGCGACATAACCGAAGCAGGAAAGCTGCAGGTTACGGTATTCTCCTATTCAAAAAGCATCGACTAGCCATGATCGTCAAGCCAAAATCCGAATAATCTGAAAATTCCATGAATAAGCTGATTTTACTCTCACTGGTGCTGGTTCTTGCCGCTTTGTCCGGTTGCGAAAAGGATCCCGGATATGCTGCTCTTATGCCCGGGTTCTGGGCACAGGAGTCCATACTTGAAGATGGTGCGAGTGTGGAACTGTCGGAATGCGAAAAAAGCACCAGGCTGCTCATCGAGCAGAACGGGGTGTACCGTTTATTCAGCTCCTGTGCTGCCCAGCAGCGGTCGGGAACCTGGATCATAACCAATACCGACATGCTCGACATGTCGATCGATCGTTGGAACGGAAGCAATAAATACGAGCCGTATCCGGTTCGTTTTACCGTTACCAGACTTAACGGGTCCGAGATGGAAATCCGGATCAAGACCTTTGTCGGCGACCGCAAGAAGCTTGTTATGTTTACCCCGGTGGCACAGGATGTTACAACGGGATTAACCCCCGAACAGCTGCTCGGGCTCGACCGTGACAATAAGACCTTAAAGACCTACATCTACAGATTCGTAAAACATGAATAGATTTCAGCCGAGGCATTGTGCGCTTATGCTGCTGGTACTCCTGTCGGGCCTCAGCGGTTTCGCACAGCAGGGTTACCGCCTGACGGGCGTGATCAGGGATGCCGTTACAGGAGAGACACTTATCGGTGTAAACATTGTGATAAAGGGGACCTATGAGGGTGCTACGAGCGGCCTTGACGGCAGCTACAAGATCGATGTTCCCGGACCAAACGGCATTTTGCAGTATTCGTATGTAGGTTACCAGCCAATCGAGGAGGGGATAGCAGGACGCCGGATCATTGATGTGAAGCTGAGTCCCGATACCAAGGCAATCGAGGAGGTGGTGGTGGTTGGTTACGGATCACAGCGTAAGGAATCGGTAGTGGGATCCATATCATCCATTAACACCAAAACGATTGTATCCATACCTGTTTCAAACATGACGCAGTCGATCGCCGGCAAGCTATCCGGTGTTCAGGTGGTACAAACTTCAGGCGAGATTGGACGGGATGAGGCCGATGTGTTCATTCGGGGGCAGGCCACTTACGGCAACTCAAATCCCCTGATCGTAATCGACGGGATCATCCGTGACGGATTTGCTCAGATCGACCCCAATGAAATTCAAACCATGAGTATCCTGAAAGATGCGTCGGCCACGGCAGTTTATGGCGTGAAGGGAGCAAACGGGGTCATCATCATCACAACCAAGCGAGGATTTGAAGGTAAACCACAGATTTCCTTCACCACCCAGACTGCCGTGACAATGCCCACCCGGATTCCGAAGCCGCTCGATTCGTATCGTTCCGCGTTGCTGCAGAACCTTCATAAGGTAGGTGGATCCAAGGAGGCCGCTCCGTTCAACAACCAGGACCTGCTCAACTTCCGGACCGGAGCATCACCCTATACCAATCCCGATTACTCCTGGGTGGATGTCGTTATGAAGGATTATTCAACCCTCACCCAGTACAATATCAATGTTACGGGTGGAACAAAATTTGTAAAATATTTTATATCAGGAGGTTATCTTACCCAGGATGGCGTTTATCAGTATGATCCGTACACCAATTTTTCGAGGATCAACTTCCGTTCGAACTTCGATATTAATGTGTCGAAAAACTTCAGTGCTTCCATAAACCTTGGCACGCGCATCGAGGAACGGACAAATCCGGCAACAGCCTGGTATGGCAGCTGGGAGATTTACCGTGCCTCCTTTGCACTGGGTGGCCGATTCTCCCCGGTATTCAACCCTGATAGCTCGCTCGGCGGCAATACCAGCCGTACCAATATTATCGGGGACATCCGGGACAGGGGCTTCTTCAAGGAAATCCGAAGCGTGATGGAGCTGGGAGTAAACCTTAACTACAAGCTCGATTTCATCACCCCGGGTCTGTCGTTAAAGGGCCAGCTGGCCTTCGACGATAATGGATCGATGAACCGCAACTACCAGCAAACATTCTCTGTTTACCAATACGACCTCGACAACAACTCCTATACCGAATTCGGTGAAACCACCCCTATTTATTATGCATGGGGAAATGTATACGATACCCGGAAAACCTATTACGAGGTTAGCCTGAACTACAACAGGCAATTCGGACGTCACAGCCTTACCGGTCTGGTGCTTGCGAACCGGGATCTGAAATACATCAATTCCGAAACCCCCTATGCCACCGAAGGGCTCGTGGGACGCCTCACCTATGATTTCGACCGGCGCTACCTTGCCGAGGTGAACGTGGGCTACAACGGCTCCGAAAACTTTGCGCCCGGCAAGCGTTTTGGCCTTTTCCCGGCCTTTGCTCTCGGCTGGATCCTCACCAATGAGCCATTCATGCAAAATACCGGGTTTAAAAAGATTGTCAGCAACCTGAAATTCAGGGGCTCGCTCGGCTGGGTCGGCAACGACCGGATCGGCAGCGACCGGTTTATCTATCTGCAGCAATACGAAGAGGCCGGCGGGGCCACTTTCGGCACCGGCGACAACTGGTATCAGGGTATCCGGCAGGGCACCATCGCAAACAAGAATGTGCAATGGGAGGTGGCACGAAAACAAAACCTGGGATTCGAGTCGGAGCTCTTTAAAGGACTCTTCGGATTGAACGTCGATTTTTTCTATGAATACCGCGACAAAATCCTGACCACCATCAGCAATACCAGCCCGTCATACGTTGGGGCAACATTTAGTGCGGCAAACATCGGCATCGTGAAAAATCAGGGCTTCGAGGTAGAAATGCGGCATAATTATTCCCTAAGCGACAAAATCTCCTACTACGTGCGCGGCAATTTCTCTTTTGCCCACAATACGGTCATCCAGAAGGACGATGCCTACATGACCCTCGATTACCAGAAGGAGGAGGGTTATCCGATAGGCACCTCCCTGAAATATGTTTACACGGGGATTTTCCAAAGCTACGATCAGATTTACGACAACCCTGCCCAGATATCGCAACTAGGCGGTATCGCCGGAAACAACATCGTTTACCCGGGCGACCTCATCTTTCAGGATGTAAACAACGACGGTGTCATCAACCGTTTCGACCAGATACGGACCGGTTATTCCTACGTGCCGGAAATCACCTACGGAACCACGCTCGGCCTCACGCTCGGCAACTTCGATATATCCGCACTCTTTCAGGGCGTTGCCAGGGCCTCCTTCGAGAAGAACTGGGAAATCATGTGGCATTTCTCCAATAATGAAAACGTGTTTCCCATGCACTGGAACTACTGGACACCCGAAACGTCGGGCAGGGAAGAGTACGTACGATTGTACGGGCCTTATCAGAATAATGAATCGGGAAGCACCTACAGCCTCGGTTCCGGTCAGTATCTCCGGCTGAAAAACGCGGAAATCGGTTACACCCTGCCGGGTTCCATTTTGAAGAAGATGCGGTCAGAATCACTCCGGATCTACATTTCCGGCGTCAACCTGATCCTTTGGGCCAAGGAGCCTTACCTGGATCCTGATAACAGGAACCAGCGGGGCGGAAACATGCCGCCGCTCAAATCGATAAACATTGGGGCCAAACTTAACTTCTAATCATGCGGAATATGAAAATCAGCAATTGGATATATTTAGCATTGATCTCATTATCAGTTGTTTCCTGTGAGGATGATTTCCTCGACAGGGCTCCCGGACTGAACCTGGATGAGGTTAAGGTATTTACCATTTTCGAGAATGCCCAGCGCTACCATGCCGACATATACAGTCATCTGCAGGACGGTTTCAACCGGCTGGGCAACTACCAGCCTGTGCCCATGTCGTCGGCATCGGATGAATCGGATTCATACATGGGCTGGCACGGCACGCAGACGCTCAATTTCGGGAGCTACGACGAAGTCGACAACCAGCTTTCAAACTATTATGCCGGAATACGCAAGGCGAATATTTTCATCTCGAAGCTGGAGGTGATTCCTTTCCCCGACCAGAAAACCCGCGATGCCATGGTGGGAGAGGTTTATTTCCTGAGAGCCTTCTATTTCTTTGAAATCGTTAAGCGCTACGGCGGGATGCCGATCATCGAGCAGATACTTATACCCGGTGATAATCTGATGTATGCGAGAAACTCCTACAAGGAGTGCGCGGATTACATTCTCGCCGATTGTGAGAAGGCGATCACCTCGCTGCCAGTGACCCGGCCCGACAATGAACTGGGCAGGATCACTAAGGGGGCTGCCATGGCCCTGAAATCCAGGATGCTGCTATATGCCGCCAGTCCTCTCTGGAATCTTGAGATAACCAATGCCGACAAATGGCAGCTTGCTGCTGATGCGGCCCGGGCAGTGATCGAGCTGACAAATGAATCCGGCGGCAGAGCGTATGAATTGTATTCGAAGGGCAATGGCGCCAAGGATTACGAACGGCTTTTCTTCACACGTGCCAATAACGGAAATCGTGAGGTGATTTTCTGGAAGCACCAGGGCACCGCGGATTTCAGCAACCAGCAGATCAACGTATGGGCACCAAAGGGGGATAAATTCGAAGGAGCCGGTTCCGTTGCCCCCACGCAGAACTTCGTTGACCTGTTCGAAATGAACAACGGCAAGCTTATACATGAGCCGGGTTCCGGTTACGACCCTGCGAATCCTTACCTGAACAGGGATCCCCGGTTCTACAAAATCATTCTGTATAATGGCGCCGTCTGGCAAAACGTTACGGTGGAAACTTTTCTTTCACCCGATCTGAATCCTTCGGCAAACGGGAAACATCGCAAGATCCTGGCCGAATTTACCAGCACGGGTTATTATGTACGCAAGTACCTGCCGGAGGAGGTTCAAACAAAAACCACGGTAAGGGCTTATCACGACTGGATCTATTTCCGTTTGGCCGAGTTGTACCTGAACTACGCCGAGGCGTTAAACGAAGCTGCCGGACCTACCACGGAGGTGTATGAAGCGTTGAATGCCGTCAGGGCACGCTCCGGAGTGGTGCCCTTGCCAGCCGGACTCAACAAGGACCAGATGCGGAGCCGTATCATGAATGAGCGGGCCATCGAGCTTTGTTTCGAGGAACATCGCTGGTGGGATGCGCGACGCTGGAAAAAGGGCGCCGAATGGTTCGGAGGGGAGATGTTTGAAATGTATATCACCAAGGATGCCCAGGGCAAGCTGGATTATACGCGAAAGCCTTTTGAAACAAGGGTATACCGTGATTACATGGACCTTTATCCTATTCCCATTTCGGAGATGAACAAGAATCCCCTGTTTCAGCAAAATCCCGGCTGGTAAACCGTTAAACCGATTAAGACTAAACCCATGCGACGAATGATAAATACCATAAAGCCACTCTGTTTCCTGATGTTCATCGTGTCCGGAGGAATGATCCCGGTTACTGCCCAGGAAACGGAAGGCAAACGGGAGGGTGAAACGGTGAAGGATACCATCGTTACCGAAAAATTGATTGATGTCGGTTACGGTACACGAACCAAATCATCACTCACACACGCCATTTCCGTAATCGGTTCCGGCAGCCTGGAGAAAACGCCTGTCCCCAACCTCTCGAATGCCATTGCAGGCAGGGCCACCGGACTTACCGCGATTAAAACCACCGGTGACGAACCGGGATACGATAACTCCAATATCTATGTCAGGGGGATCGGAACGTTCAACAGCTATGTTTCGCCACTGTTCATTGTCGATAATGTGGAGCGAAATTTTTCCCAGCTCGATCCGCTGGAGATCGAATCGTTTACTGTTTTGAAGGATGCGGCAGCTACCGTTCAATACGGGATCCGGGGCGCCAACGGGGTAATCAACGTGAAAACCAAAAGAGGCTTTAACGGGAAATCGGAAATCAATTTCATCGCTCAAACCGGGTTTCAATCTCCCTCGGTTCTGCCTGAATTTCTGGGTTCGGCCGATTACCTGACGCTCTATCGCAAGGCCCTGGCTAACGACGGGCTGCCTGTTCCAGCGGGCAGCAGGTATGATCCGGCCATGTATGCACCCGGCAGCGATCCGTACATCTATCCGGATGTTGACTGGTATGGAGAATTTCTCAAGCCTTCGGCTCCGCAATCACAATACAAACTAACCCTGCGCGGCGGAACGGCGGCCGTCCGTTACTTTGTTTTTATGGGCACAACGGGACAGGACGGTATCTACAAGTTCACCGACGTGAACCCCCAGTACAACACGAACCCAAAATTTTCGCGATACAACCTGCGGTCGAATGTGGATGTGGACGTAACAAAAACCCTGCTGGTTTCTGTGGATCTGGCCGCACGCGTTGAGAACCGGCATGTGCCCAATACCAGTGCCGGATCCATCTTTTCAGCTCTTTCCCAGCTCCCCCCCAACGCCATGCCCCTTATGAACCGCGACAGCTCAATCGCCGGTACTTCGGTTTACCGGAACAATCCGCTCGGCCTGATATCAAAAACCGGCTACCGCGACAATTACCAGCGGGTGCTTCTGGGAAATGCGGAAGCTACGCAGAAACTCGATTTTTTGCTGAAAGGCCTTTCTGCCAATGTGATGATGGGGCTTGATGGCACCAATTACTATTCGCTCGGACGCAGTCAGACCTATGCCGTGTACCAGGAATATGCGGCGGGTGATTCGGTTGAGTACCTGAAATACGGTGATAACAGTGATATCAGTATCAATACGGAGAAATTCGATGATGGTTTCTCGTACATGTTTACCACCCTCGGGGGATTCTCCTACAATATGGATAAGGGAGCGAGCTCCTTGTCGGCTGATCTGAAATACATGCAGTCGAAGTATTTCCAGAACGGGAATAACCTGGCCTATTCCAACCAGGGGGTTTTCGGACGAGCCACCTACGGGTTTAAGAAAAAGTACTTTGCCGAATTCGGGTTTTCATACAGTGGTTCCGAAGATTTCCGCAAGGGCAACCGGTTCGGTTTCTTTCCGTCCGTTTCAGGCGCCTGGCTCCTGTCGGAGGAGTCGTTCATGAAAGGAAGTGCGGTTGTGTCTTTCATGAAGTTACGTGGCTCATACGGCAAAACCGGAAATGGCCGTCTTGGTCTTGAGCGGTTTCCATTCGAGCAGAAATATTACGGCGGAGGCGGGTATATTTTTGGATCCGGATTCGGAACAACCGATGGATCCTATGAAGGCAGGATCCCGAACCCGAACATCCGGTGGGAGGAGTCGGTGAATGCCAATATCGGTTTCGATCTGGAAATGAATGACATACTTGAAGTTTCATTCGATTTCTTCAATAATCTCCGCAGCAATATCATCACAACCAGCACCAGTATCACACCTTCCGTGCTTGGCCAGCTCCCTCCCTACGAAAACAACGGAACCGTCCGAAACAGCGGATTCGAAGCCACGATCGGCCATAGCAGGCAAAAAGGGGATTGGGGCTATTCTGTCCGCGCGAATGTTTCCTATGCCCGCAGCGAGGTGGTGAGCATGCAGGAGGTTTCCGGCCTGCCCGATTATCAGTACCGGCAGGGGAAATCGGCCTCGGCCATCTGGGGGCTCGAATCGATCGGATTTTTTAAGGATGAGCAGGATATCGCAACCAGTCCGTACCAGTCGTTCGAAGGGGTGCAGCCCGGTGATGTCAAGTTCAGAGACCAGAACGGCGATAATATTATCGACAATCAGGACCAGATCGTTATTGGCGACTGGATTCCGAAATGGAACTTTGGGCTGATCGGCGCCATGAACTGGAAGGGGATCGATTTTCACGTGGTGCTCAGCGGCATACTCGGCAGAACCGTCATCCTGAATAACAACAGTGTCTGGGGCCTTCAGGGCAACGGCAAGGTTACTGATATCGCCTATCAGGCGTGGGAAATGGGAGTGAACGAGGAGAGTGCCTCCTATCCCCGGCTCACCACCCTGAGCAACAAGAACAATTACAATACCTCCTCCTTGTGGACCCGCAGCGGCAACTACATCAGGGTCAGCAACCTCGAGATCGGGTACAACCTGCCCGAACGCTGGGTTACAAAAATCAGTGTCAGGGGGATCCGGATCTTCCTGAATACCTATAACCTGATCAGTTTTGATGCGATCAGCGAGGTCAACCTCGATGCTGAAGTGCCGGATGCCGGTGTAACCGGTTATCCGGTGATGAGGGTTTACAACACCGGATTAAGCGTCAAATTTTAATCTTGATTCAGAAATGGCTATGAAAAGGATCTTTTACCTGTTCGCTCTTGGGTTGTCGGCACTGCTGCTCCCGGCTTGCGAGGATTTTCTGGATAAGGAAGTCGATACCAATCTTACCGAAGACAAAATCTTCACCGACAAGCATTACGCTCCCGGTTTCCTGAACAATATTTACAATGACCTGCTCACCGGTTACAACCGCTATGACGGCGCCATGCTGGCCAGCGGATGCGATGAGGCCGAGAACTCCTATTCAGGTTCGCTTGTACAGATGTTCAACAATGGGGCGGTAAACTCATCCCTGAACCCGGATGAGGTTTGGGATCGGATGTACGCCGGGATCCGGAAAACCAATATTTTTCTTGATAAGCTCGAAACAACCATCAAGGAAACCAACAGCATTGACGTAAAGGACCGGCCCCGGTTTAAGGGCGAGGCACTGTTCCTGAGGGGGCTCTTTCATTTCGAGCTGGCCAAACGGTATGGCAGCATTCCGTATGTGGACCGTGTTCTCACTGTTGCCGATGCCGGAACCGTTAAGCAGATCAGTTTCGATCAGGCGGTTGAGCGCATCGTTGCCGACTGTGACAGCGCTTTTGTTTACCTGGCCGAGGCGAACGATGATGCCAGTAAGGGCCGTGCGGTAAAGGCTTCCGCAGTTGCCCTGAAATCCAGGATACTTCTTTATGCGGCCAGCCCGCTGAATAATCCGACGAACGATCCGCTGAAATGGAGCCGTGCCGCCGATGCCGCCCTCACCCTCCTGAACATGAAGAGCGCAACCGTGGGGCTCGATTCGAAATATGCAAACGTTTTCAGCACCCCATACTCCAGGGAGGTTCTGCTGGCCACGCAGGCTGTTAATACCAACGATTTTGAACGGGCCAATTATCCGGTAAGCTATGGCGGTACCGGACTAACCAACCCCACTCAGGCACTGGTTGACGCTTTCGATACCAAATTTGGCAAGCCTATTGCAGATGATCCGCAGTACGATTCACTGAACCCCTATGAAAACCGGGATGACCGGTTTTACCAGGTTGTCATGTATAACGGCGCAGTGCTGAAATCCCGGCCGGTGGAAACGTTTGTCGGCGGCAGGGATGGCCTGCAGTCGGCCCCAACGGCCACGAAAACAGGCTATTACCTTAAGAAATTCGTGGACTCCTCCGTCGATCTTGACAAAGGGACTACCATCCGGAAACCCTGGATACTCTTCCGCTTTGCCGAGGCTTATCTAAACTATGCCGAAGCCATCAATGAATCCCAGGGTCCCGTTCAACAGGTATACGATGCGGTATATGAGCTGCGGAAGCGGAATTACGTCATTACCAGCAGGGCGCGCTACCCGGCCGGACTCACACAGGAGCAGATGCGCTGGCGACTGAAAAAGGAACGACAGGTGGAGCTCGCCTTCGAGGAGCACCGATTCTGGGACCTGCGAAGGTGGAAAGACGCTGAAACGGTACTGAACAGGCCGGCAACAGGGATGAGGATCATCTTCAATCCTGCTGACACCAGCTTCGCTTATCAGCGGTTTGAAGTGGAAAACAGGGTGTTCAATCCGCGTTTCAACTGGTACCCCATACCACGGAAAGAAGTTCTTAAAGGCTATGTTAAACAAAATCCCGGCTGGGAATAAAGCCCGATAACCATGAACAGATTCAAAACCATGAAAACGGCACTGATCCTGGCAGCCTGGTCATTGCTTTGCCTGCCGGCCTGTGAATCTACCGACGATGTCCTCAACAGGATCGATCATACCGTACCGGTGGTGACCTTTGTGTCGGACACGCTCGAAGTTGCTGCAGGAGATAAGGTTACACTTAACGCATCAGTAGACGATGAATCCGGAATCCAGCGCGTCGAATTCAGCTACGGCGATTGGCGAATCAACCGGATCATCGACCTTACCAAGGAGCCAAATGCGACATCCTACCCATTTTCCATGGAAATTACCATCCCTGCCGATGCGGCAAAAGAATGGGAGGAGAGCCTCTACTTCAACGATGCTTCATCCATCAAGGTTATCCAGCAGTACCATAAGCTTGCCCTGAGCGCCTGGGACAGGAATCGCAACCTGGTTAAGGGATATGTTTATATACGGGTAAAATAATTCTCTCGATCATGATCAGGCAGTGTACAATGGTATTGGCCATTCTAATGGCCCATCTGGCTGTCTCGGGCCAGTCATCCAGGGAGACCCGGAAATTTGATTTCGCCTGGAAATTCACCCGCGGTGATGTTTATCAGGCCAAAGAGCCTGCATTTACCGATGCTGCCTGGCAGGATGTGAACCTGCCCCACGACTGGAGCATTGATGAGGAATTCGACACTAAGCTGGCAAGCTGCACGGCATACCTTCCCGGGGGGATCGGCTGGTACCGGAAAACATTTGACGTGCCCGACAACCTGAAGGGCAAAATCGTAACCATCCTTTTCGACGGCGTTTACAACAACAGCGAGGTGTGGATAAACGGCCATCAACTGGGCATCAGGCCGTATGGCTACATCAGTTTTGGCTATAACCTCACGCCGTTCCTCGAGTACGGTAAAAAGAACGTGATTTCGGTACGGGTCGACCACAGCGAATCGGCCGACACCCGCTGGTACAGCGGCTCGGGAATCTATCGCCACGTGTGGCTCACCATCACCAATCCGCTCCACGTCGCCCGCTGGGGCACATTCGTCACCACACCGGTGGTCTCTCCCGACAGGGCAACCATCAGCATTAAAACTTCCATTGCCAACGGAGGAGGAATAACAGGTGCCGTAAAGATTATTTCAGAGATACTCACCCGCGACGGAGTGAAAGTTGGTTCCGTTGTTAACGAAGTAACCCTCCGGGACAGCCTCACACCGGTGACCCAGGAGGTTAGCGTTGCCAACCCGGTGCTGTGGGATACCGGCAATCCGTACCTGTATACATTGAAGACCATCGTGACCGATGGCAGAACGACAGACGAAACGGAAACTCCTTTTGGCATCCGAACGCTTCGCTTCGATCCGGATTCCGGGTTCTGGCTGAATGGCAGGAACACCAAGCTGAAAGGTGTCTGCCTGCACCACGACGGCGGCTGTGTGGGTGCCGCCGTACCGGAGAAGATCTGGCAGATCCGGCTCGAAAAGCTGAAGGCGGCCGGCTGCAACGCCATCCGCACCAGCCACAACCCGGTGGCCCCGGAATTCCTCGACCTGTGCGACAGGATGGGCTTTTTGGTGATGAATGAGGCTTTCGACGAATGGGAGTACCCCAAGCGCAAATGGATCGACGGATGGAACCAGACCATCGCGGGCCAGCAGGGCTATTCAAGGTATTTCAACCAGTGGGCCGTGCAGGACCTCACCGACATGATTGAGCGCGACAAGAATCATCCTTCGGTGATCATGTGGAGCATCGGCAACGAGGTCGATTATGCCAACGACCCCTATG
>CAYWHP010000030.1:0-2134 GCA_964457845.1 uncultured Porphyromonadaceae bacterium | reverse complement strand
CCAGCGCAGCGAACAGGGCCAGGCACATCAGGGTGTGTCGGCCTACCGGCCCGATGCCATGCGGATGATCGGCATTGCCACGAAATTCAGGGATGTGATAAAAGGGATCGACACATCGAGGCCCGTTACGATGGCCCTCGCCAATATCGGCAACTCGCGCAGGATCGGCCTGCCGGAAATCCTTGATATTGTCGGGTACAATTACACGGAGGGCCGGTATGCCTCCGACCACAAAAAATACCCTTCTCAGTTCATTTATGGAAGTGAGAACCCGCATAATTACGACGGCTGGCTGGCGGTGAGGGACAACGGCTACATCAGCTCGCAGTTTCTTTGGACAGGTGTGGATTACCTGGGCGAAGCCGGAAAATTCCCCGTAAGGTCGGCCTATTCCGGTCTGCTCGACCTCACCGGTCGCGAAAAGCCCATCTATTACTGGCGCCAGAGCATGTGGACGGAGAAGCCGATGATTTACCTGACGGCCAGGAAAAAGACCGCAAAAGACGATCCCGCGCTGGATCCCATGGGCAAGCTGGCCTGGTTCGTTAATGAAATACCTGAAAGGCAGCATTGGAATTACAACCCTGGGGATACCCTGCTCCTGGTGGCTTTCACCAACTGTAAGGGAGCCGAACTGTTCATCAACGGTAAATCCTTCGGAAAGAAAAAATCCGACCCGGCACACTCCAGTATCTGGTGGTACATTCCTTACAAGGCGGGGGAAGTGAAAGTGGTTGCGGATAATCCCGGGGGAGAGGCGTTGCAATCGGCACTCATAACCGAATCCTCGCCGGCGGGGATCACCCTTAAGGCGGATGCCCTTTCGATAAAGTCCGACGGACAGGATGTGGCGGTGGTAGAAGTCAGTTTCAGGGACAAGGATGGCCGTACCGCATTCCTGGCCGGCAACCGGGTGGATTTTGAAGTCACCGGTCCCGGCCGGATCATTGGCACCGATAACGGCGATGCCGCCTGTCTGGACAACTTCCGGCTCACCTGGCGCAAGGCTTACCAGGGACGGTGCATTGCCGTCGTCCAGTCGAACGGAAACAAGGGGAAAATCAGGATTACCGCAAAAAGTGCCGGGTTGCCCGATGCATCTGTTGAGCTGGCAGCCGAATGACCCGTTTTCTTCAGTTCTCACCGGTTTGCCGGATCCTGATCATGACCGGCATTTGGGCCTGCCTGACCGGTTGCGGGACGAACTCCGCCGATTTCTCGAACCTGGGTCTCAGTAAGGGAACCATTGTGGTTTATGATCTGACGCGCGAGTACCTGCTTTACTTTCCCCCGCACCTCGAAAAAGATGCCCCGCTGGTTGTCGTCTGCCATGGATACACGGGTAATGCCGCCGACATGGTGAAGTATACCGGCATGAATGCAGTGGCCGATAAAAACGGCTTTGTGGTCTGTTATCCGCAGGGCACCCGGGACCAGAAAGGATCCAATTTCTGGCAGGTGGGCTACTCCTTTAACAAGGGCAACAGGGTTGATGATGTAAAGTTCCTTACCGCTCTGGCCCGCGAGCTTCAGAAAAAGTACGGATTAAGCCAGGACAACACCTTCCTCACCGGTTTGTCGAACGGGGGTGATCTGTGCAACCTGGTGGCGATTTCATCCGTCACAACCTTTAATGCGGTGGCGCCGGTAGTGGGATGCCTGATGAAGTGCTGGACCGACTCCCTGCGGAATCCGCTTCCCATACCCGTTCTGATGATAAACTCAACGAAGGATCCCATCACACTTTGGGACGGAGACCCGGACGACAAGGGAGGGTGGGGACCCTATTATTCCACACCATTCATGCAGGAGTTCTGGGTGAACAGGAACAAGTGCACCAGGGTTACCCGCATCGACCTGCCCGACATCAGCCTTCAGGACAGCAGCCGGGTTGTGCTGGAAAAGCATACCGGCGACGCAGGATCACAGCCGGTATGGATCTATACGGTGGTAAACGGAGGGCACGACTGGCCAGGCGGATCGGGCAACATGGATTTCGCGGCCAGTGAGGTGATCTGGGAATTCTTCAGCAGCCTGAAAATCAGGTAGAAGTCACAACCAGGCTAAAAGCCCATAGCCTCATATTGGGGATTTTATCAAAGTTCACGGATTTCAGGATGATTTCATTTTCTCC
>CAYWHP010000029.1:4515-42024 GCA_964457845.1 uncultured Porphyromonadaceae bacterium | reverse complement strand
CGCCCACTCGGCCACCCCGTGTGTTGACGCCACCGACTTCATGATCCTGACCATCAACCGTCAGGCCCTCGTAAGCGCAGGTCCGGATGTAACTATTTGTGAAACAGGTGTGTTTGAACTTACCAACTCCACTGAATCTTATTCCACTGAACTCCTTTGGAGTACAAGTGGTACGGGTACGTTCAATAACTTCCATTTCCTCCACCCGGTTTACACTCCGAGTGCTATTGACATCGCCGCCGGATCTGTTATTCTGACACTCACGGCCCAATCGGCAGAATCATGCGAGCCGGCCACCGATTTCATGGTTCTGACCATCAACCGTCAGGCTATTGTCGATGCCGGTGAGGATGACATTATGTGTGAAACGGAGGGTGGATATAGCCTTACGCAACCCACAGCACAGTATGCAACCAGTTTGTTGTGGACAACATCAGGCAGCGGATCGTTTGCTGCCGCTACTGACCTCCATCCGGTTTACACACCCAGCGCAGCTGATTATGATGCGGGATCTGTCGTCCTTACGCTGACAGCACAATCTGCTGTTACCTGCGTACCTGCAACTGATCAGATGCTCCTTACCCTTTATGCTACTCCGGTTTCCGATGCAGGACCCGATCAGGATCTCTGCGTAGCAACAGAAACTGTTCTTGCCGGTAATAACCCGCAGCACGGAACTGGTTACTGGACACTGGTAACCGGAACGAACTATCCTGAAATTGTTGACCCGACCCTGTATAATACTGCTATTACCAACATGGTGATCGGTACGTATGAATTCAGGTGGACGGTTAGTAATGGAAGCTGCACCCCTGTGGAAACCACGATGAGGATTGTTAACTATGCAAGGCCGACACAGGCAACTGTAGGCGCAACCCAGAATCGTTGCGGTACGCTGCTCAGCGAATCCCTTGGTGGCAATAAACCAATCATTGGTAAAGGCCTCTGGAGCAAAGTGAGCGGACCGGGAACAATAGTTTTCAGCTCGGATACTACCGGTACGGCAACAGCCAGAGCAAGTGAAGACGGAACCTACCTGTTGAGATGGACAATCAGCAACGGTCCTTGTACACCGACAACCGCTGATATCACTGTAACCTATGATAATCACGCACCTCTTATCCAAGGATCGATCGCTGTAACAACCCTGGAGGGATGCAGCGTTTCTGTTGTACCCGCAGCTGTTGGTACAGTAGCAGCTCTTGAAGCAATGGGCCTGTCGATCAGTGATGTGGTTACCACGGATATCGGTCTCGTAGTAACAAGTTCGGATCAGGCGGCAGGAACATGCCCGATTGTTCTGACACGTACCTACAAAGTGACCGATGCATGCGGATACTTCAGCACCTATAATCAGGTCATCCGGGTTAATGATACCACAGCACCTTCGATAACCGGGGCATTCGCACCGGTTGCAGTGGAGGGTTGTGTATCTGTCTCGGTACCGGCTCCGGTCACCACTGTTGCTGCTTTGGAAAACTTCGGACTGGCGATAAATGATCTCTGTACGTCCGACAACCAACTGGTGGTAACCAGCATCGATGTCGCTGTTGGCACCTGCCCGACTATTGTAACAAGGACCTACAGGGTTACTGACGCCTGCGGTAACTCCAGAACAGTCAATCAGGTTTACACGGTGGATGATAACACGCCTCCGCTGATCACAGGTCGTATCATAATCCTCAGTGTCCAGGGTTGTGCAGCTACAGCTGTTCCGGCACCGGTTACTACGGTATTCAGCCTTGAAGATATGGGGCTGATGATTTCCGACCTGTGCACCATCGATTCCAGAATGACGGTTACAAGCACGGATAAGTATTCCGGCACCAGCCCGATTGTTGTTGACAGGAAGTATGTTGTGACGGATGCCTGCGGAAACTCCAGCAGCTATACGCAGTACTTCCACGTCGAAGACCTCGTGATCCCCGGTATCTATGGTACGATCCCGGTAACTACGGTATCTGGTTGCGGCATCGGAAACCTTCCGTTGGCAGCTGTTACTGTCACTGAACTGGAAGCACTCGGTGTGCAGGTAATTGATAACTGCCTGAACGATGGAGACCTGAGAGTCACCAGTGTCGATGCAGTTACCGGCACCTGCCCTGTTACGGTGAACAGAACCTATACGGTAACCGATAACCGTGGAAATACGAATTCGGTTGTGCAGACATTTATCTCCAACGACACGACACCTCCTGTCATCACCTGTCGGGTATCGCCGCAGTCGAGGGGTATTCTTGGTGCGCAGACGACCTATACGGCAGTCGGTAGTGAATTCGATTACATCAGTGCAACAGATAATTGTTCGGCGGTAACTGTCACCAATAACCTGACAGCCAATACGACTCTTGCCGGGTACGTATTCCCGATCGGGGCAACTGAAATTATCTGGACGGCTACCGACGGCTGTGGAAACAAGGCCACTTGTTCAACCGTGGTTGCAGTCAACTCTATTATTGCTGACCTTGCGATAACCAAAACAATTGATAATCCGACACCGGAAGTGGGTGCGCGTGTGGTGTTTACACTCACTGTAACCAACAACGGACCAGGGTCGGCAACTGGAGTTAAGGTTAACGATAAGCTGCCTTCAGGGTACAACTACGTCAGCGACAATGGAGCAGGCGCTTACTCTCCGGTTACCGGCGTATGGACCATAGGTGGCATGAATGGCGGTGTTGTTAAAGTTCTCACCATAACGGCCACAGTAAATGCTCCGTTCAACGGTGTCGACTATCTCAATACGGCTACAGTTTACGCAAATGAACTCGACCCGGTTTCTTCATCCAACAATTCCTTCGTCACAGTTCACGTTCTGACGGCTGCCAATGATACCGGCGGACCTGTTAACTGCGTGAGTGGTGGCGTATCCTTCTCCAACGTGCTTGTTAATGACAGGCTCGACGGTGCTACGGTAAATGCAGCTGATATCATGATAGCCATGGTTAGCAGCACAAGCAATGCCGTGACCCTGTCGGGTACCAATGTGATTGTGGCACCGAATACCCCGGCTGGCAATTATCAGCTCACTTACAGGATATGTCTGAAATCACATCCGGGTATATGCGCTCAGGCAACCGTTTCAGTACCTGTAACCTGCCTGCGTCCGGGGATTTCCGTGGTCAAGAAGGCTGCAGAAACCAGTTTTACTGCCGTGGGTGAGGTGATCCATTACACGATAACGGTTACCAATAACAGCCAGGAGAGTGTATACAACCTCATGATGACTGATGCCAATGCTTCAATAACTTCCGGAAACCCGATCAGTGTTTTAGCAGCGGGCGCAAGTGCCAATGTTCTTGCCACGCATACAACCACTCAGGCGGACCTCGATGGAGGTCAGGTACAGAATATAGCTTCTGTCGCCGGTAATTTCCAGGATGGAACAGCAGTTGGTCAGGCCAGTAATACCGTTACCGTGCCTGCTATTCAGCGTCCGCAGATTACCGCAACCAAGTCAGCCGCCGAGACCACCTATCGGACGGTTGGAGAGGTTATCCATTACACGATTGAAATCTTCAACTGCGGTAATGTCACGGCACGCAACATTGTTCTCAGCGATCCGGTTGCTGTTGTTAAGGACGGCAGCCCGGTGGCAACTCTGGCTCCCCGCGCAACTGTTGTTGCGCATGCAGAACATGTGGTAACACAGGCTGACCTGGACGCCGGCAAAATCGTCAACGTTGCTGCTATCAATGGAATAGATCCGAAAGGTGCGGTTGTGAGGGATGACAGTAATGAAGTCATACTATTCGCCAACCAGGCACCAACGCTTGTGGTCACCAAGGTCGCAAGGGAATCTTCATTCACCGCAGTAGGGGATATCATCCACTACGATATAACTGTGAAGAACTTCCTCAATACCAGAGTGTCACAGGTTACTGTAACTGATCCGAATGCCGTAATTACCGGCAATAACCCGATTTTTGCCATCGAACCGGCTATGTCAGCTGTTGTAACAGCTATACATACGATTACCCAGCTGGATATTGATGCCGGCAGGGTGGTGAACACGGCAACCGCACGGGGTAAGGACCTCTTCGACACCACTGTCGATGCTACAAGTAATACCGTTACGGTATTTGCAAGGCAGATTCCATCGCTTGTTGTGTTGAAATCAGCCGATGAAACCTCATTTAGTTCTGCCGGGGAATTGATCCATTACACTAACGTGATAACCAACACGGGTAACGTGGCAATTACCGGCTTAACACTGGTCGATCCGAATACCACAGGCGGCGGTCAAACGATTGCTGCTCTGCAACCGGGAACCAGTGTTACGGTGAAAACCATCCATACGGTTACACAAACTGATGTAGGTGTCGGCTATGTTGTGAAAACGGCAACGGTTACGGGTAATGACCCGAACAACCAGACTGTTTCAACCAGGAGTAATTCCGTGACTGTTGAAGCAAGACAACTGGCAGGAGTTAATCCTGTGTTGTCTGCGGCTGAAATAACCTTCAGCCAGCCTGGTGATATAATCCACTATTCCATCGAAGTGGCCAACACCGGTAACGTAGTGCTGCCATCGGTCAGCCTGGTCGACCTTAATGCCAATTTTGTCAGCGGCAATACGGTTACAGGTCTCATGCCGGGTGACGTGGTACTCGTTCCGGCTGAACATGTAGTGACCCTTGCTGATATCGCTGCCGGTCACATTATAGGAACGGTAACGGCCACGGCTTCGGATCCCATGGGTAACCAGATTGAAAACACCAGTAACCAGGTCACGCTGCAGGCAAATATGTCTGATGGATTGACTGTTACCAAGGTGATTGAGGAATCGGGCTTCCGTAAGGTTGGCGAAATACTGCATTACACCATAACCGTTAAAAACTATGGTCTGCTTGCGGTACCCAACATTACAATAAGTGATCCGAATGCCGAGATAACGGGCAATGCCCTGATTCAGTCACTGGCTGCCAATGGTTCCTACAGCGTATCGGCTGTTCATGTGGTAACACCAGCTGATATGGTAGCGGGCATGATCACCAACATTGCCTCGATATCAGGTGTTTCTTCGGATAATTCGACATTCTCGGAACAGAGCAACGCGGTAAGGGTTTATGTGATCCGGGCTCCGCAGCTTGATGTCCGGCTCACGGCAGTTGAAAGCAGCTTTGATGCCGCCAGCGACCTGATCCATTACACCATTGAAGTAACCAACTCAGGTAACATGCCGCTCAGCAGACTCAACCTGAATTCAAACGGCAAGATGAATATCACGGGATCACTGCCCGCAAGCCTTGCCCCGGGAGTTTCGGTCAGCCTCGCCGGTACCTATTCGGTTACTTCTTCTGATCTGGATGCAGGCAAGGTAGTGAGATCGGTGGCTGCTAGCGCCGAGTACTCGAACAACCAGGGTGTCGACATCACGAGCAATGTTGTTTCAGTGATTGCACTTCAGATACCTGAACTCACGGTAACCGGTGCCTCTGTGGAAAGCACCTATAGCAAGCCCGGAGAGGTTATCCACTATTCGTTCGAAATCAGGAACAGTGGTAACGTTACCATTGTCAGCACCGCGCTGATCAATCCTGATGTGGTGATAACGAATCCAAGCCCGATAACTGTTCTCCTGCCGGGAGAATCCGCAACAGTCTTTGCAACACATACCGTGACCAAAGCTGATGTTGATGCCGGTAAGATTGCAACGGTTGCCGAAGCTGCCGGTTTCGACCTCAAAGGCAATACCATCGAGAAACGCAGTAACAAGGTTATCGTAACAGCAACCGGCAACCAGTTCGTTCTGGCGGCCAGCGATGATACCGGTAATTCGGTTAACTGCCAGACGGGTGGTACAGCTTATACCAATGTGCTTTCCAACGACAAGCTCAATGACCTCCAGCTTAATCAGGATAATGTGGAACTGACTTTCGTCAGCAGTACACATGCAGGCATTACGCTGGCAGGTAAGGATGTTGTCGTAGCCTCCGGGACCCCGGCTGGATCATACTCCCTGGTTTACAGGATTTGTCTGAAATCACAACCTGATAATTGCGATGAGGCCGAGGTAACTGTACCGGTGACATGTGCAAATACAGGTATCAGCATCTCCAAAAAGGCTGTTGAAACCAGCTTCAGTGCTGTGGGTGATGTGATCCATTACACGATGGTCGTGACGAATCATAGTCAGGAGACCGTTTATAATGTAAATGTTACCGATCCGAATGCGGTAATCAGCTCGGGTACACCGATCAACATGCTGGCTGGCGGCGCGAGTGCAAGTATTTTTGCCACACACACCGTTACTCAGGAAGAACTCGATGATGCCAGAGTGGTTAACAGGGCCTATGCGTTCGCTAATTATGCCAGCGGAACACCGGTAAGCAGCCTTAGCGACCTGGTTACGGTTCCCGGTATTCACCGGCCACAGGTAACTGCCACCAAATTCTCGGCTGAAACCACCTTCCATGCTGTCGGGGACACAATCCACTATACCATTGAATTGTTCAACTGCGGTAACGTAACACTGCGCAATATCATGGTGAGCGATCCTAATGCCTTTATAACTCAGGGTAACCCGGCTGTAAGGCTGGCGCCGCGGAATACTGTTTCCTTAAGCGCAATCCATGTAGTTACACAGGCTGATATGACTGCCGGTACGATTGTCAACATCGCTTATGCCGAAGGTATTGATCCGAAAGGCCTTCCGGTTAGGGATGACAGTAATACCGTTACTTTGTTTGCTAATCAGACGGCAAGAATGATCGTCTCGAAAATGGCTGTTGAAACATCTTTCAATGCCATCGGGGACACCATCCACTACAACATCGCGGTAAGGAACTACAGAAATACCTTTATGTCCGACATTAAGGTGACTGATCCGAATGCCGTTATTACCAGTGCGAACCCGGTCTTCAGGCTTGAATCCGGTAAGACTGCTGTTCTGAAAGCATACCATGTAATCACGCAGGCTGACCTTGACGCAGGACGCGTTATTAACGTAGCCAGTGCAGTTGGTAAGGATGTACTTGACTTTGTTGACAGGGCAACCAGCAACGAGGTAACCGTATTTGCCGATATGAGCCCGGCGCTGAGCCTCTCGAAAACGGCAGATGAAAAGTCATTCAGCCTGGTGGGCGACAAGATCCACTACAACAACGTTGTGACGAACAATGGCAACGTCATGATTACGGGTATAACACTTACGGATCCGAATACCACTGCCCTGGGCAGCATCCGGATCACAGCGCTGAATCCGGGCGAAAGCCGGACGATCCGGACGGTACATACCGTAACCCAGACCGATCTCAATACCGGTTCCGTGGAGAAAACCGCAATCGTAACGGCTAACGATCCGAACAATCAGCCCATGCGCTTCCTGAGCAACAACATTGTTGTGGTTGGTGCACAGAACGCGGCCCTGGTTGCTACGATCAGCTCAGCAGAACAAACCTACAGGGTGATGGGCGAAGCAATCCACTATTCGGTTGAAGTTCGCAATACCGGTAATGTAACGCTTACCGATATCCGGTTGAGCGACATCAATGCACAGATCAACACCAGCGGTACAATGTCCGTTCTGCAGCCGGGAGCTGTATGGTTGGTCAGCGCAGATCATATCGTTACGATGGCCGATCTGACTGCCGGCTGGATTACCAATTTTGCAACCGTAGCAGCTATCGATCCGAAAGGATTATCCGTCAGGAAACGGACCAATGAGCTCACCATCGAGGCTAATCTCGAACAGGGCCTGGCCGTGACCGAAACGGTAACCGAAAGCAGCTTCGGAAGGATTGGTGAAGTGATCCATTACACCATTACAGTCACAAATCATGGGGTGCTGCCGGTTTCAGGCATCGCTGTCTCCGACAACAATGCACGGATCACAGGCAACCCGGTTATCCCGGAACTTGCTCCTGCAGCATCTGCAGTGGTGATGTCTGAACATGTTGTCACTCTTAATGATCTGAACGACGGGATCATCAGCAACCGCGCATCTATCAGCGGTAATTACCCGGATGGAAAAGCGTTCACACAGCAGAGTAATCCGGTGGCCATCTATGCCATGCGGGCCCCGCAGCTCGACGTGAGTCTGGCAGCGGCCGAAAATGATTACGACGCTGTCGGAGATACCATCCATTACACAATCGACGTTGCCAACAAAGGGAATATTACCCTCACCGATATCACACTGTCGGAATCGGGTAACATAACAATTGAAGGCAAACCAGCAGCTGAGATTCTGCCGGGCGCCAGCTTTAAAATGACCGCAACCTACATTGTCGGCATCGCCGACCTCGATGCAGGCAAGGTTGTCAGATCGCTGAACGCCAGTGCCAAGGATCCCGACATGCAGATTGTCAGTGTAACAGGTAATGAAGTATCCGTAGCCGGACTCCGGAATCCTCAACTGACTACCATTGCAACGGCTGCTGAGACATCGTTCAGCACCGTGGGTGAAGTGATCCATTACACTATCCGGGTCACCAACTCCGGTAACGTTACGATCATCAGTACCGCAGTGACGGATAAGAATGCCGTGATTGTTAATGCTCGTCCGATTACGAGCATGGTGCCGGGTGACTTCGCGGTGGTCTACGCCACACACCTGGTTACCCAGGCCGATATCGATGCTGGCAGGGTAGTCAGCTTGTCAACCGCTGCAGGCTTCGACCTCCGTGGCAACACCATTGAGAAGGCCGCTAAGGAAGTAACGGTTCTGGCTAACCAGACACATGACCTGACAATTGCCGATAAGGCCGACAGATCATCCTTCCGGGCAGTGGGTGAAACCATTGGCTACAACATCCTGCTCAGGAATACGGGTAATGTAACGCTGTATGACGTGTCCGTCAACGATCCGATTGTATCGCTGGTATCAGCTGAACCCATCCGGGTGATGCTGCCTGGTGAAGCAATATCCGTGGCGGCCACCCATGTCGTCACCATGGCGGATCTCGATGCCGGTGAGGTTGTAAGCTTGGCCAAGGCAACTGCTTTTGATGTGAAAGGCAAGCGTGTCGTGAGGTTTGGTGAATCTGTTAAAGTGAAAGGTATACAGCAGCCCGAACTTACCGTCAGTACAACTCCTTCGGTACCCAACTACAGGCGGGTGGACGATGAAATCACCTATACGGTGGTTGTACGGAACACCGGTAATGTTACCATGACTAATATCGTTGTAACCGACATCAAGGATCTTCTTGATTTCAGCAGGCGCATTGTGAAACTGGCTCCGGGAGAAACCGATTCGGTGACTGCGGTGTACAGGGTTACCATGCCTGATCTGAATGCAGGCAAGATTGTGACGGCCGGTGAAGCAAGTGGATCGACGCTCTCGTCGAAAGATTACAGCTATGTCAGCGATGAAGCCAGGGTTAAACTGCTGATCGAGAACTACAACCTCAGCAACTTCCCGAACCCGTTCGCCTACGAAACGACCATCGTGTTTGACCTGCCCGAGAAGGGAGAGGTATTCATGAAGATCTACGATATGACCGGTCGCGAGATTGGTCAGATCGAACCGAAGGTGTACGACGAGGGCAGGAACCTTGTCCACTGGTCGACTCTGAATGCTAACAAAGGCATGTATGTCCTGAAAATGTTCTGCAATGGCAACCAGGCCGTCAGGTTAATAACGATTATCGAATAGCCGGATCACCGGTTGGTAAAAAAGAGAAACCCGGGCATCCTCATTGAGGATTGCCCGGGTTTCTCTTTAAAATGAGGTGTTGAAGCGCGATTGAATAAGGTGGAATGCTTCATCACTCCAACCTTCTTACTTCACCCCATCTATCCTATCTTTAATGAAGTCATGGTGAGCGACCCCATAACCGCCTTGTCGTTGAAAAACGATACCTCATCATTCTTCCCCTTGAGTGCAAGTGTATAGAGCAGCGGCAGGAAGTGGTCGGGGGATGGAACGGCCAGCCTGATGGCGTTGCCCAGCGACGGGTATCCGATCAGCGAGAGGTGATCCCCCTGGCTGATCAGTTCCTTCATCTTAGCGTTGGCCTCGAGAGCCCAGTCGAAACCGAAATTGGGTTCTTTCATTCTGTCCCAGGCTACCAGGCGCAGGTTGTGTACCATGTTCCCGCTTCCGATGATGAGGATGCCTTTGTCACGAAGAGATGCGAGCTCCTTTGCCAGATCATAGTGGTATTGAGGCCCCTGCATGTAGTCAAGGCTCATCTGCACAACAGGTATGTCGGCCTTCGGATAGAGGTTCCGGATGACACTCCATGCTCCATGGTCGAGTCCCCATTGCTCGTCGAGGCTAACCTCGGTTTTTGAGACCACCGACTTTGTTTCCCTTGCCACTCCCGGACTACCGGGTGCCGGGTACTGCAAATCAAAGAGCTCCTGCGGGAAACCGCCGAAGTCGTGAATGGTTTTCGGCTTCTCCATCGCGGTTACCTGGGTGCCGCGTGTCTCCCAATGCGCTGAAATACAAAGGATCGCACGGGGCTTAGGCAATGTGCTTCCGATTCCTTTCCAGCCGCGTGTAAACTCATTGTCTTCGATGGCATTCATCGGACTGCCATGCCCGACAAACAGCACCGGCATTCTGCCGGTACTGTTCGTTGGCTCTGTAATACTTTGAAAATCAAGTAAATTCATTGCGGTACCTGCAACAGGCAATAGCGTTAGGAAATTCAGAAAACCTTTCCGGTCCATTGATCAGGCTTGTTTGGCCAATTCCACTTCACACAGAATTTTCACATCCTCACCAACAAGAACACCTCCTGACTCGAGTGCTGCATTCCAGAGCAGACCGAATTCCTTACGGTTGATCTTGCCGGTCAGGGTAAAACCTGCCTTTGTATTGCCCCAGGGATCCACCTGTACGCCGCCAAATTCTGCTTCCAGAGTTACGGTTTTGCTTACACCACGGATAGTGAGGTCGCCGGTGAGCGCATAGTTCTCATCATCAACCGGTTTCAGAGAGGAACTCTTGAAGGTGGCAACAGGGAAATTCTCTGCATCGAAGAAATCTGCGCTTCTAAGGTGACCATCGCGGTTGACGTCGCCGGTATCAACGGATGCGGTATTCATGCTAAAGTCAATCTGTGCGTCAGTAAAGTCGTTTCCGTTGGTAACAACAGTAAGGTCGAACTGTTTAAAACTGCCTTTTACATTGGCAATCATCAGGTGTTTTACCTTGAACGAAATTTCCGAGTGCGATGCATCCAGTGCCCATTTTGTATGAACTGAAGTTTCCATTTTCTTGTTTTATTTGTTTAACTTTTATGATGCAAAAGTGCAACAACCCGGTGGGGTGGTGGTAACAGAAAATGGAAAAAGAGTTGTAATATCAGGAAATCAGCTTCCGCATCTCTTCGCGGAATTCGCTGGGAGTTTGTCCCGATTTCTTCCTGAAAACATTTGTGAAGTAGGCTTTTTCGCTGTATCCCAGCTCGTAACCGATTTCCGAGATGTTTTTATCGGAATGGATCAACAGATTCTTTGCCTCCGTAAGCTTACGGATCTCGATGATTTCCGAGACGCTCTTCTGCATGATATTCTGGCAAATCAGGTTCAGGTTCCTGCCCGACATGAAAAGTTTATCCGCATAAAAATCGACACCTTCCGGCCGCCTGAAATTTTGCTCCAGAAGGTTGAGGAAATTCTTGAATGTCTGGTTCTGCGTGCCGGTCTGTACCGATTGTTCGGGTGCCATGTTCTTCCGTTCATGCTCGATCATAGTGAACAATGCTCCAAGGAGATGCCGGACAATGCCGTAATCCGGTGTCTGCTGCTGCATTTCATCATGCATCATTCCGCAGAGCGCATTAAGCCTGTTGAAGCACTTCCCCTCCTGAAGCTGGAGATTGGCATGGTCGTGGTACCATGCGTAAAGCTGAAAGGTGGTTTCAGGAATGAACTCACTCACGAAGGTTATCGCCCAAACGGCGAACTGTCCCTCAACCGCTGCCGGAACAAGGCGGTGCATCTTGCCCCGTGTGACAAAGCTGACAAACGGAGCCCGGTACACGGCCTTCCTGAAATCAATGAAGTGCTCGATTTCCCCGGCAACACCAATCAGAAGTTCCTCGAAATCGTGATCATGCGCTTCGTTCGATGAATTGGCTATTTCCAGTGCCCGTTCAGGGCCAATCAGTCTTATTTCAAACGGTTGATCCATGAGTTACTCATAGAACTCATATTCGAATTGCCTGCTGAACTTGATGTGCTCCTCAAGTACCACCCGGTTTCCGGCATCAAATTCCGAAGTGATCCGGTTGTCCATCGAGTCGCCCGTATATTCCTCCTCAACAACGGCATTGCCGTTTTCATCGTATTCATAAACAAAGGTGTACTTACCCGAAAAGGTCTGCTTCACCACCTGGTCGCGCTCATTGTACTCGATCTTCAGAAAATCGGAGAGGTCGCCCTTGCGGTTCCTGCTGACCCGGAGAATAAGCTGCCCCGTTTCGGAGTACTTGAATTCGGTTTCCAGGATCAGTTTGCGGCGCTCATCGAGGTGCCGGCGCTTGCACAACACGCCTGCCTCGTTGTACTCCATCTCAAAGGCTTCCCGAAGCTTGTCGTTGAAATCATACATCTCCCGCAGAACCGCTTTGCCTTGTTCGTTGAACCGCAGGAATTCCCTCGATTCCAGTTCATCGTCTTCATCGCGCTCAATCCAGTTCTCGGTTCGTTTTTCGGGATCCCTTTCGATGTTTTGAATCGATACGGACCCATCGGTAAACTCAATGTTTACCTGTGTTACGGAACCGTCAGCATCACGGCTGTACGTCTTGCGCTCGGCAATTTCATGCTCATCAAGATAGGTGGTGGTTTCCATTATCCGGCTGCTTTCATCGAACCGGGTCTCCACCTTCGATTCAAACTCCCCGGGGCCACGGTACTCGTACCGGGCGATCTCATTACCCTGGCGATCGTAATTAACTATTTGACTTACAAATGGTTCTTCATCCTCATCTTTCGGGATGGAGGTGACTTTCATTGAACGAACCTGTTTCATACGATTGATGTACTGATTATTTAATATGGTGATCCGAAGATATCATTCTTACTGTCCTTACGGTATCAAGCCGTTTACGTTTAATCCCGCGATCATCCCGCCAATAACCGATGATTTTAGTCCATCCGAAACCGGCAAAGCCAAGGAAGGTGCCCAAAAGCATGCCGCCAAGCACATCACCGGGATAGTGTACTCCTACGTAAATACGGCTGTAGCTTATCAGGAATGCCAGTAGTAATGCACACAATGTGAACCATTTGCGTTTCACAATAAAGGATGATAGAACAGCCATTCCGAAGGCGTTGGAGGCATGGCTGGAAACAAACCCGAACTGGCCGCCGCAACTGTCAGCCACAAGCCTTACCTGTCCTGCGAGATCAGGTTCGTGACAAGGGCGCAGCCGCATGAAGACTTCCTTAAAAAGGTGGACCGATGAGAACTCGGTGGAGATATACGTTACAAGCATGACGGCAATGGCAATGAAAAAGTCGGCCCGGTCGCGTTTCCACGATTTTGGAAGGATGACAAGTAAAAAGCCTGCTATGAATAGGATCCATGGGATCCAGCCGCTTAGGAAGCGCATGACCGGGTCGATGCCGGGTGCCGAAAAATGGTTCAGCGCCAGGAACACTTTCTGGTCAAGTTCGGAGAGATTACGCATGGCTTAGTCGATATTCAGGACCTGCCATAAGAGGTCCTTCAGCTTGTCGAGGTTGGTTTGCGTGACCGAGGAAAAGAAAACATACGGGACATCGGGGAGGTCCTTTTTGAGCTCCTTCATAAGCTCCGTATCGAGCATGTCGCTCTTTGATATCCCTAGGATCCGCTTCTTGTCGAGCAGCTCCGGGTTAAACTGTTCAAGTTCATTCACAAGAATCATGTACTCTGCCTTAATGTTTTTGCTGTCGGCAGGAACAATGAACAGCAGTGCCGGGTTACGTTCGATGTGGCGCAGGAATCGCAGTCCGAGTCCCTTGCCTTCGTGTGCACCTTCGATGATTCCGGGGATGTCGGCCATCACGAATGAACGGCCGTCACGGTATTCCACAATGCCCAGGTTCGGGGTAAGGGTGGTGAAAGCGTAATCGCCGATTTTCGGCTTGGCGGCGGATACAACGGAGAGAAGTGTCGATTTACCTGCGTTTGGAAACCCCACCAGACCAACATCCGCAAGGATCTTCAGTTCCAGTATGATCGCCTGCTCGATGCGTGGCTCGCCCGGTTGGGCGAAACGGGGTGTCTGGTTGGTAGCCGACTTGAAATTGACATTTCCGAGTCCGCCGCGGCCGCCTTTTACCAGAATCAATTCCTCGCCGGCTTCTGTAACCTCCATGATGAACTCACCGGTTTCCGCATCGCGTGCGATGGTACCCAGTGGCACATCTACATAGGTATCTTCGCCCTGGGCTCCGGTCCGCATTTCCTTGCTCCCGTCGACTCCATCCTCAGCAAAAACATGCCGGTTGTACTTCAGGTGGATCAGCGTCCACATCTGGCTGTTGGCACGGAGGATAATATGGCCGCCGCGACCGCCGTCACCCCCGTCGGGACCCGCTTTTGCGTTGCCCTTGATCCGCTTAAGGTGTGCCGAACCGGCACCGCCCTTACCGGAGCGGGAGAAGATTTTGACGTAGTCGATGAAGTTGTCGCTGGCCATTTTGAGGGGTTAGGAGGTTAGGAGGTTAGGAGGTTATTCTTCGAGGGCCTTTACGGTGTTGATCAGGCGCTGGGAGATGTCTTCAATGGTACCGACGCCTTGAATGGGGTGATATTTCCCCTGCTTTTCATAGAACTCGAGCAGCGGACGGGTTTTGGCCTCGTAAACCGAAATGCGGTTTTCGATGGTGGCAATGTCGGTGTCATCCGACCTCCCGGATGATTCCCCGCGAATTAGCAGTCTGTTAACAAGTTCATCGTGAGGCACTTCCAGTGAAAGAAGAGCGGTAATACCCTGCCGGCACGAGGTTAGCATACCATCGAGGGAGAGGGCCTGTGCAACGGTGCGCGGAAAACCGTCGTAGATTACACCGGGAACGCCGCATATCCTGTCGATCAGGTTATGGATCATTCCGATGACGGTTTCATCCGGAACCAGTTCACCGGCATCGATAAACCGTTTGGCCTCAAGACCGAGCTCCGTCTTTTCAGCGATCTCCG
Organism: uncultured Porphyromonadaceae bacterium; assembly: GCA_964457845.1. Taxonomy (GTDB): domain Bacteria; phylum Bacteroidota; class Bacteroidia; order Bacteroidales; family UBA12481; genus UBA12481. The sequence continues at coordinate 26,930 of CAYWHP010000029.1, read as the reverse complement.
AACGGAGCAGGTCGCCTGTGGATACATGCATAAAGTTGAAGTGGCTCACAAGAGCCTGGGCCTGGGTGCCTTTGCCGGCCCCCGGAGGGCCGAAGAGGATTAAATGAATCATGTTTTTAATGTATAAATATCCTTTGAATTGCGTCCGTAACCGTTGTAATCGAGCCCGTAGCCGACAACGAAATCGTTGGGAATTTCCATCCCGAGGTAATCGATTTTGAAGCTGGCCTTAAAAGCAGCCGGTTTGAACAGCAAACTGGCAATACGAACCGATGCAGGCTGCTGCCCCTTCAGATGTTCCAGCATTTTGGTGAGTGTCAGACCTGAGTCGATGATGTCTTCCAAAATGACGATATGCTGGCCGCTGATGGTTTCCTGCAGACCGATCAGCTGGTCGACCTTTCCGCTGGACCCGGTGCCAATGTACGAAGCCATCTTCACAAAGGATATCCGTGCCGGCATCTTGATCTGCTTGAAAAGGTCCGATGCAAAGATGAATGAACCGTTAAGAACGGCCAGAAAAAGAGGATCCGTACCCGAAAGGTCACGGTCGAGATCGGCTGCCATCCGAGCAATTGTCTCCTGAATCCGGAGGTGCGGAATAAAGGTTACGAAGGTTTTGTCCAGAACTTTGACGGTCTCCATGTTGTCAGAATAGGCTGTTTTACCTACCTTGCGAAGGTAATCATTAATCCTGAACGAATGAATCCACTTGTGAGTATCATCATGGGAAGCACGTCTGATCTGCCCATCATGGAGGAGGCCGCAAAGCTGCTCGATGAATTTGAAATCCCGTTTGAAATCCATGCCCTTTCGGCCCACCGTACGCCCGACCTCGTTGCCGATTTTGCCAAAGGTGCCCGTGAGCGCGGTGTCTGCGTGATCATTGCCGGTGCCGGCGGTGCAGCTCACCTTCCGGGCGTTGTTGCCGCCATGACAATCTGCCCGGTTATCGGTGTCCCCATCAAATCATCGAATTCCATCGATGGCTGGGATTCCATCCTCTCGATCCTACAGATGCCTTCGGGCATACCCGTTGCCACCGTTGCCCTCGATGGCGCACGCAATGCAGCTATCCTCGCCGTTCAGATGATCGCCACCGGCGACAGCGCCCTCCGTACGAAACTGCTTGCCTTCAAAGACGATCTCGGTAAAAAAGTCGTGAAGGCAAATGAAAAACTGAAAGACGTCTCTTTTAAATTCAAGACAAATTAGTTCCTCCGTTTTTTCCTTTTAATACTTACGGGCGCATCTATACCGGTAAAACGGTACGATGCGCCCGATCTCTTTTTTTATTCCGATACTCCTTTTACGGGCCGGATGCCTCACGGCCCAGTCGCCGGTTAATCTGGCACTCAGGCTGCCAGGCTTTGAGGCGGCCCCTCCCTCGCCGGATGGCATTGGCTGGATGCTTTTTTCCAGACAATATTACTGTGTCTCAAACTGGAATGCGGCCGGACTGGCTGTCACCCGGGCATCCGGGGGAGGGGAGTCCGCGGCCCTGCTATACCGCGACGGTATACCCGGATATGTCGGCTATCATCTAAATTTATCTCATTACCAACATGTTGGTGCAGTGTCAGGCATGATGCAGCTCCGGTTTTCGGTTATCTCACTCACCAGCCGTCGGCCAGTTTTCCGTCTGGGGGGCAACCTGCATGCCGTCTTTCCGCTGGGGCCTGCACTGAATCTCGAGACAACCCTGTATGATTTTCCCGGCTGGCTTTTTCCAGGTACAGCGGTGGCGCGCGGCGATCCCGCCATACGGTTTCAGGTTTTTCACGAGCCGGGAAGGCTCATTTCGCTCACCGGCGGATTCGGGGTGAGCAGGATGCATTTCGGGCCGGTTACGGCGGGGGTGCGGATGAAGGTGCATGATCAGGTGGTGGTGTGCGGCTATTTTGATGTGCTGCCTTTCGGGGTGAGTGTGGGAGTTCAGTGGAGGATGAAGTGGGTGGAGGTCCGGTTGAGGGTTGAGCAGAAGGCGGGGGCAGGGGTGACGCCGATGGTGGAGGTTTGGAAGAGGTAACGGAGAAGAGTTTCACACAGAGGTGCACTGAGGTACACAGAGTTTCACAGAGTTATTTATTAACTATTTAATACTTAAAATTATGGAAATTAATGAGTTGACTGGAGAGATTATCAGATGCGCCATAGAGGTTCATCGGACCTTGGGACCGGGATTATTTGAGTCGTGTTATGAAGAGTGCCTTGCCTGGGAACTGAGGGAATCCGGCCTTATTGTTGAGCAGCAGAAACCGGTTCCCGTCGTGTATAAGGGAAATCGATTGGACTTAGGTTATCGCATCGATATTCTTGTAAATGATCTGGTCATTATTGAGTTGAAATCCGTTGAGGAATTAAGTCGGGTCCATCAGGCACAGGTCCTGACCTACATGAAATTTTCGGGCAAGGATCTTGGGCTATTGATAAACTTCAACGTTAGTCTTCTGAAGGACGGCATAAAGCGCTACCGGCAGTTCTTCTCTGTGAATCCCTGTGTACCTCCGTGTCCCTCTGTGTGAAACAAAAAACATCCCCATGCGAGACGCCCTAATTATTGCCGTGCTCCTTTTCCTCCCTTTTCCTCTCTTCTCCCAATCCGACCCCGACTCTCTCCTCACCGAGTGGCTCACCACCTCCGAATGGGAAGGCCTCTCCCTCCACCCCGACATTGCCCTCGACTGGCTAATGGAATCTGACACTGCCGCGTTCGACCGCGATACCCTCCGGACCTCCTCCACACACCTCGCCAGTCTCACCGTCCCGGCAGGAGCAAATCCCTTTGTATGGGAGCCTGATTCGGGGGAAATCATATCCCCTGTCTCCATGAAATACCGTTTCCGTATCAGGGATGCCCGCCGCTGGGAGTTTCGGATCCAGGCCAGTCAGGCTTCGGGCGACAGCTGTTTCCGCCTGCCGGCCGACGGCTTGCCGCCCGGTTTGAGCACCGGTTTCCTGATACGGCCCGGCCGGTGGCTCCGCGAGGTGATCATTGGCGACTACCAGGTGAACACCGGGTTTGGTGCGGTAACCGGCAGCAGCCCGCTCTTCTCCCTTGCACTCGGAAACCCCGCCTCACTGGCCCGCACCGGTAAAGGTATCCGCCTCCATTCCGGCACCACCCAAAGCCGTTTCCTGCGAGGAGTTGCAGTCTCGATGCCGGCCGGCCGGTCGGAGGTGCTCCTTTTCGGATCCGGCAGGGGGGCTGTGGGAGAGGAGGTTGCCGGTATCGGCTGGAAACACACCTTTACCAATGCCGAAGCAGGGGTTTCCGCCATCCGGGTAACGCGGCAGGAGCCCCCGGCTGTGAAGGAGGGCTGGACCTCGGCATGGCAGCCCGGTTCGGGCCGGTTCACCCGGCTGGGGCCCTGGGGCCAGGTTCGTGTGCCGTTCGGCATCCTGTTTGGTGAAGCGGGCTGGAGTCCTTCCGGAGGCTTCGGATGGGTGGGCGGAGTACGGTGGTTCGAGGCGCACGGATTCTCGGCCGTGCTTAAGGCAACCGGCTGTTCACCCGGCTATCCCGTTACCTATAGCCTGTTTCAATCGGGCACTTCGGTCACCCGCGAGGGGCAAAGGGTAACCGCCTCGTTCCGCTTTGCGCCGGGCCGTGGTATGGAATGGCTCGGGTCGGCGGAAGTAAGCAGCCAGCTTTGGCCAGGCGCCGGATCCCGCTTTGCCAATGCTTCCACGCGCATAACCCACCAACTCAGGTATACTGCCAAAAGCCGACTCACCGCTACCGGATCCGTCCAGCTCGATTTCATGGAAACATCAGGGTCCTTGCCGGAGAAGGTCACCTGGAAAATAGGGATCGATACCGATGCCAAACAGACGGGTGCCTTCCGTCTGCGTGCCGGGATCCGGCAACAGTACCAGGGATTCGGTGCACGGATAACCGTGGGGTCCACGGCAGATTGCTCCCTGAGCCTCGTGCTGGCGGAGAAGCGGCTCCGGATTACCGCGGGTTTCCGCATCTTCAGCGTGGAGGCCGGTACCGATCCGCTTTATGCCTATGAACCGGATATTCTTGGCGGATTTTCGGCGCCGGTGCTCACGGGTTCCGGCAGCCGGTGGTTCGCAACCGTCCGGTGGAGTCTATCAGAAAAAGTGGATCTGGAAATCAAAATGGGGCAGACAGCTTACACCGATGTGAAACACTTTCAGGAGGGAGCGGCTGGAGGGCCCGGCTGCAAGCTTCAGGTGTATGTGAGGCTTTAGGGGATAGTGCCGGCTGCACGCAAGGAGTGATTGTTTAAACAGTTAGATTTACATGATTCATCCAATTCTGTTCAGCTTTATGCCGGATACCAGTCTCAAGACGTTTTTCATCTATCAATTTGCCCGGATATGGTGGAAGCTTCCCATCAGAAGGGACCGTAAGGAACGGATCAAAACATTTGTTTTTACGCACTTCGAAAGAGTATTCGAGCCGACCGAATTTTATCGAAACTGGAAAAACGGGCGGTTTCTTTCGGAAATCAGGACGGATTATGCTGATAAAGAAGCAGATGGCGAAAACCGCTTCCATTTCAAAAACATTTACTCAGTTACCCAACCCGAAAACGATATCATTGATTCTCTCGCAGTTGTCGTGCATGTGTTTTATCCTGATATCCTGGAGGAGCTGCTGGCGAAGATTGGCAAATGCGATTTTATCAACCTGAAATTCTATGTGACTTCGCCTGCCGAACATGCGGATTTTATAAATACCCGTTTCTTTTTATCCGGATTTAAATTCCATTATCAGTCTGTGGAAAACCGCGGCAGGGACATCCTTCCTTTTCTTACGGTGATGCCGGCGGTAATTGACGACGGTTATAAGCTGGTGCTTAAGGTTCACACAAAAAAATCGGGACATCTGAAAACCGGGGTCCTTTGGCGTAACGACTTGTATCAGAAATTATTGGGGGAGAAGCCGATGATGTCCATTGTCAACCTGTTTAATGTTGCCAGTGATGTGGGAATGGTTGGCCCGGTTGACCATGTTTTGCCGATGCACCTGTTTTATGGTTCCAATGCAGCAACTATCCTGGCAATCTGCAGGGCATTGACGATACCGCCAGATGTGCTGCCGGGCAGGACTTTTATTGCAGGTTCGATGTTCTATGCCCGAATCAACGTCATAATACCCATCCTAAACCTCGGTCTTCAACCCACCGATTTTGAACCTGAACTCGGTCAGGTTGACGGAACACTGGCACACGCACTGGAAAGGATTTTTGCGTTATCATCAATCGCATCCGGACTTCAGGTGGTTGATTCTTCCTGGCGGCCGGATTCAGCCGGGGTTTCGTCAACCGTTCGTCATAAATTCATCCGATAATACAGGGACATCGGAATATATGGGTATTTTAGCAAGAACATTGTCAATCTAATACCTAAACCGGGAGAGTAATGCCGAAAAAGAGTTCGGAAAAATTAGCGGCAAACATCCGGGTTGCCATTATCGGTTCAGTAGGTATTCCCGGAAATTACGGCGGATTTGAAACCTTTATTGAAAATCTTACCAGGGAGCTGAATGGCAGAATTCCGATAACTGTTTACTGCAGTGCGAGGAGTTACCCTGTCCGACTGGAAAAACACAATGGAGCAATCCTGAAATACCTGCCATTGAATGCCAATGGATTGCAGAGTATTCCCTATGATGTCCTGTCTCTTTTTCTCGCCGCCCGTAATAATGATTCGATTCTCATCCTGGGTGCCTCCGGTTGTCTTGCGCTGCCGCTATTCCGCCTGTTTTATCCGCATAAACGATTGATAGTGAATTTAGACGGCCTGGAGCACATGCGCGAGAAGTGGAACCGTTTTATTAGGTATTTTCTGAAGGTTTCGGAAAGGACGGCAATGCAGCATGCTGATGAGATCATTGCAGATAATCCGGTTATCAGTCAATATTATTTATCGGAATATGGTAAGGAGAGCACCTTGATTACCTATGGCGGTGATCAGGCCGGCAACTTATCTCTTTCCGATTCAATCAGACTAAAGTATTCCATACCTGAAAGATATGCGTTTGGCGTCTGCCGGATTGAACCGGAAAATAATGTGCACCTGATCCTCGAAGCTTTTACCCGTTCAAGCATTCCATTAGTCATGATCGGCAACTGGGAGTCTACTGATCTTGGCCGTAAGCTCAGGCTCGAATATGGCTCCTCGGAGAATATCCGCATGATTTCCGCCATATACGACCAGGGGGTTCTGGATCAGATCCGCAGCAACTGCCGTATCTATATTCATGGACACAGTGCAGGCGGAACCAACCCATCGCTTGTTGAAGCCATGAATCTTTCGTTGCCTGTTTTTGCATTTGATGCTGAGTTTAACCGTGAAGCCACTTTTGGCAAGGCTAAATATTTCAGTACTGCAGCGGAACTCCGCGGGATGCTCACAAAAACAGGTTTAGGTGAACTGGCAGGTATGGGTGCTGAAATGGGCCGGATCGCCCGGGAACATTATCTCTGGATGGTGATAGCTGAAAAATACGCGAGGGTCCTTACCGTACCGGATCACTGAAACGAACGTAAGCATGAGAAAAGACTTCAGCATCGACAGCCTCATCAGATATGGCAGGAACCTGACCGGTTTTTTCTTCTCCCTGTATCACCATCGGTTCGTGATCGGCCAGCTTGTTAAGCGCGATTTCCAGAATAAGTACCTTGCTTCCTACCTCGGCTTGGCCTGGGCTTTTGTTCAGCCGGCCGTAACCATCTTTGTCATCTGGTTTGCAATGACTTACGGATTAAAGGTAAAGGCCACCGATAGTGGAACTCCATTCGTTCCCTGGTTTATTTGCGGAATGATACCCTGGCTGTTCATTTCCGAAACATTAACCTCATCGTCAGGGTCATTAATCGAGTATTCCTATCTGATAAAGAAAACCGTCTTTAAGATTGCACTGATTCCGCTGATCAAGATATTCACGGCCCTTCTGGTCCACCTCTTTTTTATTGTGGTTATAGCTGTTTTTGCCGTAGCCTATGGGTACAAACCTTGTATTTACTGGCTGCAGCTGCCATACCTTGTTTTGGCCTCCTTTATTCTGCTCACAGGTCTGGGTTGGCTGGTATCAGCAATTACCGTGTTCGTGAGGGATATGAAGCCCATTGTAAACGTTGTAATCGCTGTTCTTTTCTGGGCCACTCCACTGATGTGGCCCTATACAATGCTTGCAGGGAATCTGAAATACCTTGCACTGTTCAATCCTTTCTTTTACATTATTGAAGGGTATAGGTATACTTTTTTAGGACAGGGCTGGATGTTCAGGAATGTTGAGATGACAATCTATTTCTGGGTTATCACCATGCTTACTTTCTTCGGCGGGGCGCTGATTTTCAAGAGACTGACACCCCATTTTGCAGATGTTCTCTAACTTTATTCTGTGCCTCTTGATGAAACTACTATTGAACCGGAATTCACATGACAGACTCGGAAGCAACAGATCATGACCCTGGCCGCGGGGACTTTGCCGTTCGTGTAACATCCCTGACCAAGGTTTATCCATTGTATAAATCACCACGTGACCGGCTCAGGGAAGCCCTGCACCCAAGGCGCCGGAAATTCCATCATGATTTTTATGCTTTGCGCGACGTGAATTTTGAAGTCCGGAAGGGTGAAACGCTTGGTATTATCGGACAGAACGGAAGCGGTAAATCAACTCTCCTTTCAGTCATCAGCGGGGTTCTTACGCCATCTGCCGGAACTGTTGATGTGGCCGGAAAGATTTCATCTTTACTTGAACTGGGAACGGGATTCAATCCGGAATTAACCGGGATGGAGAACATCTATTTCAATGGTGCCATCCAGGGTTATTCGAAAAGTGAAATGGACAGGAAACTTCATGATATTGTTGATTTTGCCGACATCGGGGAGTTTATCAACCAGCCTGTTAAGATCTATTCGAGCGGAATGCAGGTGCGGCTTGCGTTTGCAGTGGCAATCAACGTTGATCCGCTTGTTTTTATAATTGATGAAGCACTTGCAGTGGGGGATATGCAGTTTCAGCAAAAGTGCTTCCGTAAAATCAACGATTTTCGCGACAAAGGGAAAACCATTATCCTGTGCAGCCATGATATGGGTGCGATTCAGTATTTCTGTACCTCCTGCATCTGGATTCATCAGGGAATGATAAAAAGAATGGGGAAGCCCGAAGATATCGTTAGGGAATATATCGCGTGGGCTAATTATAATTCCATTGTTTCATCCGGACAAGCTCAGCACACTAACGTGCAGATCGCCCAACAGGGAAGTACGGTTCCGGTTCACCTGTGGCGCGACATGTCCGGCGTTTCACAATTTGGAGATCAAAAAGCCAATATTCTTTCGGTGGCTTTTTTCGATGAAAACAATCAGGGTATTGATACGCTAAAGGGCGGAGAAATTGTTTGTCTTGCGGTTAAGGTTCAGTTTGTCAATGAATTATATGATCTGATAATCGGGTTTAATGTTAAAAATAAATTTGGAAGCACCGTTTTTGCAACCAACAACCTGGTGCTGGATCATCCAATTGCCCACGTTAATGCGGGTACCATAAAGGTGTTTACCTTCATGTTCAGAATTCCGAATCTGGGTACCATGACCTATTCATTCGATGTCGCGGTGGGTTCAGGGAGCCTGTCACTGCACACACAGCACTGCTGGAAATACGATACCGTGGTTTTCACTGCTTGCAATCCGAATCTGGCAGCCACATTCGGCCAGATTTTTCTCCGTCCCGAAGAAGTTATGATTACACAAACAGATTGAAATGGCTTCTACCTTTATAATATTATGCAATAGCAACATGAAAGTTCCTGGCACAGCGGTTTTCAATTATCCCCGGTTCAATGATACGCCCTCGGCCTGGGTAGAGCATACCCCGTTCGCCTTCTTTCTGATTGATAAGCTTCATCCTGATGTGTTTGTCGAGCTTGGAACAAATTATGGAAATTCATACTTCGCTTTTTGCCAGGCCGTAAGTGACTTGAATTTGTCATCAAAAGGCTTCGCGGTCGATACCTGGACAGGCGATGAAAATACCGGGAGCTTTGGCAAGGAAGTATATGAACATGTTGACGGGATTAACAGCAGGCATTTTCAGCATTTCTCGACGTTGCTGAAAATGACTTTTGATCAGGCGGTTAGTCGATTTGAGGACGGAACAATTGATTTGTTACATATTGATGGCAGGCACAGTTATGAGGCCGTCAGGCACGATTTCCAGCTGTGGCTGCCCAAAATGAGCAACCGCGGTATTGTACTGTTTCATGATTCAAACGTGCTCAGTCCCGGGTTCGCAGTAAATATCCTGATGGATGAAATCCGCGACCGGTATGCCATACATGAGTTTAAACACGGGTTCGGGCTGTCGGTTGTTTGCACAGGGACTGAAGTGGATGAGGATTTTCTGAGTTTTATTGAGCAGTTGAAGAACGAACCTTTTTTTACGCGATTCTTCGAGGTTTTGGGTAAGCACCGCCAACTGGTACATAAAATCGGGTTCCTGCTGAGAGATGAAGCTTATCCCGACGATCTGCCCGGTTCCACGGAACCCGAATTTGCCATGCTCAAAGAATTGCATCAGAAGCTTGCTGCCGGGGAACAGGAGAAGGCCAGGCTGGTTGCGCAGATCGATCACTTGCAGGTATCGCTTCAGTGTGCAGAAAGTGAATCAATTAAGCAGCAAAAAATAACCAGTGGCATTATAAGTTCCCGATCATGGAGAATAACCGCTCCGTTCAGGCGGTTTTCGGAACTTCTCGCGCTGAACTGGAAAATTCTGCATCACCAGGGATTGAAAACATGGTGGATCTATGTTTATCAGTATTTTAAAAGGAGATGGGTATCCACAAAGGTTTACCGTCAATTTAAGGTATCAGCTTTTAATCAAGCGGCATCTTTACCGGTACGGCAAGCAACCAGGGTTCCTCTTCATGAACAGGAAGTGGATATTGTCATCTGCGTACATGATGCTCCTGAAGACGTTGGCAGATGCCTGGCCTCATTGATACGCTATACCAGGCCTCCATATAACCTGATTATCATTGATGACGGTAGCGGGCAGGAAACCAGAGAAATCCTCGAGGATTTCAGCCGCGATCAGGGAGCCATCCTGCTGCGAAACGAAATCGCACAAGGCTACACGAAGGCAGCTAACCAGGGCATGAAAGCGGCAACCGGTCCCTTTATCCTGCTACTAAACAGCGATACCGTTGTTGGCCATATGGAGTGGCTTGATCGCCTCGTTTTCTGTGCAAACCGGAGTAAAAAAACCGGAATCGTCAGCCCTTTGTCGAACACTGCCTCCTGGCAATCAGTTCCATGGGTTATTCAGGGTGAAGACTGGGCTGGAAATGCCCTTCCCCCGGACATTTCAGTCGAACAGATGGCACGAATGGTTGCTGAGTCTTCAGGTATGTTATGTCCGGAAATCCCTTTCCTGAATGGTTTTTGCCTGCTGATTAAATCAGCATGCCTGAAATCGATTGGTTATTTTGATGAATCCGCTTTCCCCAGGGGATATGGTGAAGAAAACGATCTTTGCCTACGGGCTGCAAACAGCGGATGGAAGCTTGCGGTGGCCGATGATGTTTATGTTTACCATGCCCAGTCGAAAAGCTATTCTGATGAAGTTCGCCTTAAATTGTCAGCCGAATCCGGAGATGCGCTGAACAGAAAACACAGCTCAATTCGGGTGGCCGATGGCGTTGAAAAGTGCCGGAACAACCTTCCCCTCCTGGGTATTCGATCCCGTGCGGAAAAGTATCCCCTGATGCTACGCCTCCAACAGGAGTGCCGAAGCCTGTACGGTGGTAAAAAGTTGCTCTTTGTGTTACCTGTGGCAGCCATCGGCGGCGGTGCAAATGTGATTATTCAGGAAATCCGTGCTCTTCGCAAAATGCAGATCGATTGTTATATCGCCAACCAGTCGGAATTCAGGGAATGGTTCGTGCGCGCATATCCTTTAACTGATATCCCCGTGATCTATTATGATGGTCCCGTTTCATTAGCCGACCATCTTGGCTATTTTGATGCGGTGATTGCAACCACCAACAGCTCGGTCCAATTGATCAGGTCGGCACTCCGCCATGCAAAATCCGGAATCGTAACCGGTTATTATATTCAGGATTTCGAACCCTTCTTCTACCCGGATGGCAGCGCGGAGCATCAGGATGCAATGGCTTCCTATTCCTTGATCCCTGAAATGAGGTGCTTTACCAAAACCGAATGGAACCGAAGGGAAGTGTACTCCCATACCGGAATTAACCCCGGTACTGCCGCTCCCAGTATCGATCTTGATACCTTCCGGCCGGTTTCTGACAAGCATTTTAAAGGCAAGCTGGTTGTTGTTGCAATGATAAGACCGGAAACCCCCTACCGGGCGCCCGAACTTACGATGGAAGTCCTCAGGACCATAAAGGCAAAATACACCGGCGATGTGGAAATTTTCACATTCGGATGCAATCCGGCAGCCGACATTATTCGAAGAAACAGGAAATTGTTTCGCTTCAGGCATTTCGGGATCCTTTCGCCCGAACAGCTGGCTTCATTGTTCAATACCACCCATGTTTTTATCGATATGTCGTTGTTCCAGGCTATGGGACTTACGGGAATGGAGGCCATGGCTTGTGCCAATGCGGTAATCCTGCCGAAAACGGGAGGTGCCGAAAGCTTTATCAGCCATGAAAAAAACGGTTTTCTTGCTGATACTTCGAATCTCAACGACTGCCTTAACTATTTTGAACGGCTGGCCAATGACCGAAATTATTTGTATAATGTTGCATGTCAGGCAGCTGGTGATATTTGCCTTCATTCACCGGCATACTCAGCGCATAATATCCTGAAATGTCTCTTTCAATCCGGCAACGTATGAAAAATGTGCATATTCTGCCGGAATACTGGGATCACAGCTTTATCGGGGCCTGCGGCTGGATCCGGCTGCTCGAGCCGCTTCTCAATCCTTTGTTAGCAAAGGATTTCAATGTCGGATACGGGTATTCACTTAAAGCTTTCAATGGTAAGCCGGATGTGGTAATCTTCGAACGCCTCTGGCATCCGAACGAGATCGATCTTCCCGGTTTGATCGTCACATTGAGCTCATTAAAAGACAGGGGTATCCGGATTATCTACAGTATCGATGACAATCTGCCGGATTTTCCATTATTTCAGAAAAGCGAATGGTATTCTTCCCTTTGCCTTTCCGTTATCAACGCATTCTTCCATTATTCCGACCTCGTGGTTGTTTCGACCCCGGCCCTGAAACAGCGGTTCGAATCCTTGCACCGGAATATCGTGGTTATCCCCAACGTTATCGATCACACAGGCATACGCGCCGCATCTTCTGTTCAGAAGGGTAAAGTCAAATTTGGTTATCTGGCTTCGCCCGACAATCTTGAGTATCTTTTTACCATTCTGGAACCAGTACGAACGGTTTTGTCAAGGTTTAAAAGCACTGCAATATTCGAAATAATCGGAAACCCGGGCACCAACTATTTCCCGGGCCTTTTTAAGGGATTGCCGGTCAGGTTCATCGCTCCGCCCGATACCGCATACAAAAAGTATATTCCCTGGCTAATGGATTCCTGCCACTGGGATTTTGGAATCGCCCCCCTGACCCGAAATGATTTTACACGCTGCAAATCAGATATGAAGTTCCTTGATTTTACCCGTTTGGGTATCCCGGGGGTTTATTCCGATTTTACTCCCTACGAAACAGTCAAGGAGGCCCTCACAGGTTTGACCGTCATGGATAATTGGGTGGATGCATTATCGTGCCTGATAGATGATCAGAAAATGAGGGCTGATTTGACAGGGGCTGCGATCGAGTATGTTTCTGCAGACAGAAATCGGAATGTCCAGATTGCACAATGGAAGGAAGTCCTGAATAATTTATAGAATGATGGGAATATTTCGTTTTCTGAAAAAATCAAAACCAGCAGTGGTTGCCGGAGGCGAAGAGGAGTTTTTCACGCCGCTGAATGGTCTGGAGCTGGAACCCTACCTCGAAACAGAAGATATGATGGGTATACACCATCTTGCCCGTTATCACTGGGCTGCTCGAGTCTTAAAGCATCAACCGCCTGGAAATCTTCTCGATATCGCATGCGGCGCCGGTTATGGCTCTTTTTTACTTGCCGGAGCGCTGCCCGGATGGCAGGTTACCGGGGTCGATTATGACCAGCGGGCGATTGACTGGGCAAATAATCATTATGTGTCGGATAATCTCAGCTTTTTATGCGGAGATATGGTATCGTGGAAGGTAAACCCGGGTGAAGCTGTCGATAAACAGGAAAAATTCCATGCCATTGTTTCTTTTGATACCATTGAGCACGTCGATCACCGGGAGATGGCACTGCTGAATGTTTCCGAAGCCCTCGATGATTCCGGGGTTTTCATCTTGAGTACGCCGATCAGCTTTCCTACAACCAGTTTTCATCCGGAATGGCCGGCGCATAAAATCGAGTACGGGCAGTGCGACCTGAAAGGGCTGCTGAAAAGATATTTTCAGGAAGTTCTCGTTCCTGAAGACGGAACACTCCCCGGTATGGCATTCTGGACGGATTATATCAATAAGGATCGCCAGCGGTACCTGAATGCAACCAATCCGGTATTGTGCAAAAACCCGTTCAGGACATGAACTCAACCCAACCGGTTAGCCCATGAATAACCCAGCAGATAATCCCCGATATCAATACATCCCCGAAAATAGAAGCTGGACATGAAAACCCCAGATAAACCGAGATTTTTAAAATCAGCCGCACTGATTGTTTCGGCCGTTTTTCTGGCTGTGCTGATCATGGCATCTTCATATTTGGGATCGATGTCTCCATTCAGGGGATTGCACCACAACAAGCACGTTGGTATGATTACCAGGGGAGTATGGATTGTCCAGGAGCTCCCTGTACAGAAAAGTTACCTGTTGCGGATTGATCTCTTTCTCGCCGGCTGGGATAGAATAAACCGGAATAACACGGAGATAGTCATACTTAACAGCGGGAATGAAGTCCTTTTCCGCAAATTGTTCGATACCGAATGGCTGAGCGGCAACAGAAATCTTCGGGTCCCTTTGGATAAGTGCATCCGGGTTGAAGAGGGAGAGCACCTTTTTGTCGCCGTCGGATCGCCCGACGGGGATGAACTTAACAGCCTGACAGCCTGGACCGACACTACCGGTACGGTCGGGCAATTATATCGCATAAAATCTGGAGGACCGGATATTGCCTCATCAATCAGCAGCAATCCCCGCGAAATCCTTCCCGGAAGTATCTGTATGAAAACCTATGAGTCTGACCTCCGGATATCCTTCAACGTAATGATCATTCTGCTGATAACATCCCTGTTGTTACTGCTGGCATTATCGGTATGGCTGCTTAACATGTCGGGGCTTGTGTCCATCCTCACTGTGCGGCCTGAAAAGCTGTTATTAACGACCGCCGGCATCGGAGGTCTGATCTTTATATTAGTCTCGCCGCCAACATCCGGCCCTGATGAGGTTAACCATTTTTTCAGGTCGTATCAGGTGTCGAACCTGAAATTCTTTAAAGCTGATCAAACCTTTCCCTCCTCGCTTCGCGACATGTGCAACAAAGCTGATATTGGCTGGAACGGAAAGACGAGCCTGAAGGAAACAGCATCGTTATGGGATATAAAGCTCAATCCAACAACATGTTACGAGCTGTGGACATATGATCTTTTTGTGCCGTATATTCCCCAGGCTCTGGGAATCGCGCTTGGCCGCCTGCTGGGAATACCACCGGTTGGATTGTATTATCTGGGGAGGCTTTTTAACCTGCTGTCGTTTATATTCCTGATTTTTTGGGCCATACGGATAGCCCCCTTTGGCAAATGGGTTTTCTTTTTATTGGCTGTCATGCCAATGACACTGTACCTTTCAGCTTCCCTCTCTCATGACGGAGTAACGATCGGGCTCTCTTGCCTTCTGTTTGCACAAATAATGAGGTATGCTTTTGACCACCGGCACAAACCTGGAAACAGCGACCTGATTCTTTTATTTATGACCGTAATTCTTCTGGCATTTTGCAAACTGCCCTATTCGTTGATCGGGTTAACGTTTCTTATCATACCTGTCAGGAGAATCGGCTCGTTCAAACGGTACCTTTCACTGTTTCTCCTCCTGGCAGCAATCCTTGTTCTTGCCAGTCCGGCCTGGTATTTCTTGAGAAGTCTCATAACTCAGCACCAACTCTTGCCCATTCCCATGATGTACTGTCAGATTGGTGACCCGAATCCGAAAATGGCCATGATTCTTGTCGATATTCTCCATTATACCAAATTGCTGGTGACAGACCTGCTTATTTACCAGAGAGATTATTACCTGACTTGTTTCTACGGAACTATCGGTTGGCTCGATCTGCCATTACCAACAATAATGGCCACATTGTTTGTCATCATGCTGGCGCTGACTTCTGCGACGGAGTCATTGCCGGTGTTCAGGTTTGCCTGGTACAAAAGGATATTCGTTCTGATGGTTGTTACCGGCTCTGTTTTTCTGATACAGACCGCAGCCTTTCTTTATTTCACCCCCGCCTCAATCTTCCAGGTATCCGGTGTTCAGGGCAGGTACCTAATTCCGCTGGCCCCTTTACTCTTCGTATTGTTTTACCAGACTTTTAACTCAGGTAAAATCAATGCCAGACTGAAATCATTACTGCCGGTTACGGGGAGGCTGGTCATATTGCTTTCGCTTGCATTTTCTTGTTTTTCATTACTTTACACTTATTTTCTGATGATCGATAGGTATTATTAAAGCAGTTAAGTTTATTCACCGATGGATAAAATGAAAAGATTATTGAAGAGAATTCTGAAATCCGATCCTGGATTTCCCGGACAGGTTGATACCAGATTTGATCACAGGTATTTAGCTGGTGATGTGCCTCTTTCAAAAACCGTGAGTCATCTGAAATGGCAAAGCTACTTGTATCAGATTGGCAATAAGCCCGGTATGCGGATACTTGAAATCGGCAGCAGGGAGGTTACAGGGCAATCAATTGCCCGGAAGGAATTCTCGGCAGCGACATACATCGGTTTCGACCTCTACCCCGGGAATAATGTTGATGTGGTAGGCGACGCACACAGGCTTTCTACCTATTTTGAGGGTGAGGAGAGGTTCGATATGATCTATTCAAGCGCTTGTTTTGAACACTTTGCCATGCCATGGATCGTGGCCACCGAAATGGCAAGCCTCCTAAAAGTTGGGGGTATCGTATTTGTTGAAACACATTTTTCATTTTCATCCCATGAAAGGCCATGGCACTTTTTTCAGTTCAGTGATATGGCCCTCAGGGCGTTGTTCCCGTCTGCAATTGGATTCGAATGCATCGAAGCAGGCATGTCGAATCCTATCGTAGGCAGGTTTTCATCTTTGGCCGACAGTTATCTGAAGAACCAGCCGGTAGGAGGTCTATACTGTCACAGCGAATACCTGGGAAGAAAAATACGGGATGTTCCGGATTTTGACTGGGGCCGGGTCGACCTGTCGGAGGTAGTTGGCGAAACCAAATATCCTGAGCCGAAGCAATAGCCGGATAAGTAAACCGGACTTCGGCACTTTCTCGGTTTTAATCAAGGCATTTAACAATGAAGTACCAATAAATGATAGAATTAACCATCCTGATGCCCTGCCTGAATGAATCAGAGACGCTGGCCGTTTGCATAGCCAAAGCCCGCCGGTTCCTGGTTGAAAATGGTATTGAAGGGGAGATATTGATCGCCGACAATGGGAGTACTGATGATTCACCGGCAATTGCCTGCCGTGAGGGTGCAAGGGTGGTACAGGTATTAAGAATGGGTTACGGCTGTGCGCTTCAGGGGGGGATCAGCGAAGCTCGCGGAAAGTACACCATTATGGGAGATGCCGATGATAGTTATGATTTTTCTGAGCTTTCCCTGTTTGTTGAAAAACTCAGGCAGGGCTGCGATCTTGTAATGGGTAACAGGTTTAAGGGGGGTATCCGTAAGGGCGCCATGCCGCTCCTTCACCGTTATCTGGGGAACCCTGTCCTTTCATCAGCCGGCCGCCTGTTTTTCCATTCCGGGGTGGGAGATTTTCATTGCGGTCTCCGGGGCTTCAACACGGAACGAATCAGGGAACTCAGGCTGGTTACACCGGGGATGGAATTTGCATCTGAAATGGTAGTGAAGGCTACCTTAATGGAGTATCGCATAGCAGAAGTGCCCACCATACTTTATCCCGATGGCAGAAGCGGCCCCACGCACCTCAACAGCTGGAGGGATGGCTGGCGGCATCTGGTTTTTCTCCTGATTTACAGTCCGAAGTGGTTGTTTTTTGTTCCGGCCCTGTTGCTGTTCCTGGGCTCAACCATAGGATTGACCGTTTTACTTACCGGTTTTCCCGAGATTGAGGGAGCAGGCCCCAAAATTCATACGCTGACCATAGCGGGAGCCCTTGTCATACTTTCCTACCAGCTGCTGCTGTTTGCCATATTCATCAAGATTTATTCGATGAACCAGGGATTTTATCCTGCCCGTAAAAGGCACATGCTTTTTTTTAAATTCTTTACCCTTGAGAGGGGCATCCTTGCTGGGATACTGATCCTGATAACCGGACTGGCGGTGTTTGCAGTCCTGGTTAATAGCTCTGCCGATCCCGATATCCCACAGATTCAGGCCATCAAGGAATCCTTCGGCTTGCTGATCCCTGCCATTACACTGGTATCCCTTGGCATACAAACCATCTTTTCAAGTTTCTTTCTAAGGATCCTTGGAATTAACCCGCAAGTATATTTTCGCCATGAAGGCATTTGACCGATACCTACAGCGCAGGCGGTATACTATCGCCGCAACGGCCCTAAATCCCGGCAGCAGCCTGCTCGACATCGGCTGCGGCGATTGTGGTTTTTTTAATTATCTGGTAAGCAAGGGGATAACCGGTACCGGGGTCGATCCGGACCCTGAAAACAGCCCCGATTCTTTACCATCGGGTGTCTCCTTCATCAGAACGGAATTCCCGGCTGAAAGCCTGAAAGGCAGTCAGTTTGATTACGTCTCAGCTCTGGCGGTCCTCGAACATGTCCCCGCAGGCTCGCAGCATAGATTTGCCGCTGCCTGCCATGATTTGCTTGCCGATGACGGATGGTTGCTGATTACCGTGCCATCAGCCGCCGTTGATTTTATTCTTGATGTCCTCAGGTTTTTCCGGCTGATCGACGGAATGCAGCTGGAACAGCATTATGGCTTTAAAACGAAGGATATTGTCCCCCTTTTCTCTAATTCCGGATTCGGGCTGCGCTCGCACAAAAGGTTTGAATTTGGATTAAATAATTTCTACATTTTCGAAAAGCTGAATCATGAAAAGTAAGGCTTCCCTGAACACGACGAAAGCTGCTGAACCAGCCACGAGCCGGATTAAGCCTGCCTATTATGCACTGATGGTGGCATATCTGGTGGCTCCTGTATATGTGCCATCATTCGATGCCCTCGATACAAACGGACCCAAATTCCTGGCCCTGGGCATCGTCAACCTTTTTGCTTTATTTGTTTTTTTCAATGACAAGGATCTAAGGAAGCGGTCGGGGAGAATCGACGGCTTTTTCAGGAGTGCTGTCGGATTGGCCTATACAGCTTTTATCCTGATCTCACTCCTGTCCTTCGTTAATGCGATAACTCCAAGCGAGTCGATAGTTAGTTTTGCAAAGCTGTTTACTGTATTTTCCTCAGCCTTTGCTCTTTACCTGATTTTCAGCAGTAACCGGACATACCTGCAGCATGCGGCGCTTTTAATTGTGCTCCTGCTGCTTGTCGATTGCCTTAGCGTGTTTTATAACATCCTTGAATACATCGAAAAGGAGATTGATTCTATCTTTAATATCCAGTCGGTTTACTCGAACAAGAATATACTGACTGCGGCTATATTTATTAAAATGCCCGCTGCTTTATGGCTATTGCTTTTTAGCGAAAAGTGGAAAAAAGGCTTGGGCTGGGCCGGAATTCTGTCCGGTATCATAGCAATTCTCTTCATGAGTTCACGAGCCTTTTACCTGGGGCTGGCCTTGCTGGTCATAGCAGTGGCGTTGTTCTTTACTGTCAGGTTTCTTACCATGCGCAAGAGCCTTTCATTCAAAAAGGTCATGATCTACCTGGCAATTTTTGCCGGAACGCTGGCTTTATTCACGGTGGTTCAAAAGACACTCTTCCCGAAGAACCAGGATTTATACAACAAGAGTATAATCGAACGGTTTACTTCCGAAAAGGGCAGCGAAAGCAGGGCTAACGGCAGGTTGAATAACTGGAAAAGATCTTTCATGCTGATCGGCGAGAATCCGGTGCTGGGTGTGGGGACCGGAAATTGGAAGGTTCGGGTTTTAAAATACGAAAGCCCGGCTATCGACGGTTACTTCATCAGTTATAAAAACCATAACGATTTCCTTGAGGTTACAACTGAAACGGGTTTGTTGGGTGGCTTGGCCTACCTGTCGATATTTTTGTTCATTCTTCTGGGATTTGTAAAGAAGATAGCTGATCGCCGAACCGATGAGGAAACACTGAAGTTGATTTTCCTGCCTGCTTTTGGAATTCTTGCATACAGTGTTGATGCGTTTTTTAATTTTCCGAATGACCGGCCTGAGATCCAATCCCTTTTTGCGGTGTATGTGGCCATTGCGGTAGCTTATGGCGGCATCAGTTTAAAACGGGCATCCAAATCAGCCGAACCTCAGGAAAAAGTCACCAGGGGAGTGCCAGCTTTACCAATAAACCTGGTTTATGCCGGTCTTTTTACATTACTGGCTGCCAGCGGAATTGTTTTTGGTATGTATGTAAAATCCCTTCATTATCAGAAGCTGATCTATTATGATGAACAGAATAATAAGTATAGCTATTCCTCCTCCTTTTTAAGTGAAGGATTTCCTGCAATACCAGCTATTTCGTGCCTGGGCGCTCCTATAAATACAATTATTGCCCGGTATCTTGCCAACGAGAATAAGCTAAGGGAAGCGGTTGATCTGCTCCTCAGGGACCATTCTTCCCCCTGGGATGGGCGCAGGGAAACTTTTTTAAGCATAGCTTATGACAAGCTGGGCATGAAAGACAGCGTTTTGTTTTGGACACAAAAGGCTTACGAGCTTAAGCCCCTTTTTGCCCCGATTGTTTTATCCCTCAGTTCAAAGGAATTCGCCAACGGCCGGACGCAGGAGGCTTTTGATGTGATAGAAAAGTACCTTTCAAAGGTAAAAACCAACGAGGAAGCCTGGTTGCTGGCGGCAAAGCAGTATTATGCCTCCGGAAACGACGCCGGGGCAATTGCAGTAATGGATTCGGCCATGAAATATATTCCGGGAAGCGAAAAAATCTTAACAAGGTCGAAAGGGCTGAAGAATGAGATCAGTATCAAGCCCTACCAGAATCTTTTAGATGAGGCCGGCAAGGCTGGACAGACAGGGAGGTACGACGAATGCCTTCGCTTAATCAATGATTTTATCAGCAAAAAGCCAGAATATCGTGAAGCCTACAAGATACGAGGGATGTGCTACTTTTCAATGGGAAAATATGCCGAGAGCCTTAAGGATATCGAAACAACCCTCCGGAAAGGAAATGACGAAGAGGCAATCCTGCTCAACCTGCTGGGCTCCGCTTATGGAAAGCTGGGGGACCCTGAAGCAGCCTGCATCGCCTTTAAACAAGCAGCAGATAAGGGGTCTGCTGAAGGCGTTTCCAATTACCGCAAATATTGCCAGCCGGCCCAGACAACCCCGGTTACCAGGTAACCCTTCTCCGTGCCCTCAGCTTACCTCCGGGAACTCTGTCGCCTCAAACCGGAATCCGCTCTCTATCAGCTTTTCGCACGATACCCTTGATCCTTCAAGCGTGATGGCTGCCATTTCACCCAGCACCAGCCGAAGCAGGAAGCCGGGAACACCGACCGGGATAAACAGCCGCCGCTTCCACTGAGCCAACCTTTTCATCAGCTCCCTGTTGGTCACCGGATTCGGGGCAACCGCGTTGAAAGCCCCGTTCAGTTCCTTGTTTTCAATCAGAAACAGAAATAAGCGCGCCAGGTCGTTGATATGGATCCAAGGGATCCACTGTTTCCCGCTCCCCAACGGTACAGATACTCCAAACTTTAGCGGCATCATCATTTTGGGCAGGGCGCCCCCTTCTTCGCTGAACACCACCCCGATCCTCACCCTGACCACCCGGATGCCGGATGTTTCAAAACCCAGGGCGGCAGCCTCCCACTTGGTGCACACATCCGCCAGGAAATCCGTTCCGGGAGCATCCTGCTCGGTGTAGACATGATCGTTGGTTGCTGAGCCGTAATAGCCTATGGCTGAAGCAGATATTAATGTCTTAACGGTTGAGTTGCCATTGCTGACCAGCTCTTGCAGCGCCTGCAATGATCTCACCCGGCTCTCGGTAATGCCTTTCTTCCGGGCAGTGGTCCACCTTCCATCGGACAGGCTTTCGCCGGCCAGGTTGATGATAACCGTAGCTCCCTCAAGCGCCTCGGCGGAGTAAGGCCGCCGGAGTGCGACCGCCTGGTGGCCGGCAGCCCTCAGCACCGGGATGAGCGCCCGACCGATCAAACCGGATCCGCCGGCGATGACGATATTTTCCAATTTATTGTGAATTAATATGTTGGCGGGGGGGGGGTGGAGACGCATGATCATGCGTCTCTACATCAACCCATCGATTGCCGTTTTTAATTGTGTGAGGCCCTCCTCCAGAATCGACCTCGGGCACCCGAAATTCAACCGCATCCACCCTTCGCCGCCGGCGCCGAACTGGGTGCCGCTGTTCAGGCCCAGACCGGCCTCGTGGATCATGAATTTGGTGAGGTCATCCTGCTTCATACCCAGGGCCGAGAAGTCGAGCCAGGCCATATAGGTGGCCTCGGGCACCATCATCTTGATTTGCGGCAGTTCGTTTTGAAGGAAGTCATGGATCAGCTGACGGTTGCCCGTCAGGTAGCTGATCAATTCGTCGAGCCACTGGTCGCCTTCTTCATAGGCCGCTTCAAGTGCTTCTATGCCAAATACATTGCCCATGCCCACATGCAGATGGTACACCAGGTCCTCATATTTCTTGCGTTCATCCTTGTCGGAAATCACCACAACCGAGGTGCTCATGGCCGCCAGATTGAAGGTTTTCGACGGCGCCATGGTTACCAGGATTCGGTGTGCATAATCCGGTGCCACGCTGATCAGGGGCAGATGCCGGTTCGGGGCAAACACCAGGTCGGAATGGATCTCGTCGGAGATGATCCAAATGTTATGCTCGCGGCAGACGGCAACCAGCCCTTCGAGTTCTTCCCGGGTCCAGACGGTACCGCCCGGATTGTGCGGGCTCGAGAGGATCAGCATCTTCGTACGCGGGGTGATTTGCTTCTTCAGTAGCTCCAGGTCGAAGGTGAATCTGTTGTTTTCCAGCTTCAGGTGGTTCAGGATCAGCTTCCTGCCATG
>CAYWHP010000029.1:0-4415 GCA_964457845.1 uncultured Porphyromonadaceae bacterium | reverse complement strand
AAATCCATGTCCGCCACCCACATCGGGATGACGTCGGCTTTGCCGAAAACCCGCTGCCGGCCGTCCCATTTTATGCTGTCGGTACCTGTCCGGTCGACCACCCGGTCGAAATCCGCCTTTGTAAATATTCTACCAGCCATAGTTATTCGGTCCTATCTCTTTTTCAACCATTTGATTATAAACGTGCTGCAAATGCATGGTTATTGTTTTGTCCTCCGGCAGGGTGATGCCGTTTACGACGGCGACCGGCTGCACCCCTGCCGAGGTTCCCGATGTGAACATCTCGTCGACGGAGCCGACTTCGTTTTCGTGCAGATATTTCTCAATCACCCTGATGTTCAATATCGCTGCGGCATCTATAACTTTCTGGCGCGTGATGCCCGGCAGAACGGAAACGAGAGGCGCAGTATACAGGACATTATCTTTTACGTAAAAGTGATTGGTGCGGCCCCCTTCGGTGATATTTCCTTCTTCATTCACCAGCAGCACCTCGAAAACATCCAGATCTTTGAGCGCCTGGTTGGTGCGTTCGCGCAATGCGGCATTCCAGATCTTGATATTCGGGGTGTTCCGCATGGCATGAAATGTTGCAACCTTCACTCCTTCAGTTTGTTCTGCTTGGGTGGGGTAGCGGTGCGGGATGTAGCCGATCTCGAGGACAGGTTCGGGCCACCAGCTGAGCCTGATTTTCATATTTCCGATTCGATCGGGTTCCGTATCGAGAAGGTCGTTCAGGTACTGCTCCATCTGCTGCCTCGAGTAGGGTTCGCTGAACCCGAGCAGCGCGATCGATTTAAACATGCGCACCATATGCTCGTCGAGGAAAAGCCCTTTGTGCCGGTATACACGGAATACCTCGTACACCATCGGCACCAGTGTGGGATCTGCATCAGCGAGGAATTCCCCGGCTAAAAGTTGTCCGTTTTTCCAGTACATAATTCAATTTTATAGCGGATCCACATCAGCCTGAATTACCAGGCTGCCATATGTTTTCTCCGCGGTAAATTTTCTGATCAGCGAAGCTATCTCCTTTTTCCGGTTCTGCAATCCGGCATTTCGTTCCAGCTTGACGAGTATGTTCCGGATATACTTTCCCTGAATGCGGCCCACAATGGGCTCCAGCGGCCCCAGTACCTTTACCGGCAGGGCCTGCCGCAGCCTGGCGGCCAGGTCGACCGCCGCCTCTTCGGCAACCTTGCGGTCGGCATGCTTGAGATTAAACCGGATAAGCCTGGTGAAGGGAGGGTAGCCGAACATCTTTCTTTCCGAAACTTCCTGCAAATAAAACTTCTCGAGATCATTATCCATCACCTGCCGGATCACCGGGTGGTCAGGGTCAGCGCACTGGATCACCACGAGGCCCTGCGTATCCCGGCGGCCGGCTCTTCCGCTCACCTGGGTCATCAGCTGGAAGCTGCGCTCAAAGGATCGGAAATCGGGGTAGTTGAGCAGTTGGTCGGCATCCATGATCCCTACCAGACTGACCCTGCTGAAGTCGAGGCCCTTGGAAACCATCTGCGTGCCGATGAGGATGTCGGTCCTGCCCTGCTCGAAATCAGTCAGTATGGTGCTGAATGCAGTGGCCGAACGCGTGCTGTCGAGGTCGAGCCGTGCCAGGCGTGCATCAGGGAAAAGCAGCTGCAGGTCCTCTTCGATGCGTTCAGTGCCAAGGCCGCGCGTATTGAGGTTGGTGGATGAGCAGGCGGGACAGCGGTTCGGCACCCGCTCGGAATAGCCGCAATAGTGGCATTCGAGCTTGTTCAGCGACCGGTGCAGTGTGAGGCTCACGTCGCAGTTTTTGCATTTTGGGATCCACCGGCAGTCGGAGCATTCGATGTATGGACTGTACCCGCGCCGGTTCTGGAAGAGGATAACCTGCTCCTTTCGAACGAGTGTTTCATCGATAGCCTGCAGCAACAGCGGGGTAAACGATCCCTGCATCTTCTTCCGTTTCCGGGCATCCTTCGCGTCGGCGAGCAGGATCTCGGGCCGGTCGATGCCCCCGTACCGCTCATTGAGTTCATGGAGCATGTATTTTCCGGAGTGTGCGTGCACATACGATTCGATGGACGGCGTTGCCGATCCAAGCAGTACCGGGGCATTGTGGATGTTTCCAAGAATTACCGATACGTCGCGGGCGTTGTAGCGCGGCGAGGGATCCTGCTGCTTGTACGACTGCTCGTGCTCCTCATCCACAATCACCAGCGACAGGTCACGGAAGGGGAGGAAGACCGAAGATCGTACGCCCAGGATCAGCTGCCCGTGTCCTTCCGGTCCGGCAAGGACACGGTTCCATACCTTCAGCCTTTTCACCTGGGTGAAACGGGAATGGTAAACCACCACGCGGTCGCCAAATACCTGTTCGAGCCGGAGGATAATCTGTGTGGTGAGGGCTATTTCCGGCAGCAGGTAAAGGACCTGACGGTTCAGGTTGAGCTGTTCTTCAATGAGATGAATGTATATCTCGGTCTTTCCGCTGGATGTTATGCCGTGAAGCAGGTGTACCGGTGTTTTGCTGAAGCCGGCACGCAGATCTTCAAGCACCTTCTGCTGTGCGGGGCTCAGTACAGGGATTTCATTGGTCCGGCGCTCTTCCGGTGCGGCCTTTGACTTCCGCACCCGCTTCGGATCACGGTCGTCGGCTTTCAGGAAGGCAGGCAGGGCAGCCTTCATTACTTCACCGGGGGTGCAGAGGTAATATCCGGCCATCCATTCCCACATGGTGAATTGCCGGGGGTCGAGGATTGGCTTTTCATCGATGATGCTGATGATGTCCCTTGCCTCAAAGGAAGGTTTCTCCTCATGGATACGCCAGATGATGCCGGTGATGACCTTGGTTTTGCCTAAATGCACCATCGCCCGCCGGCCGGGTTCGGCACTGGCAAGCAGCTCTTCCGGAAGACGGTAGGTCAGCGTTTCCGGCAGCGCCAGCGGCAGCAGTATATCGGCATATTTGTTCCGGTCCATCAATAAATATGGTAGAGACGCATATATGCGTCTCTGCTTTCCATTCCGTCAAATATAGCAAAGACGCAAATATGCGTCTCTACGGACGATTGCGGAATGTGCGTTTAATGCGCAAGAATGTCCGCAACATCCAGCAGGATCTTGTTCAGGTTCTTGCTGGTATTGATGGTCTTGTTGAACGGAACGTGAACGATATCGTGGTTAACGAATCCCACCATGATACTCCGCTGGTTGTCGATCAGCGCATCCACGGCAGCCACACCGAGGCGGCTGGCCAGGAACCTGTCGAAAGCAGAGGGGGATCCGCCGCGCTGCATGTGGCCGAGTACGTTTACACGGACATCGTATTGCGGATATTTCACCATGATCTGGCTGGCAATCTGCTCGGCGCCGCCGACATTGTTGCCTTCAGCCACCAGGATGATGTTGCTCGATTTGTTGTTTTCGGCACCGAGATAATCATTCAACGCCTCTTCCTGACCGTCTACTTCCGGGATCAGGATTGCTTCGGCGCCGCAGGCAATACCCGAATGAAGGGCAATAAATCCGGCGCCGCGTCCCATCACCTCTACAAAGAACATCCTGTCGTGCGCGCTGGCTGTGTCGCGGATCCGGTCGACCGCTTCCACTACGGTATTCAGGGCTGTGTCGTACCCGATTGTGTAATCGGTACCGTACAGGTCATTGTCTATTGTTCCCGGTATCCCGACGAACGGAATATCAAATTCGCTGCTGAACTTGCCGGCACCCTGGAAACTTCCGTCCCCCCCGATTACGATGCAGGCATTGATGCCGGCACCGATCAGGTTGCCATATGCTTTCCTCCGGCCATCCTCGGTGCGGAACTCCTCGCTTCGGGCAGTGCCGAGAATGGTCCCGCCGCGCTGGATAATGTTGCTTACATCTTTGGATACCAGGGAAATGAAGTCGCCTTCAATCATCCCTTTATATCCTTTACGTATCCCGACTACTTCGAGATCGTGGTGGAGTGCTGCCCGCACAACCGCGCGGATGGCAGCGTTCATTCCCGGGGCATCTCCTCCTGAGGTTAAAACCCCAACTTTCTTAATCATTGACATACTGATAGTTATATAAACTCGCTTTTCAAGCGAAAATCGCCGCAAAGGTAGCCCGTTTTATTAAATAACGTACGCAGATATGAAAAGACGTGAGACATGAGACGTGAGACGTGAGACATGAGACGTGAGACATGAGACGTGAGACATGAGACGTGAGACATGAGACATGAGACGTGAGACATGAGACATGAGACCCGAACCTTCGTTTAGAGCCCCGTAGGGGCGTAATTATTGTAGCAACGTCAACGCATTATGCATGTAAGCCCCGTAGGGGCGACATTATTGATTTCACCCCTACGGGGCTTTACCATTTTTGGAATTCCCGTTTGCTACAATAATAACGCCCCTACGGGGCTTTGCGGAGAATTT
>CAYWHP010000028.1:32358-42977 GCA_964457845.1 uncultured Porphyromonadaceae bacterium | reverse complement strand
CAACCTGTTTCTGGTACCAGATCATATGGTTGAAGGTTTTGTAGAAACGTCCGTACTGACCGGTAAAGTCTTCATGATGAAGGTGGAGCCAGTCGTAGTTTTTCAGTTTGCCTTCAATAATGTCACCGTCGTAAATCTGGTCGAACGGGATTTCGGCATATTCAAGGGCCATAATCACCGCATCATCCCATGGTTGCTTGTCGGGTGGGGCATAGACGGCGATTTTAGGCGCCTTTTCCATTTTGATGACGTCCATATTCAAATCGGGCCTGGCGATTTCATCAAGGATTTGCAGGCGGGCGGCGTCGGCGAGAATTTCGGTGCGAATTCCGCGGAGCAGGCACTCTTTCTGCAGTTCATCATAGAAAGGGATCAGGAATGAGCCGCCGCGGTAATTGAGCAGCCATTCGAGTGTATTTCCGCGGTCGAGCGCCCAATAGGCAATCCCGTATGCCTTAAGGTGATTGGTTTGGGTATTGTCCATCGGGATAAGCAAATAGGCGGCCCTTGCACCGGGCATAGCCAGGATAAGGCAGAACAGCAGTATACTGGTGAAGCGGGTTTTCATGGCTCAGAATGGATCCTGGAAATCGGATGAGGAGTTCGATCTGTTCATGCGGGATTCATATTTAACGGCCTGGCCGTCGGGGTCATCATAAACCGGGATTCCGAAATCCTCCTCGGCATCTGAAAATTTGGCCTGTTCGGCCTTGAATCTCAGCTGGATATCTCCGACTGCACCGTTACGGTGTTTTGCCAGAATGATTTCGGCCATACCAATGGTGGAGTGTCCGGCAGAATCTTCGGTGAGTCCGTATTTTTCCGGCCTGTGAATGAAGATCACAATATCGGCATCCTGTTCGATGGCGCCCGATTCACGAAGGTCGGAAAGTTGCGGCCGCTTGTCGCCGGAACGCAGTTCCACCGAACGGTTAAGCTGCGATAAGGCAATGATTGGGATATCGAGTTCCTTGGCGATTGCCTTCAGGGATCTTGAAATGCTGCTGACCTCCTGTTCGCGGTTTCCTTGCGTATCGGGTGGCCCGCTCATGAGCTGAAGGTAGTCGACCACCAGGAGTTCGATCTTATGTTCGAGTTTCAGCCTTCTGGCTTTGGCCCGGAGTTCGAAAACGGAAATGGCGGGGGTGTCATCAATAAATATGGGAGCCTTCATCAGGCTTTTCATTCTGATTTCAAGTTGTTCCCATTCAAATTTCTGAAGCCGGCCATTTCGGATTTTTTCTGATGCCAATTCTGTTTCGCTGACAATCAACCGGTTGACAAGCTGAAGGCTTGACATTTCCAGAGAAAAAATCGCCACTGGCTTTTCATGTTCAACGGCCATATTCCGGCACATTGACAGCATGAATGCGGTTTTCCCCATTGAAGGCCGGGCGGCGATGATGACCAGATCGGACGGCTGCCAGCCGGAAGTTATTCGATCGAGTTTAGTAAAACCGGAGGGTACACCGCTCAGTCCGGCTTCTTTGGCCGAGAGCTCCTCCATCCTTTTAATGGCCCTGTCGATGACCACATCGATGCGCTGGGTTTCTTTCTTGATGTTGCTGAATGCGACTTCAAAAAGTTCATTCTCCGCAAAATCGAGCAGTTCGTCGACGTCCTGGGTGGTATCGAATGCCATCTCCTGAATATCGGAGGAGACCCGGATCAGTTCCCGCTGGATGTATTTCTGTGCAACAATTCTTGCATGGTATTCAACGTGGGCGGCCGACGCCACCTTGGAGGTCAGCTGGGTGAGGAAATAGGGGCCTCCGACCATGTCGAGCTTGCCTACTTTCTTTAATTCTTCGGTGACAGTGAGGAGGTCGATCGGCTGGTGATTCATCGACAGGCTGATGGCGGCCTCGAAAATGGTGCGATGGGTATCCTTGTAGAATGCATCGACCTTAAGAATATCGATAACCGAAATCATCGCGTCCTTCTCCAGCATGATTGCCCCGAGTACGGCTTCCTCAAGCTCAATGGCCTGTGGAGGTATTTTTCCCACATCCTGCATGATCTCCTGGACCCTGCGGTTAGTGTCGTTATTTTTTTTCTGAGCCATTCAAAAAGGATTCGGGGGAACAAAGATGAACAGAAAAACGATTAAAAAACAGTTAATTTAGGGTTTGTTGATAAATCTGATTCCGGTTTACCATGGTAATATTTCCGCGTGCGAAGATCAATATCGGGCTCTATGTAACAGACAAAAGGCCCGACGGATTCCATAACATCGAGACGCTTTTTTATCCTATCGGCCTCGCGGATGTTCTGGAAGCAATAGTTGATGAATCGGTTCCCGAAGGAGCGTTTGAAATGAGTGTCACCGGTCTTGTGGTTGAGGGATCACCCGGCGATAACCTGGTTGCCAGGGCCATTCGTCTGCTGGCGGGGCAGTACCGGCTTCCGGGCCTCAGGGTACATCTTCACAAATGCATTCCGATGGGAGCCGGACTGGGCGGAGGGTCGTCCGATGCATCGGGAATGGTGTTGTTGCTTAACAGGCTGCTGAAGCTGGGGCTAACCAATGAGGAAATGGCGGGAATTGCCCTTGACCTGGGAAGCGATTGCCCGTTCTTTATCAGACAAACCCCATCGTTTGCGCGCGGCAGGGGTGAATTGCTGACAGAAGCTCCCGTATCCCTTAAGGGGTTGCACCTGCAGCTTTACCATCCGGGTACGGGCATTTCTACGGCAATGGCTTACCGCCATGTTAAAACCGGGCAGCCCGGAGTGCCAATAAAGAAGATGGCTGCTATGCCTGTCGAACAGTGGAAGGGGTTGGTTGAAAATGTCTTTGAACCGTATGCATTTGAACAGCTGCCGGTTGTGGGTCATATTCTTGAAGAACTATACCGGCATGGTGCACTCTATGCGAGCATGACGGGAAGCGGCTCTGCGGTATACGGATTGTTTGAGGCCGGACGGGAAGCACCTCCTGCCATATCTGCGTACCTGATATGGCAAGAGGTGCTCAGCCGGTGACCGGTCCTATTTCTTCATTAATTTCTTCTCTTTCCGGGAAATTTTGGCAGGTTTTGGTTCTTTTGGTTCCTTCTTCTGCGATTTTTCGAGCAGTTTCTTGAAAATTGATTCCTGCTCGCCGAGCTCCAGGAGCAGTTGGTTTTTTGACACAATCTGTCCTTCCTTAATATGAATCTTCTTAATTCTGCCCGAGGTGATTGAATAAACCTTGTTCTTCATCTTCATGGCTTCGAGGATGAAGAGGCACTTCGTAGGATTGATCTGTTGCCCTTCGCGCACCATAATTTTCAGGATGGTGCCGGGGATCTGGGCGGTGATCAGATTGGGATTATCAGGGGTATACGGCTTATGATTCCGGAACTTGTCCGTAAGCTTGGTGACATAATCGGTTCCCTCATAGGAAAAGATTTCCAGTCCTTGTTCTTCTTTGTCCATGGCTAATGGGTTTGTTCGGATTATAAGGGAATGCTGCCGTGTTTGCGCTGCGGACGCGGAACATCTTTGGTTTCCAGGACTTCCAGGGCATGGAGCAGGGATTTCCGGGTTTCGTCGGGCTCGATAACGGCATCAACATAACCCTTGGCTGCGGCAACATACGGATTGGCGAATTTCTCCTTGTACTCTTTTATCTTCTGCTTGCGCATCTTATCAGGATCTTCGGCTTCGTTGATTTCCTTGCGGAAAATGATGTTTGCGGCACCTTCGGGACCCATGACAGCGATCTCGGCTGATGGCCAGGCGAAAACAATATCGGCATTTAGATGCCGGCTGTTCATGGCGATGTAACCCCCGCCATATGCTTTGCGGAGGATT
Source organism: uncultured Porphyromonadaceae bacterium (assembly GCA_964457845.1). GTDB lineage: Bacteria > Bacteroidota > Bacteroidia > Bacteroidales > UBA12481 > UBA12481. The sequence continues at coordinate 39,179 of CAYWHP010000028.1, read as the reverse complement.
ACGGTAATCCGCGGAACGGTTGCTTCGCTATAGGCATAAAGGACTTTGGCCCCGTGCCGGATAACGCCCGCATGTTCCTGATCAACGCCAGGCAGGTATCCCGGCAGGTCGACAAGCGTGATGAGCGGAATGTTGAATGCGTCGCAGAAGCGGATAAACCGTGCGGCTTTGTCGGATGAATCGACATCGAGCACCCCGGCCAGGTAAATCGGCTGGTTGGCGACGAAGCCGATGGTTTGACCGTTCATGCGGCCGAATCCGATGACGATATTCTGAGCGAACAGTTCCATGATTTCAAAGAACTCCGATCCGTCGGCGATTGCGCGAATGACATTTCGGACATCATAGGGCTGTTTTGGATCAACCGGAACGATTTCATCGATCCGGAATGAGTTTTTAGGGTTTCTTGGCCTTAATCGTTTGGCTTTCTGGGAGTTGTTCCAGGGAATATAGGAGATCAGGGTTTTGATCTGTTCGAAACACTCCTGTTCGCTGTTGGCAAAGAAGTGTGCATTTCCTGTTACCTCGCTGTGGATGCGTGCACCACCGAGGGCTTCCATTGATATTTCCTCACCTAGGACAGTTTTAATTACCTCGGGGCCGGTGATAAACATCTTTGAAATCTTATCGACAACGAAAACGAAATCAGTGAGAGCGGGAGAGTAAACTGCACCTCCGGCGCAAGGGCCAAGGATAACGGAGATCTGCGGGATAACGCCTGAAGCGAGTGTGTTGCGATAGAAAATCTCACCGTATCCGGCGAGTGAATTCACACCTTCCTGCACGCGGGCACCCCCTGAATCATTGATTCCGATAAGCGGAACCTTAAGTTTCAGGGCATGATCCATGATTTTTGTGATTTTACGGGCATGCATGAGGCCCAGGGAGCCCCCGGCAACAGTGAAATCCTGTGCGAATATGCAAAGCGGGGATCCGTAGATCTTTCCGGTACCCGTGATGACACCATCACCCGGAAGTTCTTTTTTGTCCATGTCAAAGTCACGGCCTTCATGTTGTGCAAACAGGTCGTATTCCTGAAAGGAATCATCATCGAGCAGCCCGATAACCCTTTCGCGGGCGGTCATTTTGCCCATGGCCTGCTGTTTTCTGATTGCGGTTTCTCCGCCACCCTGAAGGATCTGTTCCCTCCGTTCGACTAATTCCTGGGTTTTGCGTTTTAATGACATTGGGATTAGGTTAAGTAAATATTAAACGCCTGATGATCAATTAATAGATCTTGCACTGTTGTCTTTTCCGGGGTACAAGGTTACAAAAAAAAATCAATTGGATAAATGTACGGGGCAGTGCATAAAAAAACCCCGGGTTGCCGGGGTTTTTGAAGTATCTAACAATCAGATGTTTGTTATTTTATTTCCGGGGTAGCTGCGGGATCCTGTTTCGGGTCGATCTCGAGGAGTTCAACTTCGAAAATCAGTGTGGCATTGGGTTCCATGCCCTGGGGAGGCCTTGCGCCGTAACCGAGGTTGCCGGGGACATAGAATTTATATTTTGAACCAACGGTCATCAGCTGCACACCTTCTGTCCAGCCCGGGATAACCTGATCAAGGCCGAATGTAACGGGTTCGCCGCGGTCGACGGAGCTGTCGAATACTTTGCCATCGATGAAGGTGCCATGATAGTGGACTTTAACCTGTGAAGTTGCAACCGGTTTCGGGCCGGTTCCTTCGCGAAGCACTTCATACTGAAGTCCGCTGGCGGTTGTGATGACACCATTTTTCTTACCGTTGTCGGCGAACCATTTCTGACCTTCGGCGAGGGCATCAGCAGCACGGGTTTCCATCAGGGTACTAAAATAGGCCTGTAAAAACGGGTTTGATTCCTCGGCAGTAATCTGGAGTTTCTCATCGGCGTATACATCCTGGAATGCTTTTGCAAGAGCCTCAACGTTAATGTCTTTCATGCCATTGCCTTTGATACCGGTTGCCACATTGACACCGATGGCATAACTGGCACTATCGGCGGCGGTAGTCAGTTTAACGGCACCGATTTTCAAGCCCGATTTGGATTGGCTGCAGGAAGTCACAGTGATGAGGGCCAGAAATAGTAACCCGATCAAAGATTTTGTTTTCATTCTCTTTATAAATTTATTTCGCGCAAAGGTATATTAATGTCACAAATAAAAAAGGGGGCCTTAACCCCCTTTTTATCACCATGCTATTTTGGAATAGGGTTTATCCCTGAAGGGTGAAATGGCTGATTTTGAAATCAGTTCCTTGAAGGCCGGCCAGGTTTCGGTGAAGAAGCTGTCGATCCTCAGGAGCATTTTCTTAAGTTCCTTTTCGGCGAGTTCCACGGTGGTTTTCTGGGTGGGAGAGAGGGCGTCGAATCCGTCGGAGGCAGCTGACAAAGCACCCATGACCTGGTTTCGAAGGTTGTAGTCTGCCTGAACGGCCCGTTGCGTCTCCGCGGGTCGTTCCGGTGAAATCCTGTTCATGATGGCTGCAAGCGTATCCCTTACTGCGGTTGTTTCCTGGCGTAACACCTTTATGCTGTCGGATCTGCCGGCTGGAAGCCCTTTTGTAATAAGGTCGACTGTTTCCTGGGCCTGTTTCACCAGTTCCATTGCCGTAGAAAGTTTGTCGACCTTTTTCTGGAATGCCAGGACGTATGTTTTGCGCTCCTGTAAATCGGCTGGGTTGTAAGGCACGCGGGGATCGATCCGAACCTCGATCCAGGAAGAATCGGAGATGCCCGAGTAGGAGTATTTTACCATGTATTTGCCCGGAGCGGCCGGCATGCCGCCGGGTTCCTGTCCGCCACGCTCCTGCGTTGCTCCCGGCTGGCGGAACCCTTTTTCATCGAGCCGCCAGGAAGCGCGATTTATTCCTGCAACCGGATAATCCTGCAGCGTCCTGATTTTTTGGCCCGCCGCATTATAGATCTCGATCTGTACCGGTTCAACATTCCGGGATGCATCGCCCCGCATGCCGAAGCGTCCGCCTCCGAATCCGCCGGGTCCTCCGCCGGTTCGTCCACCTCCCGGGCGCGCACCGGTTACACTTGCAGCGCCGGCTGCGTCGGTCTCGGGCTGGATCTGGCGCTTGACAGGTTCCTTCACTGAATAGGTGAGGATACCTGCGAGGGATTTGGTCTGGCCCGAGAAATAACCGTTTCCGGCACCGTAAACGCCTGCCAGGCTTTTCGACCCGATATGGAAGGCCGCAGGCGATGCATAAGCAGCAACTTCCCTGTCGAGAATTGACAGCCCTTGCTTAGCCAGAGCCCGAAGCGGTGAAATATCGTCGAGGATATACAGGGACCGGCCGAATGTGGCAATAATCAGATCGTTCTCCCTTGGGTGGATTTTAAGGTCCATGGTTGAAACATTGGGAAAGCCGCGGGTCCATCGGGTCCAGTTGATGCCATAATCGATACTTATCCAAAGGCCGTTCTCGGTGCCAAGGAACAGCAGGTTTGGAACCATCGGGTCCTGAACCAGGCATAGGCAATAGCCGGAAACTTTGGTATCGTCGACCAGGCGGGTCCAGCTCTTGCCATAGTTTTTTGTGTGGAAAAGGTAAGCGCTGAAGTCGTTCTGCCTGTAATTGTTGATTACGGCGAATGCCTCACCCGGGTTTATGGCTGAAACATGGATCTGCGGGATCCAGCCGTTTTTTGGCGCGCCTTTCATATTGGCAGCGAGGTTGGTCCAGGTGGCGCCACCATCCCGGGTGAGCTGAAGATTTCCATCGTCAGTTCCTGTCCAGATTTCATCTTTTGCCAGTGGCGACGGCGTGATTGCGAGGATCGTGCAGTGTGTTTCAGCACCTGTAATGTCGAATGTAAGCCCGCCGGTGCGGTCCTGCTTCAATTTTGCCGTGTCGTTGGTGGTGAGGTCGGGTGATATCAGGGTCCAGCCGTCGCCGCGGTCGGTACTCTTATGAAGAAACTGGCTTGCAAAATAGATGGTCGTTTTATCGAAAGGGTCGTGGGCCATGGCGGAATTCCAGTTAAACCGGAGCTTTGTCCCCTCCGGATGGACTGGCTGTATATCTTTTGTATCCCCGGTAAGCCGGTCGAATCTTCCAACATTCCCGCCCTGTGACATGGCATAGCCATAGCGGTTATCGGAGCTGTCGGCCATCATGTCGAATCCGTCGCCGCCCATCACCATTTGCCAGTGATAATACTGTATTCCCCCGCGCTGGAGGACATTTGAGGGTCCATACCACGAACCGTTATCCTGGAGGCCACCGTATACATTGTATGGGAATTCGAGGTCCCAGTTAACATGATAAAACTGCCCGAGCGGAAGATTTGTAACAAACCTCCAGGTAGCTCCGCGGTCCTGTGAGATGGCCAGGCCGCCGTCGTTTCCGTCGATTATGAAGTTGTTGTCGAGCGGGTTAATATACCAGGCGTGGTGGTCGGGATGTATCCCGCGGGTGGACATTGTTTCGAAAGTAACGCCGCCATCCTCGGTTTTGGATACGCCTGAATAGAGGTTGTACACCCTGTCGGCATCCATCGGGTCGGCATGGATCTCATGGTAGTAGAAGGGTCTGTTGCTTACATTGGTCTCGGTTGTCTTCGACCAGGTGTGGCCCCCGTCATCCGAACGGTAGAGCGCATTTTTTGAACACTCGATGAGGGCATAAATGCGCTTGTTATTGCATTTGGGTATGGCAAGGCCTATCCGGCCGATTTCTCCTTTTGGGATGCCCTCTTTTTCGGTAAGTTTCTTCCAGTTTTTTCCGCCGTCCCAGGTAATATACAGCCCGGAACCAGGGCCGCCGGATTTCAGGAACCAGGGCCAGCGCTGATGTTCCCACATGGCAACAACGATTTTGTTCGGGTTAACGGGGTCCATAATCATATCGCCCACTCCTGAAAGGTTATTGGTGAAAAGAACCTGTTTCCAGGTTTCACCTCCGTCGGTTGTTTTGTATACTCCGCGTTCGGGATGCGGGCCCCAGGGGGAACCAATGGCGCCAGCATATACAACATCGGGATTTGTAGGATCGATGATGATTCTATGGATGTTGCGCGTTTTTTCGAGCCCTTTGAGCTCCCAGGTTTTTCCTCCGTCGATGGAGCGATAAACACCTCCACCCGAGTTGAGACTGTTGCGTGGGTTGCCTTCGCCCGTGCCGACCCATATTATATCCGGATTCGCCTGATAAATGTCGAGCGCTCCGATTGAAAGCACGGCCTCTTTGTCGAAAACGGGGTTCCATTCCATGCCGCCGGATTCGGTTTTCCAGAGACCACCGGAAGCGGATCCGATGAAAATGGTCATCGGGTTGGTTTCAACAACGTCGATGGCAGTTACCCTGCCCGACATGCCGGATGGCCCAATGCTCCGGGCGGTAAGCCCTGTTAGCTTCTCCATGTCGAGTTTCTGGGCATTAACCGGCAATAATGCCAATGCCATGACGGCAGTAAGGAAGTGCTTTTTCATAATTCACAGGTTTTAATCAAAAATAGGGACCTTTTAAAAGCAACGCTGCCGGTAAAGGTTAAAAAAACTTAAAAGCCGCCGGTTACCGGCAGCTGGTTTTACCTCAGTTGATTATTGCGTATTTTCGCCGGATATGCTCGATATATTGCAAAACACCGGCTGGCAGGAGTGGCTGATCCTCGGAATCGTGGCTGTTGCCATTGGTATGTCGAAGGCTGGCCTGGGTTTTGGCCTGATGGTGGTTCCTTTGTTAGCCTTCGGGTTCGGTGCCCGGGAATCCACCGGTGTTATGATTCCAATGCTAATAACGGCAGATATCTATGCTGTTGCCTATTACCACCGGATGGCCGAATGGAAGTACATCCTGAAGCTGCTGCCCTGGGCCGTTGTTGGAATTGCTGCGGGCGCCGCCACGGGAAAACTGGTTTCCGCTGATCAGTTTCGGGCCATTTTGTCGGCACTCGTCATAGGGGGACTTGCGATAATGCTGCTGCGGGATATGCGCAAGAAAACAGAGAAAATCCCCACCAGTCCGGCTTTTGCCATTGTCCTTGGTATTCTTGGAGGATTCAGTTCGATGGTGGGTAACGCTGCCGGGCCGATTTTCGCCATTTATCTGCTGGCGATGCGCCTGCCCAAGAATTCATACATCGGAACCGGAGCATGGTTTTATCTGATCGTTAACGTGATAAAGCTGCCATTTCATATCTGGGCCTGGAAAACGATTACACCGGATTCACTGACATACGACCTTGTTGCAGTGCCGGTCATCCTTGCCGGGGCATGGGCGGGAATCCGGATGGTGCGGTGGTTTACTGAAGGTTCCTACAGGGTTTTCATCATGGCAGTTACTTTACTTTCAGCGGTTTTTCTTTTTTTCCGGTAGCAGGGGCTGATTGCATATTCGGTTTTTTTTTATTTCTTTCGGACTATCATAACTAAAACCTGAAAAAATGAAAAACATCCGGATCAAAGGATTGCTGATGGCTTGTCTCCTGTTTATGGCCGGCCAGGTGATCGGGCAGGACGTCGTGGGGAAATGGAAGACCATCGATGACGAAACTGGGAAGCAGAAATCGATCGTCCAGCTTTGGGTAAGCGGTAATCAATTGTATGGCAAGATTTTGCAGACATGGGAAGATGATGGAGTTACCCCATCGGACAAATTGTGCGACAAGTGCCCCGGTGCCCTGAAAGACAAACGGACCATCGGTATGATCATTGTTAACGGACTGTCGAAGTCGGATAACATCTGGAAAGGAAAGAAAGGGATTCTCGACCCGAAGAAGGGGACTTTCTATGATGTAAAGATCTGGCTTGAGGATGCAAATACGCTGACTGTCAGGGGTTCGATCGGTCCGATCGGAAGGAAGCAGACCTGGCACAGGGTGGTGGAATA
>CAYWHP010000028.1:12654-32258 GCA_964457845.1 uncultured Porphyromonadaceae bacterium | reverse complement strand
GTCTAATGTCTAAAAAAGAAGAGGCTGTCTCGTAAATGAGACAGCCTCTTCTTTTTATTGGGATTCAGATCAGTCATCCCAGGAGAATCGCCTGCGGTCGCTTGCCTTGTTCACCTGATTGGTGTCGAAAGCCCAGATGCCACGGCCGTGGGTCGCGATCACGAGGATGTTGTCGCGCGGATGTATTGCCAGATCATGCACATACATAGTTGGCAGATTGCCCAGGACTTCCCATGATTCACCTCCGTTTTTCGAAACGTAAACAGCCAGATCGGTGCCTGCATAGAGGATGTTTGTATCGAAGGGGTCTTCCCGGATGACGTTAACGGGCCCCAGCGGTATGTTGGCGGAGATATCCTTAAAGGTTGTGCCATAGTCATCAGATTTCCAGATGTATACCTGAAAGTCATCGTCGCGTTTGCCATTTTGGGTTACATAAACACGGCCCGTTCTGAATTTGGAGGCCACCACGCGGCTGATCCACCGGTTGGCCGCCAGTTTTGAAGTAAGTTCTGTCCAGGTGGTGCCCCCGTCTTTGGTGATGTGCAGTCGGCCATCATCGGTTCCTGCATAGATCAGGCCGAATTTCAGTGGAGATTCCGAAACCGAAAACAGGGTTTGGTACTGGATGTCGCCAATCTTTTTAGGATCGTTGTAGGAGAGGTCGGGGCTTATCTGTTTCCATGTGTTGCCCTGGTCACGCGACATAAAGAGGTATTGCATGCCGTGGTAAACGATGTCGGGATTGTGGGGCGAAAGGAGGAAAGGTGCCAGCCACTGTCCGCGTAGCGGGGCCTCATCGTCGAACATGCGGGGAAGGATTCCCTTGCGCTCACCGGTTGCAAGGTTGGTGCGGCTCAGGCTTCCATAGAAGCCGGCGGAGTAAACCAGGTTCGGATCCCTTGGGTCGATGGAATGGTTGCTGCCTTCACCACCCGGGGCGTTCTGAAACTCGACCGGCCGGATTTTGTCGCGACCGCCTGAGATATCGACCACCCCTGAATAACTTCCATGGTCCTGAACAGAACCGTAAACACGGAAGGGAGAGCCCATATCTACATTAAGATTGAAAAATTGAACTACCGGGAGGTTGCCGGTAAAGAGCCTCCAGTTGGCGCCGCGATCGTATGAGATTACGATTCCGCCGTCGTTGACATTTACCAGAAAGTCGGTGTTTTCCGGATCGATCCAGAGTCCATGGTGATCGCTGTGCATGCCTTCGATTTCCCTGAACGTTTTTCCGCCATCGGTTGACGTGTTGAGGCCAAGGCCCATGGTGTAAATGGTGTTTTCATCTTTCGGATCCACCCTCATCTGGGCGAAGACCCATCCATAGGTAGCCGAGTGATATTGCATATATTTTTTCATTTCCGGGGTCTGACCGCTCACTTGTGTCCATGATTTGCCCTTATTGTCGGACCGGTAAATGGTTGCACCCTTGATGGTGCCGCTGGAGGGGCGGCCATACGAATCGGTGCTGTTTTCATTGCCTTCCTCTTTTACTTTTTCGTAGTTGTCAACAAACGCATAGAGGACCTTCGGGTTTGAACGGGCGATGTCGATTGCGATGCGGCCGCGGAATTTAGGTTCAACGATGCCGGAGTTGATTTCCTGCCAGCTTTTCCCGCCGTTTTCGGTTTTCCAGATACCTGAACCGGTATAGCTTTCCTCGGTACGCGGGTCGTTCCATTTCTTGCGGATACGCTGCCAGGTGGTGGCATACAGGGTGTTCGGGTCGGAAGGATCAATTACCAGGTCGATGGCGCCTGTCATGTCGTTTACGTACAGGATTTTTGTCCAGGTTTTACCTCCGTCAGCGGTTTTATAAATTCCGCGATCGGGATTGGTTGTCCATTCATGGCCTGATGCTGCCACATAAACCACATCGCTGTTCTTCGGGTTAACCACAATACGTGCAATGGTAAAGGTGTTTTCGAGGCCCATGTGCTTCCAGGTCTTGCCACCGTCGGTTGTTTTGTAAATGCCGCATCCCGATTGCGAACTCCTGAATATATTGGCTTCACCGGTACCCACCCATAAAACATCGGGGTTTGCCGGATCGAGTTCGATGTCACCTATCGCTGCTGAAACCTGTCTTTCGAAGACGGGTTCCCAGGTAACACCTTCATTCACGGTTTTCCACACACCGCCGGATGCCGTTGCCACATACATTGCGTATGATTTACCACGGGGGCCGACCACTGCGACATCGGTACACCTGCCGCTGATATTTACAGGTCCGACGAATTGCCACTTCATATCCTTGAAAGGGGATACCGATTTCATGGCCTGATACTTTTCAAACATGCTGAGTCTTTCCTGCCCGGTAAGCATGGGCGCTTTCCCTTGCTGGGCCAGAGCCGGAGAGAAGGCAATCAGGCCTGTGGCCGTAAGGATTGAAACGAAACGGAGAATTCTGTTCATGGGTAATCAGATTATGGTAATTACTTATTCTTCTCGTCAATGATATTGGCATCGAGCGTAAACATTCCCCGGCCGTGGGTGGCGATCACCAGCATCCGGTTGAGGGGGTGGACAACAAGGTCGTGGACATAGGTTGAAGGCAGGCTGCCAAGGACATCCCATTTTTTTCCGTAATCCGAGGAGATATAGACTCCGATATCGGTACCGGCATAGAGTCTTCCGGGAACCTCCGGGTCCTCCCTGATTACGTTGACCGGGCCAAGCGGGATATTGCTGCTGATATCTGACCAGGTTTGGCCGTAGTCTTCGGATTTCCAAATATATACCTGAAAGTCGTCATCCCGTTTCCCATTCTGGGTAACATAAACGCGGCCAAGGTCAAATTGTGAGGCAACGATCCGGCTGATCCATCTTCCCTTTGGCAGTCCGTCGAGGATCCCTGTCCAGGATTCGCCGCCATTTCGGGTAACATGCAAAAGACCATCGTCGGTGCCGGCATAAATCAGTCCCGGTTTCAGGGGTGATTCAGCGAGCGATGTTATGGTCTGGAATGAGATGTCACCCTGCTTGTCAGGATTATTACCCGTGAGATCGGGGCTGATCTTTTTCCATGTCTGGCCCTGATCGGATGACTGGAACACATATTGCATAGCGTGATAGATGATATCAGGGTTGTGTGGTGACAGCACAAACGGGGCAATCCATTCTCCGCGGAGTGGGGGATCCCCATCATCGGTTTTCGGTTGTATTGATTTGGTTATCCATCTTTTACCATTATACTCGCTGCGCTGCAGTGAGCCGTAAAACATGCAGGAATAGAGTACCCGCGGGTTACGGGGGTCAACAACGTGGGTACATCCTTCCCCGCCCGGGACCGATTCAAATCTGGCGGGTTGTACGGCATCGCGGCCTTCGCTGATGCTGACCTCGCCGCCCCAGCTGAAATGGTCCTGAACGGATCCGTATACATGAAACGGCTCGTCGGTTCCTACCGCAACGTTGTAAAACTGAACCACCGGAATGCTGGTGAAGTGCCGCCAGGTTTTACCGCCGTCGTATGTCACGTTTGCCCCACCATCATTGCCGCTGAGTATGAGGGAAGTATTATCGGGGTCGATCCAGAGGGCATGGTGGTCCATGTGGAGGTTCATCGTTTCTGACGTGTAGGTTTTTCCGCCATCGCGTGAAGTGTTCAGGAAGAGTCCAAGCGTAAAGACTTTGTTCTCATCCTTCGGATCGACGCGTATCTGACCGAATACCCAGCCATAGGTGTTTGAGTGGTTCTCCATGAATCTTTTGGTCTCAGGAGTAAGGCCGCTGACCTGTTGCCAGGAAGCACCCTTGTTGTCGGACCGGTAAACGGTAGCGCCTTTGATGGTTGCCGAGCGCTGCCTGCCATACGCATCGGTTTCCCCCGGACGGGCTTCGCGGGCGTGTTCGTAGTTGTCAACCAGGGCATAAAGAACATCCGGATTCGACCTTGAGATTGCGATACCTATCCGGCCGCGCCGGTTGGGTTCCGGAAGTCCCTGGTTTATCGGGTTCCAGGTGATCCCGGCATCGGTTGATTTCCATATCCCGCTTCCGGAATAGTTTTCCTTCGTTCTCGGATCGTTCCATTTTTCGCGGATCCGCTGCCATGTTGCCGCGTAGATTATATTGGGATCTGCCGGATCCATGGCCAGGTCATAAGCACCGGTCATGTCGTCGACGAAGAGGACCTTTTGCCAGGTTACTCCGCCGTCAGAAGTTTTGTAAACTCCGCGTTCGGGGTTGGTTGTCCATTCATGACCACCTGCAGCCACATAAACGATGCGGCTGTCATTCGGGCTGACGATGATGCGGGCGATGGTGTGCGTATCTTCGAGACCGAGGTTTTTCCAGGTTGAGCCGCCGTCGTCGGTCCGGTAGATTCCGCAACCAGCCATGCTGCTTCTGAATATGTTTGCTTCACCGGTACCCACCCATACGGTTTCCGGGTTCCGGGGATCTATAGCGATATCGCCAATGTCTGTTGTAACCTGCTGTTCAAAAACGGGGGTCCAGGATGTTCCTTCATTTTCTGATTTCCATACGCCGCCTGATGCGGCAGCCACCCAGATGGTAAGGGATTTCCCCGGATTCCTTACCGCTTCGATGTCGGTAACCCTGCCACTGATGTTGGTTGGGCCGATGAACTGCCAGGGGATTGCCCGGTAAGCAGATGCTTCGGTTAGTCCGACCTGTTTACTGAAAAGCCTGATCCGTTCATCTCCGCTGAACACGGGCTGTTTCAGGGTGTTTTGCGGCCTCACCGGATGGAAAGGAAGCAAGGATGCCAGCAGGACCAGTTGGAACAGGCGGATATTCATCTCAGGTTGGATTAGGTTGAGTTTTAATCAAAAATAGGATAAAAGGGTCTTGCTTTCAGTTGGTAGAAACGGATAATTAAGTTATTTTAACAATTGGGTGTCATTTGGCTTCCGGATGAACAATCGGAGTTGCAGTTTGTCTTTGACCATAAAATAGTACGGGATGTATTTTTCAGGCGGAGGAGAATTGAAAACGGTGCGTGTTGAATCCGTAAATGAAATTGCCGAGAAGGTGTATATTCTTGAATTCAAGCGATTTTTTGATTTCGAGGCCGGTCAGATTATTAAGATGGCTATAAGTAGCGGAGATGATCCGCGCCTTTATTCGATTGCGAGCGGCGAGGGGGAGGATACCATACAGGTTTTGTTCAACGTGGTTGACGAAGGGAGGCTAACCCCTTCAATGGCCTGCCTGCAGCCTGGGGATAAAATACAGGTTTCCAGAGGTTTTGGTAAGTTTACCGGAACAACCGGTAAAGCCTGGTGGATTGCGCAGGGAACCGGGGTCGCTCCGTTTGCCTCGATGTTCCGTTCCGGTCAGGTGATTGATAAAACACTGGTTCACGGCGGACGCAGTCGCTCATCCTTTTATTATTCAGATGAGTTTCTTCCGGTACTGGGTGATAAGTATATCCGCTGCTGCTCGCGTGAAACCGGCGATGGATTATTTCACGGCAGGGTGACCGATTACCTTGCGGAGCTCCCTTCATTACCGGCAGAACCTTTATATTACCTTTGCGGAAGTTCCGAGATGGTTGTTGAAAGCCGGGATATCCTGATTGGGAAGGGTGTGCCATTTAAGAATATTGTAGGGGAGATTTACTTTTAGGATAGCGATCCCGGTTTTGGCCGGCATTACAAAGAAATTATCATGGAAAAATCCGGGCTGGAGCAGTTGTTTGGAAAGAATCCGGCAGAAATTGCAGGGATCTGCAGCGCCCTTGGCATGCCGGGGTACGCAGCGTCCCAGATTGTTGACTGGCTGTACAAAAAGAATATCACGGGTATTGATGGCATGACCAATCTTGCGCTGAAATACCGGGATCTTCTTCGTGAGAAATATGAGATTGGTCTTTATGCCCCATCAAAAGTCGAGGAGTCTGTTGATGGGACCAAGAAGTACCTTTATCAGTCGGGAGCACGCAGGTATGTTGAAGCGGCATATATCCCTGACGGGGAAAGGGCTACTTTATGTGTGTCTTCGCAGGTTGGGTGTAAAATGGGCTGCCTTTTCTGCATGACCGGGAAGCAGGGATTTCAGGGTAACCTCACGGCCGGGGAAATCGTGAATCAGATTCACAGCCTGCCGGAACGGGACAAGCTGACCAGCGTGGTCTATATGGGCATGGGGGAGCCCTTCGACAATTTGGAGGAGGTTCTGCGAAGTATCGAAATTCTGACCGCGGACTGGGGATATGGATGGAGTCCGAGAAGGATTACCGTATCCACTATCGGCATCATACCTGCTATGCAGACATTTCTCGAGCGTTCACAGGCCAACCTCGCAGTCAGCATGCATACACCTTTTGAGGAGGAACGGCGGATGCTCATGCCGGTTGAGCAGGTTTATCCGTTGACGGAAGTACTCCGGACCATACGGTCGTGGGATTTCGGGCGGCAGCGAAGAATTTCCTTTGAGTACATCCTGTTCAAGAATCTCAACGACACACCCCGTCATGTTAAAGAGCTGGCGCGTCTACTGAACGGGCTGCGCTGCCGGATCAACCTTATCCGTTTCCACCCCATTCCCGGTACGCCCCTTGAGGGCTCCGATGATGCTGCTGTTCAGTCGTTCAAGGATGCACTGAACAAAAAGGATATCCTAACAACAGTGCGCGCCTCGAGGGGAGAGGATATCTGGGCTGCATGCGGACTTCTTTCTACAAAAGAGATGACCCGCAAAACAGGCAGTTAGTCAAAAAGGGTGCTACTATTTGACAAACAGACACTATTCGGGGGTTAAGAAAGTCCTATATTCATCGCCCTCACATACCTTTACAACCGGTTAGTTAATAGTGTTTTGGCAAGTAGCCGGGGTTCGAAAATCCGGATTTTTTAGCACTCAAGTCATGAAAAAATTTGTTGTTTTAACATCAATTTTAGGCGTCCTATGCGGTTTTAGTGCCGTTTATGCTCAGCAATGGATGTCGAGAATACCTCAAAATCAATTAGTTGAACAGGAATTATCGTTTTTCGATATCCAAAAATCTTTCAATGAATACTGGGCACCATACGGTGTTCAGGAGGGGTACTATCTGGCTGATGGTGAAAAGAAGAAGGCGGCCGGCTGGAAACAGTTTCGCCGCTGGGAATGGTATTGGAATGACAGGGTTGATCCGATGACGGGCGCTTTCCCTTCAGCTTCATCTTTCAGCGAGTATTCGAGCTTTATGGAGCAGCACCCGCAGCTGAAGGGAACCAATGGTTCAGAGACCGGTAACTGGACCAGCATGGGGCCATCGGCAACCGGTGGCGGTTATGCCGGATTGGGCAGGCTGAATTGCGTTGCCTTCAGTCCTTCGAGTTCCTCCGTCATCTATGCAGGTTCGGCATCAGGCGGTATATGGAAATCCACTGATTCCGGAACGAGCTGGACTCCGCTGAGTGATGGAAATCCCGTACTTGGGGTCAGCGACATGCTTGTTTTGTCGGGTTCCGCGGGGGATGTGATTTATGCCGCCACCGGAGACAGGGACGCAGCCGATAATTACTCGGTTGGTGTTCTGAAGTCGCTCGACGGGGGAATCTCCTGGCGACTGACCGGTCTTAACTGGTCATTGAGCTCACTAAAGCTGATATACCGACTTGCCGGTGATCCCAATAATGCAGATGTGCTTTATGCAGCCACCAGTGACGGCTTATATGGGACCGCAAACGGTGGCGGATCATGGACCAAACTGACTTCCACAAGGTTCATCAATATAAAATTCAAGCCCGGCAGCAGTCTGGTTATGTATGGATCAACCGGATCAGGGGGCGACGTTTACCTTTCGCTCAATGCCGGTGTAACGTGGAGCCTTGTGCTGAATACCACCGGAAGCCGGGTCGAGATTGCGGTATCCCCGGCCAGCCCCGAAGTTGTTTACGCGCTGATCAGTAATACCTCCAACGGACTTTTTGGTGTATACAAGTCGGTTAATTCCGGGGCGTCTTACACCAGCATCTTCGGATCAAAGCCGAATATGCTCGGGTGGGAATGCACGGGCAGCGATACCGGGGGACAAGGCTGGTATGATCTGTGCCTGGCCGTAGACCCGGCCAATGCAAACAATGTATTTGCAGGCGGTGTTAATACCTGGAAATCCACGAACGGCGGAACCACCTGGACGATCAGCAACCACTGGTCATCAACGTGCAGCGGAATAGCTACCAACATACATGCCGACAAACATTATTTCGGTTGGGCCCCTGGTACATCCATTTTATATGAGTGCAACGATGGAGGCTTGTACCGGAGTGCAAACCTCGGGACTACCTGGTCCCATATCGGCAGTGGATTGGTTATCAGTCAAATGTACAGGTTGGGTGTTTCTCAGACCAGTTCGGGTGATGTGATTGCGGGGTTGCAGGACAATGGAACCAAGGCAATGCTCTCCAATACGTGGCGTGATGTTATCGGTGGTGACGGAATGGAGTGCCTCATCGATTACACCAATGCAAATACCCAATATGGCGAGCTGTACTATGGTGCCATTTACCGGACCGACAACCGCTGGGGCTCATCCACCAAGATAACCGGAAGCATTACCGGTACGGCTGGCTGGGTTACTCCCTATGTTATAGATCCTTTGATCAATACAACTCTTTATGTTGGTTTTCAGGATGTCTGGAAATCAACCAACAAAGGGACTTCCTGGACAAAGATCAGTGCCTGGGGTGGTGCATCGCTCAAATCACTTGCTGTAGCCCCTTCATCTCCTTCAACGATTTGTGCAGCAACCGGTTCGATTTTATACCGGACTACAAACGGCGGAGCAACCTGGTCCAACATTACAGGAACCCTGCCGGTTTCCACGAATACCATTCTGTATGTAACGGTAAAACATGACGATCCGGATATCCTTTGGGTATCGCTGGGGCAATTTAATGCAGAATGCGTTTACAAATCTGTAAACGGGGGTGTCAGCTGGACAAATATATCCACAGGTCTTCCTTCTGTTCCGGTGAACTGTGTTATCCAGAACAAGCAAAATGCCACGCAGGAAGAACTTTATGCTGCAACTGACATCGGCGTTTTCCTGAAGCTTGGCGATGCTAACTGGGTTCCTTTCTTTACCGGCCTTCCAAACGTGGTGGTTATGGAGCTGGAGATTTATTATGCGGCTGATCCGGCACAAAGCAAACTCAGGGCGGCTACGTATGGCCGGGGGCTTTGGCAATCTGATGTTTATGGAGGTTCAGTGCTGAATTCACCGCCGGTGTTTATTGCCGATCCTATCGTTGAGGCTGCAGCAACTGCAGGGAAGGCCTATACATCAACCTTAGCGGGGGATGCAACCGATCCGAATGCCGGCGATGTGCTTGTCTATTCCAAAGTATCCGGCCCTGTCTGGCTGACAATAGCTTCAGGCGGAGCATTGACTGGAACTCCCGGGGAAAGCGATACGGGGATAAATGATTTTGTTGTTCGGGTTGACGATGGCAAAGGAGGGAGCGACCAGGCTACCCTGCGGATTACGGTTGCCGGTGCACCGGTTGTAGTTGCCCCGGTGGCTGAGTTCACCGGAAGTCCATTAACCATAACAGCGGGCCAGTCGGTCCAGTTTACCGACCTCTCGGTTAATACACCCACTTCGTGGGCCTGGTCATTCGGCGGCGGCCAGACGTCGGTTCTTCAGAATCCGTCCGTTACCTACAGCGTCAGCGGTTCCTATACGGTTGTGCTTACTGTTGGCAACAGTGCCGGATCGAATTCCATGACCAAAACCGGCTATATTACCGTAAATCCGGTGCCGCCGGTGAGTTATTGCACCCCAGCCGGAATTGTTAATACCAGCGATTACATAACCACCCTTACCTTAGGGGGGCAAGTGAGTGCCACGGGCAAAGGGGCAACAGGTTATACCTATTACCCTTCGACGGTTATTTCGTTAACTGTTGGGAAATTAACATCATATAGCCTTTCGCCCTATCGCACAAGTAATCGTGATTACTGGAAGATATGGATCGACTTCAATAAGGACGGAGATTTTACCGATGCCGGGGAAACCATTCTGAATGCCGCAAATAAAAAGGGAACTATTACCGGTTCCTTTACTATCCCTGTGGCTGCATCCCAGGGGCTTACACGGATGCGGATCGCGATGCGCACCAATTCAACCATGAACCCCTGCGATGGCAAATATGGCGGAGAAGTAGAGGATTACCCGGTTGATATTAAAGCCACCGGTGAAGCAGACGGCGGCGACGGAATTCTGATATCTGATTTGCGTGCTTCGGAGCTCAGGCTTTACCCCAATCCGGTTACCAGCCTGTTAAATATTTCAATAGATGGCGGCTTTGAAAATGCCACGCTTAGTCTTTTTAACATGCTGGGCACGCGGCTGGAGATTATACGGGTTGATTCGGGTCTTTTGCAGTTGGATGTTAACAGCTATCCGGGCGGCATGTATTATGTAGTTCTGGAAGACAGGACCCAGCGAATCGTCCGAAAATTCATTAAAGATTAGGGGGAGTTACCGTAATTTCGGTTTGTCCGGAGTACCAGGTGCCATCGCTGGCGAAGCCGCAAACAGTAACGGTAAATTTCCCATACAGATCATTCGTTCTGAAGTGAAAGCTGTCTGAGCCGGATGGATTTGTGCGTTGCCAAAGTAGCAGACTGTTAAGGTCGGGTAAGGTGTTGTCAGGATCGCCGGAAGGAATTGAAGGTAACGTTGAGTGCAGTGATCCTGGAATTGAACCAAAAACCGTTTGCCGGGGAAGGGGCAGTCCGGCAAAATCTTCATTACGTGAAAAGAAACTGACAATCGAGGAGAAGATATACCGGCCGTGAACATAAAGCTGGTTCCTTACCTCAATCTCCTTAATCCTTGATGAAGGCAATTCCAGGAGTTCCAGCTGGTCTGTTACAGGGATTCCGTCGAGAAGGACAAGAACCTCATAATCACGTGTGTAATCCTTATTTGAATAGACATCCAGAAAAGCCTGTGAGCCCTTTTTGCGCACCTGAACATCTGGAACAACTTCGTAAATGAGCTCCCTGACATTCGCAAGCTCGATATAGCGGTCGGTTTGAATGGCACGGTCGGGCGGAAAATAGAAAGGATGCCCGGTGCTGGTTATGGGTTTTGGAACGGAGCCTGGTTCAGAAGTGTTGTAAGCCGATTCCAGTTTGCGGGTAATCAGGCACCTGCGCGCATAAACGAGTTCGTCATCCGAAACGGAGAATGCTTCCGCGGGGGGAATCCACGTTCGGGGATCATAAGCGGGAAAGACATCTATGGACCAGGCAGAGTCAGGATCCGAAATAAAGGAGATGGCGTATTCAGGATTTTCTGAAGTTTGAGGTATTGAAAAGCTGAATAATCCATCCCCGTTGGTTTTAACTGCATCGAATCCTATGTTTTTCATGATACTGAACGCCACCCCGACATTGGGGATGTTCTGCCTGCTGAGGCGATTGATGACCCTTCCCTGCACCAAAACGGTCCTGGTTTCGGGCAGGTATTGAAGTCCGGGTTTGTTTAGCCCGGGGAAATTGATCGCTTCAAACTTCGCCGGGGCATCATGGTCGTTCACAAAAAAGCCTTTGATTATTTCATTGTCATAGCTGTTTTCTGAAAGCCAGCGGCCGAATGGTTCCGTTGCTGCGGGTATCGGGGTGGCTTTCCAGCCCGGTAATCCCGGCACCGTGGTGTTTTGTATAGCCGTTTTACCATTGCTCCTGACGATTGCGTGCAGCCCTGCAGGCAGTTTCCCCCCGGGATTTCCTGTAAAACCTGTCTTGAAACCGGCACCCGTTCGGAGCGGATAGTTCAAAGCGTCAGGATGAATATCGATATTGTTTATCACGGGTGGCTGGTCGCACCACAAACGCGAAGCCACCACATTATTATCCTTGTCGAGTATGGAGAATTGAACCAATCCTCCCGGAAGGCAGGAAGATGGTATCCTGAAGGTAACGGAGCCGGAAACAGGATGCTGCCGGCCGAACCAGTACCAGTTGGAGCTCCTGTGCACCAGCAATCGCAGGTCGACGGCAGCAGGATCGGGCAACACATAGGAAATGGAAATGGTGTCCCCGCTAACCATCACATGCGGGGTTGGTTTTTCAATAAAAGATGGTGAAGGGTTAACGATAAACGATTGGGTTTCAGATTTGGTTCCTTCGTTTTCCGGATTGATAATCTTAATTGCTACAAGGGGATAGTCGGAATCCGGAAAGTTCCGCATCCAGTTTGTATAGGCCCGAAGAAAGTAGATTCCTGATTTTACTGCTTCCGGGATAACCAGATAGCCACCTGCTTCCGCATCCGTGAGAGCGAAGATTTGTTTTACCAGTTTATTCCCATCACGGTCGAGCAGCTCGACGCGTGCAAATCTGCTGAGAGCGGACCGGAGGTAGGTATCCTGTTCAAGCAGCGTGATGTGAAATTGGATGTGTTCGCCCGGTATGAATAGCGTTCCGGCAGTCTGGATCCAGATTGTTTCGCGGAAGCTGACAGCAGGCTGAACGGATTCTTGTGCTGAAGTCAGTGTAAAGGCCTGGCCTAGCATCCATGTCAGCAGGATCAGATGTATTATTGGGCTTGGTTTCATTCTGCTAGTCTATCCAGAAAGGAGGTTTTTCCAGGGTGGCTTCCCTGAGCCTGCAATCATAGCAGGAGGGGGATGACGTGTAAAACTTACCTGTCGTGAGATCCTGGGTGACAAATGAACCGGCCGGCAACCGGTACCATGGGAAGTCACGCGTTCCGACTTCGCTGAGAATGCATTCGACGGGTGTTACAGGGAATTCCAGGGGTTTGTCAAGGAAAATTCGTTTCGTTGAAACGCCGGCGACTTCAAAAATACCGACTACATAAATAGTTGTGTCGGACGTGCAGCGGATGTTGCCTTCGAGCCGGAAGGGCTGTGTTTCGTAAAGGCCGCCGGTTTCGCTAATGAGTTTACCCGCATCCTCCCAGAACCGGTACGCGCTTTCGGAGATGGCATATTGCCTGACCTTAAGGCTGTAACGGATCGAGAGTTCGTCACCGTACTGGGATTCGAAATTCAACGGGGCATTGATGACCCTGTTTTCCTCCAGACCACTGGTTTTGGCCAGATAAATGCCGCTTATAGATTTGGATTTCCAACAGGTTCGCAATTCCCGGTTTGAGGCGGCAACTGTTGTCCGGCCATTCCAGGTATGTGTGGCCAGGTATGGCACCTCAAAGCGGTAATCCGCCTGCATGGTGTACCTGTACCAGGATTGGCCCTCATCGGACTGATGTGTGCTGACATAGAAACGATAGCCACGGATACCTGCGCCGCTTTCGCTTTCTTTTCTCATGGCGGCTTTCCAGGTGATCGAGTCGACCGGCGGCGAAGGGGTGCTTCCGGCATAATCCGATTCGAAAGTCAAATCGCCGTACTGCACGTTCAATTTATAGGTTTTCCCATGCAGGGCCCTGAAATTCGAGGGAAGCGCGTAATTCCCCCCCGACAACTCCGAACAGTCATAGCGGTTGCCATCAGAACACAAAATGGTGACTTCGGCGCCGGAAACACCAGCCGGTTTAAAGGTTATCCGGCCGTTTTCCGTTGTCGCGACCGGGGCGGAGAGGGAAATTTTAACTGCTGCATTCTCCGTACTGTCATCAGCGAGAAGACATTCAATAAAAACTACCTGCTCGTAACCGGTGGTTGGCGGGATAAACCTGTCGACACATGATACGGCGAGCAGGCACAAAACAACCGGTAGTATACTATTCAACCGCATAATTGCCGAGTTTGAAGAGATAACTGACTGTCATGATGGGAACACCATAAATGGACAATTTATAGCCGCGAATAGCGTCGTATTCATTTACAAAGTAGATGGAATACGGATTTTTTCGGCCTGTAAGGTTGTACACGGAAAAGACCCAGGAGCCGTGAGCAAATTTTTTCTTAACCAGGTTGCCTTCGAGGATCAGGGAGAGGTCGGTCCTGAAATAGTCGGGCATTCTGTATTCATTTCTAAGCGAGTAGTTTACCACCGGTGAGCCGTTGGCCCAGAAATAACCGGTAGGGTAGGTGACCGGGCGACCGGTGTTGTAGACCAATACCGACGAAACCGTCAGCCTTCGTGAAAGCCGGAGATTGCCAACAATATTAAGTGCATGGGGTTTGTCATAATTTGCGGGATAGGTGAGACCCATGTTGATTTTCTGCCAGTCATCCCTGCCGTTCACGGTTATCATCGATCTCGAAAACGCGTAGCTGATCCAGCCGGTCAATCTGCCCGAGTTTTTTCTCATCAGAAGTTCTATTCCCCAGGCTTTCTGGTTTCCCTGAAGGATGATGGTTTCAGTGAGCGGGTTTCCGCTGAGGTCGGCATTGTCACGGTATTCAATACTGTTCTTTACTTTTTTGTAGTAGATCTCGGCTGAGGTCTCGATGGATGTACCGGTGAAATTGCGGTAGAGTCCCAGGCTTACCTGATCGGCCACCGGCGGGATGATGTAAGGATCTGCCAGTTTCCAACGATCGGTTGGTGAAATTGAAATGGTATTGGAGAGCATGAAAAGATACTGCCTCATCCTGTTATAGCTCGCCTTGAGCGACATATCGGGCCTGATCTGGAAATTCAGTGATGCACGGTATTCAGGCCCGGAGTAGTGATTGATCGTTTTACCAAAAGGATAGGAAAGTGTATCCGAAATGTTGGCCGGCAGTATTGGGGCATTTTCAGTATATTTCCGTATGTTATTTGGACCCAGATAGTTGAATAAGCTGTAACGTAATCCGGCATATAGGGTCAGCTGGTCGGTGATGGTGAATTCATCTGAAGCATGAATGGCATATTCGAGCCCGTTTTCCCTGCCAAATTCCACGGGCGAAAAGAGCGAGGCACTGTCGAGTGGCAGCCTGGTGCCCTGGTTGAGATTGTGCAGGATTACATTGCCGCCGAACCCTGCTTTATGCCGGGCAGCCGGATATCCCGTGAAACGCATTTTGAATTCCTGTTCGCGGACGGTAAACGTATGGCCGAATGATCGGGCAGCCTGTTCGCGGTTTGCCTCGTAGTTGGAATAATTGCTGAAAACGGCAGCAGATCTGACACTCCATTTGTTGCCAAGCCTTTTGTCATGGCTGACGGAAGCTCCCCTATTTTCATAATGGTATTCATGCTCTTCAGAAAGGGAAAATTTATCGCGGCTGCCGTAGACGAACACCTGCCAGGAGGAGTTGTTTTGCCCGAGCACATGCACACCTGCCATAATATCGGAAAACGAACCCTGGCGTCCGGCAACATCAGCATCAGGCAGCCGGTCGAGGATCCAATCGGAATAGGTTGATCTGGCGCTGACCATCAGAGAGCTTCTGTCTTTTGCCAGCGGTGTTTCGATCAGAATTGATCCGGTTACAGGGCTTATGCTCCCGCGGGCACCAAAGTCCTTCTTATTTCCTTTTCGTGTGGTTATGTCGAAAACCGATGCAAGCCGGCCCCCGTATTCGGCCGGGAAATTTCCTTTGTACAGGTTAAGTCCGTTAACCATATCGGGGTTGAATGCGGAAAAGAAGCCGAAGAGGTGTCCGGTATTCAATACCGGTATATCATTAATCAGAAACAGGTTCTGGTCGGAAGCGGATCCTCTTACATTGAAGCCGGCGGCTCCTTCGCCGATGGTTTGTACACCCGGCATAAGGTTTGCCACCTTGAAGATGTCGCGCTCACCCATCACCATCGGCACGGTTTTCATTTCCCTTGCCCCCATGCTTTGAAACCCCATCTGCAGGCCTCTGACATTCTGGTGTTTATCTGATCTGACAATGACCTCTTTTACATCGATCATCCGGCTGTCCATTTCGATATTTAACTGTCCGGACCCGTGCATCTCAACATCGTAGTAGCAAGAAAACATTCCCAGGCATGAAACGGTGATTTTCTGGTCCTTTCCGGGCAGCATGGGTAGTGAGTAGGTTCCTTCCATATCTGTTATAACCCCGATGCCCGATCCGTCGAGCACTATTGTTGCTCCGATAACCGGTTCTCCATTGGAGCGGTTGGTTATTCTTCCGGAAAGGTAGCATCCTGTGCCTGGCTTATTGTTTTTTGCTCCAATAGTGACTTTTCGTATGGTTCTTTCGTAGGAGTTCATCCCGAATGGGATGTCGGTTTTCGTGGTTGCGGAGTCGTGACCGGCCGGGATCGGGCCTGCCCGGCCGGGTTTTCCTATGCCCGACAAATCCTCTGTTCCGGTTAGGAAGTATTGTCCATTACCTTGATAAATAAAATGGATTCCGGCGGGTTTGAGTACCGACTCCAGTAGCTGCGTGACACTAACGCTGTCGCCTGCAGCAGTAACCCTCAGGTTGGCAATCCATTCCGGTTTGTAGTAGATATAAATTCCGGAGTTAATCCGGAGATCGCCGGCAAATGTTGAAAAGGGCACGTTAACCGCATTGATCCGAATTGCAGGGTGCTTGTCCTGGCAGATGATGTCGGGTATCGCAACACCGATAAGGAGCAGAAGGATCAGCGTTTTTTTCATTGTCCCGCTGCCAGTAGTTCATTACAGTATTCCACCAGTCGCTTATCGCGTGTGCCGGGCTGTTTTCGGAAGGCCGGCCTGTTTTGACGGACGAATTCCTTGAGCGGATCCCTGAACAGGGGATAAATGCTTATCAGGGTATTTATTCCCTTGTAGCGGACCAGGGAATCACCGATATAAAACAGCTTTCTGGCGGATGTTTCATAGGCAAAACTGGTGGTGCCGTTTGCAAGAATTTTGAGTTTTTTTGTCTCCAGGAGGAGAAGCCTGTTGCGGCCATCGGCAAGTATTTCACAGTATCGGCCGGCAAGGTCCGGATCACTTGATGGAAAGGGAATGAAACGACTGTTCCCGAGCCGGAATTCCGTGATGTTTTCTCTGTTTAGTGCCAGCTGAAGGGGTTCGGGTGTAATCCCCGCCGTGTTACAGACAATTTCGTTTTTGGAAATATCATAACGCAATTGCAGGTTGTTATACATCACTCCGGCTTTGGTTACTGAGCCGGTGAACCAGTCACGCGAACCGGAAAAGGGATGGCCTTCAGTTGATTGAGGAGTTACGTCGGTGTAAAAGGTTCCACTGAAAAGGGAGGGATCTGCCATGCCGAGCTGGTCGAAGTGGCTGTAAATCATTTGGGATGAGGACTTGCCCGCAGCTGTTTGTGCTGAGGCGGGAATACCGGACCAACTAATCAATGCCGCTACAGCACTCACTATCAACGATCGGCATACCTGTTGACCCGTTGTTTTTGTCGTAAACATTTGAGCCGGTTAAGGTAGGGGCAAATGACCATATTTGCAACTTGTTTATCAGCAGTGGTGTGGGGTACAGCAGTCTGATCATAATTGTTTGTTAACCTGAACAAAGAGCTGTCGGGTGTTGTTATAAACAGGGCCGGCTGGCTGCAATTCCTTTTAGTCCTGCTTAATTGAATTATCCTGAGGAAGATGAAGTTGAGTGTCAAATCAAGAATTCTTATTGCACTGCTGACTGTAGCGCTGATCACAACCGTGGCCGTAAGTTTGGCGGCGCACCTGCTCCGTGAAGTGCTGCCGCTGTTCCTGCTGGTAACAACGCTTGTTTTTGCTGTAGTCATTTTACTTTCGGTTCGGTTTGCGAAGGCCTTCAGCCGGCCGGTGGAGGACCTGGCCCGGGCAAATGCCCAGCTCAAGGCCCAGTCGGCTGCCATGCAATCCGCCGCGAACGGAATAGTTATTTCTGATATTCATGGTTTGGTACAGTGGGTTAATCCTGCATTTACACGATTAACCGGTTATGAGCCATCGGAGATTACCGGCCGGGGCCTGAGGATTCTTAACTCCGGCACCCATAGCAAGGAGTTTTTCAGAGGCATGTGGAAGGCTATTCTAGCCGGACAAGTCTGGCACGATGAGATTGTCAATCGCAGAAGAGATGGCACTCTCTATACCGAAGAGATGACGATCACTCCGGTTTATGGCGATGATGGTAAAATCGCACAGTTCGTTGCCATCAAGCATGATATTTCCGAACGGAAAAGGCTGGAACAGATCGTTATGCGAGCCAACGAAAGGATGGAGGGCGAACTTAATGTTGCCCGCGACATTCAGGCAAGCATGCTGCCCCTGAAGTTTCCTGCTTTCCCCGACCGTCAGGATATAGATGTCTTTGCCCGGCTGATACCTGCCAGGGAGGTTGGTGGTGATTTTTATGATTTCTTTTTTACCGATGAAGAGAACTTCTGTTTCGTTATTGGCGATGTATCCGGGAAAGGGGTGCCTGCTGCACTTTTTATGGCAGTAACCAAAGTGCTTATCAAAGCCAGTGCATCGACAGAGCGGTCCACCGCACGAATTCTAACCAAGGTGAATGATGAGATTAGCCGGGATAACCCGAATAATATGTTTATAACGGTTTTTATCGGGCTTCTTAATACCACTACCGGCTATATGGTTTATACCAATGCAGGGCACAACCCGCCTTACCTGATGCGGCGGAACGGCGGACCGATTGTTAAGCTCAGCAATCAGCACGGGGCGGTGATAGGCGCCTTTGAGGGGGTCGTTTACCGGGAAACGGTAATACAGCTTCAGCGGGGTGACTCGATATTAACTTACACCGACGGTGTTACGGAGGCTCAGGATCATCTCGGCCGGCTTTTTACCGATGACCGTTTACTGAGTCTTGTCAGCGAAAGCGGATTTAAGGGGTGTCAGCAACTGGTGGATCTTGTTTCCGACAAAGTCATTGAATATGAAGCCGGAACGGAGCAGGCCGATGACATTACGCTGATGTCTGTTTCTTTCTGTGAACAAACTGAAGGGTCTGTGATCGATTACCTTTTCACCAACATCACGAACCGTTTGGAGAATATTTCAGGCATTATCGACCGGTTCGGGCAATTTGCCGCCGGTCACGGTATTCCATCTGAAATCGTGCAAAAGATTGATATTGTGTTCGATGAATTGCTCACGAATACAATTTCCTATGCCTATCAGGACAAGCTTGAGCATGAAATAGAAATTAAGATCCGTTATTACCAGAAGCAGATTATCGTTACGATCATGGATGACGGGACTCCGTTTAACCCTTTTGACCGTAGTGATCCGGATACTTCGCTCGGCATGGATGATCGTGAAATTGGCGGGTTGGGAGTACACCTTGTAAAATTGCTGGTTGACGATTATCATTACGAATACAAGCAACAAATCAGTAAGAATATCACTAGCTTTAAGAAGCACATTTAACGCACAATATCATGGAAATCAACGTAAGGGAATCCAGCAGCATACGGATACTGGACATATCGGGCCGGATGGATACAGGCACTTCACCTGCCGTAGAAATCGGCATAAACCAGGTGCTCGACGCCGGTATAAAAAAGATAATTCTGAACCTGGCATCTACGGAATATGTCAGCAGTTCGGGG
This sequence comes from uncultured Porphyromonadaceae bacterium, assembly GCA_964457845.1. Classification (GTDB taxonomy): domain Bacteria; phylum Bacteroidota; class Bacteroidia; order Bacteroidales; family UBA12481; genus UBA12481. Next base: position 12,891 of record CAYWHP010000028.1, on the reverse strand, counting down.
CTTCGGGTCTTGCTGATTACGGCCAAGAAACTTGCTGCTTCAGGAGGGAGCCTGAAAATCTGTCAACCCAACAGTGTTGTGCGTGAGATCCTTGATATATCGGGGTTCAGTACATTCCTTGATGTCCGGACCACGGAGGAGGAAGCCTTATCGGAGATGCAGTTTTAGGCTGCCGGCGAAATGGAGTGCTCTCCGGAGCCAGTCGAAATAGAGTGCTGCATAAAGGGCCATGATCAT
>CAYWHP010000028.1:0-12554 GCA_964457845.1 uncultured Porphyromonadaceae bacterium | reverse complement strand
TGTTTGTCAGCCTTCATTTGTTTGTCGAATGACACGGTGCCGATCAGGTTGGACAATTTCGGGATCATAAGTTCACCACGGATAAAGTAGCCCGACATCTCCTTTTCGATGTCGTAGAAGGCGACATTATACTTGTTGGCCACGTATTGTTCAACCGCCAGTGCCTCGAAGCTCCATCTTGACACCATGATATCTCCGATAACCGGAACAGCATTATTTCTGGCATGCACGCTTTTAAGGTCGTCGAATTTTACAATCAGGCCGCAGAGGAGTATCTGAGGAATGATCAGCAAGGGGATGGTTATGTAAATGGTTACCACGCTGTTCAGCCCCGAAGATATATTAAGGCCCGCCATGTTTGCGAAAGCCGCAGTGAGGAAAAGGATGAGCCAGTATTTGAGGAAGAGTCCTTCCATGCCAAGCACCCATGAGCTGATAAGGGTGAAAAGGAGTGATTGGGCAAGCGACAGGCTGAAAAGGAAAACGATTTTTGAGTTGAGATAGCTGAGACGGCTCAAACGCAGAAAGGCTTCACGCTGAAGAATTTTTCTGTCGCGGATGATCTCCTCGGCACTCAGACTCATTCCCTGGAAAAGCATGACGATGATCGACATGAAGATGAAAGAGGGGAAGTTTTTATTCAAACCGAAATAGTAGCCAGATTCGGTGGAATAGCGCGTCAGGAAACTTACCACCAGCGCAAGCAGCGGCGCTTGCAGCAGGTTGATTATGATATACTGCGCGTTTGATAGTTTCGTGCTGACATTGCGGGAGAGGAATATGCGGAACTGTTTGAGGATACCCGGCTTGGCGAACTTGCTGCCGGGAATTACCTCATCCACCGCGATGGGTATCGGAATGCGGTTCTGAATTTCTTCAAGATAGAGGTTGTGGAGCTCGTCAGGCTTATATTTTCTTTCAGGGGTGAGGCGTCCGGATCCGTCGAGCTTGAGGTTTTCAATAATTTCGAGGACCTGTTCGGGATTGACATTGCCGCAGACACTGCATTCACAGTCCTCCGCATCGATGTGACGGTCGAGTTTTTTAAAATAGGTTATTGCATCCAACGGATTTCCTGCATAGATCGGATAGCCGCCCTTGTCGAAAATCCAGAGTTTGTCGAAAAGCTTGTAGATGAATGAAGACGGCTGGTGGATATTAACTATGATCAGTTTGCCTTGTTGCGCAAGCTGCTTAAGTAATACCATGATTTTTTCCGAATCGCGGGATGAGAGTCCGGATGTAGGTTCATCAACAAAAAGAATAGAAGGCTCCCTGACCAGTTCAAGTGCGATATTGAGCCGTTTTCGCTGGCCCCCGCTGAGTACCTTTTTGAGCGGGTTTCCCACCACCATGTCGCGTACTTCGAACAGGCCCAGATCGGTTAAAAGTTTATCGATTTGTTGTGTCAGGTGTTCGGGCGGGATATTGTTGAGGCAGAGAAGGGCATTGTACCAGATATTCTGGAAGACTGTAAGTTCTTCAAAAACAAGGTCATCCTGAGGAATGTAGCCGATCAGGCCCTCAATCTTGGCAAAACCGGTATGAATATCGATCCCGTTAATGGTTATTGATCCTGTGTTCAGCGGCAAACTGCCGTTGAGCACATTGAGCAGGGTTGATTTGCCAACACCGCTTCCCCCCATAACAGCGATGAGCTGACCGGATTTTTCCGAAAAGCTGAAATTATGAATGCCATTCCTGCTGTTCGGGAACGTGTAGGAAACATCCTTACAGGTAAAAACGAGCGGATCGCTGGACTGCAAATGAAAGTAGGCAGCTGCGATTTCTGTATAATAAATATTGTTGTTCTGGTTTCCCCTGATGATTCCCCCGTGGTTGAGGACATAGAACTGTTTTCTCCGTATGCTGCCGCCTTCCAGCATAAGTGAATCGTGGCCAAAGTATTTAAAAATGAACTGGCCGGTTTCGCTCACATACAGGAAAAGGATTTCTCCATGCGGGGACGGCTTAAACAGGTGCAACAGGTTTTCAGATTGGGAAACCTGCTCCTGATTAATAACCAGAAAGCCACCGGAATCTATTTCGCCGGGATTATCACAGAAGATGAATTTCTTGAATGCCTTGTAGTCCTCCGGCTGAATCTCAAAGATATCGGCAACATAATCATAGATTTCATGCTCGATGGAATTGAAATCACGTCGGGCCAGCTCAAGAAAGTGCAGAAAAATCATCAGCTGGTCGGCATGATGAATCCGACTTTTAATCTGATTACAGATTTTTCCCGTTATTTCCCTTGTGTTCTCCTCAGTCAGGCTTAGAACGCCACTGTCATAGAGGTCATAGATCTCAAAGAAGAGTGCGATGTACTCCGCTGAATTCCTGATCCCGAGATGATTCGAGAGATATTCTTCAAGGTTTTTCTCTGCTGTCTGGTAATCCGTTTCCCCCTTAATGCTGAAAACCGCAAAAAGATTGATCAGCGCGTTGAGGGTGGATTCATTCATATCACTACCCGGCGCCCGGCGTTACTGCGTAATGAAGGCAGTGAGCTTGTTAATCTCTTCAACGGTTTGAGGCGTGAATGGTTCAGGAGCATTAAAAATCTTCTGAATGGGGATCATCGACTGATACATTTTGCTCACGCTGGCATCTTCCGGAGATTTTGCGAGAATTTCGCAGACCGCATTCACCATGCCCTTTTGCTTCTGCAGCACCACGAGTAATTTATCCTTTGCAGGAGCGAATAGTGTCAGATAGGAGATCACATGAAGCGATTTTGCTACGGTTCCGCTGAAAACCAGGGAAATGTCGGCTACTGACCCGCTGCCCTGGATCAACGTATTGGTCTCTTTCAACATGTTGGAAAGCATCACGTCGAGTGAATCGGGATTGGTTTTGTCCTGTTGGTAATGGGCCCTGAATTCCTTTTGTTTTTGAACCAGTTCCTGGAATCCCAAATCCTGGGTAAGGGTTTCGAAAACTTTCATCAGTTTGGAGAAGGATTCCACCTGACGATAGGTATTGGTATAGGCCAGATCGAAAATAACGGAACCGTAAACCCTGGCTTTATCTGAGCGGGTCATAAGCGATTCGGGCTTCAGGTCCTCGGCGGTAAACCCGGCAAGGTAGGCTGCGCCGGTTGAGTTAATCAGGTTTACAGTTTCGGTATTATTCGGCAGGGAGCTGACAATCCGGACGATTTCGTCTTTAATCTTACCGGAATCATTTGATTGAGCGCTTGTTGCAGCAACTTTTCCAGCATCCGTCTTTTTATTTTGGCAGGCAGAAACCAGGAAAATGGACGCAATTGCCAGGGAGACGACCAAAATTCTATTTTTCATCCTATTTGAAATTAGGTTTAAATTTTAACAAGTGTGACCGTAAAAAGTTTCGGTTTTATTTGGGGATGAAGGTAGAAAATTCTTGTTGATCAAATCCGTCCGGAGGCTCAAGATCTAGATATTATTTTCAGTTTGTTGGGTAACAGTGATTTAACAAGTAATTAACAAATATCCGGTACCGTAAGCTGAACATAGTTGAACTTCATGGGTAATCTCTTATGAGTTACGCAATTTATAAACCGATTTTTCCATGAAAATACATATACCTTTGAAATTTAAGGGGATAGGTAGCAGTCGTGCACTGTTGCTATTCGTGATCCTGCTTATAATGCCGGTTATTGCCGGCTTCGGGCAGAGCGGCGGCAGCTATAGCCTTAAACTCTACCTTGAGTGCATAGAAAAGACCGGGCCGAACACTTATCGTGCTCATTTTGGCTATGAGAACAAAGGCACGGTGACTGTCACTACCGATCCATCCAAGAGCAAATTGATCTATAACGGCGGTGAAAGAAAATACCTTGTTAATAACGTATTTGCACCGGGAAGGCATTCGTATGTTTTCAGCCGGGATTTTTTGAAGAGCGATAAACTGCGCTGGCAGGTTATACTTCCCAACGGCGACGGCAAGGATGTTGAGGCTGATTATCAGTCACGTTTGTGCGAAAGCTCCACAAGCATAATCCCTTATTACAATCCTCCTGCAGGGGGACGGCTCGATGGTTCACTCATTGGACCGGAGCTTACGGCGCTCTATAACAAGTATGTTGTTACACCCACAATTGTCTCCGATGATATTTTTCAGATCAGCTCCGCGGGCGACCGTGTTCTGATAAAGGTTATTGCACTCGAAGGTCAGTTTCAGGCTATGCTCGACTTGCTTGCCACGGCAGGATACGGGTTGAGCCCGCTTGTTACTTCTGACCCTCTGACCTTCACGGCCACCGGGTATTATCCTGTGGCAAACCTGATGAAGATCAACAGTCTGACGACATTGGTTAATTTTGCGCGTCCCGTTTATCCGGCGATCAACAACAGTGGTTTGGTTACGGCCCAGGGGGATGAGGCGATACGGGCGGATGTGGTTCGTGGTGGATACCACCTTGATGGGACAGGAGTCAAGGTCGGGGTAATTTCGAACAGTTACAACACCCTTTTAAAGGCGGCCAACGATGTTACGGCCGGCGATCTGCCGGACGGAGTGGTCGTTCTCAAGGAGTATCCGGGCAAGAGTACGGATGAAGGACGGGCGATGATGCAGATCATCCATGACATTGCTCCCGGGGCTCAGCTCTATTTCCGGACAGGATCCATCGGCCCGGAGGATTTCGCCACCGGTGTCGGTGAGCTTCAGCAGGCCGGATGCGACATAATCGTGGATGATGTTACCTACATAACTGAACCGTTCTTCCACGACGGGGTTATCAGTCGTGCCGTAAATGCTGCTGCCGTTCAGGGCGTTTCGTACTTTACCTCAGCAGGAAATTTCGGTGACAGATCGTACGAGAGTGTTTTTAATCCGTTACCTGCGCCATCCGGGATACCGGGGCAGGCACACAACTTTGGTTCCGGAGATGTTTATCAGCGCGTTTCACTGCCGGCCGGCAGTTATACTATTGTTCTTCAATGGGAGGAAACCGCTCCGGCACTGAGCGACCTTGATATCTACCTGTCAGAAGCGGATGGATCCCGTCGCCTGGGGTTCAACCGGAACAATACCGGCGGAGACCCTGTCGAGGTGCTTCCTTTCATTATTCCGTCAGGCACTGTCGAGAGTAATATTGTCATCACCAGAGCTTCAGGAAATAATGTCAGATTTAAATACATTGTTTTCAGGGGCCAGATGAAGATTATGGAATATGTTTCCGGAGTTTCAACGGTTGTCGGGCAGGCAAATTCCACGGGAGCCATGTCTGTCGGAGCCGTCCTCTTTTCCAACACTCCGGCGTTCGGTACTGCGGTTCCAACAGTTGCCACTTTTTCCTCCGTTGGAGGAATGCTTGCCAATGGTGAATCCGTACCCAGGTTAAAGCCTGATTTCACCGCTCCCAATGGGGTGAATACCACCGTTGATATGGGCGGGCAGAACATCGATGGCGATATTTTCCCGAATTTCTTTGGCACTTCCGCCTCGGCGCCGCATGCCGCCGGTGCTGCTGCGCTTTTAACAGAGGCGAGGAGAAAATATATGCTCGAAACCATTGTTTCCCCGGAGCTCATCAGAAACCTGCTTAAGTCAACAGCTATTGACATGGGCGATCCGGGTTTTGATTTTCAATCGGGCGCAGGGCTAATTCAGGCCGATGCAGCGCTCTCCACTTTTGCAGCACCCGATCCTTCACTCATCTCGCTTCAGGTTCCCACCGGGGTAACCGCCGGAACCCAGCCTTTTGATGTTGTTGTATCGGGCAGTTATTTTACCCCGGAATCGGAGGTGCTCTTCCGCGGTGATCCTATTCCGACCACTTTTGTGAACAGCGGGCAGCTGACGGCACCGATACCCGTCTTTACCGGCAACCCGACCGTGAATGTGATGACCACACCGCTTACAAACAGCGGCCTCGACGGCGGTGTTTCGGACACCCTGGCGTTTTTCCAGATCACAAAGAAGAATATCACGGTTTACGCCAACAATACCACCATGCGCTACGGCGAGGTGCTTCCTGCATTCTCGGTCACCGTCCTGGTCGACGGGCAGCCCATTGCCGGCTCAGGGCTTACCCTCAGTGACCTTGGATTAACAGGAATTCAATACACAACAGATGCAACCAGCACGAGTGATATTGGTTTTTATGCAGTTAAACCTTATCTGACCGCGCTGCCCGACATTTCGCTCAGAGAGCTGTATAATTATAAATTCGTGACCGCCACCGTTAACGGCACAGCCGTTTATGCCTTCGAGCCGGTAAGCGGCAACGGTACCCTCACCATCACCCGCATGCCGCTGGTGATCACCCCGAAAGATCTGACGCTGAACTACGGTGAGTCGATCGACGGCAAATCGGTTCAATACGAATACTCTGTTCCCGAGGGTGCCAATCTCGGCACCGACCTGGTGAGCCAGGTGAAGGCCGGATATGAGAGTAGTCTGACCGGCGGCCTGGTCCTGGTCAATGGTTTCCCGCTCATGAACGGTTTCCCGCTTATGAACGGTTCCCCGCTGGTAAACGGTTTCCCGCTTATGAACGGTTCCGCCGTTGTTAACGGTGCCCAGGTGCTGGTCAATTCCACGGGCACTTTCATCGACGGTTACGAGGTTCCCACCGACATTCCGATGTATAAGGGAGTTGCCCTGATGAACGGGACCCCGATCGTTAACGGACCTGAAATCACCAGTGGTTCGGCGCTCATAAACGGCACGCCGGTTACCATAGAGAACGGAGTACTGGTTTCGGTGAACGGCACCGCCCTCCCCAACGGATTCCCGCTTATGAACGGACTGCCGCTTTCCAACGGCTACGCACTGGTGGACGGAGTTAAGGTGGAGGTCAATTCGACGGGTACCTATATTGATGGTGTCAAAGCCCCGGATAACGCAACCGCTCTGGTCAACGGCATTCCGCTGGTGAAAGGTTTCCCGCTGGTGAACAGTTCCTCGATCGTAGATGGTACGGCCGTGGTCAACAACCTTTCCTACGACGTTGTCAACGGCGTCCCGCAGTTCTCGGCCGACGGCCACCCACTGGTGAACGGTTTCCCGCTGATGAACGGTTTCCCGCTGATGAACGGCATTCCTATGGTAAACGGTTTTCCGCTGATGAACGGTTTCCCGCTCATGAACGGGCTGGCAATGGTTAACGCCGGCGGCATCGAATATGTAGATGTCACGAACATGAACGTAATGGCAACCAACGGCTTCCCGCTGATGAACGGTTTCCCGCTGATGAACAGCACAGGCTCCAACATTGATCCCCTTTCGTTCGTTGATGCAGCCACCCGGATGAATGCAAGCGGTATTTCCACAGTCAACGGTTTCCCGCTGATGAACGGTTTCCCGCTGATGAACAACATTGCCGCCGTCAACGGGCTGGCGCTGGTTAACGGCTCGGCCATGCTCAACGGTTTCCCGCTGATGAACGGCTTCCCGCTGATGAATGGCTTCCCGCTGATGAACGGCTTCCCGCTGATGAACGGATTCGACGGCCAGAGCAATACCCGCTCGATCATCCTCTTCAACAAGGAAAACCTCGATGGCTCGGTCGACCCCAATTTTGGTCCGATCAGCATGATCACCGGAAACAGCGCAGGCCGCCACTGGATCATTCCCGGCGGATATCCTTCGCAGAATTTCATTGTATCGTACGGACTCGGTTCCCTTTTTGTCAACAAGGCCGATCAGACGATCACCTTTGAAGCCCTGGCCGGCAAAACTTATGGTGACCAGGTGTTCGAAATTTCAGCAACCTCAACGTCAGGACTCGGTGTGTCGTTTACTTCTTCCGATCCCACCGTGGCCAAGGTTTCCGGACATACAGTCACGATTATGGGAGCAGGCAGTGCAACCATTACCGCCATCCAGCCGGGTAGCGGCAATTACAACGCAGCTACTCCCGTGAGCCAGGTTTTGACGGTCGGGCGTGCCTTACGTACCATAACGGCCGATCCGCAGACCAAGGTTTACGGCAGCGCTGACCCCGTATTTACTTACAATTCCGATCTGACCCTGAACGGAACAGATGCCTTCAGCGGTCAGCTTTCCAGAAATCCCGGTGAAAATGCCGACAGCTACGCGCTCACCATCGGCACCCTGACCGCAGGTCCGAATTATTCACTGGCCTTAGTATCTGCAAACCTTGTCATCACACGTTTGGGGATCACAGGCAGCTTTACGGCTTCCGACAAGGTCTACGACGGTAACACCATCGCTACGATTTCGGGGCGAAGTCTCACCGGCATCCTTACAGCCGATGCCGCCAGTGTGGCCCTGGCCGGCGGAACTGCCCAGTTTGAAACGGCCCTGGCCGGTGCAGGAAAAACGGTAACAGCGTCCGGATTCAGCTTGTCGGGAACCGCTGCTCCGAATTACCTGCTTGGTTCCGTTGGCAGTACAACGGCCAGCATCACGCCAAAGCCCGTCGCCGTGACCGCCACTTCCGGCCTTTCGAAGGTATACGGAACCTCAGATCCGTTGTCATACAGCTATTCTTACAGTCCTCCGCTTATCGGGGGTGATTCCTTTACGGGCGCTCTCTCCAGGAATTCCGGCGAGAATGCCGGGCAGTACCCGGTCAACCAGGGTTCATTGTCCGCGGGTGCAAATTATGCGATTAACTATGTGGGCGCAGTTTTCACAATATCAAAAGCCGAGCTGACTTTGACAGCCGGCGACCAGGTGATGAACTTCTGCGGTTCCCTGCCTGTATTTACCTATGCATGGTCGGGATTCCGAGGGTATGATACCCCGTCTTCTGTATTCGGAGGTGTTGCGCCCACGAGCACGGTGAGTCCGGCCATTACCCAGCCCGGCATCTATGCCATCGTTCCGTATATTGGCAATCCGCTGAACTACACCATGAAGTTCGTCAATGGCATTCTCTACGTGAACCCGGTTGGCGCACTGGCGAAGAAGATCCGCACCACACTCGACTGCGTGACGCGGCTCACCGGTTCTCCGTGGGCCTATGAAGCCAGGTTCAGCTACATCAACGAAAACCCCTACCCGGTATATGTCAAAAACGGACCGGACAACTTCCTGAAGGCTGACGGCCTGTATGAGGGCACCATGCCGCCCAAACTCTTCAATGTGGGATCGGGTGTATTCTTTGTGAAATTTGACGGCAGAAAGCTGGTATGGACGCTGGTGACCAATGATTCCGGCCACAAGTCCTCGGTAGGCTCAACTGCAAGTTCCACTTCGAAGAAATGCCTGAAAAACGGCTTCGGGATTGATCCTTCGTCCGGTTCCGTGACACAGGAGATCCATGTGTACCCGAATCCGGTTACGGATCGTGTTATCGTAACCCTGGCCGAAGAGCCGAAAAAGGGCGATGTGATCGTACTGGATATCGTCGGCCGCCCGGTTCCCGTACAGATGAACTGGAGGGGCACAACCGGCCTGGAGTTGGAGATGGACGGCAAACCCGCCGGTGTTTACATTATCCGGGTTGCAGCAGCCGACGGAGCCTTCCAGCGGTTCAGGATCGTGAAGCAGTAACCGGGTAAATGCCTGAATGACTTATGAAAGAGGGACCTTCGGGTCCCTCTTTTTTTAACCTTTTGCCGAATTGATTGTTTAAAATGAAACCCATCGAAGTATTACGCATGATAAAACCAACAATCACGGGAATCATCTTCCTGATAATTATGGCGGTGCAGCTGCCTGCTCAGGAGTTTAACAGGGATTCCGCAGTGAAAGTTTTGGAATCGGCCAGGCCGGATTCCAATAAGGTAAATCTGCTGAACGACCTGGCCAGGAACTTATTCGCGACATCGCCGGACGAAGCTCTTGCTTACAGCCTGCAATCGGCAGAGCTGGCAAAAAAACTTGATTTTACGAAAGGATTGGCTTATGCGTATAAGAATGCCGGCATGGCAAAATATACGAAAAGCCAGTTTGCCGAATGCCTGATGTACTGTGAACAAGCCAGGCTGGCATTTGAAGCATGCGGCGACAAGTCGGGTGTGGCCAACATGGTGAGCAACATGGGGGTGGTTTACAATAATTTTGGCGAGGACACCAAGGCGATCAGTCTTTACTTCGAAGCCCGGAAGGTGGCCGAGGAGATCGGGGACTCACTCCGGATCGTCACCACGATGATTAATATCGGGACGATTTACCTGAAGAAGCCTGACAATATCGGCAAGGCGATAGGGATATTCCTCGAGGCCCTGCCGATTGCCGAAGCCATCCGTAACCGGAGGGCAATAGGGACCACAACGCTGAACCTTGGGGAAGCCTATTTCAAAAAGAATGACTTGCCGTCGGCACTGGTTTATTACAAGAGGGCACTCGAAGTATTTGATGGTGAAGCATCCAGCAGCCTCGCCTACACCTATACCGGCATTGGCAACATTTATGCCCGGCAGAATGATTTTGAGCGTGCGCTGGAGAGCCAGAAGAGGGCGCTGAAGATCGCGGAGGATCTGAATGCCAGGCAGGACATGGTGACTTCCCTGCTTGGGCTGGCAGAAACCTACAAGCTCATGAAGGATATTCCCAGCGCCATTGCTTCCTATAACCGGGCCAGGGAGATTGCCATTCAGATCCCGGCATTCTTTGAGTTAAGGGATTCTTACATCGGATTGGCTGATCTGCATGCATCACTTTCCGACTACCGCAGTGCCTTCCAATATCAGAAATTGCTGACTGGCATAAAGGATTCCATTTACCTGAGTTCCAACGATAATCTTATCCAGCAGCAGCAGCTCGGCTACGACCTGGTAAAAAAGGAGGGAGAGGTTAAGGTTCAGAAAATCGCGGTACAGAAACAGAAGGTAGTCAAGAATGCCTTTCTCGCCGGTCTGCTCCTGATATTGGCCATTGCCTTCATCATTTTCCGGAACTATCTCGACAAGGTTAAGGTAAACAGGCTGCTCGACAAGCAGAAAGCACAGATTGAAAGCCTGCTGCTGAACATCCTGCCGGTTGAGGTAGCCAGGGAGCTGCAGGAACAAGGTTCAGCAACACCACGGGATTATCCGAGCGTTACCGTCCTTTTTACCGATTTCAAAGAGTTCTCCAGAATCGCTGAAGGCTTGTCGCCAAATCAGCTTGTCGCTGAGCTGAATCAGTTCTTTCATGCGTTTGATAATATTATGGAAAGGCATAACCTGGAGAAAATAAAAACTATAGGCGATTCATACATGTGTGCCGGCGGTATACCGACAGCGAATTCCACCCATCCGACGGATGCCGTGCGGGCAGGGCTTGAGATGCAGGAATTCATGCTGCGGCGCAATACTGAGCGTGCTTTGCAGGGCCTTGAACCCTGGGGACTGCGGGTGGGCGTTCACACGGGGCCGGTAGTTGCAGGGGTGGTTGGCAGTAAGAAGTATGCCTACGATATCTGGGGCAGCGCAGTTAATATTGCAAGCCGGATGGAATCGAACGGGGCTCCCGGGCGGGTGAATATTTCTTCCGCTACCTATGAGCTTGTTAAGGATGTTTTTGCGTGCGAGCATCGCGGCAAGATATCCGCCAAGAATATCGGTGAAATCGATATGTACTTTATTGCAAACAACCAGACAAATCTGAATTAACGGTAAATGGCGACAAATTTCGGTCAACAGTACGCTGATGGTGAAATGATCATCAAGCAGGGCTCGGCAGGCGATTGCCTGTATGTTATCCAGGAGGGGAGGGTGGAAGTATTGATTGAGGAAAATGGCATCGAAACACGGGTAGCCGAACTTGGCGACAAGGAGTTTTTCGGTGAAATGGGCCTTTTCGAGAAGGAGCCGCGCTCCTGCACGGTGAGGGCGCTGGGATATACAAAGGTGCTAACCATCGATAAGCAGAATTTTTACACAACCATACAGAAAGATCCGTCACTGGCCTTCCGGCTCCTCGAAAACATGTCGAGACGCCTGCGCCAGACCACGAAGGAGCTCGGCGCTCTGAAGAAAACTGTGGCAGAGAATCGACAATGATTCTGGTAAAACAAACACTATGAATAAAATAGATGCACTTCTGGTAACTGAAGCAGAAAAATATGTGATGCACATGCTGAAGAACAGGCTTTCCAATGAGTATGTGTTTCATTCGCCCAATCATACCTTGAATGTGATGCATGGTGCCGCGATGATCGGCAGCCGTTGCAATCTGAATGAGGACGACATGAATTTGCTGAAAACAGGTGCTTTGTTTCATGATACCGGATATACCATTTCGCAAGACAACCATGAAGATGAGAGCGCATTTATAGCTGCTGAATTTCTCCGGTTGCATGGCGTTGACGAGGGTACCATCGGACGGGTTGGCAGGGCCATCCAGGCAACAAGAGTGCCGCAGCGTCCGCTCGACCGCATTTCGGAGGTGCTGTGTGATGCCGATCTTATCCATCTGGCCAGCGATGACTATTTCGAGCAGATGGAACTGCTTCGTCTTGAGTGGCAGATGTCGGGACGTCATTTTTTCAGGGAGCTGGAGTTCCATCTCAATTCGGTTGAGTTTTTCAGAAAGCACCACTTTCATTCCGAATATGGACGGAGCGTTCTGGAGTTGCGCAAGGCGGAATGCCTTGCAAAGATCCATCAACGCATTGATGCACTGAAAACCAACCCTAGCCTCCTAACCTCCTAACATCCTAACCG
>CAYWHP010000027.1:33186-43574 GCA_964457845.1 uncultured Porphyromonadaceae bacterium | reverse complement strand
TCAAATGGAGTTCGCGGATCGGTAATGAAAACCTCAGGAGGATAATTCACCCGGCTAAGGTAAAGACCGGAAGCAGGAACTGACATCCCGGCTGCCGACCTGTCCATTTTATCGAGTATCACTTTAACGCCGGCGGCATCTGTCTTACCCTTACCGGCTTCAATAAGTGTTCCTGCAATCGCGCGCACCATGTTTCGCAGAAAGCGGTCGGCGGTGATGCGAAAAACCAGCAGCCCCCGGTATTCCGACCAGCCTGCCTCTGATACCGTGCACATATTGGTTGCCACATCGGTATGCAGTTTGCTGAAACTGGTGAAATCATGCCTGCCGGTTAAAACCCGCGCTGCAGCATTCATAGCCTCAACATCCAACGGCACGGTCAATTCCCAGCAGAGATCATTCAGAAAGGGCGACCGCTCCCTGGACACCAGATAATGGTACGTTCTGGAAATGGCACTGAAACGCGCATGCGAATCCGGTGCAACCGGAACTATGCGGTCGATGCGCACCGGCTGCCTGACAAAACGGTTCAGCTTGCGGGTGAGGGCTATACAATCCTCAACAGGCTCCTGGACATCAAAGTGAGCAATGAAATGGGAAGCATGAACCCCGGCATCAGTCCGGCCACAGCCGGTGAGATTAACAACCTGTCCGGTGAGCGTCCCTATGGCGTGGTTCAGAACTTCCTGCACCGAGATGGCGCCGGGCTGGATCTGCCAGCCATGAAACGGGGTTCCATTGAACGCCAGTTCAACAAAATAACGGAATCCGACAGGCGGAGGGGTTAACATACGTTAACAAAAATATCAAATTATTAATAGTGGTTTACGCTATTTTCGGCCCCGTATAAACAGGCCCTAACTATGAATTCAATTGACATCCGGCTCATCAACGAAAAAATCCAGCAGGAAAGCGGATTTGTCGAGATGATGACCCTCGAAATGAACAAGGTGATCGTTGGCCAGAAACACCTGATCGACAGTCTACTGATCGGATTACTTTCCAACGGGCACCTTTTGCTCGAAGGGGTACCCGGTTTGGCCAAAACACTCGCCATCCGGACGCTGGCCAGCACAATCAGCGCTGACTTTTCCCGGATACAGTTCACCCCCGACCTTTTGCCGGCCGACCTGATCGGCACGCTGGTTTACAGTCAGAAAAATGAGGATTTCATGGTCAGGAAGGGACCGATCTTCAGCAACTTCATTCTGGCCGATGAAATCAACAGGGCTCCGGCAAAGGTTCAGAGCGCACTCCTCGAAGCCATGCAGGAGCGCCAGGTGACCATCGGAACCCATACCTACAATCTGCCTGAACCGTTCCTGGTGCTCGCAACGCAGAACCCGATTGAACAGGAAGGCACCTATCCTCTTCCGGAAGCTCAGGTCGACCGCTTCATGCTCAAAGTGGTAATCGGCTATCCCGCCCGCGAAGAAGAAACACTTATCATGCGACAGAACCTGGCAAAGGAATTCCCGCAGGCCAATAAGGTGCTTTCTTCCGAAGCCATCCTTCGTGCACGTGATGTGGTGAAGGAAGTTTATATGGACGAGAAGATAGAGAAGTACATAATTGATATTGTTTTTGCGACCAGGGAACCGGCGGCTTACAAGTTACCCGATTACAAACGCTACATTTCCTTCGGCGGAAGTCCGAGAGCCAGTATTTCACTGGCCATGGCTTCAAAGGCATACGCATTCATAAAACGGCGCGGTTATGTGGTTCCTGAAGACGTAAGGGCTGTATGCCACGACGTTCTGAGGCACCGCATAGGCCTTACTTATGAAGCCGAAGCCGATGACATCAAGAGTGATAACATAATAACCGGAATCCTTAACCAGGTTGAAGTTCCCTGATCCGGCATCATCTGAAAAATGATAGCATCCGAACTCATCGATAAGGTCAGAAGGATCGAGATTAAAACACGCGGTCTCTCCCAGCACATCTTCGCGGGCCAGTACCATAGTGCCTTTAAGGGCCAGGGCATGACCTTCAGCGAGGTGCGGGAATACCAGTATGGCGATCCGATCCGAAGTATCGACTGGAATGTTACGGCCCGGTTCAACAAGCCATATATCAAGGTTTTCGACGAGGAGCGCGAGCTCACGGTGATGCTTCTGATTGATGTTTCAGGTTCAAATGAATTCGGCACCCGGCAGCGCATGAAGCGCGATCTGATGACAGAACTGGCCGCCGTGCTGGCCTTTTCGGCCATCGAGAACAATGATAAGATCGGGGTGATATTCTTCTCCGACCGAATTGAAAAATTCATACCACCCAAAAAGGGAAAGAAGCACATCCTTCGAATCATCCTTGAGTTGCTGGAATTCCGTCCCGTTAGCCGCGGCACCAACATAACCGAGGTGCTTCGATTCCTGACGCATGCGATCAAGAAAAGGTCGACGGTATTTCTCATCTCCGATTTCATGATACGGTCGACCGACGATATGCCTTCGATCCGCGACGGGTTGAGGATCGCCAACCGGAAGCATGACCTCATTGTGCTGCAAACCACTGACCCGGGGGAGCGACGATTACCTGATATCGGTCTGGTTCGCATGCTCGACCCTGAAACAGCAAGAACAGGGTGGGTCGACACTTCAAGTCGCAGGGTGAGAGACCATTACAACAAGTGGTGGGAATCGGTTCAGGCAGATTTGGAGAACATGTTCCGTACGAGCGGTATCGATTACATCAGTTTGCTCACCACACAGGATTACGTTAACCCGCTGATCCAGCTTTTCAGAAAGCGAGGCCGCAGATGAAAGGAAGATTCACTTTAGTGTTTATGCTGGCGATGGCGGTCGCACTCAATGGTCAGGATATACGCGTCAGCTCGAAGCTTGATACCACACGAATGTTGATCGGTGACCAGGTTAACCTTTGGATCAACATCGAACACCCGGAGGGCATGAAGGTGGAATTTCCGGTTATGGGGGATTCACTTGCCGGCAAGATTGAAGTTATGTCGGCTTCAAAACCGGATACCATTAGCAAGGCCAACCGGATGTGGAAGCTGCGGCAAAGGCTGGTTGTAACCTCCTTTGATACAGGTTTTTTTGTGATTCCGCCCTTTTCCTTCCGGTTTGGCAACGACAGCGTCCGCACGCAGGCCATGTCACTTGAAGTATTCGGAATGCCGGTGGATACCACCAAAGGAATAACCGACATCAAGCTGCCTTATGAAATAAAGGTGACGTTTGCGGAGGTTTTGCCTTATATAATTGTCGGTCTGCTGCTTATTGCCATTGCCATTCTGTTGATCCGCTATTACAGAAAACGCAAAGCCGTTGTGGTGGTTCATGAAAAACCCGCACCGCCGCCGATTCCGGCACACATTCTTGCCCTTGAGCAGCTCGATGAGCTGGTACGGGAGAAGCTCTGGCAGCAGGGTAAAATCAAGCTTTATTACAGCCGGCTGACCGACATTATCAGGCAGTACATAGAGCTTCGATTCAAGGTACCGGCGATGGAGCAAACCACCGAAGATATCATCCGGGATTTCACACAGGCCGGGCATATCAGTGAAAAAATCCGTGGTGAACTTAAAGTCATGCTTGAACTGGCCGACCTGGTTAAATTTGCAAAATGGCAGCCCGAGGCCGCCGATCATGAATCCAGCCAGCAGTCGGCATACGACTTTATATTGAAGACCAAGCCCGTTGTCAACCTGAGAAAACCGGTTGAACCCATTGAAAACCCGGCGGAAACGGAGGGCCAGTCATGATCGCCATCCATTATGCCTATCCGCAGGCAATCTGGCTCCTGCTGCTTATTCCCGTCATGGCGGCCTGGTATATTTTTCGTCAGCTCCGCACATCGCCCACCATACGCCTTTCCGGAATACAGCCGCTTAAAGGATCACGCAGCACCTGGAAAAACTACGCAAGGCACCTTCCCTTCGTTTTACGGCAAGGTGTTTTTGCACTTCTCGTGCTGGTTGTTGCCAGGCCTCAATCATCCAACTCCTGGGAGAATGTAACAACCGAGGGTATCGACATTATCATTTCGCTTGACATTTCCGGCAGCATGCTTGCCGAGGACTTCAAACCGAACAGGCTGGAGGCATCGAAGGCTGTTGCCATGGAATTTATTGCCGGACGGCCCGATGACCGCATGGGGCTCGTTGTATTCAGCGGGGAATCGTTCACGCAGTGCCCGCTCACAACCGATCATGCGGTATTGATGAACCTTTTTCAGGGTATCCAGAGCGGCATTATAGAAGACGGAACCGCCATAGGCCTCGGACTTGCCAATGCAGTGAACCGGATTAAGGATTCAGATGCAAAAAGCCGGGTGATTATCCTGCTGACGGACGGGATGAACAATCGTGGGGAAATTGCCCCTGTAACAGCAGCCGAAATTGCCAAGACCTATGGGGTAAGGGTTTACACGGTTGGGGTGGGTACACTTGGCATGGCCCCCTACCCTTTTCGCACCGCTTTCGGAATCCAGTACCAGAATGTAAAGGTAGAAATTGACGAGGGCGTTCTGAAGGAAATAGCCTCGATGACGGGAGGGAAATACTTCAGGGCAACCAATAACCAGAAACTTAAAGAAATTTACCAGGAGATCGATAAGCTTGAAAAATCGAGGATCGATGTTAAGGAGATCAGTACCAAAACGGAGGAATACCAGCGTTACCTCTGGCTTGCGCTCATCCTCCTGCTCGCCGAGATTGGCCTCAGGTTAACCTTTTTCAGGCGTAACCCTTGATTATTTTAACAACAATTGAATTGCTGCCATGAACAATGCATTCCGGTTCGAAGATGAGAAAGCGCTGATGGGACTGGCCATCATACCGCTGCTTTTTCTGCTTTACTGGATTACCGGCCGACTCCAGCAGCGGCAGCTGGCAAAGTGGGGAGATCAGAAATTGCTTATCCAGCTGATGCCCGACTTCTCGTCGGCACGGGTCTTCTTAAAATTCATCCTTTGGGCGCTGGCGTTTGCGATCCTGATTATCGCTCTTGCCCGGCCACAGTTCGGAACAAAGCTTTCCGAGGTGAAACGCCGGGGTGTAGAAATGATCATAGCGCTTGATGTGTCGAACTCCATGATGGCGGAGGACATACAGCCAAACCGCCTTGAAAATGCCAAAATGGCTATCAGCAGGCTGGTTGACAAGCTTGAAAATGACAAGATCGGGCTCATTGTATTTGCAGGGGACGCCTATATCCAGATGCCGGTAACCACTGATTACGCGGCTGCCAAACTTTTCCTGAATTCCATCAATACACAGATCGTTCCAAAGCAGGGAACAGCGATCGGCAGTGCTATCCAGCTTGCCATGCGGTCGTTTACCCCGAACTCGGAAAAAAGCAGGGCCATCGTGATCATCACCGACGGGGAAAACCACGAGGAGGATGCACTGGTTGCCGCCGGTGAGGCTGCCGCCGCCGGAATTATCATACACACCATTGGTATCGGATCTCCTCAGGGCGTGCCCATTCCGGTTACATCCTCGGGAGGGCAAAAAGAATTTCGGAAGGATTACGAAGGCAACGTGATCATAAGTAAACTAAACGAAGAACTCCTGATGCAGGTTGCTTCAGCAGGCACAGGCACCTACGTCAGGGCAACAGCTTCCCGGACGGGTCTGACGACCATCCTGGATGAGATGAATAAGATGGAAAAACAGGAAATCCAGATGAAGGTGTATGCGGAATACGACGAACAATTCGTTTATTACGCAGGATTCGCACTGTTTCTGCTTTTCATCGATTTTTTTCTGACGGGCCGCAAAAACAGATGGCTCCGAAATTTAGAACCGTTTGGCAAAAGAAATGCATGATATGAAAACCCTGTTAATCTACCTGTCAATGGCAGCCCTCAGCGTCGGCGCCCGCGCACAGTCGGGCCGGGGCGAGATTCGCGAAGGGAACAGGCATTTCAGGAATGAAAAATTTACCGAGGCCGAGGCATCTTACCGCAAGGCAGGAGAAGGCAAAGAGGTGGCAAAGATGGCTGAATTCAACCTCGGGGATGCTTTGTACCGGCAGGAGAAATTCGAAGATGCCGCGCGGCAGTTTGAATCCGCCGCCTCGTCCGACATGGTAAAGTCAAATTCCGCCAAAGCCTGGCACAACCTTGGGAACTCGCTTCTGCAGGGCGGGAAGGTTGAGGAAAGCATTGAGGCCTATAAACATGCCCTCAGGATTAGTCCAACTGACCTCGACACCAAATACAATCTATCCTATGCGCAAATGCTGAAGAAAAAGCAGGAACAGCAGCAAAAGCAGGAGGGCCAGAACGATAAGAACGATAAAAACGATCAGAACAAGGATCAGCAGAAGCAGGACCAGAAAGATCAGCAAGAAAAGGATCAGCAGCAGCAGCAGCAGGATCAGCAGAAGCAGGATGAGCAGAAGCAGGATCAGAAGCTGCAGAATGGCCAGCAGAACATGAAGATGTCGAAGGAGGATGCAAAACGGCTGCTGGAAGCATTGGCCAGCGATGAAAAGAAAGTGCAGGAGAAGGTGAAGAAGGAAAAAGCAAACGCTGCAAGGGTACGAACACTAAAAGACTGGTAATGGAGAGACTACCATTTTTAACCCGGAAAGCAGCAGTAATGCTACCCTTGATGCTCCTCTTCCATATGGAAGTGCGGGCACAGGACCCCATCCGTCTGGTTGCCGAAGGACCCAAGGTTATGGCAGCCGGGGAAGTGGCAAGGCTAAGCTACACGATCAACGCCAGGGCTGACGGGTTTACCGGTCCCAAAATTGACGGATTCCTCTTTTCAGGACCGGCGCTGTCAACAAATATGAGTACCCAGATCATCAATAACCAGGTAACCCAGTCGGTATCCTATATCTATAATTACACCATACAGGCAACCGCCGAGGGTGTGTTTACCATACCTGCGGCCACGGCCGTGGTGAAGGGAAAAAGCTACACCAGTGAAACGGTAAAAATAGAAGTACTGAAGGGGGGACAGGAAAAACAGCAGGGGGCCGGATCTGACGGGATAGGTCAGGAGGATCTCTTTACCCGGGTAGAAGTTGATCGCCCGCAAGTTTACAAAGGGGAACAGATTTTTGCGACGATAAAGATTTACACACGCGTAACCCTGGCCCGTTTCGGGGAGATCAAGATGCCTTCGTTCGGCGGTTTCTGGAACCAGGAGATTCCAACCTCGGAACAGGTAAGCCTGGAGCGGACCAATTACAACGGCCGCATTTACAATGTCGGCGTTATTCGGAAAACCATTCTCGTTCCACAAAAGACTGGCACCATCACCATCGATCCATTTGAAATAGAGTGTTTTGTAAACATCCAGCGCCGAGGACAGCGAAGCCCCTTCGACGATTTCTTCGGGAGTTATGAAACCGTATCCCGAAAGGTAAAAAGCGTCCCGGTTGAGATTACTGTAAAGAGTTTTCCTGACAACCAGCCCGCAGGATTTAATGGAGCTGTTGGCCGTTTTACCGTCACTGCAGGGATCGATAAAACTGAAGTAAAAACCAATGAAGCCGTTTCGCTTAAGGTAGTCATCAAGGGGAACGGCAACCTCAAGCTCATCGATCTGCCGGTCTTCCGGTTTCCTGCCGACCTTGAAGTATACGACCCAAAGATTACTGACAACATCGACGCAGGAAGTAACGGCATTACCGGATCAAAGAGCTTTGAATACCTGATCATTCCCCGGCATGCCGGAACATTCGAAATCCCGGCTTGGAATTTCAGTTACTTCGACCCATCATCCGGCACCTTCAAGACATACACCAGCGAAAACATGACCATCCGTGTAGCCAGAGGGGAGAATGACAGTGAATCGTCGGTGGTTTCAGCACCTGGTAAGGAGGATCTCCGGGTGATCGGGCAAGACATCCGCTTTATCAAGACTTCAAAAACCAACTTGAAGCTTAAGGGACATAACTTTTATGGTTCGACGGGTTTCATTTTCGTTTTCGTGATTGTGGTTCTCCTCTTCATATCGATCTTTCTCTATTTTAGTTACCGGTTCAGGAATTTGGCCGACCTTCAGGGCAGCCGTTTTCGCAAGGCCAGCCTGGTCAGCCGCAAGCATCTTGCAATGGCAAGAAAGCATTTGGAGACTTCCGGCCGCGACGAATTTCTTGAAGCACTTGCCAGAGCGCTTTGGGGCTACATTGCCGATAAATTCAATATTGAATTTTCGAACCTCAACCGTGACAACCTCCGTGACGTATTGGAGAGCAGGGGCGTCGACAGCAAAACCATTGAATCATTCATCGAAACGCTTGATAATGCCGAATTTCTTCGCTTTGCTCCGGGCACCGGTGAGGGCGACCTGCATGAACTGCTCGCGCGATCGGAACAGGTGATAGATACCATCGAAAAAACGTACAACAGGAGGTAATTATGGTACGAAAAAAGCTTATTTACCTGTTCATCAGCTGTCTGGCATGGATCCCTGTCTTCGGGCAATCGAAAGTGGAACAGATGGTCTTCGACCGGGCTAATCAGCTGTATATGAATGGTGATTATTCCGGTGCACGCGACGAATATCAGAAAGTAGTGAGTTCCGGCTTCGAGTCGGCCGAACTGCATTTCAACCTTGGAAACACCTATTATAAACTCGGGCAAATACCCTCTTCCATCCTTTGGTATGAGCGTGCCCTTCTATTGAGCCCCAAGGATGAAGATATCCTGTTCAACCTCGAGCTCGCCAACCGGCTCGTGGTTGATAAAATCAACCCCGTAAACGAATTCTTTTTCAGGAAATGGGTTCGCACAGCTGCAGGTCTGCTGCATGCCGGGACCTGGGGCTTGTTATCGATAATTTGCTTAATGGCACTTCTTTCACTGGTATTGTATATTTATGCTTCCCGGAATGACCGGCTGAGGCCGCTGTTAATGCCGGTGGGTTCGGTACTTGCGATTGTATTTACCCTCTCACTCCTTTTGGGCGGAGTCGAGAACCGACAAACTGTACACACAAATTCCGCTGTCGTATTCGCTTCATCCTTAACGGCTAAAAGCTCACCGGATGCCGGCGGCACCGATCTCTTTGTTATTCATGAAGGATTAAAGGTAAAAATCACCGGCCAGGTCAACAACTGGATCCGCATTCGCCTGGCAGACGGAAATGAGGCATGGGTTCCCGAGTCGAGCGTGGAGCGAATCTGAAATCAAAGCATTTTTCTGGCTACAGCCAGTTTAACGATTGAATCGGCAATCTCCTCCATTGTCAGGTACCCGCAATTGTACACCACGTCGAAAATCTGCAACCTGAATTTGCTTCCCAGGTAATATTCCAGAAAGAGCTTCCGGTTTGCATCCTTCGTGTTCATCAGCGCGACAGCCTCATCCCTTGAGATAGCATGCGTTTTCACAAGGGTCTCGATTCTCCACTCAACCGGCGCCATCAGCCGGATATGAAGTGAATCCGGAATGTCCCTGTTGATCGCCACCCCGGCACGACCAACAATAATAATATGCCCCTTCTCACCCAATGTTCTGACAACTTTTCCAATTGTTTTCTTGATGGCATGATCAGACTTATAACTGCCATCCTTCCGGGTTGAGGCAAGCATATCATCAATTAACGTCCGTTCATGGTAATCAAAAACATGATTAATGTGTTTGGGATCAACTTTAAGCTCTTTGGCTGATTCCTCCAGCAGTTCCCGGCTGATCCACCTCCAACCCGGAGAATGTTCAGAACCGGAATGACCGGTCGAGTTTAGTTTATCTGCCAGTATGCCGGCCAGAATTTTAGATGGGCACCCGTACTCCCGGGAGATCGTAATCACCGGTCCTGGTGTGGTTTTCCGGTTCTCATTTTTGATCCGGGCTTCGAAGTACTTGATCAGCAGGTTTTCCATGGCTTCAGGTTTTTATGAATTCCATTGGAATTCAGATTTAAAAACTACTTTTGCACCCCGTAACAAAACGTGTTCTGTTATTATTACGGTGTTTTCAATTTAAATGTTCCATTACCAGGAATTCTAAATGCGTTCATTTCAGTCAATTGTCCTGATTATACCGGTCCTGCTCCTGATCGATCTTTATGTCTTCAAAGGCCTTTTTGCCCTTATCAGGACGAAATCCCGCCGGGTCCGCATGACTTCGGCCATCGCCTATTCTGCCCTGTCGCTTCTCATAATTGTGTTATTCGTATTCCTCTACCTTAATTATCAGCAATCGCCTGATGATCCGGCCAGGTACCACCGCCTGATGTGGTTCAACGGTGTTTTTCTGGCTTTGGTCCTTTTCAAGGTGACTTACATTATTTTCGAAGGGATGGAGGATATCCGGAAGGGTATCAGGCGGCTCACGCGCAAGAAAAATTTTAAGGAGACACCACCGGCCGATACGGCTGTCAGCCGCAGGGAATTCCTTCGTAAAACAGGGATCATAGCCGCCGCATTTCCATTTTTAGGTGTACTTCACGGTGTTGG
>CAYWHP010000027.1:3030-33086 GCA_964457845.1 uncultured Porphyromonadaceae bacterium | reverse complement strand
AAGAAGGCAAATTTCGACTCGATCATCAGGCAACAGGAAGAGATGGGGTTCAGTGTGCTGATGAACGAACATCAGTCCATTGAGCGTAACGGCGAGCGTATTTATATTGCAGGGATCGAAAACTGGGGATTGCCGCCTTTCAAGCAGTATGGCGATCTGCCAAAAGCAATGACCGGGATACCGGATGACGGTTTCGTTATTCTTCTTTCGCACAATCCGGATCATTGGGAAAAGCAGGTTCGGGCCGCCACACGCATTCCGCTCACCTTTGCCGGGCACACTCATGGGTTTCAGCTTGGAATCGAAGTGGGCAAGCTGAAGTTCAGCCCTTCCCAGTTTATCTATAAATACTGGGCCGGGTTGTATAAATCCGACAATCAGTATCTTTATGTCAACAGGGGGCTTGGCTACCTCGCTTTCCCCGGCCGTGTGGGTATCTGGCCGGAAATCACCCTGATTGAGCTGAAGCGGGGCTGATCAGTTTACCGCGAAACTGTAAAGGAATTCAAAGCCGGGTTTCCGGGTGGTGGGGAAATACATCAATCGAAATCCGGATTCCATATCAATTCCCGTCCTTAACAGGTTGTAATCAAATGTAATGTCGAGTCCAGCCGACATAAACCATTTTATTTCAGGAACAGGCGTGCCGGCATCGAAAAACAGATCGGCCTTGATTCGCTTGATGTAGATAAGCCAGGTGAGATGGTAATCCGGATAGGATAGCGGCAGTGCATAATCCAGTTTAAGGTTGTAGCTGCTTTGAGCTTGCCTGACAATCTGCCCGCGCGGAAAATCCAGCACGGCATCGGGATAATCTATAGGTGAAATCCGATTCATTGAATTGAGCACCCTGAAGCTGCTGTTCGAAAGCAAACCGGGAAGATATATCAACAAACGGCTTGTCAGATTTTTGCTTCTGCTGTCATCCCTGTAATACGTAAACCAGCTTCCCCTGAAGGAGATGCCCCATTTTGGAAACAGATCCCGGTAGCTTAGATTGCTTACAACCGATGCATTTAATGACAAGCCGGCCAGTCGGGCGTTTCGGTCGGTCAAAGGTGCAACCCCGGGGGATGCAGTCCTGGCGGTTTCAAAAAATGCCCCGGGCTCAAGTGACCTGCTCCATGCTCCGGATGAGAACCGCAGGGGCAGTGAAGTGCTGAGACGCGCGGATTGCCGGTAACCATAGCTGTACCCTTCAGGGCGTAAACCAGCCGAAAGATCCCCGGCACCTGTAAAGTGCTTGCTTGCCAGGTCAAGCTGAAGGGCAGGATAAAAACCATTATAGCGCAGCGAAGCGAGCAGGTTGTTGGTCCGGTCTGTCTTCAACCACTCATAGCCTGCCCATCCGGTGAGTGTACCGAGGTCATTCTGCGACATAAGCACAATGCCGGGTCCAATCTGGTAGGCATCCGGATTTACAAAAAGCGGTGACCAGGAGTGGAGGCGGAAGAGGTTTGCCGCTTTGCTGTACCGTTGCACGCTGAACTCATCTTTCCCGTATTCAAAGTCGATCGGAAACTCTTCGTCACCGCGCTGAATAATATCAGTTACCGGTTCATCAATTGACTTTATGCCCTTTACCGGCCTGCCCTTCAGCAGTTGGAAGGGTATTCGGGCGGGACGGTAGCCATTTGCGGAATAAACCGACATCATCAGATCGCTGCTGGAAGCAGAAAGGTAATTAACACCATGGGGGTGACCGAAAAGGTGTTCTGTTCGCCCCGTTGCACAATCCATTCGGTAAGCACCCTGCGCGGCACCCGACGGGCCGCAGAAATAGATCCACCCGTCACGGTAGACCGGACAGGTAATATCGACCTGTCCCCCTGCAAAATAGACTTCAGGAGGCTGCCCGTTAAGAAGGATCCGCACCAGTTTCCTGCCACCCTGAGCCGTTGTAATGGCCCACAATTCATTAGCCGCCCCACCCCAGCACAGATAGCTGAAATGCTCGTTTTTGGCCGCCAGAACGGCTGTCATCGCATGTCCGTCACTCCCGTCAAGTATCCGTATGCAGGAGGAACCATCCGGTTCCTCGCTGATCACCGCAATTCTCGTACCGGCAAGGTTGAATTCCGGCGAAAAATACCGTTTTCCCCTGGTCAGCCTCTTTTTACGGTTGTGCTTCACATCGAAGGAGAACAGGTCCGACCAGGAACGGTTCTCCCACCGGGGATCCCTGATCAGCTCTGTCCAAACCAGTTTACCGCTGCGGTAGCTGAAACCCGCATCTTCAATCGTACCGGGACGGGTCAGCACCTTTTCAACTCCGGAAGGATCCACGGTTACAAAAGCCGGCAGACTGCTTATCGATCGTTTCAGGCAGATCACAGAACCCTTTTCAGTTACTTGCGGACGGTAATAATTCTCGTAGAGCGCGGTATCGCTTACAATTTCAATCAACCCTTCAGGAGCCTTCTGTAGATGAGCCGGATCGGTCCAGTAATCCCTGAGCCATTCGAGGGTTTCAATCAGCAACTTCGAAAACCTGTATCCTGTACGAGGTTTGGTTAGCCCCGACAAGCCGATGAGATGAAACGGGTTCCTTCCAATTTCACCGAGTGCGTCCGACCACAACATGGGATCGGAGAGCATCCTGCCCCTTGCAGCAAGAAAATAGCCGAAGAGGTATTCATTGGGCAGCACATCCTGATAGGTCCCCAGCATGATACGGTCGTAGGAGAGGTCCTTGCCGGCAATCAACTTCGACCGCAGTGGCTGGATAAAATTGGCGATCCTGCCCCTGCCGCCATCACTCAGAAGCGTTTCTGCCAATACAGCATCCCCCTCAAGGAGCCACTTGGGCACATGAACGCCCAATACGACCGACTGGGCCTGGTCGCCAAGGAAATAGCCCGCCCATTTGGTGAAACCGGAATTGAGACGCTCCATCTGGGCAAAGTGCCTCATCTCATGAATGACCAGTTGGGGGATAAAATCATTGGTTTCCAATGCGATCGGCTGTTTCGGATACAATTCGATGCGCCTTGGAGCGAGAACGGATGTTCCGTTGGAGACCGCGGAATAGGGATGAAGGATTAGCGGCAACGGACGGATATCCGCCTTCATGGTACTGGTAACCGGACCGATATTCCTGAGGACCGAACCAAACTTTCCCGCCAGATCGATACTCTTTTCCGGGAATATCAGGCTGTAACGATCGGTGATGATCCTGTTCCACCGCAAGGCAGACGGGTCGGATCCGGTTGAATAAAACTGCGGCCGTGCCGGCAGGGCAGGAATTATCAGGATCAGAATCAGCAATAAGAGGGGTAATTTGCTTTCTGGCTCGCTTTTCACCTTACAAAAGTAAAAAACCCCGCCGAAGCGGGGTTCTGTTTGTGCCAAAACAGTGACTGGCACGTATGCTATTCTTTCTTCTCAGCCTTCTCAAGGTTTTCCATGCCGTCGATTTGCATCCCCTTTGCAATTTTCGAAACCGTTTTCATGTCGATAATGCCGGCCAACCAGATCAGGGAACTCTCCTTTTTTCCGCCACTGATCATTAACAGTTCCCGAATGGCACCGTCCCTCTCCGCTGTAAGAAACTTAACCTGGCTTCCCGACTCCTTGATTGTCATCAGTTCTTTATAATCCTTCTCCGGTATGGCCTTGAGAACCTCCTGATAAAAGGCGCTGCATTCACGCTCATCTGAAATCGTAAGGATCTTTATGAATTCCAGGTTTTTAACTGTTTTCAGAAAATCATCGTTACCGGGATCATCCACATTGGCAAAGAGCTGGAACATGTTTTTATTGATAACCACCGTGCTTACACTATCCCTGTCGGAGTATTTCTGAAAAATCTGCTCGATCGCCTTGTTCTGGGCGTTTAGGCCAAATCCGATGGCCAAAAGCAGTATCGTTATGATTGTTTTTTTCATGGCATTTTATTTATTCGGTTCTGTTTTTCCCAACATGGTCAAGCTCTTCGATGCTTTGTCGAGTGATTTTAGTTGTGTCAGTGGCCCTATCGAGGAATTGATTCTGCCAAGCCCGGTAAGTTTAGCGGTTGCGTCGTTGAAATGACGGGAAACAAGTTCCAGTGCCTGCCGCGATTCGGCATAAGCAAGTTCAGGATCGCTGATGCTGCCCTGGTCGTTGTTCCTCGACAGGAACATAACTGAAGAAACCAGCAGCAGCAACCCGGCGGCCGCACTCATGGCGACATACAGATTTCTGCGGGGCAGCTTCCGGACAGGTTGTTGAACCCTGTTCAAACGGGCCAGAATACCGGCTTCAAGATCCTCGGGAACCGGAATCTCCTCATCACGCATGGAGGCAAGCGCTTCAAAATGAAGCCTGTCCGCCTCAAAACCGGGCACATCCGGATGATTCCTAAAATAAGAAGCAAGCGCTGTTTCCTCCAATGTGGAAGTCAGCCCTTCATAATACCTCTGCAGCAAAATTTCTACTTCGCTCGTTTTCATAACCATACATTTTTGCGAGGATCTGCCGGATCCGGTTTCTCCCACGGGAAAGGGTCACCCTGACGGTGCCTTCCGCCATGCCCAGCGCTTCGGCAATCTCCTCATTCGAAAATCCCTCGATGTCCCTCATTCGTACAATTGACTGCTGCGGCTCCTGCATACCGGAGATGGCAGTCTGAACGATT
Organism: uncultured Porphyromonadaceae bacterium; assembly: GCA_964457845.1. GTDB lineage: Bacteria > Bacteroidota > Bacteroidia > Bacteroidales > UBA12481 > UBA12481. Next base: position 28,468 of record CAYWHP010000027.1, on the reverse strand, counting down.
TGCACCGAATTACTTATTTCCAGCTGCCGGTCGGGCAACGGTCCGTCACCCGGGCGGTTACTGAAATACTCATGAACATCCAGACTCAGCGTTTTTTTCTTCTTGATCCGGTCGAGGCAGTGGTTCCGCATCACCCGCACTGAAAACGCCTCGAGGTTGTCAACCGTAGGCATCTCATCCCTCATGTTCCACAATTTCACAAAAACATCCTGCACAGCATCCCGCGTATCCTCCTGATTACCAAGAAACCGGTATGCATAGCGGTAAAGCTGCCGGTTAAGGGGAACCACTTTTTCGTTGAATTCCAGTGCTGTCATCATAACAAAGACGATCAGCCGGTAAACTTGTTACAGGCTTCCGGCAGATTACTTGCCTTTTCGCATCCCATGAGTGATCAGGGTTAAACCTGATGAAGAGAATCCGGAGAAAATCCCATAGCCATTTGTAACGTTGGTATACACTTGGACCGGTTCGCCGAATGGATTGGAATGCGCAGACTGATAAGCGTTATAGCTTACCATATAGCGGTAAAAGGACGGATCTACCTGCTCCATTCTAACATCGAGCCAGATGGTATCGGATTCGTAATAGGCGTATCCTCCTATTCCGAGATGAACAGACTTCTGCATTCCATCAAATAAAAGGTCTTCAAAGTAGAGTTTCCCATTATAGCTGGTCGATTCATCTTTCAGAAACAAATCATCGTTGCCGAACAAATAAACCGGATAGGTGCTCTTCTTACCTGTAAACGACTGGGTTTCATAGTCAAACTCTTTATAGGTTACATAGGCCCCGAAACCGTAATAATTCTTTTTACCAGCCGGATCATTGAACTTAATGGTCATCATCAGCTCGCTTTGCCCCCATTCTCCAACCAATGTAGCCGTATCAACAGAAAGGATGGGTACAATTTCGGGAATAACGGCAGCCGCCTCAACAGGGTTGAGTCCACTTCCTTCAGCGGTAATACGGTATGTTTGGCCCACCACCGGAACAAATCCCGGAAGCGAATACTGCCCACCCGGCATTTCAGTTAATCGACCAATCAGTGAGGTTCCGTTAAACAGCCGCAGGTCACCTCCGGTTACTGCCATCATGGTGTCATTCTCGAGGACTGACAGGCTTTTACTGACCTGTACGATGACCGGCTCACCCGCCCTTAGCATTCCATTCAAAACCAGCTTGCGTTCTTTATCAGGAATTGAAATATCGATTGTTTTTTCGCAGGCAACCAGAATAACCGAGACTGCAGAAACAACCACAGCCAGACGATACAATGTGTGTGACTTTATCATAATTACCTGATTTTAAAACTGTAACTGATGGAAGGAATAATGGGAAACAACGAATACTGATAGAGAACCGTTGTGGGTTTATCCATCGGACCGTCGGATTCAAGTCCGAACTGCAGGTAGAATGCGTTTTTGCGGTTGTAAACGTTATAGGCTCCGAACGACCAGACGCGCTCGCCCCATTTCTTTTCTTTCCTGAAATTGATACCGATATCGAGACGGTGATAGGCCGGCATACGGTACGAATTCCGGTTTTCGAACGTCTCGATCCAGGTATAGTAGCTGTAAATATCTTTGAAATCAACATTTGAAGCATACTTCTCCAGCGGCAGAGTGACTGCATTCCCGGTTCCGTATACCCAGGTAACTCCCAGATCGATATGTTCATTGATCCTGTGATTAACAACAATTGAAATATCATGCCTGCGGTCATAGCGGTAGGGGAACCACTCCCCGAAACTTATATTGGCAAACTTTCTTTCGCTCCAGGAGAGTGTGTAACCAATCCAGCCGGATGTTTTTCCCATCTGCTTCCTGGCAAGGAGCTCAAACCCATAGGCTCTGCCGTCACCGGTCTCTATCTTATTCTGCCAGTCATCGTTGAAGGAGAAGAAGCTGGCTCCCTCCTTGTATTCGATCAGGTTTTCCATCGTTTTGTAATAGCTCTCCAGGCTCAGCTCAATGCCGTCGACGGGTTCGTATACCACACCAATCGCATACTGAATGGCCTTTTCCGGGCCGATTTTTTCTGTCGCCGGCAACCAAAGGTCGGTAGGAAGGCCGATCGTGGCATTGGTTAATAAATGGATATACTGGCTCATCGTGGTGAAGGCCGCTTTTACCGAAACCTTTTCATTCACCAGATAGCGGAAGGAGACCCTTGGCTGGAGCGAGGTATATGTTGAATCCGACACCAGGAAACCCGAAAAATGCAACCCGATATTTGCCTTCAGCCGCGGCGTGATGGTCCAGTCATCTTCAGCGAAGAGTGCCCCTTCATGAGCATAGATGTTCTTGTTCCCAAATGTTGTGTCCACACCGAAACTGCCGTCGCCAAGCACGGAGAGAACGCTCACCCCCGGCTTGAAAGTATGGTATATCTGATTGTATCCGAAGCGTATGGAATGATTAGGATCGGGAAGGTATTCAAAGTCAACCTTTCCGGCCCAGTCAATTATTCCGGAATCGTAAACGTACTGGAACTTGCTCTGTATGGTATCATTGCTCTTCTCCTGGTTCATCATGGAGGTAAGGAAATTGTATCGGCTGTACGTGATGGTGGTGTTGCTGAACAACTTGGGCGTTATAACATAGTTCCAACGGAGTGCCGCAGTAAGATTTCCCCATCCAAGTCCGCCATCGGTGTCATACCGATAGCTCCGGCCCTGGATTTCCCCTTTTTCCACCGATCGGATATAAGCCTTGTCGCGGCCGGAGTACGCACTTAAAAACAGCCGGCTTTTGTCGGAAAACTTGTGGTTCACCTTGGCGTTCAGGTCATAGAAATAATAGCCGGCTGTGATGCTGCTTTCGGCTCTTGACATGGCCCTGATGATCGGCTGGGCAAGCACATCAATGTATGTTCTTCGGGCCGATACGATAAAGGAGGTTTTATCCTTGCTGATAGGCCCTTCCAGCGTAAGTTTGCTCGAGATGATTCCAACACTGCCTTCAGCGCTGAATTTCTTATTGTTTCCGTCGCGCATGCGGATGTCAAGAACTGATGAGAGCCTGCCCCCGTAGCGGGCTGGAAAACCGCCCGTTATCAGCTTGACGCTTTGAATGGCATCCGGGTTGAATACCGAGAAGAATCCGAAGAGGTGGTTGGCGTTATATACCGGGACCCCGTCAAGCAGAATGAGGTTCTGATCAGGACCGCCTCCCCTGACATAAATACCACTTGTCCCTTCATTGCCGCCCTTAACGCCCGGGAGGAGCTGAAGGGCCTTCAGCACATCTACCTCGCCAAGTAGCATGGGCAGGCTCTTTATGGCCTTTGAGCTGAGCTCGGTAACACTCATCTGGGAGCTTTGAACAGCCGACTTGGCCTTTTGTGCCGAGATGACCACCTCGTCGATACTTATGGCAGATTTCAATCTGAGGTTAATCATTGTATCACGGCGAAGGTTGATTTCCAGTACTACCGGTTGATAACCAATGTAAGAGCAGGTAAGCTTTATCAATCCGGCGGGCAATGTCAGACTATAGAAACCATAGGCATTTGTTGTAATGCCTTTCAGCGTATTAGCATCGTAAACATTAGCGCTGATGAGTTTCTCACCGGTTTCAATATCCTCTGCAGTTCCGCTTATCGAATAACGCTGTGCATGGAGTGAGGAGGCCAGTCCGGCCGCAAGCACTATCAGAAGGAGATTCTTCATGATTATCCAGTTTTATATGTTAACCGCTCCGGCGAAAAAAGGTTGAAGAGCGTCCAGCAGGTCCTTTGGCGGACGAACCGGTCTCCGGGTTACGGAATCGGTAAAAACCAGCTGGCACTCCGCTTCATTGAGCAGTTCACCGGTCTCACTAAAAATTTCATAATGAAATGTAATCCTTGCGGTTGGAAGATTTCGCAGGGTAGTTCGTATTGTTATGAGTTCATCGTATGAAGCCGGCCGGATGTATTTTGATGTCATCTTTACCACCGGCAGCATAATGCCCCGGGATTCAAGGTCGCGATACGTCATGCCCAGGCTTCGGATCATTTCTGTGCGGCCGATTTCAAAAAACTCCGCATACCGGCCGTAATAAACATACCCCATCTGGTCCGTTTCCCCGTATCTTATACGTTGCTGTAAATCAAATGAATACATAAATTGACGATTAAATTCCGTATAGACGCATACATGCGTCTATACCGTGTTTACGAGCCTGCAATTTCGGCAAAAAGATCGTAATCGTCGGCTTTGGTGATTTTCGCATTGAGGAATTCACCGGGGGCAGCCTTACCGGAATTTACCGGAATGAGGATCTCCTGATCAACATCCGGTGAATCGAACTGGCTGCGGCCGACATAATAATCGCCCTCCAGTCTGTCGATGACCACCCGGTAGGTTTGGCCAACCCTCGATTCATTTATTTCAGCCGAAATTTTTTGTTGAAGCTCCATCACGCTGTTGTAGCGATCCTGTTTCACATCCTCGGGAACATCATCCTCGTAGAGGTCGCCCGACCGGGTTCCCTCTTCGGGTGAATAGGTAAACACACCAAGGCGTTCGAAACGGGCTTCCCGAACAAAATCGAGCAGTTCTGAAAAATCCTCTTCTGTTTCACCCGGATGGCCTACCAAAAGGGTTGTTCGCAGTGCGGCGGCCGGAATTTTTGAACGGATTAAGCGTATCAGCTTAAATGTATCAGCCTTACTATAACCACGATTCATCATTTTGAGCATCCGGTCGCTGACATGCTGGAAAGGAATATCGAGGTAATCGCAGATTTTGGGTTCAGCAGCCATGATGTCCAACAGCTCGCCGGGAAAGCTTTCCGGATAAGCGTAGTGCAGCCGTATCCATTCGATGCCATCAATTGCCGCCAGGGTTTCGAGCAGGTCAGCAAGCCGGCTCTTCCGGTACAGGTCGCGCCCGTAATATGAAAGATCCTGGGCAATCAGCAGGAGTTCCTTCACGCCATGTTCGGCAAGGTACCGCGCCTCTTCAACGATATCCTCCATCCTACGGGAAACGTGTTTCCCGCGAATAGCCGGGATGGCGCAGAAGGAGCAGTTGCGGCTGCAGCCTTCGGACACCTTAAGGTAGGCATAATGCGACGGTGTGGAGATATCCCGTTGGTTTAGCACCTCCGGATTAAAGGAAAGGTTGAGGGAGGTAACCACCTCCTTCATCTCCTCTACGCCGAACCAGGCATCAACTTCGGGCATTTCAGGAACCAACTCATTACGATAACGCTGTATAAGACAACCCATTGCGTATATTTTCGAAATCTGGCCCTTCTTTTTCGACTCGATGGCATCCAGGATGGTATTTACCGATTCCTCTTTTGCATCAAGGATGAATCCGCATGTGTTTATCACCAGAACATCAGCATTAACGCGTGTGGGATCGAGGCGTGTGCGGATTCCCTGAGAGCGCAGCTGGCTCATCAGTTTTTCCGAATCAACAAGATTCTTGGAACAACCGAGATTAATGATATCTACCCGCAAAGTTCTTGTTGTTAAAGCGTTGAATCATCATTTCTTTTCATCGCCGAAAAGCGAATCAATGAATGCAGTTTTATTGAAAACCTGCAAGTCTTCAATCTTTTCGCCTATTCCGATATAGCGAACGGGGATTTTAAACTGATCGCTGATCCCGATCACCACCCCGCCCTTGGCCGTTCCGTCGAGTTTGGTCAGTGCAAGAGCCGTAACTTCGGTAGCTGCAGTGAATTGCTTTGCCTGCTCAAATGCATTCTGACCGGTCGATCCGTCGAGTACAAGCAGCACTTCATGAGGAGCATCCGGGATCACCTTCTTCATAACCATGCGGATTTTGGTCAGTTCGTTCATAAGGTTGACCTTATTATGAAGCCGGCCGGCGGTATCGATTATCACAACATCCGATTCCTGCGCGATGGCGGAGCGGAGCGTATCATAAGCCACGGATGCCGGGTCGGCACCCATTTTCTGCTTCACCAGTTGTACGCCGGCCCGCTGCGACCAGATTTCCAGCTGTTCGATAGCAGCTGCGCGAAAAGTGTCAGCAGCGCCTAAAAGGACCTTTTTGCCGCGCGACTTGTATTGGTGGGCCAGTTTGCCTATTGTGGTCGTCTTTCCTACCCCGTTTACGCCTACAACCATGATTACGTAGGGTCCGCCTGCGACGGGAAAAGGCAGGTCATTCAGATCATCGGTATTGTTTTCGGAAAGCAGCGCGCCAATCTCTTCCCGCAGGATGCGATTGAGTTCACCTGTGCCCATGTACTTGTCGCGGGCGGCCCGTTTCTCAATGCGCTCAATGATCCTGACTGTGGTAGAGACGCCAACATCCGATGAAACGAGAACCTCTTCGAGGTTATCGAGCACCTCATCATCAACCCTGCTCTTGCCGGCAACAATTCGGGTGAGCTTTTTAAGAACACTCTCCTTGGTCTGTGACAACCCCTGGTCGAGGTTCTTTTTCTTGTCTGCCGAGAACCAGTCGAGAATACCCATGGATCAGTTGTATTAAAAATAAAAAGAGCTTTCTCCACTTTTGGTGATGAAAGCCCCGGTTTATCAATCGAACGGCACCAATCCTACTTCTCCGTGAAGTATTCTTTGATGTTATCGTTATGAACCATCTCTTCTTTAAAGGTGTAGGCTCCTGATTTGGGGGACTTCACCATTTTGATAACCTTGGCATAGTGTCTTCCTTTGCCGGTCTGCATGGTAGCAACAACTTTCTTTGCCATATTCTAATTATTTTATTTCCCGGTGAACGGTTACTTTCTGAAGGATCGAGTTGTACTTTTTCATCTCCATGCGATCCGGGGTGTTTTTCCGGTTCTTGGTGGTGATGTAACGTGAAGTACCCGGCTGACCTGACGTTTTGTGCTCGGTGCATTCCAGGATTACCTGGATCCGGTTGCCTTTGGCTTTTTTTCCCATTTTTCTTGGCTCCTCTTAATATTTGTTGATCAGGCCTTCGGTTTTGGCTTTCTTCAAACTGGCCAATAAACCGTTCTTGGTGATCGTACGAATGCCACTAGCTGAAACTTTAAGCGTTACCCAACGGTTCTCTTCCGGCAGCCAAAACTTCCGGGTAAAAAGGTTCGGATAAAAACGCCTTTTAACTCTCCGGTTCGAATGGGAGACATGATTGCCCACCATCATTTTCTTACCGGTAATCTGACACATCTTCGACATGCTCTTTTAATTTTGGATCGCAAATTACGGCAATTTTATTCAATAATTCAAGCGTTTGAGTAAAAAAAAGGCACCGTCTTTTCAACCTTGCACTGTTAACATAAGATTTACGGGGCTATTGCCAGTTTTAAAACCTCCATTCGGACCATATTCAAACCGGCAAGAACAGCTCTGATCCTGTTGCGATCGCGCTGGTTTCCAAAATGGAAGCAATCAGAGACAATACCAGCCGGACCGGCCACCGCCACCCAGATGGTTCCCACGGGTTTCTCCTCCGTTCCGCCGCCCGGACCGGCAATCCCTGAAACAGAAACAGCGAAATCCGAACCGAACCGCTTGCGGCAGCCCTCAGCCATCGCTTCAACAACGGGCTTGCTAACAGCCCCGAATTCGTCTATCAGGCGGGCCGGAACATCAAGAAATTCAATTTTGACAGCATTCGCATACGCCACAACACCTCCAAGAAAGTATCCGGAACTGCCTGCCACATTGGTCATCAGGTGTGCGATGCCACCCCCGGTGCAGCTTTCTGCCGTTGCCAGGGTGTAGCCGCCCTGCGCCAGCAATGCACCTACTGTTTCCTCCAGTGATATTTCGTTGATTCCGTATACGGAACTACCAAGCTCGAATTCAAGCGTTTCCGAAAGACCGGACATCACGGCCGCTACCTGATCGGCAGATGTGCCCGTTCCCGTTATCCTAAGCTTTACCATTCCGGGCGATGGCAGGTAAGCCAGGGAGAATCCGGCGGGAAGGTCCCTCTCCCACCCTGACAGCTGTTCTGCAAGCTTCGATTCCGAAACACCGGTTGTCATGACCGTCCGGTGGAGAATCGCCGGCACCTTGAACCGACCCGCCAGATCGGGCAGCACGGAGGTTTCCATTATTGCCTTCATTTCATACGGCACACCGGGCATGGAAATAACAATGCAACCGTCTTTCTCGAACCACATACCGGGAGCTGTACCGACAGGGTTTCGCAAAACTCTACAGTTGCCCGGAACCAGTGCCTGCGCACGGTTAATGTCGTTAATCTGCCGGTTCCATGCCTTGAACAACACAGCAAGGTCAGCCATTACCTCCTGGCTTTCAATAAGTTCTGATCCGAAAAAGGAAGCAAGTGTTTGCTTTGTGCGGTCATCGCTTGTTGGGCCTAGTCCTCCCGTGATCAATACAATTACTGCCCTTTTCATACAGTCAGCCAATACGTCGCGAATCTCAGCCGGGTCATCCGAAATCGAAAGGATGCGTTTCACGGGAATTCCGGCAAGCGACATCCGTTCACCAATCCAGGCCGAATTGGTGTCAATGGTTTGGCCGATGAGAATTTCATCGCCAATGGTGATTATTTCGGCAACAGGGTTCATTTGATCAGACGGGTTAGGCGCTCGATGAGCGTTGGGTGTGAATAGTGTACAAAAACATAGGCCGGATGCGGGGTAAGGTTGCCGAGATTCTTTTCGGAAAGTCCGATAAGTGCATTGCCGAGCTGCGTCCCGAGCCCCATCCCTGATGCGTATTCATCTGCCTGATATTCAAATCGCCGCGAAAGGAGATTGAACAACATGCCGGTGATCATGCTGATCGGGCTGTATAAAATACCAAAAACAAGCAGGCTGACATGAAAGCTGGGTTCGCCGATGTTGAGCGCTTCAGACAACAGTGGATTTCCGGCAAACAGGGAGAAAAGAAAAAGCAGTATTCCGGTTTGTACGATCGACAGGGCCATCCCTGCAGGGATATGCTTTTTCTTGTAGTGGCCAATTTCATGAGCCAGCACGGCAAGAATGCCTTCGGTATCCATATCGCTGATGAGCGTGTCGTACAGGACAATCCTTCGTCTGTTGCCAAACCCGGCAAAATAGGCATTGGCCTTTCCAGACCGGCGGGATCCGTCAATCACATAAACACGTGAAAGCCGGAATCCGGCTTTCAGGCTAAGCTCCTCGATAGAGGACCGGAGATCGCCTTCCGGGAGTGGCTGCTGCTTGTTGAACAATGGCACAATCAGTGAAGAATAGAAAAAGGCCATCAAAACTGAAAAGATGGCCACCACAAGCCAGGCCAGCAGCCAAAAGCTGCTTCCTGTGAGTGTATAGAGCCAAACAACCAAAGCGATCAGGGGTGCTCCGATGATCAGCGTCAGCAGCCCCGACTTGAGCTTGTCAAAAATAAAAGTTCGGGGGGTTGTCCGGTTGAAACCATATTTCTCTTCGATCACAAATGTCGACCAGATATCGGCCGGAATGGACAAAATATCGGATGCAATACCAAGTATGCCAAAAAAGAGCAGGGCGGCAGGAACCGGCAATGTCGTCACCGAATTAACCACGGCGTTCACCCAGGCGAATCCGCCGAGAAGGAACATCAGCAGTACGGCTATGAACCCGACTGTGGAAACGAGTATGCCGAACCTGCTTTTTTCACGGAGGTATGCCTGTGATAGCCTGTATTTATCGGGATCGTACCTTCCGGCAAGGTGTCGCGGCAAATCAGGGCTTATATTCCTGACATTAAGCACATCCAGTATTAAATCAAACAGATAGCCGAGAATAAGGAAAAGAAGGAGAAGAAGAAAAACAGTATTCATGTTCGGTTGGCGGGATTATTTCATCTGGCTGTCGAGCTTATCTGTCGCAGCCTTTCGCTTTATAAGTTTCGGCCTGTATTCCTTGATAAAATAGCCATCCACTCCCAGGCTCTCCGCCTTTTTGAGCCATTCAAGCGCAGCATCGGGTTTGCCGGCCATTTCGCTGGTTACGGCCATATTGAAGCAGGCTTTTCCTGCCTTTACCTTGTTCTTGGAGCTTATGAAACGTTGCCAGATTTCTGCCGACTCGCGCCATTTCCCCTCCCGCAGGTAGGTTGCCCCGGTGAGAAAATCCATCGGTCCGACCATGAAAAAATTTCGCCGGTACTCCGTCCACCACGGCGCCAGCCGCCGGGCCGTTCGGGTTCCCGATTCGTACATGGCTTCCCGGATGCATTCCAGGGCATTTTCCGGAGAGGACAGAAATTCATTCGGAGACGGGATTTCGAAAGAAACCGTATCCACAAACCGGAAGTCGCGGGATTGGAAGTCATCCAGACGGTAGAGACGCCAGACCGACTTCACCAGCACCGAATATTGATAATAGCCTAACCAGTCATCTTCGTGAAACCGGATCGTGTCATCTACAGACGCGTATTCAAGAGAAAGAATTGCATCCTGGGGAGGGTTGCCTGCAATAGTCCGGATCGCATCCCAGGGCAGCTTGACATCCGGATCATGGTAATTACCGGCAAGAGTGCGTTTCAGCACGGGGTTGTTCAGCGTATACCTGGGGCTTTCCACCATGGCATCGGAACACCCCACCACCATCTGTTTCGACATCAGGCTGTCGCGCTTGAACCCGGCAAGTTTCCCCGAAATAACCGCCGTCTGCCGGTACGTGCTGTCGAGATCGCACCGGGCAATAACGGTAAGGGTTTTTATTCCGGATGGCAAAGTGACTTCCGCGGGCTCAAGGGCATCGAATTCAAGCAGGGTAGCCGTATAGCAACCGTGCAGAAATACCGGAAGGCCAAGAACCATAAAAAGTAGTCGCCATTTCATGATCACCATCTTTTCAGTATTTCACCCTTTTCAACCCTGGTTTCGAATTCCCGGATCCTGCCTTCAAGAATCCCGATATAGGCTGCTGTGCGCCTGTCGGGGTGAAGGTTCTGTGACCGGCGGGCAAAACCCATAGCCTGATTGAGCCGGCCGTCACGTTCACACATCAGCGCCATATTATACGAAGCCTTGGCCAGAACAAGGGTATCCGGACTGTTGTAGGCCAGCCACTTCCATCTTGACTCCGCCTTTCCCCACTTCCCATCCCGGATGTATCCATGAACCTTGATCAGTGAGGTATCACCTTTACTGAAATAGTTCCTTTTCTCCTGTTGCGTGCCGGGACAAATTTGTCTGTAATAACTATCTGCTGCAGCGGAACAGGCACTGAACATAGCTTTCCTGTCATCGGGCAATTTCACTGCGGCCTCTTCCTTAGTGCTTCCTGATCCTGTAAACGTGCTAACAAAAGTATAAACCGAATCATCCGGCAATCTCATCTTATCCGGCTCATAAACACGAATAGCGAGCGTAATGGCAATGTCAAACACCGATGTATAATTACCTTCCCCTCCTGTCACCTGAACTGGTGATTTCTGCAAATCGAATCCCTCCAGAACCAGAACCCCCTGAACGAACTCCTTCTTTGCAAGCGCCAGTACTCCATCCCATGGGAGCGGATCCGGTGCCGTCGCATCGTTGTGCCTCAGCATCCGCGGCTTGTGCCTGATTTTCACGAGGTAATTGTTATCGGTAATCATGCGTTTGCCCAGTGTATCCACCACTGATTCCGCCAATAGCCATTTGAGGCTGTCAACCGATTCATAGGCTCCCCACTGAACATCTTCATATAAACCCGTTGCCGGCACGTACCGGGAAGTTACGACAAATGACCGGAGATCCGGCGGAAACACCAGTCTGGGGGGGGTATATACCGGCAGCGTTATCCTGCTAAGCTGGCACGAGGCCAGCATTACCACCGGCAAAAGAAGCAAAATCGATAGCTTTCTCATTATAATCGATTATTAACGGATGCCGAACCAACGCCGCAAAAACCATTCCATCGCAAGCAACAGGAAGAGCATTGGTAATAGCCATTTTAAGTTAATCAGGTCGAACCACTTGAACTCCTGCCTGACCTTTTCTGCAGCAGTCTTCAATTTCTCAAGATCATCCACCAGCCGGTCCTCGTCACCGGGTGAAAAAAACGTCCCTCCCGTTTTCGATGCGATGAGCCGCAAGCCCCGATAATCAGCTGGTGGATAGCGTTGCTCAACCTGCCGGGTCTGCATGGCAAGATCACCTTCACGGGTAAAACTCTCGCCACCGAAGTTGGCAGTTGCGGAATAGCGGTAATTACCAGGCGCAAAGCCATTGATATTCAGTTCATAAAAATCATTCACCCTACCCATCGGAAATTCAGTTCGACCACCGGCAGAATCCGTTATGGTGAAATTTACATCAGGCTCATTTACCTCTTCCATCGTTTTATTAAGCAGATGCGCATTGATCCGGATGGTGGAATAGGCGAACAATTCATCAGGGACCACAATCCGGAACCGATCCTGCTTTTCGTCGGTCATGAGATATTGCACCATTTTGGAAAACCACTCATCAAAATACAGTGATGAACGCTGCTCATAGTACTCATGCATTCGCCACAGCCAGATCCCCTCTCCGCAGATGTATCCGAACTTCACACCACGGGAGCTTGCAAAAACCACAAGCGGGTCATTCAGCTCCACACTAAGGATTTTCTGAAACATAACGGCCTGTGAACCCGGATCGGCCGAATAGGTTTCAAATGCCAGATCGAGCGGGGGCCAGTTAGCCAGATGCGCGGAAAAGTCGGGTGGCAGGCTGAAAAGGTTGAAAACAGGGTTCATCAAGCCCCGGGCAGCTTCTCCTTTACGTCTTTTCTCACCTATTGTCATGCCATGTCCCTCACGATTCAGCAGTGCGGGTTCGGTGGTACCGGTGAGGATAAAAAGAGCAGGCCATTGCTTTTCCGTCACAAGCTGCATTAACAGTCCCATCGGATGTTTTAGGGATGGAAGTCCGTGAAATACAACAAGATCGAAGTCCTTTTCGGTGCCGGCATAGTCCGCGGCATTCATCAGGGTTACATTGAGTACGCTGGCCTCCTTCAGTGCTTCTGCAGCTGCATTGATATCCGGATGGGGAGCTTCGAAGAGAATAAGAACTTCGCCCTCTTCGGCAGATACCTTCACTGAAAAGCGGCGGCTGTTGTTGTCCTGGTTACGGTCAGGCTCATCGGGCACAATGATTGCAGTAAGCTGCATGGTTCCCCTTTCGGCGGATTGCAGGGAAAAATCGGCAAATGGAGGTGCGGTCTGAGGATTTGGGATTACCTGTTCGGCGATGATTCCGTTCGATCCGGAGATCTGTACTTTTAGCCCCCCGCTGGAATATCCCGACGTATTGAAATAGACCCTTACCGGAAATGCTGAATTCCGGCGCACCCGTTCATTTGTCACCACATCCTGGATTCGAACGTCGGGATACCGTGCCGAATCACCGGATGCCAAAACTGAAACCGGGCTCGGGAAGTCGGAAGCAGCCTCGCCGAAACTGATGCCGCGGGTGGCAATACCATCCGAAGCAAGAAGAAGGCCGCCGATATCGTGGGTCCTGGAAAACAGCTTCAGGTATTTAAACAGATCACCGGGATCTGTTATCTCATCTGAATAGGATATCTTCCCTCCATCAACAGCCGCAGCGCCAAAAAGAACCTCCTTAACCTGAAATCGCCCCTCCAGACTCTTTCTCAACCTGTCCTGAAGAACTTCGCTGTTTCTTATGATTCCTGAAGAATCACCGGGGGGCGGAACCGATACGCTATTATCCCGGGCAATGATAAACCAGGGCAGGTTTTTGCGCGTCACCGAGGTTCGTATCCAGGGTGATATGATCAGCAGACCGGTGATCAGGATAACCAAACCACGGGTAACCGCAAGCAGAATGCGGAGAGGGGCCGGAATGGCCGACTCCGTCTGGCGACGGAAATAGAGAAACCAGACCACAAAAATGGCAAGTGCCACCAGAGGCAGCACCAACCATAGCGGGTATGTAGATTCAATGCGCATTTGCTCTTTTGTGAGAAACGAAATTCAGTTACGGTGTCCCGGCTTTTGCGGGGAGAAAAACACTGCCAGACAACACTAAGTCAGCATGGCGCCACAAACCTGGATCACCTGACCGCTAACATACGAAGACAGGTCGGATGCCAGAAACAGGGCAACCTTGGCTACTTCATCAGGTGTTCCGCCTCGTTTTAGCGGAATCTTTTCGGCCCACTCTTTCCTGACGTCCTCCGGAAGCTTGTCTGTCATCTCGGTTACAATAAATCCGGGTGCGATGGCATTGCACCGGATATTGCGGGATCCTACCTCGCGGGCCAGCGACTTTGTGAAGCCGACAATCCCGGCCTTTGAAGCGCTGTAATTGGCCTGACCGGCATTGCCGCTGACGCCAACCACCGACGACATATTAATAATGGAACCGCTACGCTGTTTAAGCATCAGGGGTTGAACGGCTTTTGTAAGGTTGAAAACCGACTTTAGGTTGACATTGATTACCAGGTCCCACTGCTCTTCGGTCATACGCATAAGCAAGGTATCCCGGGTAATCCCGGCATTATTTACCAGAATGTGAATGGCACCAAATTCTTTGGCTGCCTCTTCTACCACATTAAGTGCCTGGTCGTATTTACTGGCGTCCGATGCGTACATCTTTGCCTTTATTCCCATCGCATTAAGCTCTGCCTCAAGGGCTTTGGCATTATCATCATAAAACAGGTCGGTCAGAATCAGGTTGGCTCCCTCTTCGGCGAACTTTAGGGCGATTGCCTTGCCGATTCCACGGGAAGCCCCGGTAATCAGTGCTGTTTTTCCTTGCAGTAATTTCATATATGATCAATTAGGTTACAAAAAAAAATGATCAGAAAGACGCACTTATGCGTCTCTACATCAGGGCTGTTTTCATAGTGGAACCAATATGTGCAGGCGAATCAACCACATGGATCCCACAGTCGCGCATGATGGCCATTTTTGCAGCGGCCGTATCATCAGCACCGCCAATGATTGCACCTGCATGTCCCATCCTGCGGCCTTTTGGTGCAGTCTGCCCCGCTATGAAACCAACGACAGGTTTGTTGCCGTGTTCCTTATACCACCGTGCAGCATCAGGCTCCATCGATCCTCCGATCTCGCCGATCAGGATGATGCCTTCAGTATCGGCGTCGGCCATAAAAAGTTTAAGCGCATCAAGCGTGGTAGTGCCTATGATTGGGTCACCACCGATGCCAATACAGGTCGACTGTCCGATGCCAATACGTGTAAGCTGGTCGACCGCTTCATAGGTAAGGGTGCCCGAGCGTGAAACCACTCCAACGCTTCCCTTTTTGTGAATAAATCCAGGCATGATGCCAACCTTGCATTCGCCGGGCGTGATGATTCCAGGGCAGTTGGGGCCGATGAGCCTCGTCGGGCGGTTGGCCAGATACGACTTTACCCTGACCATGTCGGAGGTTGCAATACCCTCCGAAATACATACCACGAGGCGTATTCCGGCATCAGCAGCTTCCATGATGGCATCTGCAGCCACTGCAGGCGGAACAAAGATGAGCGAAACATCTGCTCCGGTTTCACTTACGCATTGTGCGACGGTATCAAACACAGGCCTGTCGAGGTGACGTGTACCACCCTTTCCCGGGGTTATGCCGCCGACCACCTGGGTACCGTAATCGATCATCTGCGTTGCATGAAATGTGCCTTCCTTGCCGGTAAAACCCTGCACCAACACGCGGGACTGCTTGTTAACCAGAATTGCCATCGGTTTAAAAATTTGGTTATAAGTTGCGAATATAGAAAACAAATTGAAGGCAGCGTCATAAGGAAGGCTGCTGCCAATTAATTGTTAATTTTCGCCTGTCAAGCTTTAGCCCGATATGAACCACGACACCATTGCAGCCATTTCCACCCCAGCCGGATCCGGGGCACTGGCATTGGTGCGCCTTTCGGGTCCGCTCTCCTACCCTATTACCGAAGGGATATTCGAAACATCGGGCGGCAAAAGCCTGCAGTTCAAGGCAGGTTCCCGCGGCATGCAACATGGCTGGATCATTGATGGAAACCGCCGCATCGACGAAGTTATGGTAGCCAGATATGCCGCTCCGGCAACCTATACAGGCGAGGACCTCGTCGAGATCAGTTGTCATGGTTCAGTGTACATCCAGCAGGAGATCCTCCGGCTGCTGATCGATCGGGGTGCCAGACTGGCCAGGCCGGGCGAATTCACTCAGCGTGCTTTCCTGAACGGCAAGATTGACCTTGCTCAGGCAGAAGCGGTTGCCGATCTCATTGCCTCATCGGGAGCCGCCTCGCACCGACTGGCGGTTGACCAGATCCGGGGAGGGTTTTCGAACGAACTGGCAACTATCCGTTTGCAGCTGCTGAATTTCGTTTCTCTCATTGAACTTGAGCTTGATTTTTCGGAAGAAGATGTTGAATTTGCCGACCGCTCGCTCCTCCGGGATCTTATCGGCAGCATAACGGAACGGATAACCGGACTGATCTCATCGTTTGAGCTGGGGAATGCCATAAAAACCGGCGTGCCCGTTGCCATTGCCGGGGAAACCAACGTTGGGAAATCCACCCTGCTCAACGCCCTGTTGAAGGAAGAAAAGGCCATCGTTTCGGAAATCGCAGGTACTACCAGGGATTCGATTGAAGACTGTATCCACCTGGCCGGCATCGAATTTCGGTTCATCGACACCGCAGGACTCAGAAACACCACCGACGAGATAGAAACAATCGGTATTGGCAGATCCTACCGCCAGATCGAAAAAGCCAGGATCATCCTTCTCGTGACCGATGCAACAGCTGATCCCGGAGCAGCCGGTGGCTGGGTCACCGACATCATCTCAAGGATCAGGGAGGATCAGCAGGTGCTTCTTTTAGTAAACAAATCGGACATGGATCCGCTTAAGGCCAGGAGTTTCGGCCAGATCATAAACGAAAAGGCCGGTCTGAAAACACGGGCAATATTAATTTCTGCCAGACAGGGAACGGGAATCCGCGAACTGGAAGAGGAATTGCTCCGGCTGGTTAACTTCCGGTCGGTTGAAGATTCCGGGGTGGTTGTAACGAATATCAGGCATTATGAAGCCCTTTCACGCACGCAAACAGCTCTCTACCGGGCCGCAAACGGCCTGAATATGGGAATTTCCGGCGATTTCCTCTCGCAGGATATCCGCGAAGCCATGCATTATCTTGGAGAAATAACCGGTGAGATCTCCACGGATGAGGTCCTCGGCAATATCTTCCGGCATTTCTGCATCGGAAAGTAATGCCTTTCCGATTCTTTTGTTAAAAACCACTTTTCCAACAGATCCGATTGGGTACACGCCAAACAGGCTGGTCCAGGCAACCCATCAGAGGCTGGTGGCTTATCATTCCCCCTGCATCACCTGACGGCAGAGGAGTCCGGAAACCCAGGCCGACAGCCGTTTTGTTCTGACCCCGGCTCCTTCATAACAGACAATTGGCAGAACCCACTCGAGCAGGGCCAGGTAATAGGGAATTATGGTACGTTCTCCCTCAACGGTTTGAAATGCATATTGCCGCATTTTACGAACCATGGCGATATTGCGGGCCATTATAGCCGGTGCGCTGCCCTTCCAGGCAGGCTCGGGGAATTCGCCAAGATCACTGTTGTTGTAAAGGTGTTCCGTGTAATCCATCATGTCGCTTAAATCACTTTCATTATCGAGCGGGGCATGCTCGATTATGAATATAGCCTCCAGCCGGGCGAAGTCGGAAATCGCCGATCGCGGTTTCGTCTCTGAAAAATCAATCAGGTAGACATTCATTCCGGCGTCCAGCAGGATATTCTGCATATTTAAATCACCGTGACAAACAGCAGTATAATAATTGATTGCATCGTTCCGCCTTGCCGGGTATTCATTCCGCAGGTACCAATAAGGATTGATCAGCTTCCGGCCGTTCTCCTGAAAGTTCAGGTACTTTTCCGTTGAGGAAAAATTCAGGTCTGCTTCGGCCGTTTCGCACAATGTCTTGAAAAAGGTCAGGGTCGGGTCATGATCGGTATACGGTTGGATCACCTTTTTTACCGGTTGGCCGTACCAGGGTTTCAGTATCTGGAGGAAGATTTTGTCGAACAGCACTTCCAGCTGGTCAACCGGCCAAGTATGGAAATAGCGGGCCAGCCATTCGAGGCGTGTTTCCTCACCGCCGATGCCAACGAAATTATACCGGAGGGCCCCCATAGTGCAAAAGAATGAGGTACCTAATATAATAGCACTGTTATTAAGAATATAGGGCATGGCATAACGCTGGCATCTGTCCCCCTCCCGGTTGATAAGGTCGCGGCCTGCAATTTTAAGTACCGTCGGACGCAGCTTCCTGCCTTCCAGATCGAAGGATTCAACCTGAAAGGTTTGGGCGGAATAACCTCCGTGCAGCGGCTTGATCACCACCCGAGAAGAATCGGTGTACAATCTTCGTGTGAGGAAAGCTTTCCACGGCTCAACCTCGCTGCCATCGTCCATTTGCACAGAAATTCGATTTTCGCCGGCATTCTTAACCGTGGAAGATGAAAACATCCACACCAGCGGATCCATCATAATCCTTGCCAGGTCAACTATTTTCACTCCGCTGATATTATCCAGGGTGAGTGACTTCCTGCAGAAATCCGTAAATATATCGCCCTCAGATGATTCGCCCGGGCCATCAAGAGTGAAAGTCAAACCATTCACCTGATACCCCAGCGGTGTGACGACCAACAACTCCGCAGTACCGGGCGTGTATTGCCCGGGCTTTTCCGGCAACAGAACCAAAGTAAAATCCGGGTGGCCGGCTTGTCGATCCGCGATGGCCATCAGCCGCATAGCACCCTCCCCTTCCATCTCAGATAGCCGAACTCCTGCATCAATCAGTTTTTCCAGGCTCACCGGAGATTTTTCAGGCAGCCTAACGGTTATCGCGGAGTCAGCGGCCGCTGAAACGGCAAAGTCAACAAAAACCCCTCCGGCAGCCGGATCAGCAAAAACACGATATTCTGAAGTAAAAGCCGGCGCAAAGGGCAAGAACCCGGAACAGTTGCCAACAGTAGCAAATATCCCCGTTACCAGGTTATCCTGAGTCAGGGATTCCGCTGGTGAGCCAACTCCGACTGATACACCGAGCTCATTGAGGCCAGCAATACCGGCGACATTCCATTCGGCTAAATGATTGACATTTTCCCCTGGCGGGATAACCGTAAACGGCAAACCATCCAGCTGAACCGTTTTCATAACAACCGTGGGTTTCTGCAGAATTGTGATCGCTTCGCGCGCCTTTACAGAATCGTCATAGCTGCTGAAAACTTGAGTTAAACCACTGATTTCCAGTACCTGAAATACTTCCGGAGGAAGATTTGCCAAAATTATCCGCCCACCCTTGGCCCGAAGCTGCCTGTCGGCATACATCAAAGAACGTATACCGGAGCTGGCCAGATAATTGCATCTCCCGAAATCGATGATAAGAAACTTTTCACTTTCAAGGTGCATGGCAAGCTGCTCGTTGAACACACTGCTGTTAATGGTGTCGAGACGGCCTTCAGGTATTGCGCTCAGGATACCGTAATGGTTTTCAATGAGGATAGTGAACATGTTTAGAAAATGAATTGATGATGGAATTCAACTCCAAATTAGAAAAACTCTTTAGCAAAACGGGTAGCTCGCTCCAGACATTTATTCTCCCAACAGTTCGAGCTCTGCAAGGCTTGCCCACTTTTGGCCGCCAAAACCTTTCAGCGCTACGAGCCGGATAAATTTTGCCTTTTGAATTGAAGGGAAAAGCACTTGCTGGGGCTTGTCGGTTTGAGCCAGCTGACCTGCAGCCACAGGGCTGCCCCAGTTTTCGCCATCGTTACTGACAAAGAATTCGTACCGCGCGATCCAGCCGTTGCGGCCATCTTTTCGCGGATGCAGGACAACTCCCCGGATTGTCGTTTGTGTCTGAAGTTCGATCTGAACTTCATGCGGGTAATCGGCTTCCGCCTGACGGTTAGTGGCCGCAAAATTTCCGGGATTGTCGTATGCTGTATGCCAGATACTTGCATAATCATCATCTATTATTTTATCCGGTTCGTTACCGGTTTCATAGCTGTCGCACCGGATAATCCGGGCCCCGGCAGTCAGCGTTGGCTTCTTGAACATCGCCTGAATGCTGGCAGACGTCAGCTCCTTATCAGGATTGAATTCATCGCTTGAAGCATACTTTCTCATGCTGTAGAGAAGCTGACGCGCAGCGGGTTTGTCGGAATTGCTTCCTTCAAAATCGATCGCAGCCATCAGCAGTTTGCCCTTTTCCACCTTTGCCTCAAAAATAATTCCCTGCTTCTGGCATCTGTCATAGGTATCAATTGATTGAAGAAGCGGCCTGAAGCCGGCCGGTGTACCGTCAAGGTCCAGTGTCACCGAATTACTGATGATATTCCACCATTGCCATCCGGTATAATAATCAGATGGAAAATACCGGAAGGCGGGATGCTCATTGCGAACAAGGGTTCCCATGGTCATGGGTTCCCAGCGGAACATGATCGGGCACCAGAAATGGTTTTGAAAGGAACCCTTCTTACCGTTTAATTGCTTTATGTCGGGCAGCAGCAATACGTTCATTCCGCTGCGCAGCGCCGTGAGGGCTTCCTGATCGAATTTCCGGCAAGTAACGAGAGCGCTTTCTTCGATCCCGGAATCCATATCAGAATAAACCCAGATATCCCATTCGTTTTTCACTGAGTTACCGGCGTAAACGATTACCGTTACCTTTTCAGGTGCCGGCACCCGCGACAATGAGGCCTTTATTTCACCGATGAAAGTCAGTGAAGAAACCGGGATGATCTGTTTTTTAAACCGGCCGGAGGCAACCACCTTGTTGCCGGCTGTTTTCATTTCCCAGCGAAGGTCGTTTCCAACCAGAGGGTCCTTTGAATAATTAGAAATCTCCGCAGTAGCGGTAAAGGTTTCAGCCGTTGAATACTCGCGTTTAGGCATGCGAAGTATCGGCACAACCGGGCCGCAGAATTCGCTCCATTTATCGGGCGTAATGAAGCCTTTGCTATCCCAGAACGGATCCAGTATTCCAACGAGTGCTGTACCTTGACCGGGGAAATCATGCAGGTCAAGAAGCTGGAACCCTCCGCTGTTTGGGGTTCTGAGCAGGGCTTCAATGCTTTCCTTATACAGCATAACGGTCATGTTGCCGGAAACCCTGAAAAAATCATTGGCCTGATCGAGCATTCCATGCTTTGTCAATGAATCCCGGAAAAGCTCAAAATTTCGTGGAAACAGTAAACCCGTGTACTTGGCAATCTCATCAAAATTGGGGTAAACCGCGCGCTGCCCTACTTCATGGGCTACTCCCGGAACCTTTAGGACTTCGTAGGCCTTGCGAAGGTCGTAATCGGTTTGCGGACCACGTGCACCATAGGTGGTGATGGTTCCCGCAGCGGTTTGATGTGACACATAGAACTGGTCCTCCGGAAGGTGCTTTCTGGCTGTTGAACCACTGTACAGGTGCCGGTTATCGGTTTCTTTTCCATACCTCACCAGATCCGCCATAAAGTCGAAATTCCCCCGCAATTCATTGCCCATGCACAGATACGCAAAAGATGGATGATTTCCGTAACGTTCCAGGATCCGACCCATTTCGTCCTTAAGGAAAACACACAGCGGATCGGTCGGCTGTGTTGCCTCCGACCAGAAAGGAAGTTCAACCTGCAGCAATATGCCTGTTTGGTCGGCAGCTGTAAAAGCCTCTTCCGGCGGGCACCATGAATGAAAACGGATGTGATTCAGACCGTAGCTTTTAACGGTCCTGCATATTCTCAGCCAGCCGTCCACTGTCATATCGGGATAGCCGGTAAGCGGGAAAATGGCACATTCGAGGGTTCCACGCAAAAATATCCGTCGGCCATTTAGGGTAAAATGTGCCCCTTCCGTCCCCACCTCCCGCATACCGAAGGTCACCGTCCTGACATCGGCAATGCTCCTCCTGTCGGTTGTTCCGGCCAGATAAATGGTGAGTTCATAAAGCGCCGGCGTAAAATCATCCCAAAGCTGAGCGGATGGTCCCAGCTGTAGTTCGGTTTCGGAAACGAACTCCTCCCCTTCTCCGGCAAAAGGAATAGTAAATTCAGGGGTCTGGTGGCTTATGGCACTGTTTACGGATTTTGCTGAAAGGAAAAGTGTTCCCGAGACAGGACTGCCTGTTTGGTTGGCGAGGACGCACTTAACTTTAACTGACTTTGTTTTCAAATCCGGATATACCTTGATGCTCTTGAGGTGAACGGGGTTGAATGCCCGCAATTCCATCCTTCCCACGATTCCGTTCCAGCAGGTTTGCGTGTATTCACTGAAAGCATGGCTCCACCGGTCAAATTCCGGCCCCACCCTATTGTCGACGCATACTGTCAGCCGGTGTTTTCCGGGTACAAGTAAGGCAGTTAGATCATACCGGTGAGGCGTGCTGAAACTCTTCTCGGTACCGGCCAGTTTACCGTCGATATAAACCGAACTGATCCAGAGAATCCGCTCAAAAAAGAGCTGCACGGATTTACCTCTCCATTCCTCCGGTATGACTATATCCTTCTGATACCATGCGGGGCCGGTGTATTCGAAATACCTCGACAACCGGTTGATCGGCTTGTTGGTGGTCGGAATCCCCTTTCGGTTCGAATCGGTCGTTCCGGGCTCGGTACCTCTGTCGTCGAGCAGGTCACGGTGGGCGCCGCTGTTTTCAAAAGCCCGCTCGAAATCATTGGGGTCAAGCTGAAATCCCCAGGTGCCGGAAAGGTCGATTACCTCTTTTTGGGCGACAAGCGGCCCCAGTGTGCTCAGAATGAGTATAAAAACGATAATGAATTGCTTTTTCATGGTCATCCGGTTTATGGCCTCTAAGTTAAGCCGCAAATCGAGATGAGGTAAAATTTTGGTAATTAAGCTAATTTGCAGGCAGATTATGGATACATACCGAACCATCTCCGGACCTTCCGAAGGAGTTTTCAAGGATAAAGGCAGTCGCTTCATTGCCAGGGCATACCCTGTTGCCACCGTCGATGAAGTGAAGGAGATTCTTGCCGCACTCCGCAAGGAATTCCATGATGCCAGGCACCACTGTTACGCCTACCGCCTGGGGCCCGGGGGAGCCGTGTACAGGGTAAATGATGACGGAGAGCCTTCCAGTTCCGCAGGCAAACCGATTCTTGGGCAATTACAGTCGTTTGAGCTGACAAACGTCCTCATTGTTGTCGTCCGCTATTTCGGAGGCGTACTTCTTGGAGTTGGCGGGCTCATCAATGCGTATAGGTCAGCCTCCAGGTTAAGCCTCGAGAGCGCTCAGATTTTGGTAAAAACCTTTAACAGCAAAATAGCAATCCGGTTTCCATACGCCGTGATGAGCGATGTAATGCGTGCGATTAAGGAAAACAAGGCTGATATCATCCGGCAGGATTTTTCGGAAAGCTGCCTCATCGAGATTGAGATCCGGACAGGCATGGCTGCTGCCTTCTCGTTACTGGTCACCAAAATTGAAGGAGTTCATGCGCACATGTTACCTGGTGAATAAGTTGCTCATAATATCTCCGGCGGTAATGGGGATTTCTAAACCCGAACAGTTATTTTTACGAAACTTCGCATCCAAACAGCCATCTAAATATGAAACACAGAAGCCTCGTATCCATTACCGACTACAATCAGGATGAGATGCTGCAGATTCTGGATCTTGCAGCCGAATTTGAGAAAAAGCCCAACCAGCATATTCTGGGCGGGCATGTTGTTGCAACACTTTTCTTCGAACCTTCAACACGAACACGGCTCAGCTTCGAATCTGCCGTCAACCGGCTGGGAGGGCGAATCATAGGCTTTTCCGACTCCTCCTCGTCGAGTGTTTCAAAAGGAGAAACCCTGAAAGACACCATTCTGACTGTTTCTAATTATTCGGATCTCATCGTTATGAGGCATCCGCTGGAAGGAAGCGCGAAATATGCGAGTGAAGTATCTCCGGTACCGATCATCAATGCCGGCGACGGAGCACACCAGCATCCGACTCAAACCCTGCTTGACATGTATTCTATCCGTAAAACACAGGGCCGGCTGGAAAATATCAAAATTTGCATGGTGGGCGACCTTAAATATGGACGTACCGTTCATTCCCTCCTTATTGCCCTCGCCGATTTCAATCCGGTGTTCATCTTCATCGCTCCCGATGAACTGAAGATGCCGCAGGAATATAAAATACTTCTGGACACCAAAGGCATTGAGTACCACGAATACAAGGATATCGGCGACAACATGGACGATGCTGATATTGTTTACATGACAAGGGTTCAAAAGGAGCGTTTCTCCGATCCGCTGGAATATGAAAAGGTTAAAAACGTATACATACTCCGGAACGCGATGCTGGAAAATACGAAACCAAACATGAAGATCCTGCATCCGCTGCCGCGCGTCAACGAAATCAATTACGATGTCGATCCAAATCCGAAAGCCTACTATTTCCAGCAGGCCCAGAATGGCGTATACACCAGAATGGCCATCATTTCTAAAATTTTAGGTGTCAAGTAATCCGGGAAAAATCATGGAAACCAAGAAAGAACTAAAAGTAAACGCAATCAAGAACGGAACGGTTATTGACCACATCCCGTCATCGAGTCTTTTCAGTGTCATGAATATCCTGGGCCTTAACAAGATAGGACATCAGGTCACATTCGGATTCAACCTGGAAAGCAAGAAGTTAGGCAAAAAGGCAATCATCAAGGTTGCCGATATCTATTTCAAAGATGCCGAGATCAACAAAATTGCCCTTGTTGCTCCCGATGCCAAGCTGAACATCATCAAGGATTATGAGGTCATCGAGAAGCGTGTTGTAACAGTTCCCGATGAAATAGCCGGGATAGCTAAATGCATGAATCCCAAATGCATAAGTAACCATGAGGAGATGACCACACGGTTCGAAGTAGTCCAAAAGATGCCTGTATCACTCAAATGCCGCTATTGCGAAAAAATCACCGACCAGGACAACATTCAGATCATCTGATTAACATTTTTTAACGGGTTCGATAAGGGGCGCTGAAGACCGGTTCGCTACCTTCGCGCACAAATTGGCCCGCAATGAAACCCAGACCAGCAGTCGCATTCTTCTTCATCCTATTACTTATTTTCTCCTTCCAAAAGGTTTTTGCACAGGGTACTGCACCGAACATAAGGGATGAGGCCCTTAAGGTATATTTCGACTGCAGCAAGTGTGACATCGACTTCATCCGGCAAGAGATACCGTATGTTAACTATGTTCGCGATCGTCTGGAGGCCCAGGTTCATGTCCTGGTTTCAAGGCAGTTAACCGGATCTGGAGGAACCGAATACCGTATGAGCTTCATCGGCTTAAAGGAATTCAAGGGTATCGATGAGGATCGTGTCTATGTTTCATCGCCTGAAGATACCTCCGACAAAATCAGAAGGGGATATACCCGCCTCCTTGCTTTCGGTTTAATCAGATATGTCGCTGCAACACCGTTGTTTGACGGCCTCAATATAAAATACGGCGACAGTCTTGGACTGGTAACCGAAGAAAAGGTTGTTGAAGACAACTGGAAAAGCTGGGTATTTGATATCCGGACAACCGG
>CAYWHP010000027.1:0-2930 GCA_964457845.1 uncultured Porphyromonadaceae bacterium | reverse complement strand
TACGGCAACACCCGGTTTAACCTGACCGCTTCTCCCGCTGTGGAATACAACCTTTTTCCCTACTACGAATCCTACCGCAAGCAGGTTCGATTCCAATATCGTATAGGGTACGGGTATGTATTTTACCAGGACACAACCATATACGACAAAATGGAGGAGGGGCTCTTCAGCCATCAGCTCTCTGTTGCGGCTGATTTCAGGCAACCCTGGGGCAGCATGAACTTTTCCGTTCAGGGATCCTCCTATCTGCATGATCTGTCAAAAAACAGCCTGAAAATGTGGGCGGGTTTGTACCTCAGGGTGTTTAAGGGGCTATCGCTCAGCATATCCGGTGATGCGGCCATCCTGCATGACCAATTATCGCTTACAAAAGGAGGGGCAACTGAGGAAGAGATCCTGCTCAAACAAAAGCAGATTGCATCACAATACGACTATTCCCTCAAGATAGGGTTTTCATATACCTTCGGATCTATTTACAACAATGTGGTAAATCCGAGGTTCAGCGACCGCTATTAGGGATTCAGCGGATCCGGTCCTGGGCTCGCAAAAGAACGATATCACGCCGGATGCCTCTGAAGGCAAAATAGCTGCTGATTGCAGCAATTAAAGGCATAATTGTCCAAAACAGCAATTCAGGCTTAGCATTAAGGACGTTCTTACCCTGAAATGTATAAAGAACTATCAGTCCGTATGAAAAAACCTGCAGAAACATGCCCAGAACGGTCATCCTCAACTGCGCCATTCTCTTTTTAAAGCTTAAAAGCCCCATTAAAACCAGGTGCTCAATAACTAAAAAGAGTATGAAGAGCGGAATCGTTTTAACGACCGCCTTGCCTCCTGTTTCAGCCACAATACCCTTAGGCAAAAATTTCCAGGATTCACCGGCATCATTGGTGAATCCGATGACAGGAAAAAGAAAAAGCATTGTCCAGGCTACCAGACTGATCAGAAGATAAACCGATTGAATTCGTTGAAACATGGCAGAAGATTTGTTAAAATCAGGAAGTAAAAATAGAAAAAAGGTTTAACCTTAATCGGTGATGCAAAGGCTTTATGTACTTTAGTTCGGTCAACCAATAATCTGATGGGCCAATACAGCAATTCTGAACTTATTCTTAATCCCGACGGGAGCATATTCCACCTGCACCTGTTTCCGGAGCAGATTTCCGATCATGTGCTGTTGTTTGGCGATCCCGCAAGAGTTGCCATGGCCGGGGAACACCTGGAAAGAGTAGAAATCCTGGCTTCGAACCGGGAATTTGTCTCACTGAACGGTTATTTCAACAGCCACAGGATAACGGTAATGAGTACGGGAATTGGCACCGATAATGTTGATATCGTTATGAATGAACTTGATGCGCTGGTTAACATCGACCTGAAAAGCAGGGAGATCAGGCCTTCGCATCGATCCCTTAACCTGATACGGCTGGGAACATCCGGGTCCTTACAGCCTGATCTTCCTGCCGGCGCATTTGTCGCTTCGTCCTGGTCGGTGGGGCTCGATGGGGTAATGCATTATTACGAGCGTCGGCCCAACAGCGAACGGGATCATTTTGAAGATTTGTTTACCGGTTCGGTTGGATGGCCCGCACAATTGCCCAGGCCTTATGCGGAAAAAGCTTCTGAAAAACTTCTCGCTCTGGTAGCGGATTTCAGCCAGCCGGGTATCACCGTATCGGCCCATGGCTTTTATGGGCCCCAGGGGCGATGTTTGCGGGCACCCCTTGCCGTACCCGATTTGAACCGGCGCTTGCAGCGTGTCCGCTATCAGGGTCTGCGGACTACGAATTTCGAAATGGAATCTTCCGCTTTATACGGACTTTCAGGTTTGCTGGGCCATGACGCCCTTACAGTTTGCCTGATTATTGCCAACCGTGCAACCGGCGACTTCCTTGGAAATTATAACGAAAACATCGGCGACCTTATTGGCAAAACACTTGCATCACTGTTCAACCAACGGCAAAATGGAACCGAATAAAGGAGAATTGCTGATCCGGCTGCTCGATGATCCCGACCAGCTTGTTTTCGAAGCGGTCAGCCTGCAGATCCGTCAGATGGGCGTCAGCATCCTGCCTGAGCTCGAAACGGCAGCTATGGAAACCATGTCCCCTCTTCTTCACGAGCGTATTGAATTGTTGATCGGCATCCTGCAGCACGAAAAACTGCGGAACGATCTTCGCGACTGGATCAAAAGCCCCTTACCAATTCTTGTTGAAGGAGCATGGCTGATGACACGTTATCAGTTCCCCGATTTGTCGCTCGACAATTTCATCCGACTTATGAAACCGCTCCGGGACCAGGTATGGCTTGAAATTTCGGAATCACTTACTGCCCTTGAAAAAGTCAGATTGATGAATACCTTGCTATTTGGAAAAAGCAAGATCCAGCTCAATAAGAATCATCCCGAAAGTCCGGGTAATAATTTCATTAACCGGGTTATGGAGACCGGCAAAGCCAATGAACACTCGATGTGTATGCTCTATGCCATTATCGGACAAGATCTTGGTCTTCCTTTGTATATAACAGAGATGCCCGGTTATCCGTTACTCGCATATGTCGATATGCCCGCAGGAACCGGAGAGAATTTTGATCCGGCGCTATTCGACATACTTTTTTATGTCAACGTAATTCACGGAACGGTACACTCAAGAAAAGACATAAACAACTATCTCAACAGGCAGGCGATCACCCCGGAACCTGTTTATTTTCAGCCTCGAACAAACATCGAATTCGTTAGAATATGCCTGAAGAAGCTTGCCTTCGATTATGAGCTTTCCGGCAGTGAAAAAAGATCTTCTCAGATTTTAGATCTGTTGAAACTTTGGAAATAAAAAAAATCATTTATCTTTGCCGACCCCAAGCCCAGGTGGCGGAATTGGTAGACGCGCATGGTTGAGGGCCATGTAATCGAAAGGTTGTGCAAGTTCGAT
>CAYWHP010000026.1:18932-44149 GCA_964457845.1 uncultured Porphyromonadaceae bacterium | reverse complement strand
TCTCCCCCATCTCCCTCATCATCCTCTCCTTCCACTTCAGGTAAAACTCCTGGTAAAGAGCATGTCGTTCCCGGTCGGGCGTCACCTGCTCTATTACCTTCAGGTTCTGAAATGCCTCTGAAGGGGTGGAATAGATTCCGGCACCGATACCTGCGCCCCTGGCGGCACCAATGGAACCGTCGGTGTCGAACAGCTCAACAACGGTTCCGGTTACGTCGCAGAAGATCTGCCTGAAAACCCGGCTGAGGAAGAGATTCGCATAGCCTGCCCGCACGGTTTGGGTTTTTACACCCATCTCCTTCATCGCCTCGAAACCGAAGTTAAGGGCGTAAACGATGCCTTCCTGAGCTGCCCGAACGAGGTGCGACCGGTCGTGGCGGTTGAAATCGAGGTTTATGATCTGTCCGCCGAATGGCTGGTTCCGGTGGATTCGCTCCACACCGTTTCCAAACGGGAATACCAGAAGCCCGCCGGAACCCGGTTCAGCATCATCGGCTATCCGGTTGAGGGCATCATAGGTTAGCCCCGTGCCTTCGAGCAGTCGCTTGATCCAGGAATATAGGATCCCGGTGCCGTTCACGCACAGGAGTACGCCAAGACGCGTATCCGGAATTCCATGGTTAACATGAGCGAAAATATTGACGCGTGATTGCGGGTCATGATTGATATGGTCAAGTATGCCATAAATGACGCCGGAGGTTCCTGCTGTTGCGGCAAGCTCACCCGGCTGAAGGACGTTCAGGCTGAGGGCGTTGTTGGGTTGGTCTCCGGCCCGGTATGTCACGGGGGTTCCTGCCGGGATCATTGTTACGCGTGATGCGTGGCGGGTAACCTGGCCCTGTAAACCGAAAACCGGAACAAGGTCCGGAAACAGTGCATTGGAAAAACCGAAATGATTTATCAATTCAGATGAAGGCTTTCCTTCAATGAAATCCCAGAGAATCCCTTCCGACAGACCTGTCATGGTGGTGGCTGTTTCACCGGTAAGCCTCATGGCAATATAATCGCCTGGCAGCATGACCTTTGCGATCCTCGCATAATTTGCAGGTTCGTTTTCCTTTACCCACGCAAGCTTGGCCGCCGTGAAGTTTCCCGGGTTGTTCAGCAGTTTCCCCATGCAGAAATCGGAACCAAGCTTGTCGAAAGCTGATTGGCCGTATGCCGTGGCACGGCTGTCGCACCAGATAATCGATTGCCTGACAGGCTTGCCGGTGGAATCCACAGCAACAAGGCCATGCATCTGATAGGAGATGCCAACAGCCTTGATATCTTCGAGGTAAGCGCCTTTGCCCTTCATAATCCGCATGCACTCCACTACATGATGCCACCACACATCAGGGTCCTGCTCAGCCCACCCGGGCTGCGGTGCATTGATGCGTAGCTCGCAGTCGGGAGATTGAGCCCGGGCAGCGACTTCCCCGGTGTCCGCGTCAACGAGTGATGCTTTTACCGAAGAGGAGCCTATATCTAATCCGAGAAGTAAAGACATAGAAGTTAATGGGTTAGGAGGTTAGGAGGTTAGGAGGTTAGGAGAATGTTGAAGTCGGAGGTTCCAAAGCCAGTTTTGAATTCAGAAATCATAAAATCAAGTGAAGTGTTCAATTAGCTAATAATTAATGATCTATCGAATTATTACTTGAAATTCAAAATTCAAAACTGGTCTTCGAATCTCCGACTTCAATCTTCCTTGTTTTTTATTTTCATTAATTCTTTATTCCAGGTGTCGCTGTTTTTGGGTTCGTACGTTATTGTCGTAACCGAGTTCATCGAATAGGACCGCATCATGTCGAGCCCTTCGAGGCCCTGGTGGCTGGCTATCTGAACAAGGATATTGCCGAGTGCAGTTGCTTCCGCAGGGCCGGCTATGACCGGCAGGCCGGTCGCATCGGCGGTGAACTGGCAAAGCAGGCTGTTCAGTGAGCCTCCGCCGATCATGTGGATCTTTTCGATCGGGTGGGGGCTTACCTCCTTCAGCTGGTCGAGCACCATCCTGTATTTCATCGCCAGGCTCTCGAATATGCACCGTGCGAATTCAGCTTTGGTTTCCGGCGCAGGTTGCCCGGTTCGAAGGCAATAGGCCCTGATTGCTTCCGGCATGTTCTCCGGGTTCATGAACAACGGATCATCGGGGTTAATAACGGATTGGAAGGGCTTGACCTTTTTGGCCTGGCTGATCAGGTCGCTGTAAGACAACTCTCCTTCCCGGTCCCAGATTTTCTTGCACTCCTGCAACAGCCACAAACCTGTGATGTTCTTCAGGTAGCGGGTCTTTTTACCCACTCCTCCCTCATTGGTGAACAGGTATTTGAAACTCAGATCGCTTAAGATGGGAGCATCGGTTTCAATGCCCATCAGCGACCAGGTGCCGGAACTTATATAGGCCCAGTTTTTCCCTTCCGCAGGAATGGCGGCGATGGCGGAAGCCGTGTCGTGCGCCCCAACCGCAACCAGGGAGATCGTATTGATGCCCAGCTCGCTCAGAATGCCGGGCCGCAGGCTGCCGATCTGCGTTCCCGGTTCAACAATGTCGTCCAGAATGTGAATCGGAAGCCCAAGGCGGATGAGCAGATCGGCATACCAGTTCCGCGTTTTCGGATTCAGCATCTGGGAGGTACTGGCAATTGTGTATTCAGAATAAATGTGACCGGTAAACAGGTACCCCATAAGGTCGGGCATAAAAAGCATCTTGTCTGCCTGCAGCAAGAGCGTGGGGAACTTCTTTTTCAGGGCCCAGAGCTGAAACAGGGAGTTAAACTGCATGAACTGGATACCCGTCTTTGCATATAGTTCTTTTGGCCGGATCACCTTGAAAACCTGCTCCATGGCTTCTTCGGTCAGTGAATCACGATAAGCGAACGGATCGCTGATCAGCTGCCCGTTTCCGTCGAGGAGCCCGAAGTCAACCCCCCAGGTGTCGATCCCGATGGAAACCGGAATAACATTGTGCTTCTTGACGCACAACATCAATCCCTTTTTGAGTTCTTCAAACAGCCTTCCCGGATCCCAGTAATAGTGCCCGTCTCGCATCATCATCTCATTCGGGAAACGGTGTATTTCTTCAAGTGAAACCTTGCAGCCGTCGAGTGTGCCAAGTATGGCCCTTCCGCTGCCTGCCCCGATATCAAAGGCTAAGTATTGGTTGTTAATCATTTAAGGCAATTATACGAATCGCCTTAAAGATATACCTTTTTGCCGATTGCGTGTCAGAGTTTCTTACCCAAAACGTACCGTATTTCTTCCATTATTTCGCCGATCGGGATAGGAAATCCCGCAGCGTGCACCGATGTGACAAATTCCTCGTGACGCCTGCCGGCCCGGTAATCGGGCTCCCGCGTCGGATGTTTAAGATAGAGTCCGATGAACTGAGGCGTTTCCGAAACATTCAGAACCGCATGGTAAAACACCATGCTGCGTTTGCGGTAGATGGAGGATCCCAGAATTTTCAACTCTCCGAGGGCGATGTCGGAGATCCCTTTTTCATTCAGGCCGTAAACCCCGAGGCTGGAGAGAGCCTCCATAATCAACCCGTTTATCCGTTTAAAATAAACCTGGGGATTGTCGAGCTTTTCAGCTATCAGCCTGACTGAAATGACAATCGTTCTGGGTGTGAGGATAACTGTCTGACCTCCGGATTGCCGCTTGTAAACAGGGATTCCGTCAAGTTCCGCCAGCTCCCCGTGAACAGCAGCCTCAGCCTGATTGCTCTGCCCGAGCACAATGACGGGCTTCTCCGGCTGCCACACCATAAATGCCTGACCTGCGGCCTCCGGGTCGATCAGGGCGTGGTCGGGCAGGTTATAGGTTTGAAGGGGCAAGGGCAGGAGGTTAGGAGGTTAGGAGGTTAGATCAAAGGTCAGGTCGGAGATTCGAAGGCCAATTTTGAATTATGAAAACACAGGATCAAATCGGTTTTGTAGATATCAACAATGTAATCATCTGTCAGTTTGGACCTTCAATTTCAAAATTCAAAACTGGTGCTCGAATCTCGGACTTCTGAATTCCTTACTTGTGTATTGGCTTGTCCGCTGCGTCCATCCCAGCCTCAAGAAACACCTCCGACACGGTAGGATGCGCGTGCATGGTCCGTGCAACGTCATAAACGGTGGCTTCAACCGACATAAATGCGGCCGCTTCGGCGATAAGGTCGGTGGCATTTGCTGCAATAATCTGAACTCCAAGTACTTCGCCGAATTTTTTGCCCGAAAGTATCCGGATCATCCCGTCGGCGCTGTCTTCAGCAAGCGCCTTGCCGTTGGCCGACATCGGGAACTCACCGATCCTGTATTCAATCTCCTTTTCGCGTATCTCCCTTTCGGTCAGTCCGATCTGCGCAACTTCGGGATGCGTGTAGATATTGATCGGGCACTGTTTCATGTCCATGCTGCCCTGAACACCCTGAACATGGTTCACCGCGAAAATACCCTGGGCCGAGGCAGCATGTGCCAGATAGGATACACCGTTTACGTCGCCGATCGCATAAATACCGGGAATACTTGTCTCCAGGAATTCATCAACCGGGATAAAATCATGATCATCCCTTTTAAGGTCGATATCCGAGGGGGGGGCAATGCCGTTTCGCCATGAGCAATTGATGACGACATCATAGGGAATCTCAATGTTTCCGGCCCGCAGTGTGTCATTGGCGGCGGATGTGATCCTGCTGTTTTCAAGAATCCGGATGCCCTGGCTCTTTGTTTTTTTCAGGATATACTGCCTGAGGTAATCGTCGATTCCCGGGAGGATGTTTTCAACAGGGCTGATAACGGTGATCTCCTTGTCGATCAGCTGAAAAAACTGGGCCAGTTCGAGCGTCACCGGTCCGTGACCGACGAGAACGATCCGCTTCGGAAGTTCCGGCATGTCAAGCAGGTGTTCAACCTGAATCAGCTTCCCAACCGGAAAATCAATATTCAGCGGGGCAGGGTAGGAGCCGGTTGCAATGAAGATGTTTTTCGCCTCAAGCAGTCGGTTCTGAATGCTGACTGAATTCGGTGAAGTGATCCGGGCTTCCCCTTTGATGACTTCCACCCCGTTTTTCTTCAGCAGGAAATTTACCCCCCCGGTGAGCTTGGTTACGATCTTGCCCGAACGAAGTTTCGCGTTCGTCCAGTTGAATGTCACCTTCGATTGGTCAATGCCGTCGATGCCCAGATTTTCCGCAGATTTGATCCGGTTGTAGAATTTTGCGCTCTCGATCAGCGCCTTGGTTGGGATGCAACCCCAGTTGAGGCACATGCCTCCCACATCCTTCTTCTCAAGGAGAGCGGTCTTCATGCCAAGCTGGCCGGCGCGAATGGCTGCCACATATCCTGCCGGACCGGCACCGATGATGATCAGATCATATTCCATTGACATAGGTTTTCAGTTGAACAAAGTTAACCGATTATTATTGATACGGGATCGCTGAGGTACTCCATGATCCGGTTGAGGAAACGGGTCACCTCGCCGCCGTCCACAATGCGGTGGTCAACGGAAAGGCTGAGCGGCTGCATGGTTCCGGGCACAACCTGGCCGTTTCGTACCACCGGTTTTTCAACCAGCCTGCCGATTCCAAGAATTCCTGCCTGCGGGTAATTGATCACCGGCACAGCAAACTGGCCTCCGATCGAGCCAAAATTCGTAATCGTGAATGTCCCGTCCTTCATGTCCTCCATGGTAAGGCTCCGCTTGCGTGCCTTGTCGGACAATTGGTTGAGCGCCGCAGCGATGTCGCGGATCGTCATGCGGTCAACATCCCGTATAACGGGCACCACCAGCCCCTCCTGGGCATCTACAGCTATGCCCAGGTTGTAGTATTTTTTGTAGATCATCCGGCTGTTCTCCATGTCGAGCTCCGAATTGAGCACCGGATGGTGCTTCAGTGCAAGTGCTGTTGCTTTCAGGATAAACGGAAGATAAGAAAGCCGGATACCTTCACTTTCGAATTGCGCCTTATACTTGAGGCGTATGCGGATCAACTCGGATACTTCAACTTCGTCGAACACCGTCATGTGTGCGGCGTTGTGTTTCGAGGTGATCATGTTGCGGGCGATGGCTTTCCTTATCTGGGTTAAAGGAACAATCTCGGAGTCGTGACTCGTGACTCGTGAAGCGGGGGAGTCGTGAAGCGTAACGCGTGATGCGTGAAGATCGCCTGCGGAATCGGGTCGCGTCACGCGTAACGAGTCACGCGTCACGAAATTCTCTATGTCCGCCTTCGTCACCCTCCCCGCCGGGCCCGTTCCGGTTACGAGATCGATGTTAACCCCCAGCTCCTTCGCCATGGCCCGTGCCACTGGTGTGGCCAGGGCCCGCTGATGAGCACGCCCCGAATCCTGTTGCGCAGAAGTTTCGATCTCGCTGCTGGCCGGCAGGTAAGCAGAATTGTCAGCTATTTCAAGGGTTCCGACAACTCCGGCACCCTCTTCCTTCACCGTTTCAAAAACGGGTTTTGCCGCCTCAGCCACCGCAGCTGCACCGTCGATGCCGGGCAGATCAAACTCAACAAGCGGACTGCCAACATGGATGGTTTCCCCAACCCTTCCGTACAATGCGGCAATAATGCCGGTTTTCGGCGACGGGATGTCGGTTACCACTTTGTCGGTTTCCATCTTGACAAGTGGCTGCCCCATCACTACGGAGACCCCCTTCTCGACATACCATTCCGCGATGATACCCTCATCGAGGCCTTCGCCAATATCTGGAAATTTAAATATATACCGCATTATATCAGTATTTTACGGTTCTCTGGATTTCATAGAAAATCTTGTCCGGCGAAATCATGTAGTGATGTTCACCCTTCGGGAGCGGCACTATCGTATCGAAGGCGGTAACCCGCTTCGGCGGCGCCTGTAGGTAGAGGAATGCTTCCTCGTTGGCTACGGCAATGATTTCCGCTCCAACACCAAATGAGGTCGGCTCCTCGGCTACGAATACAATACGTCCTGTTTTACGGATCGACTGGGCAAGGGTGTCCTTGTCGAGCGGATAGATAGTACGAAGGTCGATGAGCTCCGTGCTGATCCCTGCCTCTTTAAGCCGGGGAAGAGCCTTCTGAACTTCACGCACCATGGCGCCGTAGGCAACTACCGTTACGTCGGTTCCCTGCGTGAGTACCTTTGCCTTTCCAATCGGGATGGAGAACTTCTCTTCACTCACCTCCTGCTTGATGGCCCTGTAGATGCGCTTGGGCTCCATGAAGAGGATCGGGTCGTCCGACTCGATGGCAGCGGTAAGCAGCCCCTTGGCGTCAGCCGGCGTCGACGGGATCACCACTTTCAGGCCCGGGATCTGTGCATAAAGCGCCTCCATGCTTTCCGAATGATGTTCGAGGGCGTTGATGCCCCCACCGTAAGGAATCCTCACTACCACGGGCATTCCGTATCTCCCCCGTGAACGGTTGCGCATGCGGGCGAGGTGCGAAATGATCTGGTTGAACGCTGGATAAACGAATCCGCAAAACTGCATTTCCACCACCGGCCGCAAACCGGCAATGGCCATGCCTACCGCCGTGCCGATAATGGCGGACTCTGCCAGCGGCGAGTCGAAAACACGGTTCTCGCCATATTTAACCTGCAGCCCTTCTGTAACCCGGAAAACGCCGCCCTCAACGCCGACATCCTCTCCATAAACCACAATCGAGGGATCCTCAGCCAGCTTTATATCCAACGCGCTGTTAATCGCGTTCACCATATTCATGATTTTCATGCTCATCGCCACTGTATTACGAATTCGATTCCTTCCACTGCAAAAAACGCTCATGTTCAACCTGCTGCCGCTTAAGGTCAGCGGGCATATCGGCATACATGTATTTGAAGACATCCTCCAGCGGATAGGCCGGCTGATTCTCCGCCTCAACAAACTGCCGGTCAACCTCCAGCCTGAACTGCTCTTCCAGCCTTTTGTCTTCAGCCTCTTCGGTTAGCTCCCGTTCAGCCAGATAATTCCTCAGACGTTTCAGCGGATCTTTAAGCTCCCATATCGCTTCCTCCTCTTTCGACCTGTATTTGGTCGGATCGTCGGAGGTGGTGTGTGCACCCTTGCGGTAGGTCACGGCCTCGATAAGAACCGGCCCCTTACCGCTCCGGCAGTATGCTGATGCTTCCTGCAGGCTCTTCAGCATGGCGAAAAAGTCGTTGCCGTCGACCTGTATGCCGGGCATGCCATACGCAACAGCTTTTATGGCAATTCCCTCCGATGCGGTCTGCATGCGGAAAGGCACCGATATGGCAAACTGGTTGTTCTGTACAACAAAAACAACCGGCACTTTCCAGACAGCCGCAAAATTGAGCGCCTCGTGGAAATCACCTTCCGAAGTTCCGCCATCCCCAACAAAGGCAAAAACAACATCATCCTCTTTCTTGTATTTTACGGCATACCCGATGCCAGTGGCATGAACCAGCTGCGAGGCGATGGGCACCGCGATCGGCAGCAGCTTGTGCGCTTTCGGCCAGCTTGTGCCCACCTCATTGCCCATGAAATAGAGGAATATGTCCTTCAGCGTGGCACCCTTGGCAAGCCAGGCTCCCATCTCGCGAAAAGCCGGTACCAGCCAGTCTTCATGCCGGATAACCTGAGCCGCAGCACCGTGTATGGCTTCCTGCCCATAGTTGGGCGGATAGGTGAAGATCCTGCCCTGCCGCTGGTAGCTGACCGTCATCAGGTCGGCCGTTCGTGCAAACAGCATGTCGCGGTAAGCCTTCACCAGCTGCTCGTCGGTTATATCCGGCATGTGCTTGCCGGAGATGATCCGGCCATCGTCATCCATGATCCGGAAAATCTTCTTCTTGATGGCATCAAATTCCTTCAGCATCTCACTTTTGGTTGTTGTACGTGTCGAACAAACTCCGGCACGTTTTGTTTATACATCATTTCGCCGCCAGACGGGCAATATTGACGATCACTTCCACCGCTTTTTGCATCGATTGGACGGGAATAAATTCAAACCTGCCGTGGAAATTGTGGCCGCCGCTGAACAGATTGGGTGTGGGGAGTCCCATATAGGAAAGCTTCGATCCGTCTGTCCCTCCCCGGATCGGAATGATCACCGGCTCTACACCGGCCGTCTGCATGGCAGCAGCAGCGAGTTCGATGATGTGGTACACGGGCATGATCTTCTCTTTCATGTTGAAGTACTGATCGTGTACCACCGCCTTCACCGTACCTGCCGGAAATTCGGTGTTTAGTCGCGCGACAATACCGGCAAGGAGGTTTTTCCGGGCTGTAAACCGTTCAAAATCATGGTCACGCAGGATATATTCCATCCTGGCTTGCTCCACCGTGCCCTCGAGATGGGTAAGGTGGAAAAACCCCTCGTACCCGTCGGTCTTCTCCGGCCGCTCATCTGCCGGCAGCGAGGTATGCAGATCGCTGGCAAGCTGCAATGCATTGATCATCTTGCCTTTGGCTGTGCCGGGGTGAACATTGCGCCCCTGAATATGGATCACTGCGGCTGCAGCATTGAAATTCTCGAATTCAAGCTCCCCGATCCCCCCGCCGTCAATCGTATAGGCAAAATCGGCCCCGAATTTCCGTACATCAAACCGGTCGGCTCCCCGTCCGATCTCCTCGTCAGGCGTAAACCCGAAGCGGATCTTCCCATGCGGGATCTCCGGATGTTCCACCAGGTACCGCGCCGCCTCAACAATCTCCGTTACACCGGCCTTGTCGTCGGCGCCAAGGAGCGTGGTGCCGTCCGTAACAATCAGGTCCTGACCTATGTAACTTAACAATTCGGGAAAGTCATCCGGACTTAAACGGACACGGCCCTCTCCCAGCGGAATGTCACCGCCCTGATAGCCGTAAACGACTTCAGGCCGGACCTCCCGGCCTGAATAATCCGGACTCGTGTCGAAATGGGCGATAAAGCCGATCACCGGAACTTCCCGGCTTACATTGGATTCCAGTGTGGCCATGACGTACCCGTTATGGTCAAGCATTACCCCGCTGCAACCGATGTCAGTAAGGTCCTGCAGAACGGCTTTCGCCAGATCAAGCTGCCCTGCGGTGCTCGGACAGGTCTTTGATGCAGCATCCGACTGGGTGTTGATTTTCGCATAACGGATGAACCTTTCCGCAACTGGTGATATTTCAGGCATGGTGGTGTGAACTTTCAGATAAATAAATGTAACAATTCTAAATCGTGACACGTAACGCGTGACGCGTAAGATTCGTGACACGTAACCTCATTCAGCTGCTTCTTTCGCGTCACGCGTCACGCATCACGCATCACGCGTCACGATTCTTCCTCACTATCGTCAGCCGAATCGGCCTCCCCCCCCTGCAGCTCCGGCAATATCGCCGCCGCCTCCCCGGCCGGCAGGGATTCAACGCCGCGCAGCTTCCGCTGGATGGCTTTGGTGCGCTTGCCAACCAGCTCATCGATCTGGGAGGTGGCTGTCTGAAGGTTTTTCTGTGCTTTGTCAAGCAGTCCGCCAAACTTTTCGAACTCCGTTTTTACCGCCCCCAGCACCTGCCAAACCTCGCTGCTCCGCTTCTGGATGGCCAGCGTCTTGAACCCCATCTGAAGGCTGTTCAGGATGGCGGCCAGTGTGGTTGGCCCCGTTACCATGATGTGGAAATCACGCTGCAGGGTCTCCATCAGGGCCGACCTCCGGATCACTTCGGCATAGATCCCCTCGAAAGGCAGGAACAGGATGCCGAATTCGGTTGTGTTGGGCGGATCGATATACTTGTCGCGGATGTCTTTGGCCATCTTTTTAATAATGGACTCGAGGCTCTTCGACGCCGCCTCGATGGCATCCGGATTGGCCGCCTCGTAAGCCTCGCTGAGAAGAATGTAAGCTTCCTGCGGGAACTTCGCATCAATCGGAAGGTAAACCACCGACCCGTCGTCATCCTTGCCGGGAAGCTTCAGCGCAAATTCAACCAGATCGGCCGAGCCCTTCTTGGTTTTCACATTTGCCTCGTACTGGTCCGGTGCAAGTATCTGCTCCAGCAGCATCTCCAGGCGCACTTCCCCAAGCCCGCCTCGCATCTTAACGTTGCTCAGCACCTTTTTTAAACCGCCCACATCCTGAGCAAGGCTCTGCATTTCACCCAGCCCCTTCTGTACATTCTCCAGCTGCCGGCTCACCACTTCAAACGATTGCCCGAGCCGCTCATTCAGCGTTTTCTGGAGCTTCTCGTCAACGGTTTTCCGCATCTCCTCCAGCCGCTTTTCGTTGTTGTCATTAAGCTCGCCCAGCTTGGCCTCTACCTTGCCGGTGATCTTGTCGAGCTCCAGAACCATGCGGTCGGAAAACTCCCGGAGGTTCTTCGTCAGCTCCTCGCGGTTAACCTTGTTGTTCTCGTCAGTTTTGTTCATCAGGCCTGCCATCTGCTCTCCGATCGTTTTGTTCAGCAGGGCAAGCGCCTGATGCGTCGAATCGATCAGACCCTTTAACTGTTCAGCCTGCGACGTGGAATTATCCCGCTGAATGGCCAGAAGGGATTGCTGAAATGTCGTCAGGGTCGTATTCAACTCCTGCCGGTTGGACTTTATTTCTTCTTTTACCGATGCCTCGATCCGGGCTCCGCTCCTTTCGGCTTCGGCCAGTAAAGCCTCGGTTTGTCCGCTATTGACTGGTTTTCTGAAAACAAACTGTAAGATTATTATCAGGACAAGTAATATAAGGGTGATAATCAGTAGCGTTGTCTCCATTTACAATTCAATTTTAATATGGTGAAGGTACCTTTTAAGACGTCGATTATCAAAAAAACTTCGTATTTTTCCCTTTCAGTAAACCACGATGATTGCCAGCATATTCAATAATTTCAGCCACCAGGGGCTCTTCTGGCTCCTGCTGGATATCGCGCTGCTGCTGTCGATTATCGTCATGGTGGTGGTCATCATCCTCGAAAACCAGGATCCCATCAAAACCCTCTCGTGGATACTGATCCTCTTCCTGATTCCAATCGGCGGGATTATCCTGTACGTTTATTTCGGAGTGAATCCGAAAAAGCGTAAAATGATCATAATGAAGGAGATGAACGACAGGATGTCGCTCGACAGGCTCATCCAGGATCAGCTCATCCTTCTCAATAAAAAGATTTTTATCCGTAATCCCAGGCTGACGGTAAAACGACACCTGATGAAACTGCTCCTGAATAACTCCAAAGCGCTGATCACGGAACACAACCATGTGAGGCTGCTCAACAACGGCAGGCAGACATTCGGTTCCATTATCTATGAACTGGAAAATGCGCGTGACCATATTCACCTCGAGTTCTATATTATCGAGGATGACCAGATCGGAAACCGCATCAAGGAGATCCTAATGCGTAAGGCACTCGCCGGTTGCGATGTGAAGGTTCTTTACGACGACCTCGGCAGCTGGTCGCTTTCCCGGCGCTATATCCGCGAACTCACATCCTCCGGTGTAAAGGTGATGAATTTCATGCCGGTTAAAACATATGCCTTCGCCAATAAGGTCAATTTCAGGCTCCACCGGAAAATCATTGTCATCGATGGCCGTATCGGATTCGTCGGCGGAATCAACATCGCCGACAGGTACCTCCGGGGGCTCGGCAAGGGAAACCGCTGGCGCGATACGCATCTCAGGCTGGAGGGCGAATCCGTAAGGAGTCTTCAGGCGATCTTCCTGCTCGACTGGAACTATGCATGCAATACAACCGATTACGATCTGAAGTATTTCCCTGAAAACACCATTACGGAGTACAAACTCGTCCAGATCGTTGCCAGCGGCCCCGATTCCGATTGGGAAAGCATCATGCAGGCCTATTTTGCAGCGATCGCAACAGCAGGGCAATACGTATACATCTCAACACCCTATTTCCTCCCAAACCAAAGTATCCTCACAGCCTTGAAAACAGCTGCACTAAGCGGTATCGACACAAGGCTCCTGCTGCCCGACCGCACGGATTCATGGATCGTATGGCGCAGCAGCCGCTCCTATCTCAAGGAACTACTCGAGGCCGGCGTTCGTGTATTCTTTTACATGAAAGGCTTTACGCACAGCAAGCTGATGATCGTTGATGATGTTTTTTCCTCCGTGGGAACTGCCAATATGGATATCCGCAGCTTCAACCAGGATTTTGAAGCCAACGCCCTGATATACGACGAAGCCGTTACCCGGGAACTCCGCCAGGATTTCGACGATGATATTGAAAGCTCGAAGGAAATCTTCCTGGATACCTGGGAGCAACGGCCGGCATTTGAAAAAGTTCAGGAATCGGTGGCCCGGATGTTCAGCCCGTTGCTCTGATCAGAACAATTTCTGGCGTTTCACCAGCAGGGGAAGCAACACCTCACGGAAATCCTCCCGTATGTCAGCCTCCACAAAATCAATGTCATACTGTCCGCAGCGCAGTTTGATGTCGGCGAAATAGCTGCTGATTTTTTCACGATAGGCCGACCGTATCTCTGCCGGGTTTACCAGTACCGACCGTCCGGTCTCCATGTCGACAAACCGGTGCGGCCGGTTGGTAAAGTCGAACGCCTCCTCCAACTTGTGGTCCTTCACGTGAAAAAGGATAACCTCATGTTTGTTGTACCGGAAATGCCGCAAGGCCGAAAACAACTCGTCGGGATCCGACTCATCCAGCATGTCGGTGAACAAAACCACCATGCTGCGTCGTGGATACATCTCGGCAAGCTGATGCATTACGGCGGCCGCATTCGTTGGCCGGTTAAGATTCTGCTTCACCTGTCCGGGACCGCTCCGCTCAAGCAGCCGGGTCATCTCCGAGAAAAGACTCTGACTGTGCACCTCGCTCACGCGGGCCGGGGTGGTAAGCTCAATTTCAGAGGAGAAAAGCGTAAGCCCAACGGCATCCCGCTGCCGGCGCAAAAGCCGCATCATCGCCGCTGCGGTATATACCGAGAAGAATAATTTGCTGATGGCCTTCCGTTCGGGGTTGGGGAAAAGCATCGACGACGAAGTATCCACAATAAACTGGGCACGGAGGTTGGTCTCCTCTTCGTACCTCTTTATGAAGAACTTATCGGTACGGCCGTACAGCTTCCAGTCGATATGACGGGTGGATTCGCCCGGATTGTAATGGCGGTGCTCGGCGAATTCAACACTGAACCCATGATACGGGCTGCGGTGAAGCCCCGTGATGAAGCCTTCCACCACCTGACGGGCGATCAGGTCAATCTGGTAAAGATTGCCCCACTCCTCTATCTCGGTTAAATTTTTCGTAGTTCGGCGGGGATACCCTATTTCAGGAGGGCATCGATTTTGGCAACCAGTGAGCCTTTGGGTACTACGCCTACCTGCTTGTCAACAACCTGGCCGTCTTTGAAAAAGAGCAGGGTGGGGATGTTGCGGATGCCATACTTGGCAGAAATACCCGGGTTGCTGTCAACATCTACCTTGCCAACGACAACGCGGCCTTCATACTCGGTCGACAATTCCTTGACGATCGGCGTCAGCATGCGGCACGGTCCGCACCATTCGGCCCAGAAATCAATAACTGCAGGCTTGCCGGCGTCGATAACAACGTCCTGGAAATTGGAATCGGTTATGTCAATGGTCATGACTGTTATTTTATGTGTTAGAAAATTTTCTTTTGACTGCTGCAAAAATAGGGATTTCACCCGTCACTTCAGAATTATTCAACCTTAAAGTCAAAATCCTTCCTGCTTCCCAGCCAACGCAGGAATTCCTTGTTCAGTTCCACCCGGATCGTCCTGCTGAACAGATCGATATGAAGCTTCTCCACCGGATCGTAAACCTTGAATTTAAGCATGGTCTTTCCTTTATGTTTCTGAACCATGGCTGCAAGTTCATTTACCAATTCTGAGTCGATCAAGTCAAGCGGAACCGATATGGAAAGTGACCGGATCAGCTTCTCTCCGACATCAACAAGGAGGTTCATCTCCTTCACCTTCAGTTCATATTCCCCGTCGTTGAATCGGTGGGCCTCC
Source organism: uncultured Porphyromonadaceae bacterium (assembly GCA_964457845.1). GTDB lineage: Bacteria > Bacteroidota > Bacteroidia > Bacteroidales > UBA12481 > UBA12481. The sequence continues at coordinate 29,277 of CAYWHP010000026.1, read as the reverse complement.
ACCTTGCCGTTGAGCATAAGGGCATATCCGGGCTGCATGTAATTCTTGAAAGTGAGATATTCCGGCGAAAAGAAGGTAAACGTATGGGTGTCGGTAAAGTCCTCCATCGACATTCTGCCGAAAGGTTTGCCGTTCTTCGTGATCTTGTGTTCAACCGATGTAACGATGCCGGCAACCCTGAGGTCCTTGTTCCGCAGTGTCGGAATATCATGCAGGTCGGCAAAATTGGCGTTTGTAAAATGATCGATCACCAGCCGGTGCTCATCGAGCGGATGGGCGGAAAGATAAATGCCTACATGCTCCTTCTCCAGATTGAGCTGCTGAAGGGTGCTCCAGGGCTCCGAAGGTCGGGGTTCCGGCCTTGATGGCTTGATCTCGGAACTTCCGCCGAACAGGCTGAACTGGTTGCCGCCCGCTTCATCCTGTACCTTGAGCCCGTAGCGGAGCAGCAGCTCGATGAAATTCTGCCCCTTCTCATCTTCCGAAAAGAACTGGTATCGCTGGAATTTCGAAAGGTTGTCGAGCGCCCCGCTTACCACCATCGATTCAATAACCTTCTTATTGAGTGTCTTCAGGCTGATCCGTTCAACCATGTCGTAGATGTCCTTGAAAGGCCCACCCTTTTCACGTTCCAGTACAAGAGCCTCAACGATGCCCGCTCCGATGCCCTTTACGGCAGCTAGCCCGAAACGGATATTCCCGTCCTTGTTGACGTTGAATTTCAGGTAGCTCTCATTAACATCCGGCCCTAAAACCTGCATGCCCATTCTGCGGCACTCATCCATGATGAAGGTAATCTTCTTGATGTCATTAAGGTTCCGGCTCAATACGGCTGCCATGTATTCTGCCGGATAGTGGGCCTTGATGTATGCCGTCTGGAAGGCCACCACGGCGTATCCGGCCGAGTGCGACCGGTTGAATCCGTAGTTGGCAAATTCCATCATGATATCGAAGATCTTTACAGCCGTGCTTTTCTCTACGCCCCTGCTCTCGGCACCTTCAATGAAACCGGCTTTCTCCTTCTCCATTACGTCCATCTTCTTCTTCCCCATGGCCCGTCGCAAAAGGTCGGCCTTGGCCAGCGTGAAGCCCCCGATGATCTGGGCCGTCTGCATGATCTGCTCCTGGTAAACCATGATACCATAAGTGTCCTTCAGCACCTCCTCAAGCCAGGGGTGGGGGTATTCAACCTTTTCAAGTCCATACTTGCGCTTGATAAAGGTGTTGATGAATTCCATCGGACCCGGCCGGTAGAGTGCGTTCATAGCGATCAGGTCTTCCAGTACCGTGGGCTTGAGTTCCTTAAGGTATGCACGCATGCCGGGCGATTCGAACTGGAAGGTCCCGATGGTTTCTCCTTTCTGATACAACTCGAAAGTCTTGGTGTCGTCATAGGAGATGTCATCCATGATCAGGTTGATCCCGCGCGATAACCGGATGTTTTCCAATGCATCGCGTATGATCGATAACGTCTTGAGACCCAGGAAGTCCATCTTCAGCATTCCGACGTTCTCCAGGTAATGTCCGTCGTACTGGGTGATCATCAGATCCGTTTCCTTAGAGGAGGCCACCGGGATATGTTCAACAAGCGGATCCCTCCCGATGATCACCCCGCACGCATGTATGCCCGTCTGGCGGATCGACCCTTCCAGTATTTCCGCCATTTCCAGAACCTTTTTAACCAGCTCTTCCCCGTTGGCCCGCTCGAGCTTGAGTTCCGGCACATCACGGTAGGAACTGGCAAGCGAAACATCCGGCCCGTCGGGTATAAGCTTAGCCAGCCGGTTGGCCTCGGGCAATGGAAGGCTGATCACCCTTGCTACATCACGGATGGCCATCTTGGCACCCATCGAGCCGAATGTGATAACCTGGGCCACACGCTCTTTGCCATATTTCTCCACAACATATTTCATGACTTCCTCGCGGCCGTCATCATCGAAGTCTATATCAATATCCGGCATCGATATTCGATCCGGATTGAGGAACCGCTCAAACAGCAGCTTGTATTTGATCGGGTCGATGTCAGTTATCCGTATGCAATAGGCAACAGCTGATCCTGCTGCCGATCCCCTGCCTGGGCCAACCGAAACGTTTCTTTCCCGCGCTGCCCGGATAAAATCCTGAACAATAAGGAAATAACCCGCAAACCCCATCTTTTCGATAACACCGAGCTCAAAATCGATGCGCTCACGAATGGCATCGGTAATCTCACCATACCGGCGTTCCGCACCTTCAAAGGCCAGATGCCGCAAAAAGGCATCCTGGTTTGCAAAGCTTTCCGGAATAATAAATTCCGGCAGAAGAACCTTCCGGTCGAGTTCGTAGTTTTCTATTTTATCGGCAACCTTGAGCGTGTTGGAGAGCGCTTCAGGCGTGTCCGGAAACAGGATGCTCATCTCCTCGGCCGTCTTGAAGAACTCCTGGCCGATGAATTTCATCCGGCTGGTATCGTTGAAATCCTTGCCGGTACTCAGGCAGAGGAGAATGTCCTGTGCTTCGGCATCTTTGGCGTTCAGGTAATGGACATCGTTTGTCGCAATCAGGTCAACGTTATGTTTCCGGGCCAGCCTCACGAGCACCTGGTTGATCTGCTTCTGCTCCGGATGGCCGTGGTCCTGCAGCTCCACATAATAGTCTTCACCGAAAAGGTTCTTGTACTTCAGCAAAATTTCTTCCGCCGCCTGTTCGCTGTTCCTTACCGCGCGCGGCAACTCCCCGCCCATGCAGGATGAGCAGGCAATGAGACCTTCATGGTATAAATGCAGCAGCTCCCAGTCGATCCGCGGTTTGTAGTAATAGCCCTCGATCCATGCCATGGAGACCATCTTTATCAGGTTATGGTAGCCGGCGAGGTTCTTGGCCAGTAAAATAAGGTGAAACCGGCTGCGGTCTTCGATATCGGATTTGTCCTTGCGGCCTTTCGGGGCGAGATAAACCTCGCAGCCAAGGATAGGCTTGATCTTTTTGGCCCTCGCAGCATCGAAAAAATGCTTTGCGCCAAACATGTTGCCGTGATCTGTGAGAGCAACGGCGGGCATTCCGAGCGAAACGGCGCGGTCCATCAGCCGCTCGATTGGTGTGGCACCGTCGAGGATTGAATACTGCGTGTGGAGGTGAAGATGTACAAAGGCACTCATCGCCGCAAAAATAGCCACTATTGTCCCGCTATCGGAGACTGTTTAAAACTCTTTTAAAAGTTAAATTCTTTTGGAGAACAGGATATTAATGATAACTTTGCGCCACAAAATTTTAAAACAAAATTGATAGATTAATTATCAGTAAGCATGCCAGCAAAAATTAGATTATCCAGACACGGGAAAAAATCCCGTCCGTTCTACTTCATCGTAGTAGCGGATAGCAGGGCACCACGGGATGGTAAATTCATCGAAAGGATTGGTTCATACAATCCTGTCACGAATCCTGCTACCATTGATATTGACTTTGACAAAGCCTTAACATGGTTGCAAAATGGTGCGCTGCCGACTGATACCGTACGCTCACTTCTTCTCCAGAAGGGTATCCTTTACAAGAACCACCTCGTGAAAGGGGTCAAAAAAGGTGCTCTCACCGAAGAACAGGCCGACCAGAAATTCCAGGATTGGGTTGCTGCCAGTGAGCAGAAGCTGAAATCCGCAGCCAGTAAGAAGGACGCCACCTCACGGAGCGAAGATAAAGCCCGCATGGCCGCTGAAACCAAGGTTAAGGAAGCCCGCGCTGCCGCAATCGCTAAAAAGTATGCCAAGGAAGCAGCCGCTGCAACAGTAGCAGCTGAAGAACCCCAGGCTGAAGAAGAGGCTGCACCGGCTGAAACAACTCCGGCTGAAGAATAAGCTAGGGTTTATTCATACCAACATAGAAAGACTGCCCGAAACCCGGGCAGTTTTTTTTTACCATATCCTTCCGCCTCGAAGGCTACCTTTTCAACGTTTTGGTAATCCATTATCTTCGTATACGTCAATCCGGCGAAAAGTGTGATCTTGCGGGATAATGTGAATAGCTAAATAAGGAGCATGTTGAATTCAGTAACGGACAGGCTTGAATCGGAAACATTTGAAGCAGGCATCCTGGTAAAGGTGCATGGCGTAAATGGCCGGCTTGTGGTCCGGCTCAACCAGCCGGCTGCCGATATCACGGATTTTCCGGAATGGCTTTTTATCCGGATCGATGGCGGCCTGGTACCGTTCAGCATTGCGGAAGAATCTGTTTTCCAAAAGGATGCAAACCACATAGTGGTTGGGCTCCTGAAAATCAGCGGACCGGAGGAGGCTGCCGGCTTTATTGGTAAAACAGTCAATCTTGAAGGCGAATGGTCTGAATGGTTTGAAACAGGAGAAGCCGTAAGGGATTCACTTACCGGATATACTCTAGCGGATGTTGTTTCAGGATTGACCGGTACCGTATCCGGCTTTGAGGATATTCCGGGCAACCCGCTGCTGGAAATTGAAATCAACGGAAAACGGGCACTCCTGCCACTGAATCCTGAGTTTATTGTTAAAACGGATCACAAGGCACGAAGCCTGGTCCTCCGAATCCCCGACGGATTACTCGATCTCTAGATCCTGAAAAGTAGCCCCGTTAAGGCCTGAGCATCTCCATCTCTCCGTCGTCACGAAGCTTCACAACCGTTGAAGGCCTTCCGTCCTGCATGTCGTCCTGACGCCATTCCACCACGTAATCAACAGCATCGATAAGTTCCTGTGATATGTCGAGGAAGTGCCTCGGGGGCATGAAGCTGCTCGGATTGGCCGATGAGGAAACGATTGGCTTTCCGAACAGACGGATAAGCTCAGCGCAGAATGGGTCTTGTGTGAGCCGAATTCCGATGGAGCCATCGGCTGCCGGAAGGTTTTCGGCAAAATTCCTGGCATGGGGAAAAATCAAGGTGAGCGGATCAAGCGCTGAAAGCATGATCTCCCAGATGAGAGGCGGCGTATCAAATGTATATTGCTCAGCCATCTTGATATCGGATACAAGTACGAGCATGCTCTTTCCTGCGGGACGCTCCTTGATGCGGTAAACCCGCTCGACGGCTTCATTATTGGTGGCATCACATCCGATACCCCAGATGGTATCGGTGGGATAAAGAATTACGCCGCCTTGTTTGAGGACTTCGATTGCCCGGAGAAGATCTTCCCGGGCCCAGGCTGATTCACCGTCTGTTTCCATAGAGTTTACGAAGATAGGAATATTTTTTCCAAACGTAAATGGCTGAAAATCGGGCAACTTGCCATCCGGCTTTCCCATCGAGAAACCCAAGTAAGACGCAATATTCTCTGAACCAGCGCCATGCGCTGTGTGTGAGTGCTGAACCCCATCCCGACTTGATTTGTCTGTCAAAATAAAACTGTGCCGATATCCTTGCGAATTTTTCTGTTTTCTCCCTGTGCTCAGCAAGCGAATGAACGGTTCGGTGCAGGATGCCGGCATCCAGGCGAAAAAGGCGACTGCCATGCTCCATCATCACCTCGTCGTGCGGATCGATACCCGTCCACCTTGCACGGGAACGATCGAACAGCCGCAGCTTGCGGTCGGGATACCAGCTGGTATGCCTCATCTGATGCCCGCACCAGCTGTTGAGCCGCTTGAAATAGAAACCGTCATGCTCCCTGTTTTTTTTGATGGCGAGGATCGCAATGCGTGCCTCCTCCGAAAGAGCCTCATCGGCATCCAGCGATAGCACCAGGTCATTGGATGCCATCTGCAGGGCTCTGTTTTTCTGCGACACATAGCCATCAAACCGGTGTTGCTCGAACCGGGCTCCAAATTTCCGGCAAATGGCTTCTGTCCGGTCCGTGCTGAATGAGTCGAGCACAAGCACCTCGTCGGCAATTGCCCTGACGGATTCAAGGCACCAGGCTATATCCCTCTCCTCGTTGAACGCAATGATGACAACAGATAGTTTCTCCATGCCGCTTTTTTCAATGCAACTGGGGCCGGTTGTGAGATAATTCCCGCTAAGCAATGTTGTATTCCCGGAGCGCTTCGTTCAGGGCGGTCTTCAGATCGGTAGAGGCTTTTCGCCGGCCAATGATCAGCGCACAAGGTACCTGGTATTCCCCAGCCGGGAACTTTTTAGGATACGTTCCGGGGATCACAACAGATCGGGGAGGGACATACCCCCGGTATTCGATCTCTTCCGGCCCCGAAACATCAAGTATCCGGGTTGAGCCCGTGATGACGACATTGGCGCCAAGCACGGCTTCACGACCGATGCGGGCGCCTTCCACCACGATACAGCGTGAACCGATAAAGGCATGGTCTTCAATGATGACCGGCGCCGCCTGAACAGGCTCGAGAACTCCGCCGATACCGACACCGCCGCTCAGGTGCACACCCTTGCCAATCTGGGCGCAGGATCCTACCGTGGCCCATGTGTCAACCATCGTTCCTTCATCCACATAGGCGCCGATATTAACATAGGATGGCATCATGATCACACCCGGTGCCAGGTAGGCGCCATAGCGGGCAACCGCCTGAGGAACAACACGAACACCTTGAGAAGCATAGTCGTGTTTCAACGGTATTTTGTCGTGGAATTCAAGTGGCCCTGCCGTAAAGGTCTCCATCTTCCGGATGGGAAAATACAGAATAACAGCCTTTTTAACCCATTCATTAACAGTCCATTCGTCACCCACAGGCTCTGCAACCCGCAACCTTCCCTTGTCAAGCTCCTCTATCACTGATTCAACCGCCTCCCGGTAAGCTGCCAGACTCAGGAGTGTGCGGTCATCCCAAACCTGCTGTATAAGTGTTTTTTTCGTTTCCATCCGTTGTTTCTTTGGGTTTCAAAGATAAAGGATTACGATTGTTTATGCTAATTTGCACTCCGGCCCCGTGCTCACACTTAACACTTGCCTGCCATGAAATCAATGACTTTCAGATGGTTTAACCTGCTAATCCCGGCTCTTGCAGCCATGCCAATGATGATGAATGCCCAAACCGACCTGAAGTATCAGGTCCCGCCCAAAGACCTTGTCGCCGTAGTTGATGCACCCGCCACGCCAACCGTTTCGACCGATCCTTCAGGTCAATACGCCCTTTTTCTTACCCGCAACGAAAATCCGGATATTAACGATTTCGCAGCTGAAATGCTCCGCCTTGCCGGTCTCCGGATCGATCCGGCAATCAATTCCGCAAGCCGCCCTTCATGGTCGGTAAGCATCGAGCTGATGCTGCTCGGAACAATGGAAACAAAGAAGTTCGCCGGTATGCCCGAGCCCCTGCGAATGATGCAGGTTTCCTGGGCACCCGACAGCCGGGGATTCGCCTTCCTGCAGCTCATGACGGACGGACTCTATCTTTGGTATGCCGATATCGCCACACTCACCGCGCGGCAACTGAGCACCCGTCCGGTGAACAACCTCCTGGGCTCAGCCGTTGGCTGGGTTCCAAACTCTTCTGGCATAATTTGTAAACTGATACCCGCCGGCCGGGGTCCCAGACCAAAGGTGTCGCAGGTTCCAACAGGCCCGGTGGTACAGGAAACGTCGGGCAGCAAGGCAGCCGTGCGAACCAATCAGGACATGCTGACCGGTCCGCAGGACGAATTGCTGTTCGATTATTTCGGGCAGTCGGAAGTTGTGCTGATTGGTCTTGATGGAAATACGGTAAATGTTTTGGCCCGTGACATGTACACAAGCCTCGATATAGCCCCTGGCGGAGAGTATATTCTCGCTGAGCGGCTGATGAGGCCTTATTCCTACCAGGTGGGGTATTCTGATTTTCCGACTGTTGCGGAAATCGTTGATATGGCAGGCAAACAGGTCAGGGAAGTCTTTCGGATACCGTTAATGGAAAACGTTCCCACCGGATACGATGCAGCTTCCCCCGGCCCCCGTAACATCGGCTGGCGGGCGGATGCGCCGGCCAGCCTCTGGTGGGCCGAAGCACTGGATGGCGGTGATCCGAAAAAGGATGTTCCTTTCCGTGATCAGGTATACCGCCTCGATGCTCCTTTCAAAAGTGCCCCTGTTCCCTGCTTCAAAACCGCCATGCGGTTCAGCCGCATCACCTGGGCACGGGAGGATCTGGCAGTTATGCGCCAGGGATCATCAAAAACCCGCCGGCAGATAACAGCCTTTTTCAATCCTTCCGATCCCGGTGCAGAACCGCGTGTTATCTGGGACCGCTCCTCCGAGGACCGCTATGGTGACCCCGGTGATTTTATCATGGAGTCAGGCCGCGGAAGAGCCAGAATCCTTATTGCAGGCAAAGGAACCACAATGTTCCTCTCGGGTTCCGGTGCCTCCCCCGATGGTGACCGGCCGTTCCTCGATGAGTTCGATATCAAAACGCTGCAGATAAAACGGATATGGCAATCACAGGCTCCTTTTTTTGAATCCGTTGCCAAAATTATTGATGCCGAAAAGCTTCGTTTACTGATTACCCGGCAATCGGTCGATGAGCCTTCCAACTATTACATAATCAATCTGAAAGCAAAAAAAACCATCGCTCCTGTCCAGGTAACACGTTTCACCAACCCGTATCCTTTCCTGAATGGAGTGAAAAAAGAACGGATCACCTATTCCCGTGCCGATGGGGTGCAGCTTACAGCCACCCTTTACACCCCGGCCGGCTGGAAAAAGGAGGATGGTCCGCTGCCAACCATCATGTGGGCCTACCCGGTGGAATACAAATCAAAAACAGCAGCGGGCCAGGTTAGTGGATCTCCCTATACATTCACCCGGCTGAGCGCCAGCTCTGCAGTTCCTTTCGTTACCCGGGGCTATGCAATTCTTGATAATGCGGCTTTCCCGATCGTGGGCGAAGGGGATGCGGAACCCAATGATAACTTTATCGGCCAGCTGGTTGCCAACGCCAGGGCTGCCATTGATAAAGGAGTGGAACTCGGAGTAGTCGACCCGCGCAGGGTGGCCGTCGGAGGCCACTCCTATGGGGCCTTTATGACTGCCAACCTCTTGGCCCACTGTGATCTGTTTGCAGCCGGTATTGCCCGCAGCGGAGCATACATGCGATCGCTGACCCCGTTCGGATTCCAGTCGGAGCCAAGAACCTACTGGGAGGCCACCGACCTGTACAACAAGATGTCACCGTTCAATTATGCCGATAAGATCAAAACGCCGATCCTGATGATTCATGGCATGGCTGATAACAATCAGGGAACTTTCCCAATTCAGAGCGAAAGGCTTTATGCTGCAATAAAGGGGCTTGGCGGCACAGCCCGACTGGTTCTGCTCCCGCTGGAAAGCCACGGGTATGCCGCCCGCGAAAGCCTCCTGCACATGTTATGGGAGGAGAATGAATGGTTGGATAAATACGTAAAAAAACGAAAATGATTCTTCCCGGGCTCTCTGATATTACCGATGCGCATGAGCGCATCCGGCCGTACATTCATCATACTCCTGTACTTACATCCCGGAGTATCAATGAAATCCTCGGTGCAGATTTCTATTTCAAGTGCGAGAATTTCCAGAAAGTCGGTGCCTTCAAGTTCCGTGGTGCCACCAATGCGGTTCTTTCCTTGCATCCGGATGAACTGCGGAGAGGGGTGGGGACCCATTCTTCCGGCAACCATGCCGCGGCTCTTGCCCTGGCAGCCCGCATAGCCGGCGTCCCGGCCTATATCGTCATGCCACGCACCGCTCCCGGAATAAAGAAGGTAGCCGTTGCCGGTTACGGAGGTATCATCACCTATTGTGAGCCGACACTGGAAGCCCGGGAAACAACAATGGAAAAGGTACAGCAGGAGACCGGCTGCACCTTTATTCATCCGTTCAACCGGTTTGAAATCATTGCCGGCCAGGGCACAGCTGCACTCGAACTTCTCATGGAACAGCCGGGCCTGGATGTCGTTATGGCACCTGTCGGGGGAGGCGGACTCCTGAGCGGTACGGCCATCGCCTCAAAATCGATGAAACCGGAAGTAATCGTGTGGGCAGGCGAACCCGAGCTGGCGGATGATGCATTCCGGTCAGTTCAGGAAGGATCCATTCAACCCGCAGCACCGCCACGAACCATTGCCGACGGATTGCTGACTTCGCTGGGCGAATTGACTTTTGAGGTGATCCGAAACAGGGTCGATAAAATTCTCCTCTGTCCGGAACCAGCCATCACCGAAGCCATGCGCCTGATATGGGAGCGAATGAAGATTATTATCGAACCCAGCTCGGCTGTTCCCCTGGGCGCTCTGATGGCCAACCCGTCGGCAGGCTGGAAGGGAAAGAAAATAGGAATTATTCTAAGCGGTGGCAATTGCCAGCTCTCCCTCGCCTGATCCCTCCTCCTCCTCCTCTGTGTCCTCCTCCTCCGTGTCCTCCTTCTCCGTGTCCTCCTTCCTTCGCGTCACGTGTCACGCGTCACGTGTCACGTTCTTGCGTCACGTTCT
>CAYWHP010000026.1:0-18832 GCA_964457845.1 uncultured Porphyromonadaceae bacterium | reverse complement strand
CGTTCCTAATGCAACCCAATTTCACAACTCACCGGGCGGTGGTCGGAGAAAACGATCCGGCCGATTTCAAAATTGTCCGATACCATTTTCCTGGAATGCAGGATGTAATCTATTCGAAGAGGCGCCTTGACGTTTGGGAAAGTGATCCCGAGCCATCGGCCGCCTGACCGGAAACTGTCATAAAGATCTTTGCTGATTTTGTGCGTAACGTAACTCACGGGAGTATCGTTGAAATCCCCGCAGACGATCACCTCATAAGGCGAACGGTTAATCCGCTCGCTCACCAGATCGGCCTGACCGGCACGCTTAATGTATGCACCCTTCATTCGCTTCACGATTTCGGCAATTTTGTCGCGCGGGATTCGCGTGGCATTGGTTGTCGTATCAATCCATTGAAGCTCATCGCGGTCGAAGTGGATGGATTCAAGGTGATTGTTGTATACCCTCACGGTATCGCTGCCAATAAGCAGATCCGTGAAGAGCATCATGTTTTTTGTATCCTCAAAGTGTTCGTGTCCGCTGTTGATGATTGGGTAGCGGCTGAATATGGCAAGGCCGTGTTTTCGGTTCTGTCGGGTAAAGTTGTATTCTACAGCCGAGTAGGGGAGGAAATCCAGTCTGCTTTTTACGTAATCCATCGAAAACTTCCCGGGTTCCTGGATGGCAAATTCCTGAAAACAAAGAATATCCGGGCGTTTCTCCCCTATATAGGACAAAACGCCTTCGCTCTGGTCTTTGAGGCCCGACCAGTAATGCGCTATGTCGAACAGCCGCACGTTATAGGTCATCACTTTTATGGCGTCCGGTTTTGATTTGCCCGAACCTCCCGGAAGGGGAAGCTGGAAGGTCCTGGTAACACCACCCCAGCCAACAAGGATCAGGATAACGGGGATAACCAGTGCTTTGCTCCGAAGCAAAACAAATACCAGCAGGAAGGCGAACTGAAGCCCCAGCAGGAAGGGAAATGCCAGTCCTAGAAAGGCCAGGGGCCAGAAGGTGGCGGGTGTGATCAGCTGACTCAGGTAGCAGGCAAGCAGAGGCGGAACCGTAAACAGGTACAACCAGAAAAACAGCTTGCGAAATGCCTTCAGCATGAGTTATTTCTTTCCGGATTTAAACAGGATCTCCTTTTCTTCCCTCGACAGGCCTTCGTAACCGTTTTGGGCAATCTTGTCAAGGATCTCGTCGATCCTTCGCTGCTCATCGGCGCGCCGTGCATTATATTCCATATCGGTTTCGGCACGTCCGGGCGGTTTCTTGTACTTTACCTCCATCTTCGGCCTCCGTTTGAAAAGGCTGAAAAAGCTGTCCATTAGCCTGTTGAATCCTTTCGACATATCTTTCCCCTGCTTGAGCCCGGAAGCGTATACAAACCCGAAAAAAGCACCGCCGAGATGGGCAAGATGACCGCCGGCATTTCCCGACCGGATGCTTAATATATCGATGGCCACCGTGGCAAGCGCAATGTACTGAAGCTTAACCGGTCCAATGAACATCAGATTGATCGTGTAACCCGGAACATAAAAGGATATGGCCATGACTATGGCAAGCACGGCAGCTGAGGCCCCCAGTGCAACCGATTGTGCAACAGATTCTTCAAAGGCAGGAAAAAGGTTGAACGACAGGATGTAGACCAGTCCGCCGGCCAAACCGCCTAACAGGTATACCGAGATCAGCTTTTTGGCATTCAGGTATTCCAGGAAGATTTTCCCGAACCAGTAAAGCCAGAGCATGTTGAAAAGGATATGGAAAAAGTCGTAGTGGAGGAACATGTAACTGATAATCGTCCATGGCTTTTTCAGGATCAGCTGCGGATCTGCTGGCAGGGCAAGATAGCCAAGCACCAGCTGCTCGAGGTTCTCCTGCCGGAAAAGAAAAAAGAGTACACCCAGGAATTTCAGAAACAGAAAAACCCCAACGTTAATAAGGATCAGCTGGGCAAGCGCCCCCTGTTTGCTGAAAGTCCTTCTAAAATCACCGAGTGGATTCATCGTCAATAAAAATGCTCGCGCTGTGTACGGTTCCAGATTTTGATCAGGATAAAACCAAAAATCATGCCGCCAAGATGCGCAAAATGCGCCACATTATCACCCGGCTGGTTCCATATGGCCGAAACAAATTCAATTGCACCGTAACCCAGAACGAACCACTTTGCCTTGATCGGAATTGGCGGGAAAAGAAGCATCAGCTGCGTGTTCGGGAATAACATTCCGAAAGCCAGCAAGACGCCGAAAACAGCCCCCGACGCACCCACAGTCGGAACATTCATCCGAAGAGCAATCAGCTGTCTGACAAATTCGGGAGCCTGAGCCGCATACCCTGTATCCTCCGGTGACATGGTCCAGTTACCAATGAAATCCGAAATCTGCCCCTGGTATTCAGGGAACCGGTGCCTGACGAATTCGGCAAACGCCTCGGGCGACATGGTGTTCAGAAGTGCCTGTGCCTCCTGGTTAATCGCGCCGATCGAAATGGCGTTAACAAGCAGGTGAAGACCGGCGGCACCAAACCCGGTAACGAAAAAATAGACAAGGAACCGGCCACTGCCCCAAACCGATTCCAAAACACGGCCAAACATCCATAGGGCGAACATGTTGAAGAAAAGGTGCATCAGCCCGCCATGCATAAACATGTGCGTAATGAGCTGGTACGGACGAAACAGATCGGATCCGGGATAATAAAGCCCCAGGTATTTCACCAGATCAATCCCGCTGCCCGATAAAACATAGGTGGCAAGATATAGTATAACATTGATTATAAGAAGGTTCATTACCGCTGGCGGCATCGACCCACCTCTTCCTCCGAAACGCTCAAACATAATTCCCTCCTTTTAGTCTTTCCGATTCCTTGAATCTGGTCCTCATTAATTCAGAATTCTCCATTCGAATCTAAACCCTCACCATTCCTACTTCTCTCCATCTTACTTCAAAACCTATGCAAGTCTCTTGTCAATCTCCTCCAGCTGAAAAATAGTCAGTACTGGCTTTCCTCCCGGTGTGAACTGGGGCTCTTTGCAGGCAAAAAGCCTGTCAATCAGTACCTGGGCCTCTTCATCCAGCAGCTGCCGCGAAAAGGAATGTGATGATACCCTTGCGGCCGTTCGTGCAACCTGTTCGAAATAGTGGCCGGAAATGTCGGCTGTTTCATTTTTGAGCTGCTCCAACAGTTCCTCAATCAATGCTTTAGGGTCACTTGAGTCGACCTCTGCTGGTACCGAACGGATAATGATGCTGTTTCCGCCAAAGGGCTGGATGTCAAAACCGATGGCTGACAGTTCGTCACTTACATCCAGCAAAAGGTTGAGATCAACCGGATTCAGCTCAAAGGTATATGGAAACAGCACTTGCTGCCGTACGCCTGTCGACTCATTGATATTGCGTATAAAATCCTCGTAAAGAATGCGTTCGTATGCCCTTGACTGGTTCACAATCATAATTCCCGATTTAACGGGGATCATGAGGTATTTGTTTTTCAGTTGAAGGAAACTTCTTGCTTCCTGGCTGAAGCCGGTGAGGCCCTGCTGGACTGCAGGTTGCGGGGAAGCATATAGTTGTTCCCATCCGGCAACCGGATCGGGGCGGTACTGAAAATCGGATCCACCCTCCCGCGGCCGGTCGCGGTTCTCTGTATTGAATGGATTATATGTGCTGTCCACATGGATTTCCGGCGGACGGATCACTTGCCCGGGCGGGAAATAGGGCATCTCCAGTACACCTTCGCGGTCAAAATCAAGCGAAGGTGTCAGGTTGAACTTCCCAAGCGCCTCCCGCACCGAGGAATGAATGATCTGGTATATGGCACGTTCATCTTCAAACTTGATCTCGGTTTTCGTGGGGTGAATGTTCACGTCGATACTGGCCGGATCTATTTCAATGTAAATGAAGTATGACGGAACGGAATCGCCGGAAATCAGGTTCTCATAGCACTGGGTAACCGCCCTGTGGAGGTAAGGGTGCTTCATAAATCGCCCATTGACGAAAAAGAACTGCTCACCGTATGTTTTTCTTGCGTATTCCGGTTTTCCCACATACCCGCTTACCGACATCATGCTGGTGTCGGTTTTTACAGTTACCAGCTGGGTGGCCATGGATTTGCCAAAAAGGTGCTGAATTCGCTCTGGCAATTTTGCCGCCGGAAGGTTGTACAGTTCGGCATCATTATGGTGAAGGGTGAAGCCGGCCTCCGGGTGAGCAAGGGTAATTCGCTGGAATTCCGTTATAATATGCTTAAGTTCAGTGCTGTTGGCCTTAAGGAATTTTCTCCTTGCCGGTACGTTGTAATAAAGGTTTTTTACGGATATGCTGGTTCCGTCGGGACAGGCAACAGGTTCCTGAAGCTCAAATTCCGATCCGTTGATTCGGATGCGGATTCCGGCATCGGTGTCCTTCGTCTTGGTGCGAAGCTCCACCTGAGCCACTGCGGCAATTGATGCCAGTGCCTCGCCGCGAAAACCCATCGTGCGGATGGTGAAAAGGTCGTCGGCTTGCCGGATCTTTGATGTGGCATGCCGCTCAAAGCAGAGCCGGGCATCAGCCTCACCCATGCCCGATCCGTTGTCCGCAACCTGAACGAGCGTGCGGCCGGCATCCCGGATAATTACCTGCACGCGTGTCGCACCGGAATCAACGGCATTTTCCATAAGTTCCTTGACTGCCGATGCGGGCCGTTGTATGACCTCCCCTGCTGCAATCTGGTTGGCAACCGCATCCGGTAGCACCTTGATAAGATCTGCCATCCGGAAATCAGATATTGTCGGCCACCGCGAGGATGCGGAGGATGTAATAGCCTATGAGGAGGATCAGGCCGATGAATAAAATGGTGATCAGCCGCTTGCTGATGATTGATTTGCCGGCTTTCCCCTGTATGCCGTACAAAGCATCATGCCGGCTGCGCATACGGCCCCTGATATTGGGGACATACTGCACTCCGGATTGCTCATCCACCTCCTTGCGGACTTCATCCACCCGTCTGTCGAGCTCCTCCTTCCTTTCATCGTAGAATCGGGGTATATAGGTGAATTGCTTGGGTTTTTCTGTTCTGAATAAAGCCATGACCGGAATTTTTTCTAACCGTAATACGGCAAAAATACGAAAAGGTTTTTCCACCGGGCCCCGTTTTCTGCATCTATATTCCTATAAACAGATTGCTATGTTGGTAAGAACCTTTGCAAGTGCAGTGTTTGGAATCTCTGCAACCACCATTCGCGTTGAGGTGCAGGTCAGCGAAGGGGTCGGTTATTTCCTGGTCGGTTTGCCCGATAGCGCCATTCGTGAAAGTCAGCAACGGATCGTATCTGCGCTGAATGCGCTCGATTACCGCTGGCCCGGCAGGAGAGTCGTCATAAACCTGGCCCCGGCGGATGTCCGGAAAGAGGGCGCAGCCTACGACCTGCCGTTGGCTATCGGAATCCTGGGGGCACAGGAAAAGTTGCGAAACATTGATCTCGACAGCTTTGTAATGATGGGGGAATTATCTCTCGATGGTGGTTTGCAACCGGTAACCGGTGTGCTGCCAATGGCTATGAAAGCGAGACAGGAAGGCTTTCGCGGCATAATAGTCCCGCTTGTCAATGCCCGTGAGGCTGCTGTGGTGGAGGGACTGGATGTATACGGCATGACCAGTCTTGCCGATGTAGTGTCGTTTTTTACCGGTGGCCCCCGGCCCGACCCGGTGAGGATTGACCTTGAAGCCGAATTCCGGTGCACGGCAGGCCAGTTTGAGCCGGATTTCCAGGATGTCAAGGGTCAGGAAAATGTGAAGCGCGCCCTGGAAGTAGCTGTCGCCGGTGGTCATAACGCGCTCCTTGTGGGATCGCCGGGTGCCGGTAAAACGATGCTGGCCCGCCGTCTGCCAGGTATAATGCCACCCCTTTCATTGAAAGAGGCCCTCGAAACAACCCGTATCCATTCGGTGGCCGGCAAGCTTGGAGCAAATGGTACATTGATCACCCGGCGTCCTTTCCGATCACCTCATCATACAATTTCTGATATCGCTCTCGTAGGGGGAGGTGCAGTTCCGAAACCCGGCGAAATATCCCTTTCCCATAACGGGGTTCTTTTCCTGGATGAACTGCCTGAATTCAAACGATCGGTGCTCGAAGTGATGCGACAGCCGCTGGAGGAAAGGATCATCCATATTTCACGAGCACGCTATGCCATCCAGTACCCTGCCAATTTCATGCTGCTGGCCTCAATGAATCCCTGCCCCTGCGGCTATTTCAATCATCCGGAGAAGACCTGCGTGTGCGGTAACGGAACCGTTCAAAAATATCTTGGAAAGGTATCCGGCCCGCTTCTCGACCGGATCGACCTCCATATCGAAGTGGTGCCGGTCAGTTTCGACAAACTGACCGCGACACCGCTGGCCGAGCCCTCCGCGGTGATCCGCGAACGGATCATCGCAGCACGTACTATACAGATCAACCGGTTTCAGGGAATGCCCGGGGTGTACTGCAATGCCCAGATGACCTCGCGGCTGATGAGGAAACATATCCGGATCGATGAAGCGGGTCGATTGATCCTTAAACAGGCTATGGAGCGCCTCGGCCTCTCAGCACGGGCCTATGATCGAATTCTCAAGGTTTCCCTTACGATTGCCGACCTCGATGGCAGCGGAGCCATTCTTCCCCACCATCTCGCCGAAGCGGTCAATTACAGGACCCTCGACCGGGATATGTGGGGGCCATAAAACAAGAAGGGGGTGGGACAAAACCCCAGACTGAAGTCTGAGGTTAATGATGTCTTCGCTTATAGCCCAGAATGTCAATGACATAAAAGCTTCGTCACAAAGAGATCAGTAACCCCGCACTTTAGTGTGGGGGTTTTGTCTCAGCCCCTAAAATCGATGGTGGCAGGTCGAATCTCCCTATCTGGAGAGATAATATGAATCAAGCATCCAGCCTTCAACCGGTGCTGCAGTCTCCTCCACGGCCAAACGGGTTTCACTGAGCATCCAGCCTTCGATCGGCAGTTCTTCGGATTCAAGATAATCAGCCTCAGTCATCCAGCCTTCTATCGGGGCGATACTCTCTTCGCCCAGGTAATCGCTTTCAAACATCCAGTCTTCAACCGGCTCGCTGTTCAGCGCTTCAAAGCGGATGGTGTATTCGGGGATATCCCCTTCTCGCAGGGCAAAGGTCAGTTCGTTCCTGTTCCAGCTGATATGAACGGCATCGGATTGTGAAAGCAGAAGCTGCATGTTGCGGATGTCTTCACTTGTAAGCCGTACACTATGCGTGAGCTGATTTATTGACGTGCGCGCCAAACGGGAATTCTTATCGGCTGCGGCCTGAACATTCATGGTAAGGATGATCCCTGTGAGGAACACCCCGGCTATTTTTAAGAGGTTATTTGTTTTCATTTTTTTTAATTTCTGTTTATTTTCTTTATGTTTTCTGATAGTAAGACGCAAAAAGCATCCAATTGTTACAAGCCTGACCGTTAATATTTGTAAACAGGATGCCGTTCATTGTTAATAGAATGTTAACAGGGACGCGGGTTTCGTGCATAACATGCGGTATTGCATGGCTTTTCTACATAATTCATGCCAAAAATCATGTTTATAATATGCCCCCTAACCTGAGAAGGATCGTTTGCAATTTCAATCTGCGTGCTTACTTTTAGCCGTCCAAAAAAACTAAATCCATGATGAAACAACTGAAACTAATCCTTGGGATGCTGATGCTGATTCCGGCATCGGTGTTTGCCGGGGAAGCGGATCTGACGATCCCTGATCTGAAGAGTGTATCTTTCCTCAATGGTGCCCTCACCGGGTGGGATCTTCTGTTTTACGGGCTTGTTATTGTGCTGATCGGCCTATGGTTCGGCTTTATGCAGTACCGGAGTATCCGGAACCTGCCGGCGCATAAGTCAATGCTCGATGTTTCCAATACCATTTATGAAACATGTAAAACGTACCTGCTCCAGCAGGGCAAGTTCCTGCTTATCCTGTTCGGCCTGATTGCCGTGATTATGGCATACTATTTCCTCGGCCTCAGCGGAATGAAGGTGGGCAAGGTCCTCATGATTCTCATGTGGTCGGTATTTGGTATCCTGGGTTCCTATGGCGTGGCCTGGTTCGGCATCCGTATCAATACCCTGGCCAACAGCCGCACCTCATTCGCATCGCTTCGCGGTAAACCGTTCCAGGTGGTTTCAATCCCCCTCCAGTCCGGGATGAGCATCGGTCTCCTGCTGATCTGCGTGGAACTCATCATGATGCTCGCCATCCTCCTGTTCGTGCCGGGAGAATCCGCAGGCGCATGCTTCCTTGGCTTCGCCATCGGCGAATCCCTTGGCGCCAGTGCACTGCGTATCGCAGGCGGGATCTTTACCAAGATTGCTGATATCGGAGCCGACCTGATGAAGATCGTTTTCAACCTTCCCGAGGATGACCCGAGAAACCCTGGCGTTATCGCCGATTGTACCGGAGACAATGCGGGTGACAGCGTCGGACCAACCGCCGATGGTTTTGAAACCTACGGCGTTACTGGTGTAGCACTAATCTCCTTTATCGTTCTCGCCATCACCGGCGTTGAATGGCAGGCATCCCTTATCGTTTGGATTTTTGCCATGCGGCTTCTCATGGTTGTTACCTCCATGCTTTCCTACGGCATAAATCAGGTTTACAACAAGAATAAATACGGACAGTCAAGGGAGTTCAATTTCGAGAACCCGCTCTCTTCGCTTATCTGGATCACGTCGGTCATTTCCATTGTAATGACTTACCTCGCAAGCTGGGTGCTCCTTAGGGATACAATGGGCGAAGGCATCTGGTGGAAGCTGGCAACGATAATCAGTTGCGGTACGGCTGCTGCTGCCATTATCCCCGAACTGACCAAGGCCTTCACCAGCTCCAGATCACGCCATGTGGCTGAAATCGTTCAGGCCTCCCGTGAAGGCGGTGCTTCCCTGAATATACTTTCCGGTCTCGTCGCCGGCAACTTTTCGGCCTTCTGGAAGGGAATGGTTATGATGGGCCTCATGTTCACTGCTTTCCAGATCTCAAAGCTGGGCTTGTCCGACATTATGACCTATCCGAGTATCTTCGCTTTCGGTTTGGTGGCCTTCGGTTTCCTCGGAATGGGACCGGTGACTATTGCTGTCGACAGCTACGGACCCGTAACCGACAATGCCCAGTCTGTTTTTGAATTGTCCCAGATAGAATCCGTACCGGGCATCCGCGCAGAGATTAAAAAGGATTTCGGTTTCGAACCGAATTTCGAGGAAGGCAAGCACTACCTCGAGGCAAACGACTCCGCCGGAAATACATTCAAGGCAACAGCCAAGCCGGTTCTTATCGGTACCGCTGTAATCGGCGCAACTACCATGATTTTCAGTATTATTCTGATTTTGAAGAAGGTCGGGATGCTCGAAATCAGTCTTACCGATGCTCCGGTAATTCTTGGCTTCATCGCAGGGGGTGCTGTTATCTACTGGTTTACGGGAGCCTCCATTCAGGCTGTCACAACCGGCGCCCACAGGGCCGTGGAATTCATCAAGAAGTCGATTAACCTCGATAAGGACAAGGCAGATATTAACGACTCAATTGCTGTTGTGAAAATCTGCACCGTTTATGCCCAGAAAGGAATGTGGAACATCTTCATTACCCTTTTCTCCATAACCCTTGCATTTGCCTTCTTCAACCCCAACTTCTTCGTTGCCTACCTGATCTCGATTGCCGTTTTCGGATTGTTTCAGGCCATGTTCATGGCAAATGCCGGAGGCGCCTGGGATAACGCCAAGAAAGTTGTCGAAGTCGACCTCAAGGAAAAGGGAACACCGCTCCACGAAGCCTGCGTTGTTGGCGATACTGTAGGTGATCCTTACAAGGACACTTCTTCGGTGGCGCTGAACCCGATCATCAAGTTCTCAACATTGTTCGGATTGCTCGCGGCTGAAATCTCCATCGAGATGACCCTCAAGGCAAGAGAGAGTGGCGGCACAAACCTGGCTCCCTTTATCGGAGCAGCCTTCTTTGTGATAGCACTGATTTTTGTTTACCGCTCCTTCTATAAGATGCGGATTAAGGAATAAAAGATTTGTTCTCGACATTTTGTTCGTAGAGACGCATGATAATGCGTCTCTACGTGCATTATGCCCGATTGTTTTGGAGACGCATGATCATGCGTCTCTACGTATTTATGGCGTAACGTTAATCAATTCAAGGGTGTTGCCGTCGAATACCGCATAACTGAAGTGCGTCAGCCAGTCGCCGAGAATAATGAGCCTTGAATGCCCGTTTAGCGGAAAGTCGACCGGGCAATGGCGATGGCCGAAAATCAGGTAGTCATATCCGTCGCTTTCAAGGTGCTTTCTGGTGTACTTGACGATAGGCTCCTTCTCCCCCAGGAAGGGGTCCGGGCCATGCATTAACCGGCTATGCCGCGACCAGCGGCCGGCAATTCCGAAGGCAAAGTTGGGGTGCAGCCGTGCAAATGCCCACTGCAGAAACCGGTTGGTGAAAATCCGCCTTAATATCCTGAAAGAGCGGTCCGATTCATCAAATTCATCTCCGTGAGCGAGAAAGAACTGCCGCCCGCCAAGCGTCATGGCGGTGGGGTGGCGGTAAAGGGTAATGCCCGTCTCCTGCTCAAGGTAACCGAACATCCAGAGGTCATGATTGCCGGTAAAAAAATGGAGCCTGATGCCCAGATCGGAAAGTTCGGACATCTTGCCCAATATGCGGGTAAACCCCTTGGGCACAACGGATTTGTATTCAAACCAAAAGTCGAACAGATCCCCCATGAAAAAGATGTCTGAAGCTTCCGTCTTGATGCTGTCAAGGAAAGCAACAAGTTTTTTTTCCCTGGTCAGGCTGCTGACCGGTCCGGGGGCACCCAGATGTGCGTCGGAAAGAAAATATATCAGTTTCCCGTCTTTCAAGATCAGCGGAAATGTTTTGCCAGTTCCTCCTCGAGAGCTGCACCGCGGAGGTTGGTGGCAATGATACGACCCTCTTTATCAAGCAGGAAGTTGGCAGGTATCGATTCAACGCCATATTTCCGTGCAATCGGGGAGCTCCAGTATTTAAGATCGCTCACATGAATCCAGTTCAGCCCGTCCTGCTTAATGGCTGCTTCCCATTCCGGTTTGGTTTTGTCGAGTGAAACCTGGTAAATCTCAAATCCTTTATCGTGATATTTGGCATAAGCCGACACCAGATTCGGATTTTCGCGCCTGCAGGGTCCGCACCAGGCGGCCCAGAAATCGAGCAGAACGATTTTGCCGCGAAGGGAGGAAAGTGTCTGGGGATTACCCGCCGGATCGTTTAGGGTGATGTCGGGCGCCAGGGCCCCCTTGCCTGTGGTTTTGGACTGCTCCTCCATCGCACTGATCTGCGGTTTCATCGCCGTTACGAACTTATGAAGGTTCTGTACCAGGTTTGAATTGGGATACTTTTTAAATAGGCTCACATCAACCTTTTCGAACAGATCGAAGTCGTTCCGGGCATTTAATACCGGCTGTTGGCCGAATTGGTGTGAGAGTGCCATGAGGCTTGCGGGTTCGGCGTAATTTTGACCGATGAACCTGCGGATGAAAGCCTGCTGTTCCTCCATAAGTTTACCAAAATGGCCCTGTATCCAGGATTCTGCCTGCGGATCGTTGCCTTTTCCCAATAATCCCTGATACTGCTCGCCCAGTGAATCGAGCAGGCCGGTGGCCCTCATCAGTTCCCTGTTTAGCTCGAGCAGCAGCTCCGATTGTTTGGAGCCTGTAATGGCCAATGTCGGGGTGATCCGGTTCTTTTCGGCTGTCAGGGTGATGTTGTCACCCCCGAGAACCATGAGCATCATATACTCCTTTTGGGTGGTTCTCAGAAAAATAAGCCGTGGATTTGACGCCGTATCGGTGTAGGAAAAAGACCCGTCATCACCGGTGATGAGTGTTGTTCTGGGCTCAAGAGCCTTGTCGGTCATCTCCTCCAGAAAAAGAGAGTCTTTGATGGATCCGGAAAGTTTTCCGTTAATGGTAAATTTTGCCTCTTTGGCACACCCAGCAACAAAAACCAGGCCCGCGGCGAATAAGGTGATCTTTTTGAGTATCATATGAATTGGTTAATCAAGGCCCAAATGTATCGAAATTTTTTACTTTTGCGGAAACTTAACCAGCGTGCAGGTCTACCAGAATCCGGCTTTAGTTCAACTGGAACGCCCCGTCGTCTCGATCGGAATTTTCGATGGAGTGCACCGGGGCCACCGCAACCTGCTGAGCCGGGTCAGGCAGCTTGCCGCAGCCAAAGGGGCTCCGACACTTGTCATCACCTTCTGGCCACATCCCAGAATTGTTCTTGGTAAAGCGGATCCTGCTTTTAAGCTGCTTTCCGGTTTGGAAGAGAAGACAGGCCTGCTTCGGCTGGCCGGGATCGACAATCTGCTGGTTGTTCCGTTTACACCTGAATTTGCAGCGCTGCCTGCCGACCGGTTTATCAGCGAATTCCTCCTTCAGCATATCCGGCCGGGAACCATTGTCGTAGGCGACGACCTGCGCTTCGGAGCTGGTGGCGCAGGAAATCTCGATCTTCTCATCCGCTCGGGAATAATTTCCGGATTTGAAGTTATTCAGATGGAGACACATACCGAAGGGGAGGAGCGTATCAGCTCAACACGAATCCGCAATTGCCTGGTTTCGGGTGACCTGATGTCGGCCAATAGCCTTCTGGGTTACCCTTATGCGATAACCGGGACAGTAGTAAAGGGCAACGGGATAGGCAATACAATCGGGTTCCCCACCGCAAATATCGAATGCAGGGATGCCTCAAAACAAATTCCTTCAGATGGCGTTTACGCTGTGAAAGTGGAACGCAAAGGATCGGTTCATGGCGGCATGCTGAATATCGGCATCAGGCCGACAATCGGTGATGCTTCTGGCAAAACCATTGAAGTGCATCTTTTTGATATACAGGATGATCTCTATGCTGAAGAACTTCGTGTTCAGTTTATTGCCCGCCTTCGGGATGAAATGAAATTCGGGAGCCTTACTGAGCTGAAGGACCAGCTTGGCATCGACCGGCAAGAAGCTGCAACAGCCTTACATACGATTAACAGATACTAATTAAATAGAAATGAATTCATCAAACATTGGTTTTACGGATTTTAAAGTCAGCGATATGTCACTGGCATCATGGGGCCGAAAAGAAATTATGCTTGCTGAAGCCGAAATGCCTGGCCTGATGTCGCTCCGTAAAAAATATGGGTTGTCCAAGCCCCTTGCCGGTGCCCGCATTACCGGCTCGCTGCATATGACCATTCAAACAGCGGTCCTTATCGAAACCCTTGTAGAGCTTGGAGCCAGCGTACGATGGGCCTCCTGCAACATATTTTCAACTCAGGACCACGCAGCAGCAGCAATAGCCGCTGCCGGTACACCCGTTTTTGCCTGGAAGGGCGAAACACTTGAAGAGTATTGGTGGTGTACCCTGAAAGCACTCACCTTTCCGGGAGGGCAGGGGCCTAACCTTATTGTGGACGATGGCGGTGATGCCACCATTATGGTACACAAGGGAGTTGAACTGGAGGCAGCCGGCGTAGCGGCAGCAATCAATCCGGAGGAGCAGGAAGATTTTAGAACACTGATGAGTTGTTTGAATGATACGCTGGTCACCGAACCGGGAAAATGGACCGCCATTGTCCGGGAAATCAGGGGAGTATCCGAGGAGACAACTACCGGGGTTCACCGCTTGTACCAGATGCTGGAAGAAGGCAAGTTGTTTTTCCCTGCAATCAACGTAAACGACTCCGTTACCAAATCAAAGTTCGATAACCTTTATGGCTGCAGGGAATCGCTGGCCGACGGAATCAAGCGTGCCACGGATATCATGCTCGCGGGCAAAGTTGTAGTGGTATGCGGTTACGGGGATGTCGGCAAAGGCTGTGCCCGCTCAATGAAGAGCTACGGTTCCCGCGTAATTGTTACGGAAATTGATCCAATCTGCGCCTTGCAGGCTGCCATGGAAGGCTTTGAGGTTAAAACGGTTGATGACCTTCTGGATGAAGGCGATATCTATGTTACCACTACCGGAAACAGGGACATCATTCGTTTCGACCACATGGAAAAGATGAAGGATAAGGCCATTGTCTGTAATATCGGCCATTTTGATAACGAGATCCAGGTCAGCAAGCTAGACAATGCACCGGGTATTCAAAAAATCAATATCAAGCCGCAGGTCGACCAATATGTGTTCCCCGATGGTCACTCCATCATTCTGCTGGCTGAAGGACGTCTTGTTAACCTCGGTTGCGCTACCGGCCACCCGAGTTTTGTGATGAGCAATTCTTTCACCAACCAGACCCTGGCTCAGATCGAGCTCTGGCAGAAAAAATTTGAACTGGGTGTTTACCGGTTACCGAAACATCTCGACGAGGAGGTGGCCCGCCTGCATCTGGAACATGTTGGTGTGAAACTCACCGTACTGACCGATGACCAGGCTGCCTACCTGGCGGTGCCAAAGGACGGGCCATACAAGCCCGACCATTACCGTTACTAGTTGTAAATCCTTACAGAGCTCTGCGTAAGCGAAGTGGCGTACTCCTTCAGGGGCCACTTCGCAGGTCCTCCTGCAACCATGCCGTCGAGTACCAGGAATTTGGATCCGCAGCATGGGCAAACCAGATAGAAGCCCGTTTCATCCAATGCCACCTTGCAGGATTCCAGGGGTTCATTCGAACAGGTCAGGTCGAGTGCTACAAAATCTGTAGGTTCTCCGAGGGTGCGCCTATATAATATTATACCAAGATTGCCCTGATCGGGCAGCATGAGGTGGGTGAACGGAACCCTGAGGTGACTGTTGGAAGGATTATTCAGATAAACAGTATAATTCACATAAACATACGGTATCGGCACCTGTCTCTCCCGGTCACACGACACAACGCATAGAAGTGTAATAAAAAGGATCAGTGAATATGTGGCTGATTTGCAGGTGTTTTCCATCTGATTCGAATTTTTTTGGCTGATTTATCACCAAAGTTATTTTTTTTGTGGTGTATTATAGAATCGTATATCTTTGTCATGATGTAAACCGGTGAACGTACATAAACCTGTCAGCCAATCAGGTTCATGATCCGGTTCGATCCAATCCCGTCCCCTTATTTTGAGTTGTGAGCATGTTTAATGACAGGTAAATCTGTTTTTTTTGAACGAAAGTGTTGGCGATTTATTGTGAGAATATATACATTTACGAACTTCTATCGAAGGGTAGAACGATATTGCAGTAACTAATATCAAATTTCTGATTATGTTTCGAAGAATACTCCTAGTAGTTTTTGCCGTTGTTTGCGCAACAGGCGTTTTTGCCCAATCCGGCACCCTCAAGGGTAAAGTGATTGACAAGGCATCAGGGGAGGCGATTCCATTTGCAGCAGTGGTTATTGTTGCCAAGCCGGGTGAACCCACCATAGTGGGTACAGCATCGGACATCGACGGTAACTACACGCTGAAGCCGATTCCGGCAGGTAAATGGACCCTCATGGTTCAGGTAGTGGGTTACAACACCATGCAGATGGACAATGTTGTCGTTAAAGCCGACAAGATTGACATGCTGAACCTGGAATTGTCGACAAAAACCACACAGATCTCGGAAGTGCAGGTTATAGCCTACAAGGTTCCGCTGATCGATAAGGACAACACCCAGACGGGCGAAACGGTGACTTCCGATGATATCGAGAAGATGCCGGGCCGTTCCGTAATGCAGGTGGCATCCACTGTGGCTGGGGTTTCTTCCCGCGACGGCAACGGTGTCGGAAACATCAGGGGAGCCCGCGGCGGCAATACCATCTTTGTTGATGGTATCCGTGTTTCGGCATCCAGTCTGAATATTCCGAAATCAGCCCAGGAACAGGTTCAGGTAATCACCGGGGGTATGTCGGCCAAGTACGGCGACGTTACCGGAGGGGTTGTCAGCATTACAACAAAGAATGCCGCTTCATCCCTCTACGGATCACTCGACCTGGAAACTTCGGAACTGATCAGCAGGGGCCGCCATTCCTTGGCGAACTTCACGCTCTCGGGCCCGCTGCTCAAAGTGAAGCAGGCCGACGGCAGGAAGCGCACCCTGGTTGGGTTCTTTTTGTCCGGCGACATCAACTATGACAGGAACCCGGGTCACTTTGACAACTGGTGGTATGAATTCGACCGCGTAAAGGCAGATGTACGGGAACAACTGGTTTCGCAACCGGTTATCCCCAATTCATCCGGTGTTGTTCAGTACGCCGCGAACTACCTGGATTCTACCGCCTTTGAAAAAGTGAAATATCAATCTAACTACTATTCCTACGGTGCGACGGTTGTTCCGAAGATTACCTTCAATTTCTCACAGAATACCGACCTTACCATTGGTGGTACATTTGATTACAACAACGGTGTTGGCTCAGGTTTCGGAAACTCACTGTTCAACTGGGAAAACAACTCTTTGAGCTATGGTTACAGCTGGAGGGCATGGGCTCGTTTCACACAGCGATTCTCCGATAAGCTGGCTTCGAAGGAGGAGACATCCTCTTCACTCGTAAAGAACGCATATTATCAGATTCAGGCCCAGATTGAACGCAACAAGAGCTGGGGCGGCATGTCACAGCGCCATGGATTCAATATGTGGGATTACGGTTACGTTGGTAAATTCGAAACTTCCAAAGTTCGTACCTATGAATTTACCGATACCGTTTCCGGCTATCCGAGCGGAGTTTGGAGGATGAACGCGTGGAAAGATGTCCTTTACAAATTCACCCCGAGTGATAAGAACCCTGAACTTGCTGCGGTAACAACGCAATATTATAATTCCTACGACAATCCTGTCGACCATTATGAAAACTATAGCCAGGTTCAGGGCGGTGGCGGTCTGCTTAACGGTCAGAACCTTGGTTCGGTTTATGGTATGTTCAGCCTGCCGGGCGCGCAAGTTGGCGGTTGGGGTATTGGCGACAACACCACCTTCCGTGTTCAGGCCTCCGGTTCTGCCGATATCAAGAACCATGAAATTTCTTTCGGTTTTGAATTCGAACAGAATGATAACCGCGGCTGGAGCGTAAACGCCATGGGCCTTTGGGGAATCGGCCGTCAGTTGGTTAACGCACACCTCGAGCAGCTAGATGTGAGCAATCCGATTCCGGTTTATGATGCTACCGGTGTTTTTCAGGATACCGTTAACTACAACCGTCTATACAACAAGGATGCACAGTACCGGTTCGATGCCAAATTGCGCGAACAACTGGGCCTCAAAGTTGATGGCACCGATTTTATCGACCTCTATGCATTGGATCCGAGTGAGCTGGACATTAACTTTTTCAGCCCTGAGGAACTGTTGAATAACGGGAGTGCGCTCGTGGGTTATCGCGGTTACGATCAGTATGGTAACCGTCTGAAAGAGAAACCAACCTTTGAGGATTTCTTTACTGCAAAGGATGATGAAGGTTATTACAAGCGCCTCATCGGCCCCGATCAGCCAATCTACGCTGCCGGTTACATTCAGGATAAATTTGCTTTCAACGATCTTATCTTTAACGTGGGTATCCGGGTCGACCGTTATGACCTCAACCAATATGTTCTTTCAGATCCGTACAGTCTTTATGCAACCAAAAAGGTTGGAGACGTTCCGGGAAGCATGAACCCGTCCGGTTCACACCCTTCCAACATGGGTGAGAATTTCGTTGTCTATGTTGATGACGTAAGTGATCCTTCGACCATTAACGGTTACCGTAGCGGAAGTACCTGGTACAATGCGTATGGTGTTGAGGTTAATGACCCATCGGTTATTTCTTCATCAACCGGTGTTGCTCCCTACCTTGTCAATCCTCAGCAGGCACAGTACCGGGAAATAACAGCAGACGCATTCGAGGATTATACACCACAGGTTTCGGTTATGCCCCGTATTGCATTCTCGTTCCCTATTTCAGATGAGGCCCTCTTCTTTGCCCATTATGACATTCTTACCAGCCGGCCGAGCGGATCATTCGATCCGACCAGCTATTACTACCTGGCTAACAACCCGGGCGACAACATCAGCAACCCGAACATGAAGCCGCAGAAAACCATCGACTATGAACTCGGTTTCCAGCAGCGCCTCACCAACTTTTCATCCTTGAAACTCGCCGCCTACTATCGTGAACAGCGCGATATGGCACAGTCAGTCCGGATGCTGGGTGCTTATCCGGTCGACTATTTCACAACCGGCAACATTGACTTCGGTACATCAAAAGGTATGTCGATCTCCTATGACCTCAGAAGGTCCGGCAATATCTCCCTACGTATGAACTATACCCTGGGATTCTCGTCAGCAACCGGTTCCAACTCCCAGCAGATGCTTGCCCTTCTGCGGACCAATCAGCCTAACCTGAGGATTCTGGCCCCGACCGACTGGGATCAGCGTCACAAGGTTAATGTCAGCCTCGATTATCGTTTCTTCGATGGCAAGGATTACAACGGCCCGAAACTCTTCGGTAAGGATATTCTCTCGAATTCAGGTGCCAACTTCACTGTTGTTTCCGGTTCAGGTTATCCCTACTCACGGACCCTCGGTGTTGGCGAACCCGGTTTGAAAGGTTCAATGAACGGATCACGTCTCCCGTGGACTACCATTATTAAAATGCGAGTCGACAAGGATTTCAACCTGACAGTTAAGAAATCCGGCGACCAGAACCGCAAAAACATGTTTATCAACGTTTACCTTGATGTTGATAACCTCCTGAATACCAAAAACGTCAGTACAGTTTACTCTGCTACAGGCGATCCTCTCGACAACGGGTATCTTGCGTCACCGAAAATGCAGCAGCAGATTCTTACGCAGCTCGATCCGGAAGCGTACAGGATGTACTACCAGATGACCCTGATGAACGGTGCAGGATATA
>CAYWHP010000025.1:0-45474 GCA_964457845.1 uncultured Porphyromonadaceae bacterium | reverse complement strand
AATCTGCACATACCATCGACACTTCGGCCTTGCCCGAAGGTCTCTATTTTATAAAAGTTCTGGACAGGAATAATGGTTTGCTGACGGTTCAAAAAATAGTAAAGGAATAACATGAAAATGCTGTCCCTAAAAACAGGACAGATTTTGAGTAGACAAAAGGATTTACTTGAGGTTTTACTATCGAATAAATCAGCGATGGCTATCTGACCCATGGAGCCTTGCCTTTTCGGTCAAGCTCCCTTGTCTCCTTGAGTTTTGTAAGGAGGCGGTCCAGCTGTTCCGGCTCCGATTTGGCCATATCATTCTTTTCATAAGGATCTGTTGCCAGATTATACAGTTCGAAAGGTGCATTTTCGGTCGGGCTTATGATCTTCCAATCGCCAAATCTTAATGCAACCCTTATATCCCAGTAGTTCCAATAGAGGAGGCGTGGTTCATTTACCCCCTTCAGATCGCCTTTGACAACGGACCAGCTGTTTTGCCCGTCCCAGTCAGGGGCATTGTCGGGCTCGTATCCGACCAGGCTGCAGATCGTCGGCAGCCAGTCGACGGCATGAATAACCGCATCAACGGAACCCGGTTTAAGGGTGCCGGGCCAGTTTACGAAAGCGGGCACCCGTATGCCGCCTTCGTAGGGCGTTCCTTTGCTGCCGCGCAGGGGGCCGTTGGAGCTGAAATCGTGCAGCGGCGGATCCGGTGCGGGATACTGGCCTCCCGAATAATTCGGAAAGCCCCCGTTATCCGACATAACAATTATTAGTGTATTTTCCCTTTGCCCCGATTTGTTCAGCGCTTCAATCACCCTGCCGATCTGGTAATCAAGATGGGAAACGGCAGCGGCAAACAACCGCCTGGAAGGATTCTCTATGTGTTTGTTGAAATCAAGCCATTCAGCCGATTCCACGATCGGTGCATGGACCCCGTTGTAGGGAAGGTATAGGAAGAACGGCTTATCCCCGGTAAAGGTGTTCTCAAGCATGTCAATCGCATGATCCGTTACCAGGTCATAGGCATGCCCTTCTTCATCAAAATACTGATCATCCTTTATCCAGGTGCGCGTATACGGTTCCCGGTCGAGACGGTAACGGTGGTCATACATGCCAACGGCTCCTGCAAGGCAGCCGTAGGAATGGTCAAACCCGTATTTCATCGGGCCCCATTCGGGAAGTGAACCCAGATGCCACTTGCCGGAAATGGCGGTCTGATAACCCTGGCTCTTCAGGGCGGAGGCCATGGTGAGGGTTCCGAAAGGGACTGCCTGGTCATTGGATGCGGAGGAACAATGGAGGCCGAAACGGTTGGGGAACATGCCGGTCAGGAGCGAAACGCGGGTTGGCGTGCACTCCGGGTTGACATAGTGATGCGTGAACCGTATTCCGGTCTCAGCCAGTTTGTCTAGATTCGGGGAACGGATATCCGTGCTGTTATAGCCGATATCGCCCCATCCCATGTCGTCAATCAGGATCAGTACAATGTTGGGGTTTCGCGGAGCTTTTTCCTGGGTGCAGGATACGACTGGCAATAATGCAACGCCGGGTAAGCATCGCAGTGCAACCTTTTTGAAAAGCCGGTGCCATGCAAAGGATTTGATCTTACCTGTCAGGAATTTTATCATTCTGCAAAATACCAAAATCAATGAGTGAAATGGTACGATATCTTGCTCGAAATGGGGAAGATATTGTACGGTTTGCCGGCATTTAATTCTCAAATTTCCACAATCAATAATCGTCAGATGAAATTCAACCCGGAATCGAATTAACAAAATACCCAATATCATGAGGATCAAACAGAGCAGGAGAAGCTTTCTGAAAACTTCAGCCCTGGCGGGGATAGGTGTGGGATTGATGCCCGGCCTGACGACTGCTGCAAGCTCGTCGCGCGTGCTGGGTGCCAACGACAGGATTAATGTCGGTGTGGTCGGCTGCCGGAACCACGGATCATGGGCACATCTTGAGGACTCTTATTTAAAATTCCCGGATGTTAATGTTATCGCCCTTTGTGATCCCGACCTGGCCAGTATCGACCGCTGTTCCAAAATTATCTATGATAAGGGGGCGAGGCCGGCAGCTGCTTACCAGGACATCAGAAAGATGCTTGAAAATAAAGATATCGATGCGATCTCTGTGGCAACCCCAAACCACTGGCATGCACTGGCAACCATCTGGGGGTGCCAGGCAGGCAAGGATGTGTGTGTCGAAAAACCGGTGTCCCACAATATCCGGGAAGGCCGCAAGATGACGGAGGCAGCCCGGAAATATGGAAGGATCGTTCAGGCTGATCTTGACATGCGGTCCAATGAAAAGATTGACGCTGCCGTGAAATACATCCAGAGCGGGGCGCTTGGGAAAATCGAATATTGCCATTCATGGGTTTACAAGCGCCGCACCAGCATGGGGAAAGTTAGCAAGACGGGTGGCTACATTCCGGCTACGGCCGACTACGACCTGTATTGCGGCCCAGCACCATTGGGACCTCTGCCGCGCTTCAACCTCCACTACGACTGGCACTGGCAATGGGATTTCGGCTGCGGGGAGATCGGAAACAACGGGCCGCATCACCTCGACCTTTGCCGGTGGGTGCTGGGGCAGGATGACCTGCCTGAACGCGTGATAACCTTTGGCGGGAGATATGGGTATGAGGATGATGGCCAGACACCAAACACCAGTGTAACCCTTTTCGATTATAAGAAAGCGCCCATACTTTTTGAGGTAAGGGGATTCTCAAGGAGCAAGGATGATCCGATCATGGATTCTTTCATGACCACAACCAAAAAAGGCGTAAAGCTCTTCAGTGAATGGAACAGCCAGAACCCGAACACCGCCAATATGATCGTTTGTGAGCATGGATTTGTCGATATGGACCGGCAGATCGCCTATGACAATGACGGTGTCAGGATCAGGGAATTTCAGGGGGAGCCTGTTAATTCCGTTTTGAATTTTCTGAAGGCTGTCAGAAGCCGGAAAGAGGAAGATATCAAAACAACGATACTCAACGGTCACCTTTCTTCATCCCTGTGCCACATGGGGAATATTTCATACCGGGTGGGAAAGGAAGCATCATACGAAGAGGTTAATGATGTGTTTAAAAAGGATTATGAAGTACTGGATGCACTCGACAGAACAAACCAGCACATGATTGCCAACGGCCTGAACCTTAAAAACCTGCCCATTGTGCTGGGCCCCTGGCTGCATATGGATTCGAAGACGGAGAAGTTTTATGGTGACTATTCCGTGGAAGCCAATAAATTCATCTCCAGGGAATACCGGGAACCTTTTGTAATCCGGGATCAGGTTTAAGCCCTGTTCCAATCATTAATTTAATAGCATACCCAATGAAAAATAGAATTAACGCCATCAGCCTCATCTGCATGCTATTCGTACTATGCGGATTTAAAGGACCGGATTCCCTGAATAAAAAGTACTCAACCGCACCTGCCGGAGCGATCGTCCTCTTCGATGGGACCGATTTTTCCAAATGGACAAATTGCGATGGCGGGCCAGTCAGGTGGAAGATTGTGGACGGCAATATGGAAGTGGTTCCTGATTCCACCTGGGCGTGCGACAAGATACAGGGCAGCATGACCAGAGATCAGTTCAGCGACTTTCAGCTGCATCTCGAATTCAGACTGCCTGAAAATGAGAACACCAACAGCGGGGTTTATATCCAGAAAAGATATGAAATCCAGATAAATGAGTCCTATAAAGCGGAACCCGACCAGGGAATGGGCGGATCAATATACAGGCAGAAGGTTCCCGATGTGATTGTAGGCGAACCCATTGGGGAGTGGGAAACCTATGATATTGTTTTTCGCTCGGCCCGATTCGATAAATCCGATCCCGAACAAAAGGTGGAGAATGCCCGGATCACCGTGATACATAACGGAGTTGTGATTCATAATAACGTAATTATCAAGGCAAAAACCGGTGTAGGATATCCTGAGGGCAGCGCACCGGGGCCAATCATGCTTCAGGATCACCTGAGTAAAGTTCAGTTCAGGAATATCTGGATCATGCCAAACGAACCGGTTGAAATCTTGCCGGAGGCAAAACATTGATCGGTTCAGCGACTCCCTGAAAAGTAAATTACCCAGGACGCATCAGTATTCTTGTCTGTCACCAGTATAAGATCCGCCAGGCCGGGATTGTCCCGCCTGACGGTGACCTTAGCCACTGCCGCGCTGCATTCGGCTTTTAGAGGAACATAGCCGTTCAACGCTATGGTGATCCGGTACGGCTCATTTCCTGCAACGGAGGAGGTCCCGGATAGGGTGGTGGACTGCCGGTTCCATACAGGCTTCTTCACCAGGTCGACATAACCCTGCATGATGTGACGGTTGGTGGATATCCATTGCGGATGGTCCTGAACAGCATGCACGGATAACATCCTTGCCTCACCGGGATCAACCATTTGTTCCAGTTTGTCCCGGCCATCCGTTTTGCCGGCAAAACGGTCATTCCAGAAATCATAAACATAATACGATCTTGCCCCATCAAGGCCAAGGGCTCCGGCCGCCGTATTTCCGCTGAAATCAATCCGGAAAGCCGCAGGTTCTCCGGTATCGTTGTAAAGAACCAGCTGGTGCCAATCGGGTGAAACGGGAAAGTCCAGAACCGGCAGTCCTCCGGTGAACAGGTGCAAAGGCCTGGCCGACAGGCTTGTTGGGTGGAACGGGAAAACACGGCTTAGGTCGTGGATAACCTCTTTGCTGAACTTGCTGAAACTCTCTGTCAGTAAGAGCCGTCCGCTCACCGCATAGGAGAGGGTTAAAATGCTCTTGCGTTGTAAAGGGTTTATAGTGAATCTGTTATTGCCATATCCTGCTTCCGTCAGTGCCTTCCCGTCAAGATCATAACTGATCAGGGTCCGGTTCTTATACCACCGGCCGGCTGCCTTGTTCAGCATGGAAGTGCTGATCATGTTGGTGTCACCTTCGGTCCTGACGGATTGCACATACTGCAGTGTTGCATCTGAACCGATGCCGAGCCTTTCCTGAAGGAAGGCATCCTCACCAAGCACTTCGTGCGGGATCCTGAAGACATTGGTATAGGCCTTTAACGCTGTCGCCCCGCGGTCTTCAAGGCCGCCCCGGGCCGGATATGCCCGGTCGGGATAATCATAAAAGACCCCCCGGACCCCTCCGTTTTTCAGATTGACATTAACCTGCCGCCAATGTTCCAGAAAGCCCGGGTCCGTAAAGTCATAACTCTCCGCATACAGCTTTCCGTAACCGTCGATCCAGTCGTCGGGATTCAGCAGGTCGGGTATCCCCGCTATTCCGATAAGCGTATGCGGATCGCTTACAACCCGTTTGTTCACCCGGATGAATTTCTGCTTTTGATTATAGAGCATGTGTTCCGGATAGGCGGCAGCGTAATCCTCCGAGCGGATTCCGGGTTGAAAGTAGGTAATGGGGATACCTTCCAGCTCAGTAATTTTTCCTGCCCATTTTTTTGTGGTTTCATAGGGCTCCTTGTAATGGTGATCTACCGCACAGCGTTCCTTACGGCCATATTTACGCCAGTGTTCATCATCCCACCATCCCTGCTCGTTGTTCTGCTCATAATTGTCGGGTACCAGCCTGACAGCCACCGGGGAATATTGAAGAAATCCGCTCTCCCTGATTTTGTTCATCTCATTTACGGCGCCGGCCGTGCTGTTTTCAGTTGTAGCATCGGCACCGAAATGGGTAACAGACAAAAACCACATGCACACCGACGGAAAAGTATAATAATTTACATTGATGCTGCGCGCTTTCCTTGTTGTCGCCGCATAGGCTTCAAGGGCTTCAAAAGGATTGCCGGTAAGTCCGTTAAGGTAAAACCGGTCCGCTGACCGATAGGTCGAGCCGGGGTCAACCCGTTTACCGACCGCATCAGCTGCATACATCCTGATGCTGTCATTGGAAACGCTAACCCATTTTCGATAATCTTCATAGGTTAATCCGCCGGCAACGAAGGATCGCTGTTGTTTTGAACCCGGGAAATAGCATAACAGGTTATTTTCAGTCACTGTCTTTCCGGAATGGCCGACTTCCGTTTTGCCACCCCCGCTGTTGCCATCCAGCGTGATCATCCGGAAATGGTCGGTACCGGGAAAGAGAATCCCGTTGACCAGGTCAACTGCCGTCAATCGGACCGGCTTCGTACCGAGGTTTCTGAAAGATAAACCCAGGTCGATGAATGCGGAATCGGGATAAAGGGTGAACTGCACCTCCAGTTCACCCTTGTTGTCAATCCTGGTTACCAATGAGATGGATTTTCCTCCCGGAAAGGCCGTTTTCAGGCTGCTGGAATTTCGAATGAAATTGTCTGCTGTAAGGCTGCTGAACGAGGTTTCAGGTAATCCGGTTTCCACGGCAATCCTTCCAAGGTCCGCAAGGTCAACATACGGTCTGAGCGAAAATCCGACTGTTGAGTGTTTTACGATTGCCTTTTTGCTGACAAAATCCAGGATGTCAACACTTCCGCTTTTTCCATCCACTTTTATTTCGATGAGGCCGTTGGAGATCTTATCCATATTTGCTCCTGCTGCTGTGATTTTTGGCAGTTCAGTCGGCAGCCCCTGTTTATTGTCTTTCCTGAAAACCGGCACGGCAGTTTCATCGCTTGACTCATATTCCTTTAAAAAATAACCTTTCCGGTTAAAAAATCTTTTTCCCTCCTTTTTGTCGATTGAAAGGGTTCCCACAGGGATGAACCCATTGTCCATATCTTCCTTTGAGATGCTTACATGATCCAGCGGCCTGTTGGTTTGCGGCTGCCACAGGTGTTCGCCGGACGGCAACATATCAATCTCCTTTATTTCGATATCGATTTTTGATTTACTCACTCGGGCCACCAGGTAATTGGTGCGTGTATTGTATCCGATCAGTCCGCCATGGGCAACCTGCATGATGCCGTCCCTCTCCGTACAGGTTATTGCATGAACTTCGCCGCATAAATAGGCATCCACCTGGTACTCCTTCATCGTTTGCCATAATTCGGATTCCCGGCCTCCGTTTACCATCAATGCGCTGGAACTCCATTTTCGTACCGGTCCGAGAATCGGAGCATGCCCGACAACAATTCTGTGATTCACATCTGAATTTTCCGATAGGATTTTCCTGAACCAGCTCAGTTGTTCACCGGTTACTCCGAGCTTTATCAATCCATTTCGGCTTTTACCTTCCTCAAACAGATCCACTGAAACGAAGAGGACATCCTGATGCCTCCACCAGAATGCTGTTCCTTTCAAGTGCGCAGGACCATTTTCCGGCATTTTCAAGTGCCTGGTAAACGCCGCTTTATAGGTTTTAACTGCCTCAAGTCTTTTTTCGGTGGGCCAGTCATTATCGCCTATTTCATGATCGCCAATCGCCGTATAGTATTTCAGTCCATGGTCATTCATCCTTTTTATCCAGGCCGGGTAATATCGATCTGAATACTTAGCAATGGAATCCTTATCGTTCCAGTCCGGACCGTCCCATTCCCCCATAACCATGTCGCCGCCGACAATGAGAAAATCGGGCGACTCCTTTTTCACAGACTCAAGGATGTAGGAAAGCGCATCCTCCCAGCCGGGCTGCGGGTAATCACAATCCACATTGATGAAGTCGGGCATGCTCACAAAGGTCCAGCTTTTTGAATCCTCCCCGGTTTGACAGGAAACCAAAAGGCCGAATACCAATGCCATCACCGATATCTTTATAAATTCAATTCTTTGGGTCATTCTTGATTTCTTGAATTTTGAAAAGCCTGTTTCGTACAGACCCGCAAGATATAACACATACGTGTCAAATGAATTGACCAAAAGCAGGCTGATCTTAGGTATCTTCACGTGATCAAATCTACTGAATATGCGAAACACATACCTTTTGCTGATGCTCGCCGGAATTCTGGCGGTAAATGAAACACATGCCCAGAACCACAACCTTAAAGGCGACGGGAAAGTATTCTATTCTGAAACATTCGGATGGGAGAATCAGGCCGACCCCAAAGGCTGGACGGCACCTGCCGGCTACTATTTCCTCGATCCCAAGGACCAGGGAACTAACTTTATCTGGTGGAAGGGCCGTTTCGACGGAACAGGAACCCATGACCCGATGCTCCAGTCAACCACAAAGGATAACGGCTGCCTCGCCCTTTTCATGGAGATCCACCAGACCCCGGGGGCACCGGAAATCAGGGTGGATAACTCAGTGGTCTTTCCGGCCATGGACTGCAGTGCACACTCCTCGGTAGTGGTCCGGTACGAAACGCATTTCATGGGTTCGCATCCGGTCGATATGTTTCTTGAAGTTACCGTAGATAACTGGGTGCATTCGGCCTCCTACAGCGTCAATTTCGGTTGCGGCCACAAGGACAGGCCGCTCGATAAACCGGCAGGCGTACCGGCTATCATGGAAGTGAATATCTCCGACGTGGCTGCAGGCAATACAAATGTGCAAATGCGGCTCCACTGGATGAATTCGGCCCTTTACTATTGGGCCATCGACGATTTCACGCTCTCGGAAGCATACAACAATGACCTGAAAATAAGTTATTTGAAGATGGAGTGGGATGATAATGATCCGAATACCAATGTGTCCTGGATTTACAGCATCCCGAAATCACAGTTGACAGGCACCAACGGCTTCTTTAATTTCGAGACTACCGCACTCAATTTTGGTGAATATGATCAGGAGCAGGTTTACCTGGATCTGGATGTAACCAAAAACGGGAACAGCGTTTTTCAACGGACGACCCCGAAGAAGGATCTGGCCGTTCTGGTTGTTGATACGATAAAAGTTTCTGACAGATACTCACCTGCAGATTACGGACATTACCAGCTTGCCATGGAACTCAGCGGGAAGGACCCGGATGATAACCCGACCGATAACAACCGTTCAGCTTTCTTTAACGTAACCGACAGCGTTTATTCCCGTTCGGATGACACCAACGATTTCCCCTGGTCGTTCACCAAGGAGCGTTACGATATCAATTCCATTGCGAATGTCGGATTCTTCACCGGAACGATATTCCCGATTTACAATGATTGCGAAGTGAGCTCAATCTCCGTATTCATTGCCGGAGGAAAGGCCGATGAGCTGATCAATTATCGTTTTTCACTCTATTTTGTCCCTGTTGGGGAGACCGATCCCAGCCCGTACGAAAGACTGTCCACGGAAACCATCCAGCTTGATTCGGCTGATTTTGGTACCTGGGTTACCCTGACATTCGACAAGGACGGTGAAACCGAATTCCTTAAAAAGGGCGACCTGGTTTACGCCGGGCTAACCTTTGACAACCTGAATCCGGAATACATGGTCCGGCGAAATAAAGGACTCGAAATCGGAACCGACAACTCGGTTAAGCTTGTCGAGTCAACAGCAATGGGTTTCTGGGATGGTAACTGGGAGACCGGTCTGGGCGATTATATCGGAAAGAGAAACCTGATGATCCGCCTGAACCTGAACGATCATGAAAACATCAATGACGGTGCGGGGGCCATTCCGCAGCAAGCTTTCCTGGGACAAAACTACCCCAACCCTTTCAGCAGCAGTACGCAAATCAACTTTGAACTCACCGCCGGATCGGATGTCACTTTCGAAGTGACGGACATCTCAGGGCGCAAGGTTCTGGAACTGAACAAAGGCAAGATGCCCGCAGGCACCCATACGATTGCACTTGAAACCGGCAGCCTCGAGGCCGGCATATATTTCTACACGATGAGGGCCGGGAATTTTGTCAAAACAAGGCAGCTGGTTGTCAGATAAACCACATTCCGTCTGCTATGTCTGCAGCATGAATAAGATAGAAGCAATAAGTAAAAGTTTCATTCTCGGCATATTCCTGGTATTCATCGGTTATCCGCCCGCAACCGGTCAGAACGGCCTTCATGGATACATCGCCAGCTACCCGGCCCAGGCCCCAGCCAGCTATGGTGAAGGATATGGATTTTACTCTGCCATCTGGCCGCTGATCAGCTCGCCGGTTGCCAATTTCCAGATCGGCCTGCCGTCAAGCTGGATTATTCCGGATAATTCGGATAACACCACAACACCGCTCTGTCCTGTTGGAACGGTGGCGAGGGATAACTGGCCGGAAAGAGGTCCTACTTATGCTGATGTTTTTCAAACTGTGGAAGGAGGCCCGGGCTACTGGGCAGGAAATAAGTTCCATTACGGGCCTCCTAAATTCAAAATGAATTCAACGCCAAACTGTTATACCCAGGAGATTTCCAATCCGGGCTGGCAGTTCTTTTGGAGCGATACCCCTTTGCCGGATAGTATTCTGGGAGTTGCTCAATTATCAAACCGCATACTTGTTCCTCCCGATGGGATGACCTTTCAGGGAAATCCCAATGGCGAACTTCTGGGCATTAGTTATCTGTCACTGCCGCTTACGGCTGCCTACACCGACAAGTATCCGGTAGGCGAAAAATGCTGGACCCTCTTTTTAAATGCCGTGAATTTCAAGGGCCCGCTGGCCTATTATCTCCCGGAAACATGGGCCAGGATTTCTAAGGACTATCCTTTCGATCATGGCCGTGGGCTCGATTCACGCCCCTCGACCCGGAACCTTGCCGGTGGCACGATGGAGTTCAACACCGTGCCGATCATGAGTGCCTATGATGCCAGCCAGAACCGCTATTACAAGATTCCCCGCCTGCAGTTTCCGGTCGACAGCCTGAACCGGACCATCCTGTCGAAAGACGTGACCTTCTACAGCAAGCGGGCAAAATATGATGAGGTTCTGGCATGGAGAAACGGCGGTCAGGTCCCTTCCGCTACTTTCCAGACGAGCGGGTCCTACAAACCCGTTATGCGCACCTACCCGGTAACCTATGATCAGAATGGAAAAACCGTGTCGGGAATAAACGAGGTTGCCACTCCGGCTGTTTTCCAGAGTAATGCATTCGGACTTAAATGGACGGGCAACGTTTCAGAAGGAATGGGCTATTTCCCGGAGTTTTTTAAAGACTCGGCAAATCTCAGGGTTGCCGTTCCGGATTCGAAGGTGCCAGCTTCTACAGGGCTCCTTAACAGGCAATTTGCTGCCCCAAACGGGAATCCGGCTCCCTATCGCGCCGAGTTAAAGGGCTCCTGGAGAAATCCGGGTCCGGTTGCAGGTCCGTTCTTTGCTTATCTGGCTGATAATTCAGTAGTTACCTATTTTTGGTACCGTTTCATCGATCAGCCTGTATTCCAACAGTTTAACTGGACGCAGGGTAAGCGCGACAGCCTGCAGCATCTGGTCGAAGCCATGCATCAGAACTGGACGATCGAACAGGCGTATATGAAACCCCCGTCAAGCGGCAGCCTCGTGGCATTTGACAGCGCACTTTTTGTCACTCCGCCGCCGGAATATTCCATTGGATATGTTCCGATTGTGGTGGGCCAGGAGAAATCCGAAGTGAATCATGCTGATAACATTCCCGTCAAAAGCGTTCCCGCCATTGAAGTATATCCAAACCCTGCATACAACTCCCTGACCGTATCATTGCAGGCGATTCCCGGTGCCGGTTCAACACTTCAGATCGTTGACCTGACAGGGAGAATACTCCAATCCGCCAGCCTGCACCGAATGACGGAAGTGCTTGATATCAGTTCACTTTCCGATGGCGCTTACATCCTGAACTATACCGATGGAGTTTATTCCGAGAAGATTAAGTTTATTAAAGCAAAATGATCCGAAACAACCGATTTTCATCAGGAATTTCATGGTTAAACCATGCGCGTTCGCTGGCTGTATGCCTGGTATTGTTAGTGCAGGAATGCCTTGGTGCAGCAAATCCCGACAAGCCCGATTTCTGGGTACGGAATGTGGCTGGCACCATTACCCACACCTGGACCGATAATCCGGACCAGGCCCTGGTCATGAACTTACAGGGCCTCAGGGTGGTGATGCAGTTTCAATCCTCTTTCACCAAAGGGTTGACTTACACTTCCCGGTTTTTTAATGTGAAGGCCGATAATTTTAACCGGATCATGATCGACTCCGGAACGGAATCGGACCCCGAACTGCGTCTCAATAATGCCATCCTGAAAATGGGTTCGCCCGTTTCAGCCACCTTCGATGGCATGCTCACCTTTACTTATGCCGAAAACAAAGGAATCTTTGTCAGCCGTACGATCTACCCGTCCAATGCGCAGGCTTTGGTTATCGAGGAGTGGCAACTTCAGAACAAATCCGATAAGGCGGTAAAATTGTCGGTTTCGGCAACCCGGGAGGTGAAATACACCGATGAAGAAATAGCGGTTGTCAGGACCTGTGCCGGGGTTGAACCCGTAACAGTGAAACCCGGTGACAAGCTTTCCTTCACCGTTTCCCTCCAGGCCCGAGTAACAGCCGCTTCCGACATGGTTCCGGATATAGCCGGGGAGCACCGGGCGCGCGCCGATCTGGCCAAATTGGCGTGGCAGGGCCCCGGCAGGCTGGAAACCCCCGACCCGGCGCTTGATCTCGCCTTTGCACTGCAGAAATTTCACATTCTGGAGTGTCCGGCGGATACCTGGAAAGGGATCATCACCCATAACGGCAGCCTCCGGTATTCGCCCGGTATCTGGGCCAACGATCCGGTGGAATATTCCAGTCCGGTTTTCCCATTTTTCGGCAATGACCAGTTGAACAATGCCTCGCTCAACATGTACCGGATCTGGATGGACTATTGCCGTGAGCATGGTATCCGGCCCTTCCCCGGTTCGTTCGAACATGCCGCTTTGAAGCTCGTCCAGCAGGAGCGCGGCGATGATGCCATGGTGCTTTATGGGTTATCGAAGTTTCTCCTGTTTCTTGGCGACCGCAAAGCCGCCGAAGAAATGTGGCCTCTGATTGAATTCAGCGCACAATCGGTAAAGGGGCATCTTACTAAAGATGGGATTATCGCTTCGGAGACCGACGAGATGGAGGGCAGGTATCCCACCGGTGATGCCAATCTCAGCACCTCCTCGCTGGCGTATGCCGGATACCGCCAGGCGGCCCGCCTGGCCATCGACCTGGGTAAAAAACCGGTTGCAATTGATTTTGATAAGCGTGCCGATGGGCTCCGTAAGGCCATCGAGGCTTACTTCGGCGCCGAGATCGAGGGATACAAAACCTACCGTTATTTCA
Source organism: uncultured Porphyromonadaceae bacterium (assembly GCA_964457845.1). GTDB lineage: Bacteria > Bacteroidota > Bacteroidia > Bacteroidales > UBA12481 > UBA12481. The sequence continues at coordinate 32,404 of CAYWHP010000025.1, read as the reverse complement.
AGGAAAACACCACCCTGCGGGGATGGATACTTTTGCCGGTAGCGATGGGCATCAGCGACAGGCAGGAGGGGACGATTGCCGCCCTGCTGTCTGATAAGCTTTGGCCCCGCAGGCTGGAGGGGACCGACATCCTTGCTGAATCAAATGTGCCAACAGAATGGGCACGCGAGACCTACTACGCGCTCAGGGTATTGTTCAAGGCAGGCCTCACGGAGGAGGCGCTCGACCAGACACTCCGCGTGGTGAAAGCCCAGGTTTTCGGGGAAATGGGTCCGTATCCGGATGAGGATGCCATCGACATGCTATGTCCGGGATCACTGTATCCGCGTGTTTTTACCGAGGGTGTGTTCGGGATTGTGCCGACAGGCCTGAAATCCTTTACCTGCACGCCATGGCTTCCAAAGGAGTGGCCGCGGATGGCTTTGCGCGACATGCGCGCCTTCGGCCAGTCCTGGGACCTGGTGGTGGAACGGGTGGGTGATAAGCAAAAGATCACGGTAAGCAGCGGTGGAAAGGTTGTTTTCACGGGTGCGGGACCGGCTGGTAAAACATTTTCGGTAAGGTTATAGCAATTCCAGGACCATTCCTGCCTTGAACAATCATGAAGCTGAAACAAAGGAAAATCATCCACTGGCTGAGGGCAGCCGGCCTGCTCGCCCTGACAGTCATTCTTCCCGCCTGCGTGCGGCACGATACGGGCACATCATCCGTAGCTGACGTCACCGGCCGGCCGGCAACGCTTCTTTGGTATCAACAGCCGGCTGCCAAATGGGAGGAGGCCTTACCGATAGGCAACGGACGGCTGGGAGCCATGGTTTTCGGCGGGACGGCCGAAGAACGGCTCCAATTGAACGAAAGCACCCTGTGGGGCGGGCTGCCTCAGAATTACGCTAATCCGGAAGCCGGCGAGCATCTGGCAGAACTGCGCCGCCTCATTTTCGAAGGTAAAATCCCTGAAGCGGAAGAACTCGGCCAGAAAATGCTGGGCCGTCCGCCGTTACAAAAACCCTATCAGCCATTGGGCGACCTGCGACTGCGCTTTCCGGGGCACGATAAAGTTGAGCAGTACAAGCGGAGCCTCGATCTGGATCAGGCTGTTGCAACAACCACCTACCGGATCGGCGGGGTGGAATTCAGGCGCGAGGTATTCATCTCGGTGCCCGATCAAGCCCTGGTCATGCGTGTGAGCAGCAATAAGCCTGGTCAGGTCAGCATCGACGTTGGGATCGATACTCCTCATGCAGGAGTCCGGGTTCAGGACTTGGGCAAGGGGATCCTGCGGCTGGCAGGCCAGCTCCCGCCCCGGGCCGGTCAGGAAAACTGGAGCTCCGGATGGGATGAACCCGGCCTCCTGTTCGAGGCACGTGTGCAGGTGTCAGCTGAGGGCGGCACTCTCGGGGGAGGAGACCGGCAGCTGATTGTGCGTGATGCCAATTCTGTAACGTTGGTTTTGTGCGCGGCCACCAGTTTCAGGAATTATCTGGATGTGAGCGCCGATCCGGCGGAACGGGTTGACCAGGCATTGTCAGCTATAACCGGCAAATCATTCGCCCAGCTGCTGCATAATCATCTCGCAGACTATCAACCACTGTTCAGGCGTGTGACCCTCGACCTCGGAACGAGCCCGGCTGCCGCACTTCCGACCGACCGGCGCATCTCCGGATTCACAAGGGAAGGCGATCCGGCCCTGGTGGCGCTGTATTACCAGTTCGGGCGATACCTGTTGCTGGCTTCATCCCGCCAGGGTTGTCAGCCGGCAAACCTCCAGGGCATATGGAACCAGGAACTATGGCCATCATTGAGCAGCAAGTGGACATGCAATATCAATGTGGAAATGAATTACTGGGCCGCTGAAACCGGTAACCTGCCGGAGTGCCACGAACCATTGTTTGACCTGATCGATGATCTGCGCGTTGCCGGGCAAAAGACCGCGAAGGAGTCGTATGGCTGCCGGGGGTTCGTGGTACACCACAATACCGATCTATGGCGCGGAACCGCCCCGGTTGACGGATTTTGGGGGATCTGGCCGATGGGTGGCGTCTGGCTGGTTCAACATCTTTGGGAACATTATGCCTTCTCGGGCGACCGGGAGTTTCTCCGGCAGCGGGCCTACCCGGCGATGAAGGAGTCGGCCCTCTTTGTCCTGGACTTTCTGACACAGGCACCGCCCGGAACCGCCTTTCCCGGCGCACTAGTCACCAACCCCTCGTATTCACCGGAGAATGCCTATAAACTTGCTCAGGAAGGTAATGGCTGTTTTACCTATGCAGCCACCATGGACCTGCAGCTCATCGGCGACCTGTTCGACCGTTGCATTTCGGCTTCTGAGATTCTGGGCGTTGACAGGGAGTTCCGCGACCAGCTGGAGGCCGCACGGCGGCGTTTACCGCCACTGCAAATCGGCACGCAGGGGCAATTGCAGGAATGGATCGGCGATTGGGACATCGAAGCTCCTGAACGCGGCCACCGGCACCTGTCGCACCTGTATGCCATGATGCCCGGCCAAAGCATCACACCATACGAGACTCCGAAGCTTGCCGCAGCGGTACGCACATCGCTCGAATTGCGAGGCGATGGCGGAATGGGCTGGAGCAAGGCTTGGAAGGTCGGCTTGTGGGCACGCCTGGGAGAGGGTGATCAGGCGTTATCCATGCTTGTTGGACTGATCAGGGAGAGTACCCTGCCAAGTTTGCTGGATAATGGCCCTCCCTTCCAGATCGACGGCAATTTCGGCGGATGTGCCGGTATCGGCGAAATGGTATTGCAGTCGCGGGCGGCTGGTGAAGTTACTTATGATGATGCCACCGGTAACATCCGGTCCGGATCCGGCAGCGAAGCCTCCATCGAGCTGCTCCCGGCAGTGCCCGGGGCATGGCCAACCGGAAAGTTAACAGGCCTGTGTGCCCGCGGTGGCTTTGAGGTGGATTGCGCCTGGAGTAATGGCCGGCTCACGGAGGTTACAATTCGATCAAAAAAGGGCGGCCCATGCCGGGTCTGCTATCGCGACAAAGCGATTACCCTCGACACCCGGGCTGGAAAAAGTTATCGCCTGAACGGTGAGTTAAAATCGTAAATCATACAAAACAAAACCATGAAACATCCCATAATCACCGGTCTGCTTGTGCTTGGCGCTTCATTAGCCTTTCAGACGTTGGATCCCGGGGCGGTGTCTGAAGCGCCGGCGACTGAAGAAATCAAAGTCAAAGGCCTGTGGCGCTCGGAGCCACCAACCGATTGTCCGTTCAAACCCTCCTCGTCGATTACCGGTGTGGCGTTCACCGGGCGGCATGCCGAATACACCGAGGCCGATACCTGGTATCCGTCGTGGGCCTCCGATGGCAATTTATATTCGCCCTGGACCGATGGCACGGTCAACGGCCTGGGGTGTGGCTCGGGGGGGGACGGAGCGGCCACTGGCCACGCCACCATCACCGGTGAAGATCCACTGAAACTGAATGTGATCAACCAGGGCGTCTTCAAGAGCAGTCCTCGCCCCTATGAAGGCCGCTATCCATGCGGCAGCCTGGTCTATAACGGCGTCTGGTACTATGGGACCTACTGTCTGCATCCCTCCTGGCGGGAAATCCGCGATGAAATACCCTACAACTGGCCCTGGCTCGGACCGATCCCCGGATTCCGGTGGTCCACGGATTTTGGCAGGACCTGGAACGAGACCCCGTGCACCCCGGCCAAGCCGCTTTTTGGCGAATCCGCATTGAAAGGCGAACCGGTGAAAATCGGTGCACCTCACTTTGTGGACTTCGGCAAAAACATGGAACATTCACCCGATGGCAAGGCCTATCTGACTGGTCATGGCGCATCTGTGGGCCCGGAGGGCCGCCGGTTCGCCTATAACAGCTGGATGACCGGTGATGAAATCTACCTGGTGCGTGTGACGCCCGGCATCGAAACCATCAACGATGTTTCGAAATACGAGTTTTTCACCGGCCACGACGTGTCGGGAAAACCGCTGTGGAGCCGTGATTTCAGCGGGATCAGGCCGCTGGTTGCCTGGAAGGACAAAATGGGATGCGTGACAATGACCTACAACGCGCCCCTGAAAAAGTTCCTCATGTGTGTGACCGACGGCGGCAACACAGTGGACTATTTCAACACCTATATCCTGGAATCTGACCATGTTGCCGGCCCCTGGAAGCTTGTTACCTATATGAAACACTTCGGGCAGCAGGCGTATTTCGTCAACATCCCCTCCAAATTTATCAGCCGGGACGGGCGCACCATGTGGCTTTGCTATTCGGCCAACTTCGCCGCCGGATGGGGTAAGGCGGATATTCAGTCAAAACCTGAAGGCAGCAAATATGCCATGTGCATGCAGGAAATCAAATTACTGATGCCTGAAGTACCCGGGCCATGAGCGAAAAGGAGCAGAAAGAGGAAACTTCCAGGCGCAGATTTATCAGGACATCTGGAAGCTTGGCTGCCGGGCTGGCGCTGCCCTCCCTTTTTGCGCATTCTGTTTTCAGCCAAAATTCGCCTCAGGGAGTTGATATCAAACCGTTGTTCAGATCGGACAGCCAGGATGTATTAAACCTCACGGAACGCATTTTTCAAAAATGCATCCTCGAAAAAATAATGCCGCCGACACCACCACTGAAGCATAACTGGGTTTATCCGGGCGGGCCCTATTATAAGGGGCAGTGGATCTGGGACACCATGTTTGTGGTGGATCTGCTCAGCATTCTGCCCGGAAAGAAACAGGTGATCCGCGACATCTTTCAGAACTACTGGGATTTCCAGGACCGGTGGAATTCTAGAATGCCTGAATATGCGCACGACATGGTAACCGTGGCCATTAAGACCGAACCGCAGGAGGTCCGTCAGTTTTCCCAGATACCCATTCTGGCCTGGGGTGTGGAGCGGGTTTTTCAACGGAACGGCGACAGGGAGCTGCTCCTGCAGTGCCTTCCGCGGCTGGAAAAGTTTCACAACTGGTACTGGCGGGAACGTGATCTTACCAATACCGGACTGGTAACCGTCGGCTCATACAGCGGGGATCTCCAGCACGCCCGATGGGAGACCTTCGACTATGAGTGCAACATGGATGACCTGAAGCTGGGAAAGCACCCGACCCGAAAGGGCGAAAATGAAGGGGCGTGGTACGGCGATACCTGGGTTACCGGGAATACCGCTTATCTCATCATGGCTGAAAAGAGCCTTGTGCGATTGGCTGAGAGCATGGGAGACACCGCGATGGCTTCAAGGAGAAAACCCTTTGTCGATAAGGCGGTTCAGGCCATGCGGGATATCATGTGGGATGAGAAGGCAGGTGCTTTTCTCTCTGTAAAAAGAGAGACCATGGAAAAAATCCCGGTGGCAACGATCAGTTCCTGGGTTCCGCTTGTTGCAGGAGTGCCTACTCAAGAGATGGCACACAGAATGGCCGAAGTCCTTTCCTCGGACTCCTGGCAGACACCCTTGCCCATTCCTACGGTTGACCGCAAGGATCCGAGATGGAAATCCAGCGACTTCTGGCGCGGAGATGTCTGGCCATCAACCAACTACCAGATCGCCGGCGGACTGGCTGCCTACGGACATACGGGGCTGGCAGCCGTCATTGCTGATAAAACCGTTGAAAATGCCATCCGAAACGGGATCAGTGAACATTATGATTCCGTAACCGGCATGCCGCTGGGAATCCCCGACTATTGCATGAGTGCTTCTATTGCCACGATGATGCTCGATGGACTGACCAATAAATACAAACTGCAAATCCGATAAATGAAGAAATCTCTCGCCTATGCCTTATTGATCGTGGTACTTGCAATCATGCAGGCGGCTCCTGCCGTTGCCCAGATTAAGGACCCGGGAATGCCGAAGCTGCAAAATCCCTTTTCAAAAGAATACATCCGTGAAAATCTGTCAAAATCAAAGCCGCGGATGATTTACAATGAGGCGATCCTGGCAGGGGTGAGGGAGAAAATAAAGTCGGATGCAGTAACCGGGAATTTGTATGCGGCAATCCGGCTCAGTGCATTCGCCGTCCTGGAAAAACCGGTCATTGAAAGGATCCAGACGAGCATAGCGATCCTCGACATATCGCGGGAGTTGCTTCGCCGCGTTAACATGCTGGGGCTGGTGTACCTGGTGGAAAGAGACAAAACGGTATTGGAACGGTTAAACCGGGAGGTTATCGCCGCCAGTCGTTTCTCAAACTGGAATCCTCCCGCCTACCTGGATGTAGCTGAAATTTGCATGGCCATTTCCCTGGCCCTCGACTGGACCCTGGGCGATTTGCCCGCAGCTACAGTGAGTGAGGCTAAGAAAGCGCTGATTGAGAAGGGCATCCACCCAAGCTGGGAAGAATATGGCGGCGAAAAGGGAAATGCCTGGTGGATAGATCACTACAATAACTGGAACCAGGTGTGCAACGGAGGAATGATAGCAGCTTCGATTGCCATTGCCGATGATGAACCCGAACTGGCAGCGAAAACGATTAAACGGGCATTGGACGGATTGCCCAACGTTCTCTGTTCCTATATGCCTGATGGCATTTATCCCGAAAGTCCGATGTACTGGGACTATGGCACAAGCTATACCCTTTTAACCCTGTCAATGCTCAAAACCGCATTTGGATCCGACTTCGGGCATACCGATTATCCGGGTTTTCTAAAGAGTGCCACCTTTAAGTACATGACTTCCACCACTCCTTCAGGATGGTATTACAATTTTGCCGACTGCGCGGACAAACCGGAAGTTGACGGAAATATCATCATGGCCTGGTTTGCCGTACAAACCGGCAATGGTGCATTTTTCGACACAGAGAAGTTCCTCACCCCGGCCAGGGAGATACGCCTTAGCTACCTTACGGGAGCCGCCATGACGTGGTTGTCGCAATACAGGGAAAAGTCAGTCGGAAAGCCGGGTCCCAACTGGGTCGGAACCGGCAGGACACCCATCGCGGTTTTCAGGGGCGAAGGGGAGAACAGCGACTACTATTTTGCCGCAAAAGGCGGCTGCGGCGCAGTAAGCCACGGCAACATGGACGCCGGATCATTCATCTTTGAACTGAACGGCGTGCGCTGGAGCATCGACCCGGGTATTCAGTCCTATATGATCGGCGAAGAGGGCTTCGACCTGTGGAGGCAGTGCCAGGATTGCCAGCGTTGGGAATTGCTGACCAAGAACAATTTCGGGCACAGCACACTTACCGTGGATGGCAGGCGTCACGTTGTGGATGGCTATGCCCTGGTAAAGAAATACAGGACCGGTAAAAACCCGGCTGTTACCTTTGACTTGAGCCCGACCTTCGGAGGACAGCTGAAAAGCGCATACAGAACGTTTACCAGGGATAGTGAGCGATCTTTGCTTATTGAAGATGAAATCAAGCCTGATGAAACGACAAAGGTGGTAACCTGGCAGCTGATCACGCAGGCTGATGTGGACGTCGTTTCCGACGGTGCGGTATTGAAACAGGACGGCAGAAAGTTAAAGCTCACCAATATTTCTCATCCCGATATCCGGTTTACCGTGATATCACTCGATCCGCCACCACATAAGCTTGATAAACAAATACATAACATCAAAAGGATTGAACTCAGGATTCCTGTTGAATCCATGGATAAAAACAGGACCGTCGCCGTTCGAATGCAGGGATAGATTGATTTTTTTGTGCTAAATTGATGTCTTGGAATTTTTAGGGAGTTGGTTATGAAAACAAATCTGAAATGGCTGGCTGCCATTGGCCTCTTTTTGCTTTGCCCGCCTTTCTGGCATATACTATCCGCTCAAACCGATCAACCGGCCGAACCCGGTCTGGTTTATCACTGGTCTTTCAACAAGCCGCTGGAAAAGGGAACAGATACCTTTACCGGGAATTTTGAAACAGTGCCGGGTGTCCATGGCACGGCCCTCAAGTTCGACGGGTTTACCACGTATATCGAGCGGAAAATCACCAATGCACAAAGGTCTGCGGGAGCCGTAACGGTGGAGTCGTGGGTAGCGCTGGCCGCTTATCCCTGGGCCTGGTCCCCCATTGCCGACTGTTCGCAGGATGAACTCACCGGTTTCTTTCTCGGCATAAACAATGAAGGCCATGCGGGCATGAAAATCGCCGCGGGCAATACCTGGATCGTAGTGGAAACCCCGTCGGCACTCCCGCTCGGCAAGTGGGTACACGTTTGCGGAGTGTTTGTTCCCGGGGAAAGAATTGCGGTTTACATCAACGGGGAAGAGGCTGTATCAGAAAAAGTTAAGGGTAATTACATTCCGACCCTGTACGGAAGCTTCACCATGGGGAGGAATACTCAGTCACGGACATGGTACGAGCGGCAGCTCACAACCGAAAACAGCTATTTCTTTCTTGACGGGATTCTGGATGAGGTGAAAGTGTACGACAGGGAAAAAACAGCGGCTGAAATCCGGGCGGAATATGCTTCCGTTACCAGCCTTCCGGCTCCGGCGCTGAGCGACAGAAAGGCATTTCCGCTGGGGCCGGCCGGGTCGGGCAGTTTCGGGGCCTTTTATACCAAACTCGATTACTACAGGGAATGGGATGATCTCTGGAGGGTCAGTGAAGTTCCCGATGTCTTTGTACGATTCGACGAATCACCCGTTCAGCTGGTATTCTGGAGGGGTACAAGCTTTGTTCCCTGCTGGGTGAGCGAAAACGGTACATGGTACACCAACGAATGGCTGGAAAGCTGGGGAAGTGATGTGAAGAGTTGCGCGGAACCGCTCATGGACCGGTTTTGCCAGTTCTCCCACGTCCGGATCATTGAGAACACAGATGCCCGGGTGGTCATTCACTGGCGGTATGCACTGAATGATACATTCTACACCATACTCGGATATAAGGAGAATCCGCGGGGTGAATGGTGCGACGAATTTTACGTGATTTATCCGGATCAGGCCGGCGTGCGGAAGATGGAGCTGCATTATACGGTACCCGAAAGAAAGCACGACTGGGAGGAGCAGATCGTTCTATTGCCCCCGGGTAAATATCCGCAGGATGTCATTGATAAAAAGAGCGTTACCCTGGTGAATATGAAGGGTGAGACGGCGGATTATACCTGGGATGACAAGCTGCAGGTGGAGATGCCCGAACCCCGCGGTGCCAATATGTCGCTGGTGAACCTGAAATCGGATTATAAGCCTTTTATCATTGTACCGGACGGTCCGGTTGAGACTGTTGAAGGAAAGTGGGATTCCCCCTATTTCAGGACCTATGCGGCCAATATGGCGATCGGTTACCGTGAAGATCCGGCGCCTTCGCCGTTCGGCTGGTGGAATCACTGGCCGGTTGTCCAGGTACCCGGCGACGGGCGCTGGGTGGTCACCCCCGATCATCCGAGCCATTTTAACCTGACAACCTTTGTGCAATGGAACGATTATACCCGCACCAAAACAACCAGGACCCGGATCATGCTGCAGGGGATGACCGCAAAGGGGGCAGCCGGGCTGGTGAAACTTGCCGGGTCGTGGCTGCAGGCGCCCAATCTTGAAATCACTGCGGGTGCCTACCGGGGTGGCGGGTACGATCAATCGGAAAGAGCCTACATTATTGAAAAAAGCTCCTCCGGCGCTGTTAACCCGCTTAAGTTTACAATCAGCGCCAGTGACGAATCGCCCCTGCAGAACCCGGCAATCATGGTGAGGAACTGGGGGAAACGGGAAGCTAAAATCAGTATTAACGGGCAGGTAATCCCTCGCGACAAGAATTTCAGGCAGGGAATCGTTTCCAGGGCGGAAGGTGACGACCTGATCATCTGGCTCAGGCTGGAAAGTAAGAAACGATTGGATATTATCATAGGTAATGAGGATTTGTAACCTCGTTTTTTGCATTGTATTCCGGAAAGTGTTTACCTTTAAAGACTTCTGAAGGGAAAAAAACGGTAGATTCTAGTCACAGGTGGAAAAGGGCTGAGCTAATGACCTCAATCTTTAAAGGATTTTATTATGGAAGATGAAGCAAGATCCAGAGAAGAACTCATCAATGAGTTGCAGGCCAACGAAGCGCGGTACCGTAATTTGCTGGATAATCTTGAAGCCGGAATAGTTGTGCATGCGCCGGATACTTCCATTGTGATGAACAACACCAGGGCCTCTGAGTTGCTGGGCTTAAGCAACGATCAGATGAGGGGGAAGGTGGCGATCGATCCGGCATGGAAATTCATTAAGGAGGATAATACTCCGCTGCCGCTTGACGAATATCCCGTAAACCGCATTGTCAGTGGAAAGCAGCCAATGAAGTACCAGGTGCTGGGCATTCACCAACCGGGGAAAAATGAAGTTGTGTGGGTATCTGTCAACGGGTTTCCGGTATTGGATGCCAAAGGTGACACTATCGAAATCGTGATCAGCTTTATTGATGTCACCGAGCGAAAGCTGGCTGAAATTTCGCTTCAGGAGAAAACGGAAGAAATTGAGGTCCAGATCGAAGAATTCCAGCAGATGAACGAAGCCATTAATCAAACAAATCTGGATTTGGCAGAGGCCAAGGCGGTGGCTGAAAGAGATGGAACCAGGTTGAGAATGGCCCTGGAGGTCAGTTTGTCAGGTGTCTGGGATTGGGATATTCTGAATAACACTTTCTATTGGTCGGAAGAATTTCTGCAGATATTTGGGTTGCCGGAAAATACCGTGGCCGGATTTGAAGCCTGGACTAAAGCACTCCATCCCGACGATATTGAAATGGCTTCAAAAAAAATTCAGGAAGCAATGGAGAACAGCACAGAGCTTCTGAATGATTACCGGATTATTCTTCCCAATAAAGAAATCAGGTGGATACGATCGACCGGACATGCCTATTATGTTGATAATAAACCGGTAAGAATGATCGGCCTTTGTATGGATATTACCAGTCAAAAAATGGCTGAACATGAAAACCTAAAACTGGAAGAGGAAAAGAGTTTTTCAATTTATGGATTAAATTCCGCCCAGGCGCTTGCCAGGATGGGCAGCTGGAAATGGGATTTAAAAAACGACAGAGTATCATGGTCCGATGAAATGTACCACATCTTTGGTATTGATAAAGAGTCATATAGAGGCTTGCTTCGGAATGTTATAAAAAGTATAATTCATCCCGATGATCTGCATATTGTCCTCCCTGAAAACGCTTCTGAATTTGCGAAAAATGACATTAATGAATACCGCATTATTCTCCCTGACAATTCTATACGCTACATTCAGGCCAAAGCCGGCCAAACCGAATTCGATAAGGAAGGAAAACCGGTCTTCCTTTCCGGTATAGCGCTTGATGTCACCGAACGCAAGCAGCTGGAAAATGTGCATACTTTCCTAAGCACTTCAGGTTATTCTGTCTCCGATGAAGATTTCTTTGAATCGCTGGCGAAATATCTGGCCGAAATTCTGGATTCGGAATATGTTTGCATCGACAAGCTTGAAGGCGATGGACTTACTGCCCAAACAGTTGCCGTTTATAACGAAGGCAAGTTTGAACCAAACGTTTCCTATACCCTTAAGCAAACTCCTTGCGGCGATGTGGTTGGCAAAACAATATGTTGCTTCCCTGAAAATGTGTGCAAGTTATTCCCTCACGATGAAGCGCTTCAGGACTTAAAAGCACACAGTTATATTGGCACAACACTCTGGAGTTTCGATGGTAAACCTATCGGACTGATTGCCATTATCGGGCAAAAACCCTTAAAGAATGCAACTTTTGCCGAAAACGTTTTGAAGCTGGTGGCTATTCGCGCTGCCGGTGAACTGGAACGTATGGAGGCAGAGGTAAAAATAAAGCTGGCCAAAGAGCAAGCCGAGGAAAGCGACCGCCTCAAATCTGCCTTTCTTGCCAATATGAGCCACGAAATCCGAACCCCGATGAATGGCATTCTGGGGTTTGCGGAATTATTAAAAACACCGGACCTTTCAGGGGAACAGCAACAGCAGTATGTTAAAATCATTGAGAAAAGCGGGGCCCGTATGCTCAATATAATTAACGATATCATTGATATTTCAAAAATAGAAGCCGGGCTGATGCAGACGGATATCAAGGAATCCAACGTCAACGAGCAAGTCGAATATATTTATACGTTCTTCAAACCCGAAGTGGAAGCCAGAGGGATGAAGATTTCCTTCAGAACCCCATTGCAGGCAAAGGAAGCAATGATCAAAACCGATCGGGAAAAGCTGTATGCCATCCTCACCAACCTTGTTAAAAATGCCATACGGTACTCCAAGGATGGTTCCATAGAATTTGGATATGATGTCGTTGAGACGGATCATGATCCGTCTGGAATTGAGACGGATAGTTATCCGTCTCTACTGCAATTTTATGTGAAAGATACCGGTATCGGGATTCAGGAAGACCGCCTGAAGGCCATTTTTGAACGTTTTATCCAGGCAGATATTTCCGATAGAATGGCCCAGCAGGGCGCAGGGTTGGGATTGTCCATTACCAAAGCTTATGTAAAGATGCTGGGCGGTAAAATTTGGGTGGAAAGCCTGCCGGGTATTGGTTCAACATTCTTTTTTACCTTGCCTTACTCTTCTGACATGGCGAAAGCACCCGTTGGTAAGCAACCTGAGGCACCGGGAAAAACCGATATTGTCAGAAAACTGAAAATCCTTATTGCCGAAGATGATGAAGCATCGGAAATGTTGATGAACATAACTGTCAAACCGTTCAGCAAGGAAATTTTAGAAGCAGGGACCGGTGTTGAAGCCGTTCAGGCTTGTCGGGATAACCCTGATATAGATCTGGTACTTATGGATGTCCGGATGCCTGAATTGGATGGATATAAGGCCACGCGGCAAATCCGGGAATTTAACAGGGAGGTGGTCATTATAGCGCAAACAGCCTTTGGATTATCGGGCGACAAGGAGAGGGCAATAGAAGCGGGATGCAACGGCTATCTGGCGAAACCCATTATAAAAACTGAATTGCTGGCATTGATACAAAAGTATTTCGGGATGTAATTCAGTTTGAACATGGCGATTAAATTAGGCCTGCGACATGAATAGCAACGTATTACTTTTTAACTGCACACAATGCCAAAAGAACCGGTAGGATTTAAAATTGAGGAGAACTATCGCTCCCTCTTTGCCAACATGGTTAATGGCTCAGCCATGCACACCCTCGTTTATGACAGCCTGGGAGTTCCTGAAGATTATACGATCATAGAGGTAAATCCTGCATTCGAGGCCCTGCTTGGAATTTCAAGGGAAAAGGTAATCAACAAAACGAGTAGGGAAGCCTATAGCGTTGATGTGCCACCGTACCTCGAAATTTATGCAAGGGTTGCCTTAACCGGAAAAAATGAGGTTTTCGAAACCTATTATGCCCCGGTCGACAAGCATCTGTCAATCACGGTTTACTGTCTCCAAACGGGTAGTTTTGCAACTATTTTCGAAAACATCACCGACCGCAAGCAAAAGGAAAAAGTATTGCTTGAGAGTGAAGTTAAATATCGCACGCTGGTTGACAACTCGCTTGTGGGGTTTGTCCAGACAAAATTGGACGGAGAGGTAACCTATGTGAATGATGCATTTGTTAAAATGTACGAAGCCACTTCGGCGAAGGAATTCATTGGTATACGCATGACGGGCGTTTATAAATATGCCAACGACCGCGACAAGGTGATTGGCTTGCTTAAAAAAGACGGGCGGGTCGATAATTTTGAGGTGGTAGGCCTGACGGTGAAGGGAAATGAAAGAACGCGCCTGCTAAGCGCCAATATTTCAGGAGAGGTCATCAACGGCCTGGCGTTTGATATTACCGAGCGCAAGCATGCGGAAGATGCTTTGAAGAAGAGTGAAATGATGCTCCGCGAAGCCGGAGCACTTGCCAAAGTGGGCGGATGGGAGCTTGACCTGGCTACATCTGATCTTACCTGGTCGGAGGAAACTTATCGTCTTCACGAAGTGGATCCCCATATTAAGCCCCGATTGGAAGATGGAATTGGTTTTTACGCTCCCGAAGGCAGGCCGGTCCTCACCGAAGCAATCAACCGGGCCATAACGCAAGGCATTCCTTTCGATGTCGAACTGCCTTTTATCACCGCAAAGGGAAATCCGCTATGGGTGCGCTCCATCGGTAATGTTGACATGGCAGACGGACATGCAACGCGCCTTTATGGGGTTTTCCAGGACATTACCGAGCGCATGCAATTCGAAAAATATAAAAGCATTGCCCCCGAAGTTTTAAAGATACTCAATCAGCCAGGCAATTTGCATGATACAATGCAACTTGTGCTTGCCGCGTTAAAAACGCAAACGGGGTTTGATGCCGTGGGTATCCGGCTGCAAGATGGGGATGACTTTCCGTTTTTCGCCCAGGATGGATTTTCCGAAGATTTTTTGTTGACACAAAACTCACTGAACGATTGTGCCAGAGATGGAGCAGAAAACGGTGGGAAAGACGGTAAAGCGAACAACGAATGCACCTGCCGGCTGGTCTGTTCGGGTAAAACCGACCCGGCAAGCCCTTGCATTACGCAAGGTGGAAGTTTCTGGTCGAACGAAGGAGCGGGCTCGCCTTTTCTGGATACAAAAATTCATCCACTTGATTGCTGCTTCCATCATGGTTATGCCTCCATAGCGCTGGTGCCCATTCGCAACGCCGACAGGATTGTCGGCCTTATCCAGTTAAACGACCACCGCAAAGGACAATTGACACTTTCTACGGTTGAAATACTGGAAGGAATAGCTGCCCATTTAGGTTCGGCATTAATACGGAAGCAAGCGGAGCAAGCTTTGAAGAACAGTGAAGCTGAACTTCGCGAACTCAATGCCACCAAAGACAAATTCTTTTCCATAATTGCCCACGACCTGAAAAGCCCTTTTAATGGATTTTTGGGCTTAACTGATATCCTGGCACATGAACTTGGTACTTTGTCCTTGACCGAGCTTCAGAATATTTCAATTGGCCTTAATAAATCGGCAACCAACCTTTTCAGCTTACTCAACAACCTGCTGGAATGGGCGTGCATGCAACAAGGGATTACTCTGTTTGAACCCAATCAAATTGTATTGGAGCCTTTTGTTGCCTCTATAATACAGTCTGCTCTTGATCTGATCAATCGAAAAGGGATCAAGGTTAACATCGTTATTCCTGAAAAGCTTGAGGTTGTTGCCGACGAAAACATGCTTGCTTCCACTATCCGGAATCTGGTATCCAACGCCGTAAAGTTTACTCCCTCCGGAGGTTTTATAAACATCTCAGCAAAGCTAACCGCTGACGGCTACATTGAAATTGTCGTGAAAGACTCCGGGATTGGTATGGATGCGGTATTATTGGCAAACCTGTATAAGCTGGATTTGAGAATTCGCCGCAAAGGTACTGAGGGAGAACCCAGCACAGGACTTGGCTTGCTGTTGTGCAAAGGTTTTATCGAAAAGCAGGGTGGTATAATTTGGGCAGAAAGCGAAGAAGGCATTGGCTCAACATTTCATTTCACATTACCTGGCAATGCGGAACAGCTGATGATGGCTATTAATCAGTAACTTGCCACTGTAGATACAAATGAAACCCTTCAGCAAATTCGTATTCCTGTTCATCAGGTTCTTTATAGGATGGCTGTTCCTGTATGAAGGCCTGATAAAGATCTTCGATCCGGGCTGGTCGGCGGAAGCGTACCTCAGAGGATCATATGGTTTTCTTTCTCCGCTGTTCCGATTTCTGTCATCAAGCCCGGCTATTTTGAATGTTGTTGATATTCTTAATGAATGGGGCCTTGCGCTGATTGGCGGCGGTCTGATGCTGGGGCTCTTTACCAGATTGGCTTCCGTATCAGGGATCGTCCTTTTATTCCTCTACTACTTTGCCTATCCCCCATTCGGAAACCAGACTGAAGGCATCGCCTCAGGAGGGCATTACTGGATAATCAACGGGATACTGATTGAGGTAATGGGTTTAATCATCATATACCTGTTCCCGGTACCTGATTTCAGTATCAGTAATCTCTGGAGACGTCTCAGGGTTAGCCGGTCAAAGAGGCCGGATGAAGGGGCCGCTGACGAAACAGGAGATAGTAAGAGACGGGAGCTGATCAAGGGTCTGGTTACCCTTCCCTTTATCGGTGGTATAGCCTATTCTGCATTGTCAGGAAACAGTTCCGTAAATCCGGATGCTTTTACGGGAGCCACCGTTGCATTGAAAAGATATGATCTCAAGGACCTCAAGGGATCCCTGCCAAAAGGCAAGCTGGGAAATATCGAAATGAGCAGGGTAATTCTGGGTTGTAACCTGATTGGCGGCGGGGCCCATTCACGCGACCTTGATTATGTCAACGACCTTTCGGCGTATTACAATACCGAAAAGAAGATTTTTGAAACTTTCTCCATTTGTGAACAGGCTGGTATTGATGCTACCAACATGGTATCCAGGTATTACCCCCTTTTTAATAAGTATAAGAAAATTACGGGTAGCGGAATGAAGACCATCTGCCAGCTGCATGTCAGTGCCGGCAGCAAGGATCCCTTCCTGGAACTGCGTCAGATCACGGATTATGGCGCAACAACGGTTTATATCCAGGGAGCCAATGCCGACACACTCGTAAGAACCGGAAGACTTGACCTGCTGGAGAAAACACTTGAAATGATCCGCACCCAGGGTATGCAGGCCGGAGTGGGTGCCCATTCGATCGAGGTTCTCGTTGCTTGTGAGAAGGCCGGATTAAAGCCGGATTATTATTACAAAACCATGCATCACGACAAATACTGGTCTGCTCATCCACTCGAATTCCGGGAGGAGTTTAGCGTGGACGGCAAACGGTCGGAGGATCATAACCGCATACATGATAATATGTTTGATCTCTTCCCCGACAGGACCATCGCAGTGATCCGGAATATTGAGGTGCCGGTTGTCGGGTTCAAGGTTCTGGCGGCAGGCGCTATTCCGCCGGAGGATGGATTCCGGTATGCTTTTGAAAATGGAGCCGATTTTATCTGTGTCGGAATGTTCGATTTTCAGATTGTGGAAAATGTAAATATTGCAATTGAAGTCCTGAATAGCAAGCTCAACAGGGAGAGAAAATGGTACGGTTAACCGAAAAAAAGATGATTAAAAAGTGCGTTTCCATCATTCTGTTCGGCATCATGGCATTCCACCTTTTCGCACAGGAAAAGAGTGAGCGTGTCGGCGCCGATTCCTGGACAGAGTATAAAGAACTGAGTGAGAATTCGGTATTCAGAAATCTCAAATGGAACAGTATTGGCCCCAAATCAATCGGTGGCCACATTTCACGGTTAACATCCATACCAGGTAAGAGCAATGTCATTTTTGCCATTTCCGGCTGGAACTCGGTTGCCGTATGGAAAACCACAAATGGAGGATTTACGTGGAAACCTGTTCTGGAAAAAGGGGCGGAACACTTTGGTTCAATCGCTGTTGCACCTTCAGATACTGACATTGTCTGGATCGGATCAAAAGAAGATGGCATAAAAAAGATAAAGAATGGCCTGGGTGCCGGGATATTCAAATCAGCTGACTGCGGTGAAACCTGGACCCAGATGGGATTAAAGGAACTGCCGAACATTTCCGGTATCGCCGTTCATCCGAAGAATCCTGATATAGTTTATGCAGCCGGTCCGGGATACGGCAACGGTCTTAACCCGGGTGGTGTTTTCAGGACAAGCAATGCCGGCCAGAATTGGAAAAAGGTTCTTTCGGTTGATTCGTTGCACTGCATCGATAACCTGCTGATGGATCCGAAAAACAATAAGATCCTCTATGCCTATACACTCAGGAAGGGCAATAAGAAAAAGATTCAGATATTCAAAACTGAGAATGAAGGCTCCAGCTGGAAGCTGATCATGAAAGGAATGCCCCCCGTTGACAGCATAAAAGAAATTGGGATGGACATCTCCCGATCGAATCCTGATGTGCTGTATACACTGGTTAAACATACTGTTCCTTCAACCGATACGGCCAAAAAGGTGGAAACAAAAATTGATATTTACCGGTCGGACAACAGGGGCGAAAACTGGGCTAAATGTGGCGAACAGACAGTCGATTTCGGATACATGGTCATAAAAGTATCCCCGGAAAATGAGAATGAATTGTACCTGGGTTCGGTCCATGTATGGCATTCCACTGATGGGGGTAAAACCATGAAAAGAATAGCCGATAATGTCTTCCATATCTATCCCAACCCGGGTACGTTTATGCATCTTGATCAGATGGATCTCTGGATTGATCCCCGGAATGCCAATACCATAATACTGGCTAACGACGGAGGGATATACCGGTCGGAAGACAAAGGAACCAACTGGTTGCATATGAACAGTTTCCCTATAGGTGAGTTCTATTATGTGGCAACTAATAAGGAAGAACCTGTTGAAGTATACGGAGGCAATCAGGATAATTCCTCGGTTTGGGGACCGGGAGATGTCAATCTGCTCGACGGATTTCCTGATCACTGGAATTATGTTCGGATGGATCAGTGGTCGGGAGGCGATGGTTTCTTTACCCATCCTGTTTCGTCGGAGCCCGATTGGTTCTATTTCTCCTACCAGAACGGTGAAATCGAACGAAAAAATGTAGTGACCCATGAGTCGAAGGGAATTACCCCGGAGATTAAAGGAGAAAAACTGAAACGAGCCTGGAGCACACCGATTCTTGTGTCTGCCTTTAATCCGTCTGTCCTGATATATGGCGCGAACTATATTATGAAATCAGTCAACCGTGGCGATTCATGGACCCCAATCAGTGATGACATCACGTTATTAAAAGATGACAAAAAATCGGGCGGGGAAGTAATATCCCTGGCTGAATCTCCTGTGTTTGAAGGATTGTTATATGCCGGAACATCTAAGGGCCTGGTATGGTGTACAAAGAATGGCGGCAGGACGTGGACCTGTATTTCGGGAGGCTTGCCCGAAGGGATTATCAGTTCTGTGGTCGCATCGGGATATGATTCATCGCAGGTGTATGTATCAATAGCCGGGAAAAGGGCCGGAGATTTTAAAACAAATATTTTCTCATCAGCCGATTATGGTAGTTCCTGGAAATCCATCTCATCAAATCTGTCAATGGATCCGGTAAATAAGATTCTGGAAGACGTCAGTGACAGGCGCATTCTGTTTGCAGGTACTGATAAGGGTGTTTATGTGACACTTGACAAGGGGAGTTCGTGGAATTCATTATCCTATAACCTGCCTTCCTGTGCCGTAAATGACATGGTTATTCATAAGAAGGCTGATATGCTCATTGTCGGCACTTATGGCCGTGGGATCTATACGGCTGATATTAAAGGTATTCGTGAGTATCTTACGGACTCGGTTGCTGCGAAGGATTATTTCCTATTCGATATCAAGCCGGCCCGGGAGATTTTTGAAAGACCCAACAGGGTTCGCAAGGCAACCATCTCCTTCTATGTTAAAGAAACTACCAATGAGCAGGTTCTGATCAATATCCTTAACCAGAAGGATAGCACCCTGTATACTTTTAAACCCATTGTGAATAAAGGGTTTAATCAGATTTCCTGGGATTTGAGGCTCAAGGATCCGATCATCGATTCCAAATATTTTAATATTTTAGGAGAGTTTCTGTGGGAGGGAAAATACAACGTGCAAATGGTGGTTGGAAAGAAAACGGTTGCAACGAAAGAGTTGACAGTTAACAGGTACATTACCGGTGAAGCAGACTTGCTGCCTGATAAATAATGGTTTTGCGACAGGACCAATATGGCCAAACAAAAAAACACTCACAGGGCAATCATTTTGACAATTCTGACATTAAGCACATTGGTCTGCTCCTCGTGTTCATCACGGAAAACAGAGCAGGATGAATTGAAATCACGGAGTGTGGCCGCATTCAGCCGGTTTGAGCAAGTTTGGAATTTCAACGATTTCTGGAAAAGAGGTAACACCTTTGATGCCTGCCTTCACTTTGTGGATGCCGCCAGCATACAATGGCCGAACGATCCTGCGATCATGGCCATCCGGGAGACGGTTACCCGGATGATTAAAAACAAGATCGACGGGAATTTTGATGTCAATGCATTTGGTGAAAGAACCCGTTCTCTGGTATCATTGATCGGTCATGGTGTACAAACGGCGCTGGTTGGCCAGTCGGATGGCATCATCCGTGAAGCCCCCTGCGAAGCAAACTTTGGGCCCCATTTTGGCAGGGCCTACCTTGCCGGCAGGGGTATTCTGATGCGGTACCTTGGGGAGAAGCAGATTCAAAACCTGATGGGTGTCGACCTGAGCGGGAACATCCGGCCAACTGCCGATGCCATCTGGGAGACACGTGACCCAAACGTCAACCAGTTTATGCCTGAATATACCACTCACGAAAACGACAGTCTGTATATCAAACAGTTCAGAAGCTTATGGGGACTCGCCGATGAGGTATATCGATGGGATATCCGTAAAGAGTTGGAACCGGAAAAAATCGGGGTTTGTCAGGCCATCGGACTTGATGCCTTGGGAACTGCGATCAGGCAAATTCAGTAAGTGGCAAATGAGAACTTTCACTCTTTTAGTATTATTGGGCTGCACCACTTTATGTTACGGACAATCCAGGCTTATTAAATCCCAAGGCTCAGGGATTTATGATGAGGTTTTTTGTGCTTCGCAGGATAAAAAGGGTATAATATGGTTCGGCACGAGAGAAGGGGTTTACTGTTTCAATGGAACAGCCTTCACCCATTTTTTAGACGATGGCAGGGTTATCAATAAGGCTGGTCTTCATCTTAAAATGGTAGACCAAAATATCTGGTTCGGCACCAGAGGTATGGGCTTATACCGTTACAATCGAAAAACTTTGACCAGATTTTCTGAATAGAAAGATTAATACCCAATGGCAACAACTAAGAATTACCTCGAATTTGTATTGGACCAGATCCATCATGCGGGCGAGATCAATGCCAAAATGATGTTCGGGGAATACGGCGTTTATTCCGATGGAAAGCTCTTTGGACTGGTATGCGACAACAAACTTTTCATCAAACCCACCGGGGGTGGCCGCAATTTCATCGGCGATGTGACGGAAGCCCCGCCTTATGAAGGAGCAAAGCTGAGTTTCCTGATCGAAAACGTGGAAGACAGCGACTGGCTCAGCGAACTTGTGCGGATCACGGTGAAGGGGCTGCCGGAGCCGAAACCGAAAAGAAACAAAAAGGTTTAGATTCCAATTTAGAGTTCCGGGTTCCGAGGTTGGAGATTCAATCGTGCACGAGGTAGAGACGGATAATTATCAGTCTCTGCTTCATATTGACCTGAATCTTGAACTTCGGCATTCGGAATTCTGAATTCGAATCTCCTCATTCTTACTTCAAGTTAATTCCCGATCTTGCCAGCCGGTATTGAAACATTAAAGCCAATGGGTATGAACAAATTCCTCGCAGCAAGCATGCTTTTGGCGACCTCTTTAGGTGGGTTTGCACAAAACAGTAACACCGTTCATCATATTTTAACCGTTCAGATCGATCCGGCAACCGCTCATATTGCGGTGACCGATTCCATCATCAACCTACAGAACACGGAAACCGAATTCAGTCTTAATGCATCGCTCAAGCCCACTTCATTTTCGAAGAATGCGAAGGTTGAGCAAATGCCATCGGCAGAAACAGCAAAAGATGTGGGGATGGACCGCGACGGCAGTGGCGGCACCGCCGGTTCCATTAAAGTGAATAAATGGAAAGTGAAGCTGGCCAAGGCATCGGGGAGTTTCGTTGTTCGATACGAAGGGAAAATTGATTTCTCCTTTTCCGGCAGCGCTGAAGATTATGCCAGAGGATTCAGTGAATCGCCCGGGATTATCAGTGAAACAGGAATTTATCTTGCAGGTTCAACGTATTGGGTTCCTGCTTTCCCCGATAAAGATGTCACCTATGCCGTAACCACTACTTTACCGGCGGGCTGGAAAACCGTTTCGCAGGGCGAAAGAACCACTGATCTCAATAAAGGCAACCAGCATATCGATTCCTGGAGCTGCGAGACGCCGCAGGAGGAGGTTTTTCTGATCGGTGCCCGATTCAATGAGTATTCGCGGAAAATGAACTGCGGCATTGATGCCATGGCATTTTTGCGTACCCCCGATGAGGCGCTCGCCGGCAAATACCTGGATGTGACCGAACAATACATGGATATGTACCAGAAGCTGTTGGGGCCATACCCTTACACGAAATTTGCGTTGGTCGAGAACTTTTGGGAAACAGGCTACGGAATGCCCTCGTTCACCCTGCTTGGCGAAAAAATCATCCGCTTCCCCTTTATTTTGCATTCCTCCTATCCGCATGAATTGTTGCATAACTGGTGGGGAAACAGCGTTTATGTGGATTTCAGCCAGGGAAACTGGTGCGAAGGGATAACCGCTTACCAGGCCGATCACCTGATCAGCGAACAACGGGGCCAGGGCGAAGAATACCGCCGCTCCACCCTTCAGAAGTTTACGAATGTGGTGGACGAAACCAACGATTTCCCGCTCAATAAATTCGTATCCCGTCACGATGCAGCCAGTGAAGCCATCGGCTATGGAAAATCGATGATGATGATGCACATGCTGAGGCGTGCCGTGGGCGAGGAGAATTTCAAGAAAGGATTTGCTCTGTTCTATAATGACTTCAAATTTAAACAGGCTTCCTTCGATGATATCCGGAATTCCTTTGAAAAAATTGCCGGCAAGGATTTAAAACCATTCTTTCAACAGTGGCTGGCCCGCAGCGGGGCGCCGGAGATCGCAATCGATGATGCGAAAGTCGGCAAATCAGGCGAAAAATTTCATGTTTCTCTGGTGCTTGAGCAAAAGCAGAAGGCAGATGTGTTTACGGTTGATATTCCAATTGTTATTGCCACACGGAAGGGCCTTGAATCATTTGTCGTGACCATGAAAGAGCGGAAGCAGGCTTTTGAATTCGACCTGAGCAATGAACCCATGAAGCTGGCGGTTGATCCTCAATACGATGTTTTCAGGATTCTGGACCCGATGGAAGTGCCGCCAACCTGGTCGAAGATCCTGTCCAGCAAGGATAACCTTGTTATTTTGCCATCAAAGGCGGATGAGTTAAGAAAAAAAGGGTATCAGGAATTTGTTGATAAGTGGAAAGCCGCCGACAATGATCAGTTTGAGGTGGTTTATGACAACGAATTGAACAACTTGCCAGCTAACCGGACGAGCTGGATCCTCGGTTTTGAAAATAAGTACGCCGATCAGATTAATAGTGCCATTTCCAGCTCCCACTCATCGCTTAAAGGCGATTCGGTCCGGTATGAAAACCGTGCGACCACAAAAGAAAACCACAGTTTCGTTTTAACCGTTTACAACGGGCAAAACCCTGATTATAACCTGGCGTTCATCGCTTTTGATAACAAGGCGGCTATTGATGGCCTGATCACAAAACTGCCCCATTACGGCAAATACAGTTACCTGGGATTCGAAGGCGACGAACCGGTGAATGTTGCCAAAGGGGAATGGCCGGTATTGAATTCCCCGCTGATCAGGATCTTCGACGGCAGTGCCCAAAAGGTGATTATGGTGCAGAAAAGAGAGCCTTTGGGTACACTGGCTCCGATTTTTTCCGAGCAGCGGATGATGGATCACATTAAATACCTGGCTTCTGCCAATTTGAAGGGTCGCGGTTTGGGGACACCCGAACTGGATTCCGCTGCAAACTATATTGCCGGCAGATTTAAAGAGTACGGTTTAGTTACGTTGGGCAACTCTTATTTCCAGTCGTTTTCCCAAAATTTGCCCGGCAAAGGCGAGGTGCAAATGAAAAATGTGGTCGCCATGATTAAGGGCACCGATGATAAATTCAAGGATTCACCGGTAGTGCTTTCAGCGCATTACGATCACCTCGGTTTGGGCTGGCCCGACGTTCGCAAGGGAGACGAAGGTAAAATCCATGCCGGTGCCGACGACAATGCCAGCGGGGTGTCCATTCTTCTTGAACTCGCCAAATCGATGGCCAAAACCATCCAGCCGAAAAGGACAATCATTTTTGTGGCATTTACAGGCGAAGAGGCCGGGCTGATCGGTTCACGCTATTTTGTGGGCCAGGCTAAGAAATATTTTTCGGGGGCCATCATGGCCAATGTTAACCTGGATACTGATGGAAGTTTGTTCGATAAAAAACTGCTGGTGCTGAACGGAAATACAGCCAAGGAGTGGAAGTTCGTCTTTATGGGAACCGATTACACCACAGGCGTAAAAAGCGAGGTAGTCCAGCTGGAGCTCGACGCCAGCGATCAGGCTGCCTTCATCGAAAAAGGGATACCCGCCGTTCAATTGTTTACCGGGGCTTCGGAAAATTACCACCGGCCGTCCGATACCTTTGATAAGATCGACGGCAAAGGGCTGGTAAAAGTGGCAGCGGTTGCCAAGGAAGTGATGGAATACCTCGCCGATCGCGATGTTCCGTTTGAATTTACCGGCAAAGCGGCATCGGCCGTTACTCCAACGGCGGACAAGCCCAAAACCGAAAGAAGAGCTTCAACCGGCTCCGTACCGGATTTCGCCTTTACAGGTGAAGGGGTTAAAGTGGCCTCGGTCATTCCGGGTTCAGTAGGCGAAAAGGCTGGTCTGCTTGCAGGGGATGTCATAAACTCCGTAGACGGCACGCCGGTGAAAAAACTGGCGGATTATTCCGATGCACTCAAAAAGTTCCAGCCTGGCGACACCATTAAACTCGGCATTCTGAGGGAAGGGAAGGCAAAAGTAATTTCAATTACCCTGGGGGAAAGATAAGGCAGGGTGCTGGAAGATGGGAAAGATTACCGCCTTAAGCCGGGTGCAGGCACCATACCGCATATAAAGGCACTGATCTTATATTGTTTTCGAAACCAAAGTTCTTGCCGGAAATGCGGATGGCAAATTTGCAGTTGTACTGTTTCATAAACATGTTGAGTGATGCCGATTTTGTTCTCCGACCCTTTTTTACTTCAACCGGAACAACTTCACCGGCGATCTGAACAACAAAATCCAATTCTGCGGTATTCTCATTTTTCCAGTAGTAAAGAGGAAATCCATTACAAACCAGGGCCTGGGCAACATAATTCTCACCGATCATACCTAAAAACATATTGTCTTCATCCAATGGCGACAATATCGTTTGGGTTGCCATTCCCGACTTCATCGTAAGCATACCGGCATCGCTCATGTATAGTTTGAAATCGCTTAAATCTGCGTATGCTGAAACAGGCATCAATCCCTGATTAATCTTTTGGCATTTAAGTCCAATACCCGCAGAAACCAGCCATTCTATAGACTCACCAAAGATGGTGGCTGTTCCGCCGCGCTGAACCGTTTTATACTGAAACTTAACATTTTCTTTTGCCAGCTGTGCCGGAATCGAATTGTAACATGCCCTGACCTTAACTGTTGTCGCGGGAAGTGCATACTTTGCCATGTCGGCAACATATTCGTTCAAAATACGCCCCTGCAGGTCTTTTACCGTTAAAAAACTTCCGGTATCAACAAATTCCTTTACCGCTGCAGGCATACCGCCAATAATGAGATATTTCCGGTAAAGTTCCAATGCTTCGGTGTGAAGGGCATTGGGCATGGACTTATCCTTGCTGAAGTGATCCAAAATATGCAGACTCAGGACCGTGTGATTCATTGCCCACAGATATTCCTCAAAATCCATTGGATACATTGACAACTCATCAACTTTTCCCACTGGAAAGGAATATTTTTCCCGATTAACGGCAACGCCCAATAAACTCCCGGCTGCAATAACGTGAAATTGCGGAGCTTCTTCGCAGAATGATTTTAATGACAATAAGGCGCGCGAACAGGACTGTATCTCATCGAGTATGATCAATGTCTCCCCTGGAATAATTCGAATGTCGGAAACAGATTCCAGATACTGCACAATATGTAATGGATTGAGATCGCCATCGAAAAAGGAATTTATCCTGATGTTTGTCTCCAGGTTTATATAGACAAACTTACTGTAATGGGCGGCAGCAAATTCCTTCAGAATATACGTCTTCCCAACCTGTCTTGCACCATTCAGAATAAGCGGCATCCGTCCGGGAGCGCATTTCCACTTTATGAGCTGATCAATGATTTTCCGTTTCATGCGAAGTTAATCAATAAGCACCAAAAGTAATACTTACTATGGAAAAGTCAAAAAATATTGATAAAATCATAGTAAAAACTAGTCGGAGCTTTCCTGAATTTATGATCCCGCAAGTCATTGGTCAACTTAGTATCCAATTCCAACAATTTGATTGGCATGTAAATCCAATTTCACAGATACCTTTAGACCTGCAATGAAAAGACCAATAGACAGACGAGTCTTTCTTAAGAAATCTGCAGGTGCAACGCTAGGGGCGATGGTTTTCCCTGCTTCATTTTTATGGCCCGACGGTACCAACCCTGGCCCCGCCCTTTTCAACTGGAAGGAGATGATGAAAAATCATGATCTCCTCTGGAAAAAGGTTCCTTCCGACATGACCGAAGCCCCCCATCTGGGAAACGGCCTGATCGGATCCATGATCTGGTTTGAGGAAAACAAGATCCGGCTCCAGGTGTTCCGGACAGATGTTCACGACCATGCCGATGAAAGTTACGGATGGGCGGCTTATAGCCGCCCCCGATATCAGATTGGCTATTTCCTGCTGAAACCCCGGGGGGAGATAACTGGTTGTGATCTCAGGCTGGACATATACAATGCTGAACTTTACGGTAGTGTGCAGACGAGTCTCGGAAGCCTGAAAATTGAACATTTTGTGCATAAGCAGGATGATGTGATCTACACAGGAATTGAAGCATCGGGTGGGGAAGAGCCGGCAGGCCTGGAATGGCACCCCTTTGAGGCCAAAGGATCAAGGGGCGGAAATCCGGGGGATAAAAGTTACGGTCAGGCCTACGCACCTTACAAGGAGATAAAAAATCCCCCGCATCGCCTGGAAAAACATCAGGAGATCATAGCCGGCGTTCAGGACCTAACCGCCGGCGGCGATTATGCCACGGCCTGGAAAGCAGACCAGCCTGCAAAAAACCGGGCGCAAATCCTGATAACGATTCAGAATTCCTACCCGGGAAAAACATCGGCGGGTGATGCGGTGAGCCTGATTGACCGGGTTCAGGGAAAAATCAGGGCGGGACTGAGGAGGTGGAGAGAAGAGCACCGGGAGTGGTGGCACAACTATTACCCTGAAAGCTTTGTCACCTTTCCGGATACCGTCGGGCAAACCTTCTACTGGAACAATGTGTACCGACTGGCCTGCTGCACCCGTCCAGGCGCCCAATACATCGATACCCCCGGCATGTGGAACTCCGGCGGACGATGGCCGTACAGCACGCATGACTACAATACTCAAACGGTTCATTTTCCGGTTTACACGGCCAACAGGCTGCATCTGGGAGAGGCGCTGGTGAAATCCTTGCATCGCAACCGGGGAAATCTGATAGACAATGTTGTTCCGGCTGAGTGGCAGGAGGATTCGGCCTTACTCCCGCTGGCCACCGCCTTCGACCTGAAAGGCAAAAGGGATGGCGACGGCCGGTACAGCGAAATGGTGGGATGCCTGCCCTGGCTGCTGAATAATTGCTGGCTCCATTACCGCTATTCAATGGACAAAGTGCTGCTGGGGGAAACGATTTATCCCTTACTGAGGCGAAGCATCAATCTTTATCGTCACCTTATGTATACGGGCGATGACGGTAAACTGCACCTCCCTCCGACTTTCTCACCGGAAACCGGAAACACTGCTGATTGCAATTTCGACCTGGCCCTGTTAAAATGGGGATGCACCCGGCTTATAGAGATCTGCGGTATTCTCGGGATTGATGATGCCTTGCTGCCCGAATGGAAAAGGATCATCGATCAGCTGGTTGATTTTCCGGTTGATGAAAACGGGTATCGGCTGGGAAGCGACAAGCCTGCTCCCGAAGATCACCAGCATATGTCGCACCTGATGATGATCTACCCGTTATATCTGGAAAATATCGATACTGCCAGGAATAAAGACCTGCTCGAACGGTCGGTCAGGTACTATCAAACCGTTACCTCGCCAAAGATGGCGGCATCCCAATCCTCACCTGCCGCCGCAGCCCTGGGCCTGGGAAATCTGGCTCTGCAGAGGATGAATGATATCCTGTATAGTAAAACAGGGGATGAGAAACTGGGCAGGAACGGCATGTACTATCTGGCTACCCCCTGTATCGAAACCAACCTGAGTTACAACACCTGTGTGCAGGATATGCTGCTTCAAAGCTGGGGCAACAGGATCCGGGTGTTTCCCGCTTTGCCTGACGAATGGAAGGATGTGGCTTTTCATAACCTCCGGGCCGAAGGGGCATTCCTCATCAGCGCCCGACGGGAAAACGGGATAACCAACTTCGTGAGGATCAGGAGCCTGGCAGGCGAACCATGCATTATCAGACCGGCCATGGATGGAATACCCCGCCTTGAAGGGAAGCATAACCATGAAATGGTGGAGCTGGAGAAAGGTCTTTACAGGATTGACATCAGAAAGGGAGATGAGGTTGTCCTGTACCAGGGCAGTATCAGACCCGAATTCGTTATAGAGCCGCAGGCTTTGGACCCAGGAATGGTAAATTACTTTGGAATCAGCTAATTAACAATCATGTCAGACCTGCCAAATATTGTTGAAGGGATATTGAATAACCGAAATCCTTCAGGTATTGTTTACGCCCCGAATTACTGGCAGTGGTTCTCCCATCACCGGAACCACGGGACTCTTCCCGATGAGCTTAAACACTGCACGAGCCAGCTCGACATGATCAATTACCTCGGTTTGGCTGTTTTCAGCCGGAATATTTACTGCCGGCAGGATGAATACTGGTTTGGCGGTCTGTGCACCGAGCATTTCGAAGGAATCAGGGCGGAGGCGGTCACAGTTGTTGAAAACAAGAACAGGACCACCGGCAAAACCTACCATTTAAGGTCGGGGGAGCTGACTGAGCAGCTGCAATATGTTTTCAATGAATCCACGGTGATACAGAAAAAGTTTCTGATTACCGACTACAACCTGCAAGGCCGTTTACTCGAACAGTTTGTCTCATCGCGCAGATGGGAGTTCAGTGAATCCCGATATCTTACAGTCAAAGAAGAGGTTGGTGAAGCGGGCATCGTAATTGTCGGTGATTTTTACAGCCCGCTAAAGATGCTGCACATCGTGATGGGTCCGATCCTGAGCGTCTATTTTCTGATGGAGCAGCCGGATTTCGCTAAAACAATACTCGATCTTCATGAAAAGGCCCAGCTCGACCTGGTTAAACAGGTTGCAAGTAAGGGAGTTAAGGCAATCATGGCCATGGATAACCTGGATACCATGTTCCATCCCCCGGATTTTGTTGAGCAGTATTCCGCATCATTTTATGAAAAGGCAAGCACGATATGCCATGAGTCTGGCGCCAGGTTTTTCATCCATGCCTGCGGTAACCAAAAGGAGAACCTTCGGCTCATTGCAGGCTATGGGGTGGATGGACTCGAGGGGGTTGCCTTTCCCCCGCTTGGAAATGTTGAGCTTGACGAAGCCATGAGGATGACACCTGATCATTTCATCATTACCGGCGGAATCAGTGCCATGGAAACACGCGCCCTTACATCGGGGCAGATGGTTTTCAGCTATGTTAAAGACCTGTTTGAAAAGATGAAACCCTATAAAAACCGGTTCATTTTTTCCGCAAGCTGCAATACCCCTGTGGATACAAAATGGGATACCATAAAGCACTTCCGGGATGCCTGGCTTGAATACAGAGACTGTTGAAAGGATGGCAATGAACAAACTGATTCCCGGAACTCAAAACTATCGCTGGCGGATACTTGCCCTGCTCTTTTTTGCCACAACCATCAATTACATCGACAGGCAGGTCATTGGCCTGCTGAAACCCTTCATTTCCGAAGAACTCGGTTGGAACGAGGTCGATTACGGATACATTGTTACCTCGTTCCAGGTTGCCTATGCCATCGGGCTGATAACTACCGGTCGCTTTCTCGATAAGTTCGGTACTCGCATCGGATACATTTGGGCAATCATCATCTGGAGTATTGCGGGAATTGCCCATTCGGCTGCACGCGGTGTCGCCGGTTTCGCGGCGGCCCGTTTTGCCCTGGGACTGGGAGAGTCAGCTAATTTTCCGGCAGCCGTAAAAAGCGTGGCCGAATGGTTCCCCAGGAAGGAAAGGGCATTTGCCACCGGGCTTTTTAATTCCGGATCAACAATCGGAGCCATTATCGCCCCCTTGATTGTAACGTTGATTTCACTCAGCCTTGGCTGGAGATGGGCATTCATTATCACGGGTTTACTCGGCTTTATCTGGTTGTTTTTCTGGATCGCCTGGTATCGTGTTCCCGAAAAGCATCCGGGAATATCAAAAGAAGAGCTGCTGTATATAAATCAGGATGAGACAGATGACGGTGACAAAAGCGGAATGAAATGGATTGATCTGATCAGGTTGAAACAGACCATTGCCATCTGTTCCACCCGGTTTATCTCCGATTGGGTATGGTGGTTCTTCCTGTTCTGGATTCCTGATTATTTAAATAAGGCGTATAGTGTAGATATGAAAGGAGTTGTGCTTCCCCTGATTATCATTTATTCCGTATCGAGCATTGGCGGAATTGCCGGCGGCTGGCTCTCCTCCCGGTTCATTTCTGTCGGAAAAAGCATCGATTATGCCCGGAAAACCAGCATCCTGGTTTGCGCGCTGATCGTCCTGCCCGTCATGCTGGTATCACAAAGCCATCAACTGTGGGTCTCCGTTTTATTGATCTCATTGGCCGCCGCCGGCCATCAGGGGTGGGCATCGAATATCTTTACCATTATTTCAGACATCTATCCGAAACAGGCTGTAGGAACCATGGTGGGGCTCAGCGGATTTGCCGGAGCCGTTGGCGGAGCCCTGTCGGCTTCATTCGTAGGGCTGATCCTTGAAAATACCGGCAGTTATTTCCTGATCTTTTTTATCGCATCTTCGGTATATCTGGTAAACTGGCTGATTATTAAGCTGTTCATCAGGGTGATTGAACCTGTTTCGCTAACGTAAACGATTAAACAATTTATCTGCCATGCGTACAGTAAGTTTGTTTCTGATCGCCACCGTCCTTTTCATGGTGCTCAATGTAAGTTCTTGTTCAAAACGGAAAAGTCCGGGACAGCCTAATATCATTTTTGCAATTTCCGATGATCAGGGCTTTCCCTATGCCGGTGCCTATGGTACCCGGTTTGTCAATACCCCCGGATTCGACCGGGTGGCCTCGGAGGGCCTGCTTTTTAACAATGTGTATTGTGCGGCTCCCCAATCTTCGCCGAACCGGGCTTGCATACTCACCGGGCGTTACCTGTGGCAGATCGCCGAGGCCGGCACTCATGCGAGCCTGTTTCCCGCATACCTGAACATCTTTACCGACCTGATCATGGAGGGTGGGTATGAAATGGCCTCCACCGGTAAAACCTGGGGGCCCGGAGTGGTGGATACCGTAAACCGGTTATCAAACAAAATGCTGACAGGCAAGTATTATTCTACTGAAAACGAGGCTGAATACTGGAAGGAATTTGAAAAATTCGTGAAGGAGAAGGATCACGGCAAACCCTTCTTTTTCTGGTTCGGAACCAATGATCCTCACCGGGCTTTCGAACAGGGGTCGGGTCTTGCCAGCGGCAAGAAACCGGAGGATGTTGTTATCCCTCCATATCTCCCTGATTGTGATATTGTTCGGTCCGACTTCCTGGATTATGCCGTTAAGATTGAGCGGTTCGACAGCAACCTGGTGCAGATGATGAGGATACTGGATGAGATGGGTGAACTCGATAACACGCTGATCATCGTAACGTCCGATAATGGCATGCCCTATCCTCGGGCCAAGGGAAATGCCATTGATGCCGGGGTGCATGTTCCGATGGCCGTTTGCTGGGGAAACAAAATACCTGCCGGCCGGGTCATAGATGATCTTATCAGTCATATAGATCTTGCCCCGACCATCCTGGATATTGCCGATGTACCGGCCTCCCCTGAAATGGAAGGCAAAAGTTTCCTGAATCTTATGCTTGACCCGGAATCTCCGCAACGTAAACCATTCCGTGAAAATCTGTTTTACGGACGGGAAAGGGCCACCTCGGCCCGACCAAATAATGTTGGCTATCCGGCGCGAACCATACGAACTCAGCAGTACCAGCTGATCTGGAATATGAAACCCGACCGGTTTCCTGCGGGTGACCGGCTGAATGAGAATGAAGCCGCCGGAGTATTAAAGGAGATGATCAGATTGAAGGATCTTAATCCGGAAGGAAAGAAGATGTATGAGGATGCTTTCGGATTTCGCCCCGAATTCGAATTATACAACATGAGCAGCGATCCGCATGCCATGGTGAATCTGGCCGCAAAACCGGAGTACAAAGAGATTTTCGATGGCCTTTTCAAATCCCTGGAAAATCAGTTGCAAAAAAATGGTGACCCCCGGATGTCCGGGCAGGGGGATATCTGGGAAAGTTATCCCCGGTTCATGCGTGTAAACAATTTCGGCTGCGACCACCCTGCCTGGCAGGGTGTGTACAATGA
>CAYWHP010000024.1:28069-46717 GCA_964457845.1 uncultured Porphyromonadaceae bacterium | reverse complement strand
TACCAGGAGTTTTACCTGAAGTGGAAGGAGAGGATGATGAGGGAGATGGGGGAGAGCAGGCAGTAGACGGGAGACGGGAGACGGGAGACAGGAGACAGGAGACAGGAGACAGAAGACAGGAGACAGGAGACAGTAGACAGTAGACAATAGACAGTAGACACTATAACAAAAAAGAAAAAGATGGAATATTTCCCAGACATTGAACCGATCCGTTATGAAGGATTGGACAGCGACAATCACCTGGCGTTCAGGTATTATGACGAAAATCTTGTTGTAGCCGACAAGACCATGAAGGATCATTTCCGTTTTGCCATGGCTTACTGGCACAGCATGTGCAATGCAGGTGGCGATCCGTTCGGACCCGGCACGCGTGTATTCCCGTGGACCGTATCGTCCGATCCGATGGAGAATGCCAAAGCGAGGCTGGATGCAGCCTTCGAATTCATGACCAAGATGAGCATTCCCTATTATTGTTTCCACGACCGTGATATGGCTCCGGAAGGAAACTCAGTGGCTGAATCGGAAAAGAACCTCAGGACACTGGTTGATCTGGCTTTGCGGAAGCAGGCTGATACGGGAGTAAAGCTCCTTTGGGGAACTGCCAACCTGTTCTCCAATCCCCGCTACATGAACGGGGCTGCCACCAACCCCGACTTCAGCGTAGTATGCCAGGCCGGCGCACAGGTTAAGTCGGCCCTTGATGCTACCGTGGCCCTCGGTGGTGAAAACTACGTATTCTGGGGAGGCCGTGAGGGATACTCCTACCTGATGAATACCCATACTGCCAAAGAGCTCGACCATATGGGCCGCTTCCTCCAGATGGCGCGGGATTACGGTCGGAAAATCGGCTTTACCGGGTCTTACCTCATCGAACCGAAACCGATGGAGCCCTCGCTTCATCAATATGATTTTGATGCATCCACAGTTATCGGCTTCCTGCATAAATACGGTCTGGAAAAGGATTTCAAACTCAACATCGAATCAAACCACGCCACACTGGCCGGTCACAGTTTTATGCATGAACTCCGTTTTGCCGCTGATGCCGGCATGCTGGGCGGCATCGATGCCAACCACGGAGAGCCCATGAACGGATGGGATACCGACAACTTCCCGACCAACCTTTACGAAGCCATTGAGGCCATGCTGGTGGTATTGGAATATGGCGGTCTCGGCACCGGCGGATTCAACTTCGACGCCAAGCTTCGCAGGAATTCCACCGACCTTGAGGACCTGTTCATCGCCCATATTGTGGGTATGGACACTTTTGCCCGGGCTTTGCTGATTGCCGACAAGCTGATCTCTGAAAAAAGGATCACCGACTTCCGCGACAACCGGTACCTTTCCTTCCATGAGCCGGATGCCGTTCGTTTCGAAAAAGGTGAGCTCGGCATTGAGGATCTGTACCAAATGGCTGTAGAAAAGGGTGAGCCGGAACTCCAGTCGGGTAAACAGGAACTGATTGAATCCATCATCAATAATTCGATATGAAATACCGATTTAACATAATCGCTGCACTGTCAGCCTGCATACTGTTGGTTGCCGGATCCGCCTTTGGCCAGATGGGGAGCCGCAACACCTGGGTTGACGATACGCATTACACTGATGTGCAGAAGGACAAGGATGGCAAGGACGCAACTGTTCTGGTTGATGCAGCTACCGGCAAATCAAAGCCTTACATACAGAAAACCGAGATACCGGCTCCGCGGCCCACTGTAGTGGTTAAGGACGGGGAACTCTGGTATTCCGACGGATCCGCGGCCGCTGCGAGGCAGATTACCGCCAATCCGGGCCTTGAAGTTAATCCGCGCCTGTCACCTGATAAAAATCGTGTGGCGTTCACGCGCAACAATGATCTGTACGTAATCGACCTTGCCACCAATCTGGAACGCCGGCTGACTATGGACGGCACCAGCCTGATTTACAACGGCTATGCATCCTGGGTTTACTTTGAGGAGATCCTCGGCCGCCCATCACAATATGCTGCTTTCTGGTGGTCACCCGACAGCAGGAAAGTTTCGTTCCTGCGGTTCGACGATACAGATGTACCGCTTTATATCCTGATGAGGGGCGACAGCCTTCACGGCGCCCCCGAATACACCCGCTACCCCGTTCCCGGAGATCCTAATCCGAAAGTCAAGCTTGGCTTTGCCGATGTTGAAACCGGAAAACTCAGCTGGGCCAAATTCGACTACAATGTTGATCAGTACATTGCCTGGCCGTCCTGGAAGCCCGACTCCAAAGAGATGCTGATACAGGTAT
Organism: uncultured Porphyromonadaceae bacterium; assembly: GCA_964457845.1. Taxonomy (GTDB): domain Bacteria; phylum Bacteroidota; class Bacteroidia; order Bacteroidales; family UBA12481; genus UBA12481. Next base: position 44,458 of record CAYWHP010000024.1, on the reverse strand, counting down.
TGAATCGTGATCAGAACCACATGCAGTTCTTTATGGTGAATCCCGCAACCGGCGATTTGCGAAAGATCTATGATGAGGAGCGCCAGACCTGGGTGGATTTCTTTGAGGATATCCATGTACTTGAAAACGGCTCCGGGTTCATTGTGAACAGCTACCGAAACGACTGGCACAATCTCTATTACCATAACTGGGACGGAAAAGTGCTGGCCCACCTTACGGATGTAAAGTGGAGGGTAAGCGGAATCAGCAAGGTGGATGAGCAAAAGGGCATGGTCTATTTTACGGGACGGCCGGAATCGGCTGAGAACCAATTCTTCAGTGTTAAACTTGACGGATCAGGGTTCACCCAGCTCACTGAAGGTGCGGGCTCCCATAATGCCAGCCTCTCGCCCGGCGGGTCCTATCTCATCGACAACTGGACCAGCGTTATCAACCCCGGCAAAAAAGAATTGCGCGACGGTCAGGGGAAACTGGTACGATTGCTGAAAGAGACGCCCATGGAATATGATGTCACCAAACACCATAAGGCCGAATATGTCAGGATCCCGTCGACTGACGGATTCCAGCTGCCTGCGGTGATCACTTATCCGGTAAATTTTGATCCGGCAAAAAAATATCCTGTCGTTTTTACGATTTATGGCGGGCCGGATGCCGGAGGCGTCAGGAATGCTTATCCGGGCAACCGGGCCGGCTGGTTCGCCCAGAACGGGATTATCACCATAAATGTTGACCACCGGGCATCGGGGCATTTTGGCAAAAAGGGGATCGATTACATGTGGCGCAACCTTGGCAAATGGGAACTCATTGATTATGGGGAGGCCGTCAAATGGCTGCGGGCCAAACCCTATGTCGACGGAACCCGCATGGGTATAACCGGCGGGTCATACGGCGGTTACACCACCTGTATGGCACTCACCGCTGGTGCGGAATACTGGACACACGGAATGGCATTATACAGTGTAACCGACTGGGGACTCTATGACAACATTTACACCGAGCGCTTCATGGACACACCGAAACAGAACCCGGAAGGGTACAAAAACGGCTCGGCGATGAATTTCGCTGCAAACCTGAAAGGCAAACTCTATATTGTTCACGGCGAGATGGATGACAATGTTCACATGCAGAACAGCATTCAGCTCATCAGCAAATTACAGGATGCCAACAAGGAGTTCCAGTTCATGATGTACCCCAACGGCCGCCATGGCTGGGGAGGTCCAAAGGCTACCCATGTGCAGGAGCTTCAGAATAAATTCTGGCTGAAGGAATTTTTCGGCAAATAACTGGACTGCAGGTACTGAAACATAATTGCGTTTCAAATCCTTTAACTGATCTGTAAAAACCCCGGGATTATTGAATTCCGGGGTTTTTAATGCCATTTATCATTGCCTTGCACCAGGCGGTGTGATACTTTTGTGTGAATTAAATCACACAGATAGATGAGCCGACGGTTATTGATCAGGGATGTCACCATGCGTGATGGGCAGCAATCGCTTTTTGCCACCCGAATGAGTCAGGGTCAGGTTGACAGATTATTGCCATTATACAGGGAAGCAGGATTTTACGCGCTGGAGGTATGGGGCGGAGCTATTCCGGATTCCATCATGCGGTTCCTGAACGAGGATCCCTGGGTTCGGCTCGAGAAAATACGAAAAGGCATCGGAACCGCTTCGCACCTGACGGCATTATCGAGGGGAAGAAATCTGTTCGGGTACAACCCCTACCCGGAATCTGTGATCGAAGGGTTCAACCGAAACGCCATCCTGTCGGGCATCAGCATCATGCGGATTTTTGATGCCCTTAATGACACCCGCAACATTGCCAGCACCATCCGGTACGTCCACGAGAACGGTGGGCTGGCCGACTGCGTGGTTTGCTACACTGTGGATCCGCGTTTTTCGAAGAAGGAAAGGCTTCAGGCGTTCCTCAAAGGGAAGAAGCTACCGGAAGATATTTTCACCACCGAGTATTTTGTTAACATGGCCGTTGAGCTGGAATCAATGGGTGCCGACATGGTCACGATTAAGGACATGGCCGGACTGATTTCTCCGGATAAGGCAGGTGAACTTGTATCTGCCTTTAAGAACAAGATTAAGGTACCCGTTGATTTTCACACGCATTGTACTCCGGGATACGGTTTAAGCAGCGCACTGATGGCCATCGTAAGCGGTGTCGACATTCTTGACACTGCCATCATGAACTTTGCCGGCGGCCCTGCAGCTCCGGCATTCGAGCTGATCCAGCTCTTCTGCAACCGGATGGATATCGAAACCGGCGTTAACCTTCCGGTGGTAGCCGCGATCAATAATAGACTGATGGAGATACGACTTGAGATGTCCGACATAGACAGCTACCATCAATACCCCATCGAATTCAATATTGCCACAGATATTCTTCCCGAAGAGATCGGAAAACTATTCGACGAGGCCATTGATTGTGCACAGACCGGGAAAACCGGCCGCCTTCAGGAAATCTGCCTCAAAATCGAACGCTATTTCAATTTTCCGGAGCCGGATGAGAAAGTGAAGGACGCCGAAATCCCGGGAGGCATGTATACCAATATGCTTTCTCAGCTGAAACAGCTGAACCAGGAGCACCTGCTTCCAAAGGTGCTGGAGGTGATACCAACCGTAAGACTGGCAGCGGGGTGCCCTCCGCTGGTAACGCCAACCAGCCAGATCGTAGGTGCGCAAGCGGTCAACTGTGTGACAGATGCCAGCAACGGCAACCCGTTTTTCACGAACAACTCGAACCAGTTTGTCAACCTGGTTAAAGGCAGTTACGGGAAAACTCCGATACCTATTGATCCGGAATTCAGGCTCAAAATCGCCGGAACACGGGAAGAGACCCCTTTCAATACTGACGGCTATGAAAAGCAGCCCAATCCGGAAATTCCGGAACTCGGGGCAGGCCGAAAGCTGGCCAGCACCGAGAAGGAGGAACTCCTGCTGGAGTTGTTTCCCAATGTGGCTGTAAAATTTCTGAACGACCGGGCACAAAGGGCTATCAGCGAGCAGCGGCTCGCTGAACAGCGCGAAAAGCAGCGCAAATACGAAGAGGCTCAGGCACAGTTTCTGGCCATGACCCCGGAAGAGAAATACAACCGGTTGCTGAAAGGGATAGCCCTGTATTGCTGATCAGGCAGGATTATGCTTTGGGTTCACCTCTGCGAAGCGGCATCACCCCGGCCATTTCGCCGATAACATTCACCAGTTCCTTGCCCTCCGGCAGAACGATCTTGGCATTGTCTTTCAGCGCGATCTCAACGGTTTCCAGTTTCTTAAGCAGCTGAGCATTTCCGGTAAAGAACTGATCGGCAGCCTCGTTCACCAGTTTAATGGCTTCAGCATCACCTTCGGCATGGAGGATCTTGGCCTGCTTATATCCTTCAGCTTCCTTGATCTTGGCGCGCTTTTCACCGTCAGCTACCGTTTCACGGGCCGTAGCAAAGTCAATAGCAGCTATCTTTTCGTTTTCGGCCTTAACCACCTTGTTCATAGTTTCCTGAACATCTTTCGGCGGATCAATCTCTTTCAGCTCGGTTCGTACAATGTCGATGCCCCAGCTGGCGGTTTCGTCGAGCAAGGTGCGGTGCAGTTCTGAATTGATTTTGCCACGCTCGCTGTTCGCCGACTTCAGCGTTAAGGTTCCGATAATGTTACGGAGTGTGGTGCGTGCCAGGTTAACGATCTGCCACTTGTAGTTATTTACGTTGTAAACTGAATTCTTAACGCTGGTTTCATCGTCCTTTACCCTGAAATAGACCTGGGCATCCACCCGCGCATTAAGATTATCATTGGTTATAATCTCCTGTGGTTCAGCATCAACCATCTGTTCTGTGACGTTTATCTGATAAAGCTTGTCGATAACCGGAATGATCCAGTTGAATCCCGGCGTGGCAAAGTGATGGTACTTACCAAGCCGCTCGATCAGTCCCTTATGTGTAGGCCGAATGATCCGGATGCCGGATAAAAAGAAAAGAACCAGTACGGCACCCCCTAGGAAATAGTAATAATTTGATTCCATTGTATTTATGTTTAAAATATCCCTAAAGGTACAAAAATTGGATGTTTCTTCTCTGCTTTCTTTATATTCGGTGCAATAAACCGGCACGATGGTATTCAGCAGCATAGTCTTTCTTTTGGGCTTCCTTCCGGTGTTCCTGATCACCTATTACCTGGTGCCACGGAAATTCAAAAACGTCACGCTCCTCCTCTTCAGCATCTTTTTCTACAGCTGGGGTGCGCCAAAATTTATCTTCGTCATTCTGGGCACCACCTTCATCGACTTTCAGCTCGTCAGGTGGATGGCATCCATGGAAACGAGGCTTCACCGCCGGATACTTCTGTCGCTATCGGTATCGATCAATATCGGCCTCCTCTTCTACTTCAAATACTCCAACTTTTTCGTTGAAAACGTTAACCAGCTGCTCTCCGTATTCGGATCCGGCAACATACAGTGGACCAAACTCATCCTGCCGATAGGCATATCTTTTTACACGTTCGAAACCATCACCTACGTGGTGGATGTGTACAGGAAGGTGCATGCCCCATTGCACAAATTCTGGGATTACCAGCTATATATCATACTATTCCCCAAACTGATAGCCGGCCCCATCATCCGGTATCACCAGCTGGCTGACCAGATCACCGACCGGTCAGCCAACGAAACCACAGAAAACCGGCTCACGGGATTCTACAGGTTTGTTATCGGACTTGCAAAAAAAGTATTGATTGCCAACCACATGGGACATCAGGCCGACCTGATCATGGCCATGGATGTTGCCGGGATCGGAACTGCCACAGCATGGCTGGGGATTCTGGCCTACACTTTTCAGATCTATTTCGATTTTTCAGGTTACTCCGATATGGCCATCGGGCTCGGAAAGATGCTGGGTTTCAAATTTCCGGAGAACTTCAACAATCCATACCTCTCCCGCAGCATAACCGAGTTCTGGCGAAAATGGCACATGACCCTGGGCGCCTGGATGCGCAACTACCTCTACATTCCGATGGGCGGCAACCGGGTGAAAACCAGGGCCAGGCTATACCTCAACCTTTGGCTGGTCTTCATGGCCTCGGGCCTCTGGCACGGCGCAGCCTGGACATTCGTCTTCTGGGGCGCCTGGCATGGATTGCTGCTCGTACTGGAGCGGATATTCCTCCTGAAGATATACGATAGAATAGGTCGCCATGCGGCCCATGCGATAACGTTCGTGCTGGTGGTGGTTGGCTGGGTGTTCTTCCGGATCGACAATTTCGATGTTGCGTTCGCGTATCTCGGCAAGATGTTCTCCTTTACTTCAGGAGCCGGAGTTTCGATCGATCCGGGGTTCTGGTTCTATTTCCTGCTGGCCGTGCTATTCTCTTTCTTTGCCTCAACGGCAGATGGACAAAAGATTCAGGATGCGGTCTTTTTTGATGAATATACCCCGCGGCGCCACTACATTTTAACGGGTGTGACAATTATTCTGGCGCTCCTGTCGATCAGCGCCATAACATCCACCGGATTCAATCCGTTCATCTATTTCCGCTTCTGATGAAAAACAAATTGAAATCCGGATACCGCCAGCGACTCTTCATCGGCCTGATGATACTCCTCGCTCTGCCGCTTTTCCAGACGGTAACGCGGCTGTTCGGTGAAAAGTCGCTGAAGGGGGCCATCGTGCTGGCTGAGAACCCGGCAGCAACCACAGAAGGATGGTTTTCCGGTGACTGGCAGCCCAGGAAGGAAAAGTGGCTCAATGACACATTCGGCTTTCGCGGTTTGTTTGTGAGGATCAATAATCAAATCACGCTCAGTCTGTTCAGGGAGGTCCATGCCTTTGGGGTTGTATTCGGCAAGGATAATTACCTGTACGGTGAAAAATACATAAAGGCTTGGTATGGAGTTGATTTTATCGGAACAGACAGCATTGCGCACCGGATTTCCCGGCTTAAGACGGTTCAGGATGAACTGCTTGCGCGTTACAACAAAAACCTGATGGTTGTATTTGCTGTTGGAAAAGGATCATTTTACCCGGAATATTTCCCTCCAGCCACCAATTACACCAAAGGCCCTACAAACTACGAAACCCATGTCAGGCTGGCTGCCGGTGCGGGCCTTAACATCATCGATTTCAACCGCTGGTTTCTCGATCATAAGCAATCCACCCCCTACCCTCTTTATCCGAAATACGGCATGCACTGGAGCGTTTACGGGGCAGCTTTTGCTGCCGACTCCATCATCCGACACATTGAACGGCTGAGGGGAATCGATATGCCATCGATGAGCAGGGAAGGCATTGTGATGAAAAAAGCCTTTGGCGATGATTATGACCTGGGCGACGGGTTGAACCTGCTCTTTACATTACGCCGTGACAAACTCGCTTATCCGGATGTTAAATTCGAACCCGCCGGGGGCAAAACAAGGCCATCGGTTCTGGTGATTGCCGACAGCTTTTACTGGAACCTTTTCAAGATAGGGATAACCGAAGCGTTCTCGAACAGTGATTTCTGGTACTATAACAAGGAGGTGTTCCACCGTACCGGGGCGCCGGAGGGAACAGCCGGACAGCTTGACCTTCGCAGGGAGATCATGAAGCATGATGTCATCATCCTGCTGGCCACGGAATCGAATTTGCCCGAATTCGGCTGGGGATTCATTGAGGACAGCTATAAACTGATCAGGGAAGGAAGGCTGGCTCCGTGAAAAACCCTGTCTCAAAAATAACTATTGTGCTCCTGCTGATCATCTGCGGATGGTACGGCCGGAATCTGGATTCCTGGGGACGTAACAAGGTGATCAACCATGATGTCATATCCTACTATGCCTACCTCCCGGCTGCAATTATATTTCAGGATTTCAACTTTCGGTTCATCAAGGATGTGACGCCGGATTATGAAGTCCGCGTTTGGTACAGCACAGCAAAGAACGGGAAACCGGTGCTTCGGATGACTATGGGGCTGGCGATTCTATGGCTGCCATTTTTTCTTCCTGCCCATGCATTGGCACAGATACTGGGAGAATCTGCGCTCGGTTATTCCTGGCCATACGGTCTGGCCATTTTCATCGCAGCCCTGTTCTATCTGGGCATGGGATTGTTGTTTCTGCGAAAAATCCTGCTGAGGCACTTTACCGACCGGATAACCGCCGGCACCCTGGCAATTGTTGTGGTGGGAACCAACCTCATGCATTATGTCATTTACGAGCCCGGGATGTCGCACGTGTACAGTTTTGCGCTGATAGCGGCATTCCTTTACGTAACGCTCAGCTGGATCCGGAAGCCCTCCGTAGGGAACAGTTTTTTTCTCGGCCTGCTCGCCGGTCTTATTATCCTGATCCGACCCATTAACGGACTGGTACTGATCTTTCCGGCCTTCATCGGGATAACCTCGCTGCCGCAATTCAGGGAGCGCATCACCGGAAATCTCAAATACATTCTAATTGCTGCCGGTGCAGCCTTCCTGATGCTCCTGCCGCAGATTCTCTACTGGAAGATCCAGACCGGCCATTACCTGTTCAACTCCTACATGGAATCGGGGCGGTTTTACCTGCTCAATCCCCATATAATCGATGGATTGTTCAGTTTCCGGAAAGGCTGGCTGGTTTATACCCCGGTCATGGTTGTTGCCCTCGCCGGGTTCCCTCTTCTCCGGAAGCATGCCGGTGAGCTGCGGACACCGATCTCCGTTTTTATGATTGTGTTCATTTACCTGATTTTCAGCTGGTGGTGCTGGTGGTACGGCGGAAGCTTCGGATCGCGCCCGATGATTGAAACCTATGGCATCCTGTCGGTTCCTTTGGCAGCAGCCCTTACGTGGCTTTACCGGAGGCAGCTGTGGATTAAAATTACGACGGGCATCCTTCTTGCAGCCTTTATCAGCCTGAACCAGTTCCAGATGGTACAGTACCGGACTTCCGTTCTGCACTGGGACGGAATGACCAGATCGGCCTATAAATCTGTCTTCCTAAAAAAAATCGCACCGGACAACTATGAAAAATTGATCCAAAAGCCTGATTATGAGAATGCTTTAATTGGTCGTCCGGAAAATAGATAAGCAAATGCGTGTGATTTGACCAATTAATTTTGAATTAATCCGAAGATTTCTACTTTTGGAACAAACAGTATACTAATGGAACTTTTCGCTCTCAATATTTCCTCTTTCAAAGCAGATGGCGGCGCCATGTTCGGTGTCGTTCCTAAAAGCATTTGGTCGAAATTCTATAAATCGGATGAAAAAAATCTGATAACCCTTATGCTCAGGTCTTTGGTAATTAAAACCGATGACCGGGTGATTCTGATTGATGCGGGAATTGGCGACAAGCAGAGCGATGATTATACACAGTTTCTGCACATAGAGGAGTACGAGGGTCTGGTTACAGGACTTGCGGCTCGTGGCATAAAGCCGGAGGAGGTAACGGATGTCATCCTCACCCATCTGCATTTCGACCACTGTGGTGGCGGGATAACCTACAATTGGAAGAGGGAACCGGTAGCGGTTTTCCCCGAGGCCACCTATTGGGTTACTGAGCGGCAATGGGATAATGCCGTAAACCCGAATCCCAGGGAGGCCGATTCCTACCTTCCTGAAAACCTGTTGCCGATGCAGGACCTCGGGCTGCTCGACTTTATCGAGAAGCCGGGTGCATTTTGCGAAGGTGTTGATTTGCGTTTTGTAAACGGACATACACCGGGTCAGATCATCCCCATCATCCACTTTGGTTCAAAAACACTGGTATTTGGCGCCGACCTGATACCCACCCACGGTCATATCCCTGTTAAGTACAATATGGCGTATGACCTGGAGGTGGTTCGTACGATGAAGGAGAAGGGTGAATTCCTCGACTGGATGGTCGACAACAACAATGTTCTCTTTTTCCAGCATGACATCAATTACGAGTGTGCCACCATTATGCGTACGGAAAAAGGATTCCGGATGGATCAGCCCATGACCCTGAAGGAGTTTATTGAATCTGCTTAATTGAGGAGAACAAACCGGCCATTGACCAGTTCCTGTACAACCGGTTCATGAACCGGATTCCGGTTGGCATCGAAAGAGAATACTCCCAGAATCGTCTGAAGATTAGTGGTTAATGCCAGAGCATCCCTCAGGGAGGATCTGTCGGGCTTTTTGCCTCGAGCTGCGGCGTCGGCCAGGATCTGCATGGAAGCATATGCCTGTGCGGCAAACTGGTCGGGTTCCGATCCATAGCGGCTAACGTACCCCGTTACAAATTCATCACTGCCCGGTGTGGGATTTGATGCAATCCATGCCGTTCCGCATAAGGCACCTTCGGCCGCTGTTCCAGCCTGCTGCCAAAGTTGTGAAGTATTAAAGCTGTTGCCGCCCAGGAAACGAACGTTATCGGGGATCCCTGCCTGTCTGGCCTGAACCATTAGTTTAGAAGCTTCGTTCACCAGTGCGGCAATAACGATCAGGTCGGGAGCTGCTGCCTTCACCCGCAGGAGCTGGTCATCGAACCGAATATCCCCCTTTTTCACAACCTCGGTTGCTACGATACGCACATCCGGTGTTCCATCCAATGCTGATCTGAAAACACTGTAGGTCCCCAGGGTGTAGGGGTCGTCATCGCCGAAAATTACCGCTGCCCGGGAGTAGCCCATTTTCAGATGGGTTTCCGAAACAGTGTTCGGGATGACAGCCGATTCCGGCAAACTGTTCCGGAAAATGAAATTGCCCATTTCGGTAATGCCGGGCACCGTATTCGAGATCCCGATTACAGGCACACCGAGCCGCTGCGCTACCGTATCAGCAGCAAAGGCGCAGTTTGATGAAGTGGGCCCGATAATGGCCATCACCATCTTATTTTCAATCAGGTCACGGTAAACCCGGAGACAGGAGTCAGGTGAAGAACTGTCATCCATGTATGTCGGATCAAACACGAAGCCTGAGCTGTCCGACAGGCTGTTCAGCTCATCGAAGGCCATCATAAGCCCTTTCTTCTGGATGATGCCGTAGGGGCTGAAATTACCGGTCAGGGAAACAACTATTCCCACCGGAATCCGTACCGGCTGGTTTTCCGGATCCCTGGTACAGCCGGTTACCAATAAAACGGCTACTAAAGCTAAAACCAACAGGCTTCTCACCTTCTTCATTATGATCATATACTATCTCTTTCTCATGTCCGGGCCGCCCGTTCAGTTCCCATAAAGCAGCTGGGGATCGGTCCTGCCCAATAAAATCGTTTCTGGCCCGGGGATGGCCATCCCCGTATTCTCATTTCTGCCCTGTAGGAGGTATGCAGGAAAAGTGCTTTTGAAATCATCAACCGCCTTTTTACAAAGGCTTCCAATATTCCCCCCTTTCAGTCGGTTCCATGTCAGTCTCATTTTCATGTCCGGGAACCCAGTCATCATTGCATAATCTCCATCGCTGTCACCAGCAGAGAACAATGGATCACTGTTTTTGTTCATGGCCTTAATGATCACCCGGTTGATGGCTTCCACCTTACCCTGCTCCTGTGTCTGGACCCACCCCTCCTTATAATGCGGCAGAATCTTTCCATCGCCATCAACCGCCAGCTCCATGGCAATCACATGGTCGGCCGGGATATTGTATCCATACCTTTCGAGACCGGAAAACACCTCTACAACAGGCTTATAGCTTGCAGAAACGATAAAAACCCCGATATTTCGGGTCATGAATACCGAGATCAGGTTTTGCATCTCCGGCAGGACCCGCAAACCCGACTTGAAGGAATAGCTAACCGGGCCCGAATGGGTTTCAAAACCGGCCGGAGAGTCCCATGTTTGCTTACCCAGCCTGTTCGCCAGTTCAAAATCGATTGCCTCTTTCGCCATGGTCTTCACCTCCTCAACCGTGTGGCCGGCCAGCATGCCGATGATCCAGGGATACCCGTAAGCGGCTCCGATTCCGGAGGTTCCGCAGTATCCGTCATATAACCATGGCAACCGTGCAATGAAATCGCCAAACCAGGGAGTAAGACGCAATTCCTCCAGGGGCAGACCACCGCCTGGACCGGCGGAAAGACGGTATAGGGAATCATAATCTGCGGCTAGATCCCGGTGGATATCAGCAAGGCTGACTGACCGGTAGGCTTCGGATAACCCGGATACCCCGTTTATCTCATCCTTCAGCAGGCCGCGGAACTGTTCAGGGGATAGTTTAAAACGGAAATTCATGAGTTGGTAGCGCATCAGTGCTTCTTCAACATCCAGGAAGGCACAGGTCTGGTCCCAGTCGAGAACCGCATAGGGAGGCTGGTCCCGGTCGAAATACCTTCCACCCTCCCCGTAGTCATTAACCAACTTATTTAAAGCCAAATAGTTATGATTATACCAATTCAGCTTTGCCAGTGGCATGGCTGTTTCGGCTCCCTGTTTCTGGCAGCCTGACTGGCTGGCCAGCACCAATAGGGCAAGAATCGGGATGACCCGCAATATTTTTTTCATGTTCCTGTGGATGTCAAATTAAGGCTGCCTGGTCAACGTGCGCCACCGCCAGTATAATCTATTTCATTAACCTTCCTGTCATATTCATACAAGGTCTCCTTGTACCTGCTGCCATCGGTATTGTAGGTGATCCAGGTGCCGTGGAGTTTCCCGAGGGAGTAGGTACCCTCATAAAATTTGAAACCACTCTCGCGCCAAACCGTGGCTTTGCCGTTGCGCATGTCATTCTTGAAGAATCCCTCGCTCTGCTTCATCCCGTTTTCGAACCAGCTTGTCCAGGCTCCGTCCTTCTTGCCGTTCAAAAACTCGCCTTCCATCTCCTTTTTTCCACTCTGATAATAACGTATCTCCTTGATTTTCTGATTTTTATCTTCTTCTGCGCGGAAAAGTGAAACTTTTTTCTTACTGCCATCGGGCCAGGTTTCATTCACCTCCTGAAGGAGTTTTTCCTTACAGCCGGGAAGAGCCAGGGCAAGAAGAATGAGGAGCGGCAGAACCTTTTTCATAATCGGTACGAATTAGAGGCCAAAAATAGAAAAATTAGCCCGGCTGCCGGAACCTCTGTTAATCTTAAAAAACGTTAAACCGTGAACCTTTAGCCTTCTCTTTTTCTAACTTGACCCGAATTTTGACCTAACTACAACCTAAATGAAAAACTACCGAAGTATTCCGGCGATGGCTTTTCTGCTGATGACATTGACGTTCAGCTCCTTCGCCCAGTTCGTACCTCATTACCAATGGACGTTGCTGGATAAAAAACTGATGGACCAGATCATTGGAGAGGCTTCCGGTGAAACGGCGCTGGCATCCGATATTGAGATGGCCGGCTACACGCGCGACCGGCTTTCGAAAGAGTACCAGACGGTACTTTGGGAATCGCAGTTTGTGATGGACAAGCTCAGGGAATATGGCATTACCGATTCGAAACTCGAGCGGTTTGGCGACATGAAGCCTACCTGGGATGGCATCAGCGGTGAGTTATGGGAAATATCCCCCGGGACGAAAAAGCTGGCCGACTACAAGGACCAGGTTGCGATGCTCGTCCAGGGCAGCCAGAATGCGGATGTTGAGGCGGAACTGATATGGGTTGGTGACGGCAGGAAAAATGAATTTGACTCCCTTGCCCTGGCGGGCAAGATCGTGGTAACCTATGCTTCCCCGGGTTCCGTTTCTTCGATGATAAACAAATACGGTGCTGTTGGAGTCCTGTCGTTCAATTCGCCCAGGCCACTTGCGGATCCCATACAGATGCCCTACTCCAGTCTTGGCGGCAGGGGTGGTGGTGAAACCAAGGGTTTTGCTTTCCAGATGCCACCGCGCGAGGGGTATCTTCTGCGTGACAGACTTGTCCGTGGCGAAAAAATAAAGGTTCATGCCAAAGTAAAGGCCACAATGGAAAATGTCGATCTGCAGGTACCGACATGTGTTTTGCCGGGCACCGATCCCAACGCGGAGGAGGTTATCTTCTCCGCCCACATATACGAAGGCCTGGTAAAACAGGGTGCCAACGACGATCTTTCGGGCGGGGCCTGTTTGCTGGAGATGGCACGTATGCTTAACACGATGTATACTGACGGCCGCCTTCCCCGGCCGGCCCGTTCCATCCGCTTCATCTGGGTCCCGGAATTCTCCGGCACCGGTCCGTGGGTGAATGCCCACAAGGATATCATGGCAAAAACGCTCTGCAACATAAACCTCGATATGGTAGGCATATTACTGAGCCAGAGTCAGTCGTTTTTCAACCTCGAGCGCACCACTTTTGGCAATGCACATTATATCAACGACGTGATGGAAAATTATTTCCGCTATGTCGGCGAAACCAATCGCACGAGTCTGGTCCTTTCGGGCCGCGAGGGCTATCTGAACAGAATCGTGGCCCCATCGGGATCCGATGAGCCCTTTTACTACGCCATTGAAGGTCATTACGGTGCTTCCGACCACGAGGTTTTCAACGATTGGGGTGTTGGTGTTCCTGCCGTGATGATGATCACCTGGCCCGACCTTTACTACCATACCTCCCAGGATCTGTCGGACAAACTGGATCCGACCCAGCTGAAAAGGTGCTGCGTAATCGGAGCTGCCTCTGCCTACACGATAGCCGCCGCTGATGCCGGAGCTGCATCAAAGATTACGCTGGAAGTGTATTCCAATTCCATACGCCGGTTGGGCATGCAGCAGGGACGTTCCGTTGATGAGCTGTCAAAGCTGACTGCCGGAAACCTCCTGTCAGGTTATAAAAAAATCCGGGGGTATATCGAAGGTGCGCTGCTGAACGAGATCGAAACGGCAGAAACCACGCTGGAGCTGGCCCCGAAGGATCCGGGTCTGGCTGCGACGGTTGCCCTCCAAACGGCACAACTGAAGAAGATGGCCGAGGGGCAGCTGCTGGTTCTCGACCAGCAGATGAAACAGATGGCTGTTCGAATGGGAGTTGCTGTCGCTGCAACAAAACCGGACGAGCTCGAGAAAAAGGCGCTGGCCACCCTACCAGTGGAGACCCCAAAGGTGAAGGAATCAGGATACAATGGTTACCGCCAGTTTATGCCGCAGATGAGCCGGGAACAGATGGCAACATCATTCCGTGACATTGCCAATACCGGAGAACTCGAACGCCTTTGCAACGGCAAACACAATGCAATGCAGATCAAATACATGCTTGATTGCCAGTATGCCAAAGAATCATCCTTGAAAGCGATTCTCGATTATATTGAATTACTCAAAACAGCCGGGCTTGTAACCTTGAAATAGATCAAAATGAAAAGAATTTTCGCAACCCTGATCATCACGCTGGCGCTGGGATGCTCCTATGCGCAAATCACGCCGTTTTACCAGTGGACACTGCTGGAAAAAAAGATGATGGATGAGATCATCGGCGAAGCCTCCGGTGAGACTGCCTACAACCACATCATCGAGATGGCCGGCTACACGCGGGCACGCACCTCACAGGAGCTGACCACCACCCTTTTCGAATCGCAATACATCATGGACCGGCTGAAGGAATATGGCATCCGGGATGCGAAGCTGGAACGGTTTCCCGATCCGAACCCGGGCTGGAACGGTATCCGGGGTGAACTGTGGGAGGTATCACCGGGGCGACGGAAGCTGGCAGACTATGACGACCTGCGGGTCATGCTTGTATCGGGGAGTCAGGATACAGATACCACTGCTGAACTGGTGTGGGTGGAAAATGGCAGGCAAGCTGACTTTGAAAAAGCTGATGTGAAGGGGAAAATTGTGGTCACTTACGGCGATCCCGGCGGAGTTGCCAATCTTGTCAGGAAGTATGGGGCCCTGGGCACCATCTCGTTCAGCTCACCGCGACCGCTGTTTGATCCCTTGCAGATTCCCTGGACCGGCCTTTGGGCGGACCCCGGTCAGAATCCGGGCTTTGCCTTTATGATGCCGCCACGTGAGGGGTACCTGCTGCGCGACAGGCTGATGCGGAATGAAAAGATAAAGGTTCATGCCCTTGTGAAAACATCCAAAGAGGTTACTGACCTGCAGGTTCCCACCTGCGTGATTCCGGGGAGCGATCCGAATGCCGGTGAGGTAATTTTTTCGGCTCACCTGTACGAAGGATACCTTAAGCAGGGTGGCAATGACGATATTTCGGGATGTGCCGTCATACTGGAGGTGGCCCGGATGTTCAATACGATGTTCGAGGAAGGACGGCTGCCAAGGCCTGCACGGAGCATGCGGTTCATTTTCATCCCGGAATTCTCGGGATCGATACCGTGGGTGAAGGAGCACAGGGACATCATGGATAAGACTCTCTGCAACATCAACCTCGATATGGTTGGACTTTGGCTGAGCAAGAGCCAGTCGTTCTTCAACCTGGAGCGGACCACCTTCGGCAATCCGCACTATATCAATGATGTGGTGGAAAATTATTTCCGGTATGTCGGAGAAACCAACCGCACCATGATCAGCATCTGGAGCGGGTACATCAACCGCATTGTCGCACCGTCGGGTTCGGATGAACCTTTCTACTACAATATCGAGAACCATTTCGGCGGGTCCGACCATGAAGTATTCAACGACTGGGGCGTTGGGGTACCGGGGATCATGATGATCACGTGGCCCGACCAGTTCTATCACACGTCCGGTGACGTTGCCAACAAGTGTGACCCTACCCAGCTCAAGCGGGTATCCGTCATTTCTGCTGCATCGGCTTACACCATTGCTAATGCCGATGCCGCTATGGCCGGCAAGATTGCAGGTGAAGTTTTCGCCAACGGATCGCGGCGGATCGGTCACCAGGCTGCCCGGGGGCTCGATGAGCTGTCGAAAGCCGATACCGGTAATTTCGCCCGGGTGTACAAAAAAGTAAGGGGTTATATCGGGGGCACCATGATGAACGAGATCGAAACCGTGGAATCTGCCCTTGAACTGGCACCAGCTGATGCGGCACTGAAGGCTTCCATAACCGCTCAGGCATCGGCGATACGCCAGGTGGCCCAGGCACATGAGGCCGTTATCGACCAGGAGATGAAAAGGATTGCTGCAAAACTTGGCCTTCCTCCGGTTTCGCTGAAACCAACTGAGGCCGAGAAAAAGGCGGCTGCTATGATTCCTGTTCCCACAGCAAAGGTCAGGGCGGAAGGTTTTGGCGGCTATTCGCAAGCCATGCCAAAGCTGACAGCAGAACAGAACAGTGCATTCTACTCGGGCATTTCCGACAAATCCGAGCTGGAGCGGCTGTGCAACGGTCAGAACAGTGCCGTGAATATCAAGCACATGCTCGACACCCAGAGTTCACGGGAGTCGGATCTGCAAACCATTATGGATTACATCGGGGTTCTGAAGGAAGCCGGGCTGGTGACGCTGCGCTGAATGGCTCGCTGCGCTCGCTAATTGTGCGCCCTTCGGGCGCTAATTGGTTCGCTTCGCGAACATAATTAGCGAGCAACGCGAGCACAATTAGCGAGCAACGCGAGCACAATTAGCGAGCAACGCGAGCACAATTAGCGAGC
>CAYWHP010000024.1:23704-27969 GCA_964457845.1 uncultured Porphyromonadaceae bacterium | reverse complement strand
CGCGAGCACAATTAGCGAGCAACGCGAGCACAATTAGCGAGCAACGCGAGCACAACCTACCTCCATTTTACAACCAGACCCTTATTCCCTGCAAGCCACATGGTGCCGTGCCCCGGTGCCACCTCCATCGTGTGAAAAGCCTGCGTGCTGTGCTCCTCCCATGTAGCGCCGCCGTCGGACGAAAGCCATACCCCGGGCGGGCCGCAGACGGCCAGTGTGGATGCATCGATCCACCGGACGCATTCCATAAACGGGAGCTTTGCCGATCCGGCCGGCAGTCTCCAGGTTTTTCCGCCATCTTCCGACAGAGTAAGATTGGCACCGGTAACAGTCATTTTTTGATAGTTGCCTCCAACCGCTGCTACCAGGTTCCCCGGCCCCCTTTCCACCGAGAAAGCTCCAGCCGCCGGGTCGCCCTGCAGAAGAAGCAGCGAGGCCACATCCCAGGTTTTACCCCGGTTGGCTGAACGAAATACCCGTGCAGCCGATCCGCCTGTTGCAATATAGCAGGATCCGTCACTGCAGGCATCCAGGCTGGTTCCGCTGGCGGCAAATGCATATTCGCCCGGGATCAGGTCGGGTATTCTGTCGGGAATCAGTCGGGCCCAGGTTAACCCTCCGTCCTTTGTTTCGAGCAGATAGGGCTTCTCATCTACCGGATCTCCGATAATCAGGCCCTGCTTGTCATCAAAAAAGTCCATCCCGTCGAAAAATGCTTTTGGATCGCTATTCTGGTAAACCCGGGTCCAATTTCGTCCTCCGTCGACCGTTCTGAAGATCGCCGAACCCGCCCCCGGGCCGGCACTCATGAGCAGGGCGGTTTTGCCCGAGAATGCGTGAACATCCCTAAAATCAAGCTTACCTGCCCCTGGAACCGTATCGTGGTACCAGGTGTACCCCCCATTTTTTGTCAGGGAAAACTCCCCTTTGGTACCAGAAACCCAGACCACACGGGCGGTCACGGCGCTAAGGCCCCGAAGTGAGCCGGTCATGCCGGCATCCTGGGTTTCAAAGCCGGATTGGGCAAACAGGGCCAACGGCAGCAAAGCTGCGATGGTGAGTAGCAGAAAGAGCGGTTTTTTCATGGCAGGCGGTTTTGCATTACCCAGTTGGGTAGCGCAAAGATAATGATGAAATCCTCACCCGGGATCCAAATTCAGGAAAGGGGTCCCGGCTTTCGCCGGGATGACAAAAAAGGCTTTTGGCTGGAGTGCTACTTTCTCACAGGCGGCTGGCGATGAGTACCTCAAGGATCTGGATGGCAGCACGCGGGATGCTTGTTCCGGGTCCGAAGATACCCACCACGCCGTGATCGTAGAGGAACTGGTAATCCTGCGGCGGGATAACTCCGCCCACGATCACCATGATATCCTCCCGTCCAAGCTTATGGAGTTCTGCAATCACCTGGGGTACCAGTGTCTTGTGACCGGCGGCAAGGCTGGACACCCCGAGGATGTGCACATCGTTGTCGACGGCATCCTTGGCGGCCTCAGCAGGTGTCTGGAACAGCGGTCCCATGTCGACATCGAAACCGATGTCGGCATAACCGGTGGAAACCACTTTCGCACCGCGGTCGTGGCCATCCTGGCCCATCTTGGCGACCATAATGCGCGGGCGTCGTCCTTCGAGGGCGGCAAACTTGTCGGCCATGTCACGTGCCGTCTGGAAATCTTCGTTTCCAGCGTATTCTGATGAATAAACTCCTGATATTGAACGTATCACGGCATTATATCTTCCTACGATTTTTTCACAGGCAAAGGAAATCTCCCCCAAAGATGCGCGTTTTTTTGCGGCTTCAACCGCCAGTTCAAGGAGGTTGCCCTCCCCGGTTTCCACGCAATGGGTGATGGCCTCAAGTGCGGCCATGCATTCGGTTTCGTTTCGTTCCGACCGAAGTTTGTTCAGTCGTTCGATTTGCGACAGGCGCACTTTTGTGTTATCCACATCAAGTGTTTCGATCGGGTCTTGCTTGTCGAGGCGGTATTTGTTCACGCCCAGGATGGTATCCTGACTGCTGTCGATGCGGGCCTGCTTGCGGGCAGCCGCCTCCTCGATGCGCATTTTGGGAATTCCGGTTTCAACGGCTTTCGACATGCCCCCCAGCTCTTCGACCTCCTCGATCAGTTTCCAGGCCTTGTGGGCCAGCTCGTGGGTGAGCGACTCCACGTAATAGGATCCCGCCCAGGGATCCACCGAGCGGCAGATGCCTGTTTCCTCCTGAAGGTAAATCTGGGTATTGCGTGCTATCCGGGCCGAAAAATCGGTCGGCAGTGCGATGGCCTCATCCAGCGCATTGGTATGAAGGCTCTGGGTATGACCGAGTGCGGCTGCCATAGCTTCCACACAGGTACGCGTAACATTGTTGTAGGGATCCTGCTCGGTGAGGCTCCACCCGGAGGTTTGTGAGTGCGTGCGGAGTGCCAGCGACTTCGGGTTTTTCGGATTGAACTGTTTCACGATTTTGGCCCAGAGCATGCGGGCAGCCCGCATCTTGGCAATCTCCATGAAATGGTTCATCCCGATGCCCCAGAAGAAGGAGAGACGCGGGGCGAAGGCATCGATATCGAGACCCGAACGGACCCCTGTGCGGAGGTATTCGAGACCGTCGGCCAGTGTGTAGGCCAGTTCGATATCGGCTGTTCCGCCCGCTTCCTGGATATGGTATCCCGAAATGCTTATCGAGTTGAATTTGGGCATGTTGCGCGAAGTATATCCGAAAATATCGGCGATGATGCGCATACTGAATTCGGGCGGATAGATATAGGTGTTCCGCACGATGAGTTCCTTCAGGATATCGTTCTGTATGGTTCCGGAGAGTTCCTCCAGTTTCGCACCCTGCTCGAGGGCGGCCACGATGTAGAAGGCCATGATGGGCAGCACGGCCCCGTTCATGGTCATCGACACCGACATCTTGTTGAGCGGGATCGAATCGAACAGCACCTTCATGTCGAGGATGGAGTCGATTGCCACGCCGGCCTTGCCCACATCGCCCTCAACACGGGGATGATCGGAGTCGTAGCCACGGTGGGTGGCCAGGTCGAAGGCCACCGAGAGGCCCATCTGGCCGGCAGCCAGGTTGCGGCGGTAGAAGGCATTCGACTCTTCGGCTGTGGAAAAACCGGCATACTGCCGGATGGTCCAGGGCTGCATCACGTACATCGTGGAATAGGGACCTCGCAGGTAGGGCGGCAGGCCGGCGGCGAAGTTCAGGTGTTCCATTTCCGACAGGTCGGCCGGCGAGTATATGGGTTTAACCGGAATCTGTTCCGGGGTCATCCATGGCTTTGAAAAATCGGGTCTCATTTCAATTATTTCTTAACGGTGAGCGAATTGAAAGCTTTGAGTGTTTCAAGCACATTGCTGCGAACGTGCACAAAATGGCTGATGCCGGCTGCCTTCAGCTGGTCGAGGATTTCTTTCGGATACCCAGCGATAACCGGAATGGCTTTGTCGCCCACCAGATTGGCAAACGGCGCTCCGAGGGTTGCATACTCCTCATCCGACGAGCAGAGGACGATGATGTCGGCGCCGGCGTTAAAAGCCGACTCCACACCTTCCTCCAGCGAGGAACAGCCGGGGTTGTCGATCACGGTATAGCCTGCACAGCCGAAAAAGTTACAGGCGAAGGTGGCCCGGGCCTTCCGCATGGCGAGATTGCCAATAGTAAGCATGTAGGCAACCGGCCTGTGCCCTGCCCTTTCGGTTTCGAAGCGGAGTGTCTCAAACTCCTCAGTTGCCCGGTACAGGTTGAGCGGCTGGGCTTCGGCCAGACTCGAATCCATGAACTTCGAATGCACGCGCCCGGAATCGGCCTTTATGAGCATCTCTTCGGCAGGGTTCGGATACTGGTTGGTTCCCAGCAGGACTTCCCTGCGCTGGGCAAAGTTCTTGTCGCGCTCCATCGCGGCCGAAACGATCGCATCCTGGATGGTCCCTTCATAGAAGGCATCGGTGTAACCGCCGGCGGCCTCCACCTCCTGGAAAATTTCCCAGGCCGCTTCGGCAATCGATGCAGTAAGTGTTTCGATATAGTAGGAACCGGCAGCCGGATCGGCGACACGGTCGAGGTAAGCCTCCTCCTTCAGCAGGATCTGCTGGTTGCGGGCAATCCGCTCGGCAAAACCGGTCGGTATTTCGTAGGGAAAATCAAACGGGAGAACCGTCATCGAATCAACTCCGGCGAGTGAAGCCGACATGGCTTCGGTGGTGCTGCGCAGCAGGTTAACGTACGGATCATAAACCGTCTGGTTCCAGCGCGATGTTTC
>CAYWHP010000024.1:0-23604 GCA_964457845.1 uncultured Porphyromonadaceae bacterium | reverse complement strand
TCCTGCGCAATCGTTGCCCCGGCCTGGTGGAAATTGCGGCCATGAACACCGAGCAGCATCAGCCCGGGGAAGCGCCCGGCTTCCTCCATCCAGTCGGCGATATCGGTATACTCCTCGTTTTCTTCGAATTCGAATGAGCCGAATACGCTGAATTCACCCAAAATGTCGTGTTGGCAGGAACCGCTGACTTTCGTAGGATCCAGCTTACCGGCATCGGCCATCTCGTTAAGAACCTGAAGGATCAGTCCCGGATTAAACCCGTCGAAATTGAATTCAACAGTTTCCAGTGGCAACCCTTCAAGCAATACCCGGATCTCGTCAACAGCGAGCGGCTCCTCCGTATGGAAACCGATCGACTCAACGCCCATCTCCAGCAGCCAAAGTGCCTTCTCCCTGGCCTGGGCCGGATCGGCCACATCCACATCCTGCCGGATCAGCCAGGCATTCGCCTTGCCGCTCACCGGCCGTATAAACTTGAATTCAAGCGGATTAAACTCTCCTGAAGCCAGCTTTTCAAGGTCCTCCGAACGGTAATACGGTTTCACCGCAATGCCTTCGTGACTGGTCCAGATCAGTTTTTTTGCGTAATCGGCGCCCTTGAGGTCTTTAAGGATCACCTGCTCCCACTCCGGGGTGGAGACGGGTGGAAACTCATTGAAGAGCTTCCTGTTTTTTTCATCCTGCATCATAATCGGTCAACATTAGGATTCGGGCACAAAGGTACGGCTTAAAACGAAACGGAATCGGCCGGCAAATGTGACTTTTATCAGGGGACGGGCTTATGACGCACGATATGAACAGGTTAGGCAAGCCGAATGATTTGTAACATTCATTACAATTTTCCCGGGTCCGATTTGATAGTTTCGCAGGCAAATAAAAGTCCATGAAATATTTCTTTTCCATTTTCGGCCGGTTAATACCGGTGATCCTCAGTTTTCTCCTGCTGGCAGCCCATTTTTCAAGGCAGAACGAAACCCTGCCCGTGATCCTTTCCGTTGCCTTCACCGGTCTGTTGTTTGTCCGTCGATCATGGGCAGCGAGGTGGCTCCAGGGGCTCCTTTTCCTTGGCGCGGTTGAATGGGTTGCCTCCATGATCAATTACATCACCCTGCGCAAGGCCAGCGGCGACGACTGGATCCGGCTTGCCGTCATTCTCACAGCGGTCGCCCTGCTGACGGCCCTCTCGGGTCTCGTATTCTTTTCAAAACGGCTTAAGGAGCATTACCGGATTAAATAGTATTTTCAGGCTCAAAATTTATTACGATGAGCCTTACCATGCGTTCGCCGTTCCGCTATCTTCCGATAGCTCTCATTATCATGGCCTTCTCGGCCGGATGCCAGCCGGAGCAGGTTGCCACCGATCTCAACAAAAACAGTATCATTCCGAGGCCCGTATCCGTTGAAGCCGGCGGCGGGTCGTTCACGATCGGAGCCAAAACATCGATATATACCGCACCTGAAGGGAAGGCGGTTGCGGAATTTCTTGCCTCACGGCTAAGGCCTTCTACAGGGCTTGACCTGGTTGTGAAGGAAGGAAGCAAGGCACCGGGAAAGGGCCATATCTTTATAAATCTGGATGCAACGGCACCCGGACTGGGCGATGAGGGATACGAGCTTTCGGTGACCGACCGGCTGGTAACCCTGACAGCTGCCAAACCGGCCGGACTGTTTTACGGGATTCAGACGCTTCTGCAGCTGCTGCCGCCGGCTGTTGAGCTCACGACAGTGCAGGAAGGGCCATGGATTGTTCCCACCGGCACCATCCGCGACCAGCCCGAATACGGTTACCGGGGCGCCATGCTGGATGTGGCACGCCACTTTTTCAAGCCGGTTGATGTGAAGCGGTTCATCGACCTGATGGCTGTTTATAAACTGAACTACCTGCATTTGCACCTGAGCGACGACCAGGGGTGGCGGATCGAGATCAAGTCGTGGCCCAACCTCGCTGCTCACGGGGGCAGCACACAGGTTGGCGGCGGTGCCGGCGGATACTACACGCAGGAAGAATACAAGGATCTGGTTGCCTATGCGGCATCGAAATACATCACGGTGGTTCCTGAAATTGACATACCAGGGCATACCAACGCAGCGCTGGCATCTTATGCTGAACTCAACTGCAGCGGCACCGCAACCAAACTGTACACCGGCACCGAAGTTGGTTTCAGCACGCTCTGTACATCCAAAGAAGTTGTCTACCAGTTTATTTCGGATGTTTTCCGCGAACTGGCCGCCATTACCCCGGGGCCGTACCTGCACATGGGCGGTGATGAGTCGCACGTAACGAAAAAGGAGGACTACATTCCTTTCGTTACCCGGGTTCACGAGATCATCCGTTCGATCGGGAAAGTTCCGATGGGATGGGATGATATCGCCGCCACCAGTCTGGCTCCGGGAACGGTGGCCCAGCACTGGGCTACGGTACCCAACGCGGTTAAGGCGGCAGGAGAGGGCGCGCTGATCCTTCTCTCGCCTGCAAAGAAAGCCTATATCGACATGCAGTACGACTCCACCACCACGCTCGGCCTCCACTGGGCTGGTTACCTGGAGGTGGATTCATCGTATATATGGGATCCGGCCACTTATGTTCCGGGAGTGGGAAAGGCATCAATCCTGGGCGTTGAGGCCCCATTATGGACGGAGACCGTTACAAAAATGGCTGACATCGAATACCTGACATTCCCGCGACTGCCGGGCATTGCCGAAATCGGATGGACACCGGCAACCCTCCGGGCGTGGGATGAGTATAAAGTCAGGCTGGGAGCACACGGCAAGCGGCTGGAGGCTATGGGGGTGAACTTTTACCGGTCGCCGAAAGTTAGCTGGTAAGGGACGGGGTCCCGTTCCCGCTTTCCGGGAATAACAGAAGCTCTCCGGGATGACAAAAGAAGGCCTTTGCCGGGATGACACTGGAAGGCTTTCGCCGGGTAGAAAAAGGTATACGCTAACTTCTCTGTTTTGGTGAAGCCTTAGACTTTGCAGGGATTACAATATCAATATCCGCAAGTTCCCTGCCCAATTGCCTGATCCCGTTAAGTATCCTTTGAAGCTGGGCTGGTGAGGGCTTTTTATGACCACTTATATATTGCGCCAATAAGCTTTGGTTCATCTTGATCCGTTTGCTCAAGGCGGAAGCGTTTATGATGCTGTAAAATTCGAAGAATTGCGGAAGGTCAAGTGTAATTTTAATATCATCATATGTTATACCCCCTCCCTGGTCTTCAAAATGTAAATTGATCGCTTCCAGGATATTGAATCTTAATTCTTCCATATCACCACCAACTGTATAAACCATATAATCAGTGGCAAACGCTGAGTATCCGGTATTAGTGACTTCAATGATAAACTCAATTTTCTTCATTTCGATTCTTATTCAGTTTAGTTGCCTGTTTTAAAATCCTTTTTTCGAGGCCTTTACCAACCTCCCGCGCACCATGCATTGGAACAGTGATCTGCTCTTCATTATATTTATGCCTTAAAATCAAGTGACTGCCTGTTTGTCTGACGATATACCAACCCAATGTCATCAGTAAACGGATGAATTGTTTGTTTTTCATTCCAAAAGTAATATTTTTATTACTCAACCGAAATCAGTTGTCAAAATATTAGATGCATTATAACAGGCAGAATGGAAAGAATGAATTGAAATTCTTTTCTTTGCCGCTTAATTTCAAAAACAGCTCCCGTGAAAATTGAAAACAAGCGTGTCGTTCAGATACACTATACCCTGAAAGACGATCAGGGTGAGATCCTTGACAGTTCAGCAGGCAAGAGCCCGCTGCCTTATATCCATGGTATCGGCGCGCTGATTCCGGGACTGGAAAACCAGTTGCTCGGGAAACAGGCCGGTGACAAATTCACCGCGATTATTGCACCTGCTGAAGGGTACGGCGATTACGACAAGGACCAGGTATTCGAGGTTCCAGTCGACGGTTTCCAGGGCGACGATGAAATGGAGATTGGCATGCAGGTTCAGCTGGATACCGAAAATGGTCCGGCCATCGCCACCATCACCAACATAGAAGGCGAAGTGGTCACACTCGATATGAACCATCCGCTGGCAGGCGTTCCGCTCCATTTCGACGTTGAAGTGGTGGAAGTAAGGGAAGCCACAAAGCAGGAACTCGACCACGGGCATGTGCACACGCCGGGGCATCATCACCACTGAACGGCCTTCACCCGTCATTACGGCATTCAGCGTCAGGGTTTTGAACTGAATGGCATGCACGATTACTATCCGGGTCAAATATTTTTGGTAACTTGTAGCAGTGAAACTGCGCACGTTAAACATCGGATCAAAGCCGGAAGGCATTGACCGCTTTCTATTGAGGCATCGGGAATCGTCCAGTAAAAGTGATGTAACGTTGCCATGATTCATCTTCCCAACCTCCTCATTGTTGATGACACGGAAGACAACCTTCGTTTTCTGGAGGCTATCCTCAGGAAAACAGAAATCAACCTGATTCAGGCCTTATCGGGAAAGGAAGCGTTGTTCAGCACACGGAACATGGATCTTATGCTTGCCATCATTGATGTGCGGATGCCGGGGATGGACGGATATGAACTTGCCGTTAAGCTGAATGAGGAGAGGCCGGACGCGAAGGTCCCGATAATTTTCCTCACTGCCCAGCCCGGCGACGACACTGAAATCTCCAAGGGTTACGCAAGCGGCGCCATCGACTACCTTTTCAAGCCCGTAAATGCGTTCATACTGCTCAGCAAGATCAACGGATTTATTGAGCTGCACCACCAGCGCGAGGCGCTGCAGGAGCATGCCGAACTGCTTGAGAAATCTGCAGAATTGCTGACCAGGGTTAACATCGCGCTAAAGAAAAGCGAAAGAAAATACAGGAATTACATCGACCATGCCCCGGACGGAGTTTTCATTACCGACGAAAAGGGCAGGTACCTCGAGGTTAATGATGCCGCCAGCCGTATCACGGGTTACACCCGGGAAGAACTGCTGAGTATGTCGATCCCGGATCTCCTGGCGGAAGAATCACTGGCGGATGGTATATTAAGTTTCAGCGAAATGATCGCAACAGGCACTTCGCGCAGAGACACGAAATTCAAGCATAAAGACGGATCGGCGCGATGGTGGGTGGTTGAAGGAGTAAAATTGTCGGAAACCAGGTATCTCGGCTTTGCGAAGGACATATCCGAGCGCTATGAGATGGCTGAAAACCTGAGGAGGCATCAGCGCGAGCTGGAAATGCGCAATACAGAAATGTCCTTTGCCAAAGATATGGCGGAAACAGCTTCCATCAAGTTCTCGGAACTCTATGAACTTGCGCCCACCTGCTATTTCACCATTTCAGCCGATGATGAAATCCTCGAGCTCAATCCGAGCGGTGCCCGAATGCTCGGCAAGACCAGGCGGGCCCTGATCGGCAGCCGTTTTGGCTTTTTTGTTTCGAAGGACACCCTGCCCCAGTATAATGATTTTATCCGGAGAACCTTTTCGTGCCAGGGAAAGGAAATTGGTGAAATTACCATTACCTCCGAAGGCAATCATAGCCGGTATTTACATATTGTTGGACTATCGATGGCGGATGGACAAAAGTGCCAGCTGAATGCCATAGACCTTACGGAGCGGAAGATGGCTGATCAGGCCCTTAAGGTAAGTGAGGAAAAATACAAGACCATGCTGAATGCATCGCCTGACGGCATTTTGATTACCGACCTTCAAGGCACCATAACCGATGTATCCGAAATCGGCATAGAGATCTTAGGCTGTGAAAACCGGGAGGAGATTATCGGTAATAGAATCCTGCGATTCATCCCTTCCAAAGAAAAAACAACAGTCAGGAAGGTGATCGAAAAAACCATGAACGAGGGAATCGCTCAGAACGTTGAAATCGGCATCCGGAAAAAGAACCAGTCCGCATTTTTGGGAGAAGTCAGTGCCACCCTGATCCAGAAACCTGGTGGTGAGCCGTTCTCCTTCATGGTCAATATACGCGACATATCCCGACGCAAGGAAATGGAGACCAAACAGATGCATGCCGACAGAATGGCCAGCCTGGGTGAAATGGCCGCCGGCATTGCTCATGAAATCAACCAGCCACTGAATACGATGTCGATGGTGATGGACAATGTATTGTTCGTAGCGGCCCGGGAGGAGAACCTCGATAAAGCCTATCTAAGAATAAAAGCCGACAAAGTCTTCGAGAACATAACCAGGATCCGGAACATCATCGATCATGTGAGGGCCTTCTCCAGAACCCAAGTTAATGACCTGCAAACCGGATTCGATATCAATTCGAGCATAATCAATGCCATTTCAATGATCTCGGAGCAGTACAAGCACCTTGGCATCCATCTGGAAATTGACTTGCAGGAGAACCTTCCCACAGTAACCGGCAATATTTACAAGCTCGAGCAGGTGATACTCAACCTATTCTCGAATGCCAAGGATGCACTGCTGGAGAAAAAGGCCAAGCTGTCGTTATCCGATGACATGACCATAAACATCAGGTCCTATATGGAGAACCACCGCCTGATCATTGATGTTACCGATAACGGCATTGGGATAAGTAACGAAGATGTCAAGCATATCATGC
Source organism: uncultured Porphyromonadaceae bacterium (assembly GCA_964457845.1). Lineage (GTDB taxonomy): Bacteria > Bacteroidota > Bacteroidia > Bacteroidales > UBA12481 > UBA12481. Next base: position 17,044 of record CAYWHP010000024.1, on the reverse strand, counting down.
TTCCATTTTATACGACCAAGGATGCCGGCAAAGGAACCGGCCTGGGTTTGTCGATTTCCTATCAGATAATAAAAGACATGAACGGAACGATCGAGATACCCATAAACCAGCCGGGTAAAACGGTTCTCAGAATCGTCCTGGAACTATAATTAATCCCTGTCATGACAACGCCAACCCGGATAAAAATCCTAATCCTCGATGATGAAAAGCAGTTTACCGAGGAGCTTTATGAATTCTTCCAGCAGTCGGGGTTCGAACCGTTTGAATCGAATACCGAAATTGAAGCCCGACGAATCCTTGACATTCACCAGATTGATCTGTTGATACTTGACGTGAGACTTCACGGTGTAAACGGGCTCGATATACTCAAGGAGGTCCGTGTGGAATTTCCCGAAATGGAGGTTATCGTGATATCGGCACACGGCGATATGGACACTGTGATAAAAGCCATGAGGCTGGGGGCATTTGACTATCTGCGCAAACCGTTCCGGCACATCGACATGCAGATCGCGATTGAGCGGACCCGGCGGTTTCTCCAAATGAACAGGCGACTAAAGCATGTAGAGGAGAAAAATTCATTGATTTCGAAAACCCTTGAAGAGAAGATTGAGCGCCAGTTTATCGGCGCAAGCCCCAAAACCCTTGAGGTTTTTGAGCAGGCGGTTACCGCGGCTGAATACCCCGATGCCAATGTCCTGATCACGGGTGAAAGCGGAACAGGAAAGGAGAACATTGCGAGGATCATCCACTTCTCAAGTACCCGAAGGGACCATATGTTCTGCGCTGTCAACAGCAGCGCCATAACCGAAACGCTGCTGGAAAGCGAATTCTTCGGGCACAAAAAAGGTTCATTTACGGGAGCTGTCACCGATAAGATGGGTTTTTTCGAAGTTAGCGACCAGGGAACCCTGTTCCTCGATGAAATCGCCGACATGCCATTCAACCTGCAGGCCAAAATCCTGAGGGCAACTGAAGAAAAAGTGATTACACGCGTGGGGGATACCAAGCCGATACGCACTGATTTCAGGATCATATCCGCCACAAATCACGACATCGACCAGCGGGTGGAGGACAAGAAATTCCGGCTCGATCTTCTTCACCGGCTCAACACACTCCATATACATATCCCGCCGCTCCGGGAAAGGAGGGAAGACATCGAACCGCTGCTGGTTCATTTTGTAGATCACTACACAAAAAGATTCAACAAGCCGGGACTGCGTATATCCGCTGAAGTTAAGGACATGCTGCATGAATATGCTTTTCCGGGAAATGTGAGGGAACTCAGGAACATGACCGAACGTGCCATCATCCTGTGCAAAAAGAATACTTTGGGAACAGTTGATTTCCCGATCAAACCAAAAAAAGCCGTGCCGGCCGCCCATAATACTGAAGTTGAAAACCTCAGGAGCATGGAAGTCAACCTTGTACGTAAAGCCCTGCAGAATAATCAGTATAACCAGCAGCTTGCCGCCGATGCCCTGGGTATAACAAGAGATGCTCTGATCAGAAAAATGAAGAAGTACAGTATCTCAATCGGCAAAGCCGAAAAATAGGTACGTGTTTTCGCACAGTTGTGCGGTAATTTTACTGCAAATCCGCAAAAATCTCCGTAAATCCACTGCGGCGAAAGTTTTAAATAAAAATCCGTTTTATAAATTGCCTATGTATGAATACCTTACATCGGCATGCCAGAAATCGCCCGATCGGGCCATCTTTTGTGGTACGCCCTTTGGCAATACTCCTGTAAACGAGGTAAACCGTCCCTCATAAAAAGCACGGTATTTTAATAACAAATTACAGGAGATTTAAAAAATGGCAGTAGAAAAAACCATCGGGTCATCCAGTCTGGTCGAAGTAATCGACCGTATCCTTGACAAAGGCGTCGTAGTTGATGCATGGGTAAGGGTTTCATTGGTCGGTATCGAACTTCTTGCAATTGAAGCAAGGATAGTAGTGGCCTCTGTTGAAACTTACCTGAAGTATGCAGAAGCAATCGGATTAACTGCAAAAGCCGCATAAGGCAACTTGCAGTTGAGCAGTTATTCTTGCTAACGCATCCTCCCGGGTTTCACCCGAAAGCATGATTACCAGGAATATCTCTCCTCTCTTTCCCCGGCAAAAAACCCCTACATATACCATCATGAGCACCCAGCCCGAAATTAATATTGATGGATTCTTCGACAACATTATCCTCTCCTACGAAACCCGGATCCAAAAAATCCAGGCCGCCTTTGAATCATCTGAAAATCTGACGGAATCCTCGCATTCCCTTTTCGATAATGTACACAATTCCCTCACCGATCTTAAAAAACAGAGGGAAATCCTTAACACCCGGCTTTGCGACACCCTTGCGAAAAACGGCTCCCTCCGCAAGAAGGACTACAATACCATGATGTCGGGTATCCTCGCTAACCTTGACCAAAAAGAACGTGAGGCCCAGTGCCAGTTCCTCAACTTCATCGAAGACCAGAAAAAAACCGCCCAATCGCTTAAGAACAGCCTGTTGGGCATAAAAGATATTACCTCACCCGACGCAAGCGGAAAGATCTCCATTATCAAAGAACAGCTCTCATTAATTTCCAGGATGCAGGAAGTGAGAAAGGAATCCGTGATGAAGACGTTCACGGATTTCCAGAACATGCACAACAAAATGATGGAATGCCTTGAACAACTGCTTGATAAAGGCGATCACCTTTTGGTGAATGATATCAAGAAAGCCAAAGACCGTATCATTAAAGAGATTAATTAACCAGGAACAAAACAATAGGAGATAAAAAAATGGGACTAGCAGCAGAAATGAAAAATTTGAGTGAGGAGCTACTTGCTTCATTCAAACAGAGGATTTTGGAAAATGAAGAATTGGTAACCGACGTGCAGAAGACGCTCGAAGGTTTCAACAAGGACCACCGTGAGATGGCCGCCATCCTGAATGCCAATGCAACTGCCCTCAGAAAGGGTCTTAAAGAGGGCGAAATGGAGAGGCTGGACACTTACCGGGAACTGATGAACGGCATTCATCTCACCATGGATACCATCCAAAAGGAGGTTGCAGCCATCCAGACATCGACATTGAACATGATCAGCGATTTCGGGGCAGAAAGGGCCCAGATGGCTGACGAACTCGACAAATCCTTTGTTGTGGGCAGGGCCGAAAGGAAGAATAACGAGAAGACAAGGATCAAGGCATTTAATGCCATGATGAAAGTGATTAATGAAGATATCCGGAATATCAACAATGATGTTCTTGGCATTTTCAAATTCACCAACGACCTGCTCGACCGGTTTGACAGCGAGCATCTTGAAATGTCGGCCGAATTAAGGGCACAGCTTGGCAAAAACCTCGCTGAAAGGGTTGAGTATACGCGGAAAATGCTCAGGGGGTTCCAAAAGAGACTCGCTGAAATCGGCAAGGAAAACCAGAAGATGGCCCACAAACTGAGTAAGGATCTGGCCGCCGGAGAAGCCAGCCGGCTCGGCGAATACCAGGCAATCATGAAGGGCATACATCAATCGATCAAGGGTATACGCAAAGAGGTAAGCGATATCCAGAAATCCACCAACAGCATGATCGGCAGCTTAACAGGTGAAAGAGTAATGGGACAGGCTGAATGGAGCAAGATGCTGGACGCAATGGCCCAGATCCGGAAAACGGGCATCGCAAAACCAGCCAAGGCGATGGCAAAAGCCCAACCCAGGAAAGACGAGAAAAAAGAATCAAAAGCAGAAGCGATAATACAACCAATGGAAACTTCACCATCTCCAGAACCGAAACAGCAAGTTTTCCAGACACTCGAGGAGAGAGTTCTGGACTATATTAACCGGCACCCGAACGGGGTGAAAGTTTCTGAAATGGAAGAGCCATTAGGCGAAACGAGGATGAAACTGGGATTTACAGCAAAAGGCTTACTTGAAGAAGGAAAAGTTCAGAAGCTTGACAATTTCTACTTCCCCCTGAAGTAGCCCAGAATTCAATGCAAAGTCGGATACCAGGCTACCAGGGAGGAGGCCGAAGTGTCCGGCTTCGCATTTCTGTTAAAACATAAAATTCCGGCCATGTTAAAAAAAACCACTTGCGCCTTTTGCAAAGGAACCGGGAAGGACCCGTTTGATTTGCTTTCGCCGGTCTCCAACTGCCAGGTCTGCAACGGATCCGGGGCTGTTGAAACCGAGGATCCACAGATCAAATGCGTATTCTGTTCGGGATCGGGCAAGAATCCGCTGGGGGCGAGAGTCCCCTGCATTGTTTGCGGAGGTAAAGGCATCAATCCCAGTCGGGGCAGCCTCAAGTGCCCGCAGTGTAAGGGAACCGGGAGATCCGGCGACAGGTTGCCCTGTACCTCTTGCGGGGGTGTCGGATTCCGTTGAAAACAGGGACCGGCAGGTTCCGCCAAATCAGCGACCATGAATAACAGCGGAGATAAAATAAAAGAGAGTCTGCTTAAGCACGAGGCTGCATTGAACAGGTTCAGAGCCAGGAAAGCAGCTTTTTTCATTACCAAAAATCAGGTAATCAAGGACATCGAAGAAGCGAGGACCATCTGGGAGAAAACAAAGGAACAATTACCCCCACGGCCATTTGAGCAATAATCCTTACAAACTTATCAACGAACACGAAAACCAACACACACATCATGAGCAACAACAATGAAATGAATACGGTACTTGAGCTGAAACCTATGTCGAATTTCGTTGAAACGGATTACATCAGGGACATTACCGGCCGGGGACTCACCTACATCAAGGCGGGTTTCCCTGTACATTTCCGCGGACCATCGGGCACAGGAAAAACGACTGTGGCCATGCATCTTGCAAGCAAGATCGGCCGGCCCGTGGTAATCATCCATGGGGATGCCGAATACAAGACCTCTGACCTTATCGGCAGCGAACAGGGGTACAAGTACAAGAAACTGGATGACAAATTCATCCATTCGGTGCACAAATATGAGGAGGACATGACCAAGCAGTGGGTCAATAACCGGCTCACCATTGCCGTTAAAAACGGGTTCACCCTCATTTACGATGAATTCACCCGTTCCCGTCCGGAGGCTAACAACATCCTGCTCCCGATACTTCAGGAGCGGATGCTGAGCACATCTGCCGCAAAAGAGGAAGATTATTACATGAAGGTTCATCCGGAATTCCGCGCCATTTTCACCTCCAACCCCGAAGAGTACGCCGGCGTTAACCGGACCCAGGATGCCCTTCGTGACCGGATGGTAACCATGGATCTCGACCATTTCGATTACGAAACAGAGTTGAAGATCACCATGGCAAAATCGGATCTGTCATTGCAGGACACCGAGATTATTGTCAAAATAGTCAGGGGTTTGCGTGAATCGGCTAAGACGGAATTCGATCCGACCATAAGGGGATCCATCATGATTGCCAAAACCATGGCAACCCTGAAAACCACACCTTTGGAATCCAAAGAGATGTTCCGGAAAATATGCCAGGACATCCTCACCTCAGAAACCAGCAGAATAGGTTCCAAAACAAATCAGGAAAGAGTGCGCCTTATTGTCGATGATCTGATTGCTGAACACACCCCAAAACCTGTATTCGAATCAACAACCATCAAAATTTAAAACCATGCCAATCTCCAGCGCAATAAAAGGTCTGCAGAGCATCAAGAGCATGCAGTCGATCGTCAAGGCGGGCATCCCTAACAAGGAGGACTCCGATTTCATCAAACTCTATATGTTTGAGAAGGAACGGACGCGCCTGAAAAGTGAAGAGATCCGGATCATGCTCCGCCTGGAGTTCATTCAGAACCGTCTGAAGGAGATCCAGGATTATTATGACGAGAAGGCCGGACAAATGCAGGCACCCGGGCAGGGTGGTCAGAAGGAACCGATTGCCGAAGTGCCGAAATCGGGTTTCAAAACCATGTCGATAGACTATTAACAGAATACCAAATGTCAGAACCTAATCATTCCATCAACTCAACCGGTTTGGCCGATATTCTCGAACGGGTACTCGACAAGGGAATCGTAATTGCAGGCGACATCAAGATACAGATTGCGGATATCGATCTGCTGACAATCAAGATCAGGCTGTTGATTGCTTCCGTGGACAAAGCGATGGAGATGGGCATTAACTGGTGGCAGGAAGATACTTACCTGTCGACTAAAGCCAGGGAAAAAGAGCTCATGGAGAATCAGGAGACCCTGGAGGCAAGACTGGCGAAGCTTGAGGCAGAAAGCAGGATTACAAATCAATGAACTTAAACAAAAACTGAAATGGAAAACGAAAAAAACAAGGACAAAAAGGAAGAGGCTGATTTCGATCTTTTCGGTCTCGGAGGCTTGTTCAAGGGAATAGAGAAGCTGGTTGACCTTGCCGGGAAAATGGAAGAAAAGGGAGGCGGGATCAGCAAGGAAGGTGAAATCAATCTTGATCATCTCAGAAAAGGGATGAAAGGGGTGTACGGTTTCACCATTAACACAGCCGGCGGAGGCTCCCCTAAAGTGGAAACCTTCGGAAACATCAGGAAAACACCTGAAGGCCCGAGAGTTGATGAAGAGCGGGAGCCCATAACCGACATCTTCGACGAGAAGGAAGAGCTCGTGATCATTGCCGAAATGCCAGGGATTGAAGAGCTGGACATCAGCATTGAGCTCAGGGAGGACATCCTTGAGATTTCGGCAGCGGGAGGAGGCCGGAAATACCGGAAAGAGCTTCTGCTGCCCATGAAGGCTGAACCGGCAAACCTGAAGCAAAAATTCACCAATGGGATCCTCGAAATCAGGATCATCAAATAAAGGTCATGGCAATAACCGGCTTGGATAACGACAATCTTAAGCTCATCATTTTTGGCGGAAAAGGCGGTGTTGGAAAGTCCAGCTGCGCCATTGCAACGGCGGTGGCTCTGGCTGAGAAGCATAAAACGCTGCTCATTTCAACCGACCCTGCCCATTCGATCTCGGACGGGCTCGAACAGGAAATAGGATTTAAGGTTACTGCTATCAACCAGGTCGCCAACCTGTCAGGCATCGAGGTTGTTGCCGAAGAAGCGCTTGCCGGTTTTAAGAACGAGCACCGGGGCGAATTGAAAAAATTGCTTGAAACATCGACCAATCTGGATAACGAAGACATCGATGAAATGCTGGCGCTGTCGATACCCGGTATCGATGAGGTTATGAGTTTTAAAACCATCATCGACTTTATCGAAGAGGGCCATTATGAGAAGTATGTTGTTGATACGGCACCCACCGGGCATGCCCTGCGATTGATCTCATCGCCGAAAATGCTGGATGAATGGATCAAGGTGGCCGGGAAGATGAGATGGAAATACCGGTACATGATCACCAGTTTTACCGGCACCTACCAGCAGGATGATGTGGATGCGCTTTTGCTCAGCCTGAAAAGGACGGTCAAGCGTATCGAGAACATGCTCAAGGACGCCGAGAAATGTGAATTTATCCCGGTCTGCATTCCCGAAGCCATGGCCATTATGGAAACCCGCCGGTTGCTTGCAAGTCTGAATACATCCGGCATCATCCCGAGGCAGATCATCGTAAACAATGTAATGGTATCGGAAGACTGCAGCTTTTGCAGGTCGAGGAAAAACAGCCAGTCGCCTTTTATCAACGAAATAAACGATCAATTCAGCCAGTTGAACAAGGTTGAAGTGCCGATTTTTCCTGACCAGGTAAAGGGCCTCGGCACCATCCGTCAATTGGCTGCAGCACTTTTTAGAAATCAAACGCTCAATTCCTGAAAAATGGCACCAATAAATACCGATCTGACCCTGCGGGTAAAAGAAGCCCTGCTGAAAGATGTGGGCCGGGCCATCGCGCGTATCGATCCGAAAGACATGACTGCGATGAGTCTGGAAAGCGGTGATGTAATTGTCATCATTGGAAAACGGACAACCCCGGTAAAAGTAATGCCGTGTTATCCGGAGGACAGGGGCAAAGGGCTTATCCAGATCGACGGAATCAGCCGGGAAAATGCCCAGGCGGGAATCGATGAGAAAGTGAGAATCACAAAAGCCTCCTGCCGCCCCGCTTCAAAGATCAAGCTTAAGCCGGATACCGCATCAGGCTCGCTGTTTAAGGCAGACGATGCCAAGTATATCGGATCGCTCATGAATGGCCTTCCTGTTGTTAAAGGAGATAAGGTAAGGGCTATGCTTTTCGGTTCCCGGTCGGTTGATTATACCGTCACCGGTATCAGCCCCGAAGGCGTTGTCCTGATCAGCCCGAATACTGTTTTTCAGCTTGAGCTGGCCAGAACGGAAGCCGAAAGCAAAAGAAATGTTTCCTATGAAGACATCGGCGGGCTCGGCAACCAGGTTCAGCGTATCCGGGAGATGATAGAGCTTCCGCTGAAGTACCCCGAGATATTCGAACGCCTTGGCGTACAACCGCCCAAAGGGGTTTTCCTATACGGCCCCCCCGGAACGGGTAAAACCCTGATTGTAAGAGCTGTTGCACATGAAACGGATGCCTACTTCATCAACATTTCCGGCCCGGAGATCATGGGAAAGTTTTATGGTGAAAGTGAGGGGCGCATACGGAAACTGTTTGAGGAAGCACAGTCCCACGCGCCGTCCATCATATTTATTGATGAAATAGATGCCATTGCCCCCAAACGTGAAGACATGGGCGGCGAGAAGCAGGTTGAAAAGCGGGTGGTGGCACAGCTGCTCTCGCTGATGGACGGACTCGAGTCGAGGGGGAAGGTCATCGTGATCGGTGCCACCAACATCCCCAACTCCATCGATCCGGCACTGCGCAGACCCGGCCGGTTCGACCGTGAGATTTCCATTTCCATCCCTGACAAGAAAGGCAGGCTGGAGATACTTCATATCCATACGCGGGGTATTCCGCTTTCGGGCGATGTAGATTTGGAGAAGCTGGCAGAAATCACACACGGGTTCGTAGGCGCCGATCTGGAAGCGCTGGCACGTGAGGCTGCGATGACCGCTTTGCGCAGGATTCTTCCGCTGATCGACTTTCAAATGGCTGAAATACCCTATGAGCTGCTGATGTCGCTTGAAGTGACCATGGACAATTTTCTCGACGCCATGAAAGAGGTTGAACCCTCCGCGATCCGGGAAGTGTTTGTGGAAGTGCCTGATGTTAAATGGGATGATGTTGGCGGACTGGAAGAGATCAAGGATGCTCTTAAGGAAACGGTGGAATGGCCGCTGAAATATGCCGACCTCTTCAAAGCCGCAGACACAAAACCACCCAAAGGCATCATTCTCCACGGGAGACCCGGCACGGGCAAGACCTATCTGGCGAAGGCCCTTGCCAGCGAAAGCGGTGTCAATTTCATCTCGGTAAAGGGACCTCAGATTCTGAGCCGCTACATCGGGGAATCTGAAAAAGGAGTGAGAGAGCTTTTCAGGATGGCAAAACAGGCCTCACCGTGTATTCTTTTCCTCGATGAGATCGACAGCCTTACTCCCCGGCGGAACAACGACAGTTCAGGATCAGGGGTGATCGAGCGAGTTATCGGTCAATTCCTGACCGAAATGGATGGCATCGAGGACCTGAAAGGCGTAATCGTTCTGGCCGCCACCAACAGGATCGACCTGATTGATCCTGCCCTGCTGAGGAGCGGAAGATTCGACCTCATATTTGAACTGCCGCTGCCCGATCTTAAAACCAGGGAAAAGATCTTTGAAATCCACACGCGCCACAAGCCGCTGGCAAAAAAAGTCATTCTGAACAACCTGTCTCTGAAAACGGAAGGGCTGACCGGCTCCGACATCGAATTCATCTGCCGCAAGGCCGCCATGCTGGCCATCCGGCAAGTTATTGAAGATTCGGCTCTTCAGAAAAAGGGTACACCGGGGAAAATCAGCATTCTGGAAAACCACTTCGAAGAAGCAATAGTTCTCGTCCGTACACAAAATGAAACAAAAGATCCCTCAACCAAGCCCGGCAAGACGGCCGGCAATAAGATAATCATATGAAAGATCATTGCATCTATATCTATGCGATAGTTCCGAATTCATATGGGGCTGACTTCTTCAAACCCATTGAAAAATCGGGCACTTATGCGATTCCTTATCAGGGCCTTTCCGCCATTGTCTCGGATCGTGACAGTTCATTGATAGACTATTCCGACCGGGAATCGCTGGGCTATCTGCTGGTGCATCACCAAAAAACCATCGAGGAGCTGATGAGCCGGGGAATAACTGCATTAATCCCCGTAAGGCTGGGTACCATCGTGAAATCACCGGCAGAGGTTATCCGCATCCTGTCAAACGGCTACGTCCTTTTGACCGAAACGATGGCCAAAACGGAGAACCTTACCGAGATTGACATTGCGGTTACCTGGGCTGATTTCCCATCAATCATACAGGAAGTAGCCTGTGACCCGGAAATCGTTGCGTTGAGGGATGACCTGCGCGAGATTATCGATAACCATCTTAAAATCAACCAGGTTAAGGCCGGCATGCTCGTGCAGACCAAGCTTAAAGAAAAGAACTCCAGAACCGAGTTGAGCATTCTGGAGTCCCTCTCCTCCGTCAGCGTCGATATTAAGACCCATGAGACGATGAATGATGCGATGGTTACAAATTCGGCCTTCCTGATCAACCGAAGCAACAGTGCAAAATTCGAGAGCATTATAGACCGGATCGATGAGGAGTACAGCGGCAAGCTCAACTTCAAGATTGTAGGCCCCCTGCCCTGCTACAGCTTCTTCACAATCGAATGCAGCGAGCTTGCTGCGGAGGAGGTTGAAACGGCCATGGAACTGATGGGCCTGAAAGGAGAGGCGAGTGAACCCGTCCTAAAAAGGGCGTACCTCGAGAAAGCGAAGCTGTTTCATCCCGATTCGTTGCCTCATAATGGTTCAGCTGAAGAGTTCAGCAGGATCACCAAGGCTTATCACATACTGGTTGACTACACCAGGGCAGGCAAACAAATATCTCCAGACGGGCTGGAATCACTGAGAAAAGGAAAGCATTCGGAAAACCTTATTCTCGTAAAAATCAAGGAATAACATGCAACGCGACGGAAAATACATCTATTGCATAATAGCTTCGGAATACGAAGTTAACCTGGGCCCCATTGGTGTTGGCGGGCGCGGGGATCTCATTACATCCATCGGGTTCGAGGGCCTCAGCATGGTTGTCAGCGACCATCCCCTGAGCCACTTTGTGGTAAATCCGGAAAATATGCTCGCTCACCAGAAGGTCATCGAGGTAGTCATGAAGGAATTCAGGAGCATCCTTCCCATCCGGTTTGGCACGATCGCCGCCACTCCGGATGAAATCAGAAACCTCCTGAACAGAAGGTACAGCGAGTTTATGGAATTGCTCAGGCAATTCGAAAACAAGGTAGAGCTCAACGTGCGGGGAACCTGGAAGAATATGGGAACCATCTACAAGGAAATTGAAAAGGAACATGCCGAGCTTCCCGAAATACGGGCGGAAATAGAAAAGCTTCAGGATCCGGAGATGAAGAGCCGGAAAATCAAGGAAGCGGGAAACCTGGTAACGCAGGCGCTGGTCGAGAAAAAAAACAAAGAGGCCGAACAGATCATAAACGCTTTCCGGAGATCAGTTTTCGAGTACAAACACAACAAAACCAGCAGTGATGCGGTCTTCATGAACACAGCCTTCCTGGTGAACAGCGGAAGGGAGATCGAATTCGATAACATCATGACCGATCTGGGAGCTCAGTACGACGACCGTATCGACTTCGTTTACACAGCCCCGCTGCCAATCTTTAATTTCATCGACCTGAAGATTTTTCCCGAAAAATGGGAAATATAACTATCAAGAAATGACAAGCCATCATGAATAACCAACAGGACATACATAAGGAGGGGAAGTACATTTACGGGATCATCAGGCATTCAGCCCCCCTCGATTACGGCCCGATAGGCATGGGCAGCCGGGCCGACCGCGTATATGCCATAAATTTCAGGGACATCAGCGCCATCGTCAGTGATTCTCCGATCATCCAGTATGAAGCACGGAGGGTTAACATGACCACTCATGAAAAGGTTCTTGAGGAGGTGATGAAGACCCATACCGTGCTACCAGTAAGGTTCTCAACCATTTCTGAGCATGATGATGAGAGCGGGATCCTGAGGATCCTGGAAAAGGAATACCAGAAATTCTCGGATCTGCTCGGCAAGATGGATGGAAAAAAAGAACTGGGCCTCAAGGTGCTTGCGCACGAAAGCAAGATATATGAGAGCATCCTTGAAAAATACGAGGGCATCCGGTCATTGAAGGCAAAACTGATCAACCTTCCCATCGACAAGACCCATTACCAACGGATGAAGATAGGAGAGATGGTGGCAGAGGCGGTAAAAAAGGAGACTGGAAATTACAGAAGCATCATTCTGGATGTACTGCAGCCACTCACCGATGATGTAAAGATAAACGACAACTACGGGGAAATGATGATCCTCAATTCAGCCTTCCTGATCCAAAACAGCTCAGAAGCCGCATTTGACAAGGCTATTGACGACCTTGATGCGAAATATGGCAACCTGATGACATTTAAATATGTAGGCACATTGCCCCCGTACAATTTTGTTAACTTAACCATTAATACAAAGGGCATTTAACATGTTTATCATTGATGACCTGATGATGGCGCCGTTTAGCGGAATAATATTTCTGGCAAAGAAAATCAATGAAGTCATCGTGAAAGAGACATCGGACGAAGGTTCCATCAAGGAAAGGCTGATGGCGTTGCAGCTGAAATTCGAGATGGACGAGATTGACGAAGAGGAATACGACAAACGAGAGGATGAGCTGCTCAAGATGCTCGAAAACGCTCGGGAAAACAAACAATAAAACAAGAAAGCGAGGGGAACATGAGTGCCTTTAAATGTCCGAAGTGCGGCAAAACAACCGGTGGGAAGGAGAAATTCTGCATCGACTGTGGACAACCGCTGAACACCATCTGCCCGGAATGCGGCGAAACCTGGCGGTTTATGTTCGATTACAATTTCTGCCCCGCCTGCGGGCATAAGATGAAGAAGGAAACCGTAAAGAAACAATAACCCAGAGGAGACCAGCCCATGAGCAAGATAATGGATGTTAAAAAGACAGTGGTTGAATTCCTTAAGGAAAACATCAGTTGCTACGATGTCACAGTTGTGAAAATCGAAAAAGTTAATGATGTCTGGAATACCGTAGCCGAAGTGTATGAGGATGATTCTTTCCTCAAGGCGATGAACATGCCTCCGAAACAGATAAGGCTTTTTTACTCGGTAAGGATGGATGACGCGATGGATGTCACCTTCTTCGAGCGGCTTAATTCCTATGAGGGATCGGATGGAACTGTTCAGTAGAGAATCCTCCATAAACACAATTCGCCATGTTGAATCCCATGTTTTATGTTTACTGCCTTTCCATCGGGCCGCCGGTTGTGGCAGGTGACCGGTACCCCGAAGGCGTGAGATCCCTTAATCTGGAGAACCGGCATATTGTCTTGAAATACGTGGATGAAAGCGAGTTCTCCGAGGAGAATTTCAAAAGGAACCTGTCGGATATTGAATGGCTGGAATCAAATGCCCGCGAGCATATCGAGGTTATCAGAACGGTCATGGAATACAACACGGTGATCCCCTTTAAATTCGGAACCATCTTCGTAACCGAAGAGAGCCTCTGCAAATTTCTGCGGGATTATTCGGCATCGCTGGTCGAGAGTTTCCTTCAGGTCGATGGCAAGGAAGAGTGGGCCGTAAAGATCTATTGCGACCGGCGGCATCTTAGCCAGCGTATCGATGAAATCAGCCTGGATGCGGCCGCCCTGGAAAGGCTGATCATGGACAGTCCTCCAGGAAAGGCTTTCCTCCTGAAAAAGAAAAAACAGGGCCTTGTTGAGGAAGAGATCGACAAGGTCTGCAAAACCTTCGGGCAGGCCTTTTTCAATGAATTAAAGAGCCTGAGTGAATCTGCCTCCTTGAATAATCTTTTGCCAAAGGAATTCACGGGCCGGGATGAAAACATGATTGTCAATGCCAGTTTTCTGGTGAAAAAAACCCAGGGTTCGCTATTTGTTAAGTGTGCGAGATTAATGGAGACGAAGAAGGAGAACTCCGGCTTTTTTACAGAGGTAACCGGACCCTGGCCGCCATTCAGTTTCATATCGATAAAGGAAAAGTAAAGATGCATGACAATGTTTTCGACGAATCCAAGGATATTACTATCCTGGAACTACTCGACAGGGTGTTGAACAAGGGAGTGATACTTACCGGCGACATCGTGATTTCCGTTGCCGACATCGACCTGGTTTACCTTGGCGTCAAGCTTATGCTCAGTTCGGTTGAAACTATGGACCAGATCAAGGCCAGTAAGGGGATAATAAAAAAATGATCGGGAAGCAGCGCCCATAAATACAGGAGTATTGAAATATGGAGAAATTGCTTTATGCCATCCTGCTGGTAAAGGACGATCAGGAAAAACTAACAAGGCTGACATTCGGTGCTGAAGGGATTTCAGGCCTGCAAACTGATGCAGTTTGTGCCGGGGATATCGTGGCAGTGGTGGGCGATGTTACCCGGGCCGGATTCTCTCCGGACAAGGCTGACGCGATCAATTATGCCAGGGTAATCGAGTACCTTTTTCCCCATTTCCCCCTGTTGCCCATGCGATTTGGCTCAATCCTTGATTCCTCTGAAGCCGTAAGGGAAATGCTGGAAAGAAATTGCGGTGCATTACGCCAAAATCTCGAAGAGGTCAGGCACAAGGCAGAGTTCGGACTTAAGGTCATTTGCGAACCGGAAATCCTTTTAGATGAACTCCGGCGGAAAGCGGAGGTCGGGACAGAAATGACGGGGACTCCGGCCGGATCAGCCGTGCAGTCGGTGTACCGGGAATACGTCGAAAAAAAGCTTCGGGATCACCGGCTTGATGAATTAGCCTCCACCCATGCTGAAAATGTGATAGCGGAAATCACCGGATACATTTTGCGTCTGAATGCAAAGTTCAAATTTAAGAAGATGGCCATGACAGCCCTGATGGTGGATGCCGTGTTCCTGATCGACCGCAGGAACCAGGATGAACTGGTGAACTCCATCAGCGAATTGCAGAATCACTTCAGCGGTTTAAAATTTGTCTTGACCGGCCCCTGGCCGCCCTTTAGTTTTGTTGATATCACCATTAAGTAACCAGCACCATGCCTGAGAATAAAATTCTTTTCAATACCGGGTCGCTCGAGAGCCTGTCGGAAGAGATCGGGAAAATAACCGGCAGCCAGGAATCAAGGCTGGCGCTTACGCCCGAAAATGCGGACTCCGGACTGGCAAAGCTCGTTCTTACCCTTGTTGAGCTCATCCGCAAACTTGTTGAAAAGCAGGCTATGCGCCGGGTCGACGGGGGATCTCTTACAGAAGAGGAAATCGAGCGCCTGGGGGAAACCCTGATGAAGCTTGAATTGAAGATGGAAGAGCTTAAAGCGCACTTTCATCTCACCGATCGCGACCTTAACATCAATCTGGGCCCTCTTGGCGATCTGATGTAGGCGCTCCACCCGGCTTTCCGCAGGTGCTTCTTCAATAATTAACTGGATAGCTGTTCCGGCTGTTTATACCATCTTACGCGGGTCAACCCACGCAGTGAATTCCTCATCAGTCACATAGCCGAGTTTCATGGCCGACTGCCGGAGGGAGAGTCCCTCCTTATGCGCCTTCTTGGCGATCTCGGCAGCTTTCTCGTAACCGATATGGGTATTGAGGGCTGTCACAAGCATGAGTGAGTTCTCCACATGGCGGTCGATTACCGCAAAATTGGGCTCAATTCCGACAGCGCAATTGTTGTTGAAGGAAACACAGGCATCGCCCAGCAGGCGGGCCGACTGCAGGAAGTTGGCGATCATTACCGGCTTGAAAACATTGAGTTCGAAATGGCCGAGCATCCCCCCAACCGTGATGACTGTATCGTTGCCGATAATCTGGGCGCACACCATGGTGAGTGCCTCAATCTGCGTGGGATTAACCTTGCCCGGCATGATCGACGATCCCGGCTCATTTTCCGGAATCATGATCTCGCCGATGCCGCTGCGCGGACCGGAAGAAAGGACCCGCATGTCGTTGGCAATTTTCATAAAGCTTACCGCCAGCATCTTGAGGGCCCCGTGTGATTCCACAATGGCATCATGTGCAGCAAGGGATTCAAACTTATTTTCGGCCGACACAAACGGGTAGCCGGTGAGTTCCGCGATTTTGGCAGACACATTTTCGGCATACCCCTTTGGTGCATTGATGCCGGTACCAACGGCGGTTCCGCCAAGCGCCAGCTCGCTCAGGTGGGCCAGTGAGTTGCGCAGGGCCCTTAACCCGTGATCGATCTGCGAAACATAACCTGAAAATTCCTGGCCGAGCGTAAGCGGTGTGGCATCCATAAAATGGGTGCGGCCGATCTTGACAACCTCCATAAAGGCTTTCGATTTGGCTGCCAGTGTTTCACGGAGCAGCTCAATGCCGGGTATGGTGGTTTCGATAAGGATCTTGTAAGCAGCGATGTGCATGGCCGTCGGAAAGGTATCATTCGACGACTGGCTCTTGTTGACATCATCGTTCGGGTGGATCAGCCGGGCACCCTCGCCGAGCTTGTTACCCAGCATCACGTGGGCGCGGTTGGCGATCACCTCATTCAGGTTCATATTCGACTGCGTCCCTGAACCGGTTTGCCATATCACAAGCGGGAACTGGTCGTTCAGCTTGCCGGCAAGTATTTCATCGCATGCCTCCCCGATCACCCTTGCCTTCTGTTCTGAAAGAACGCCAAGGTCGAGATTGGTGTAGGCGGCAGCCTTTTTGAGGTAAGCAAATGCCATGATCACTTCGCGGGGCATCGAGCCCTGCTTGCCGATCTTGAAATTGTTGATGGATCGCTGGGTTTGGGCTCCCCAGTATTTATCGGCGGGCACTTCCACCAGGCCCATGGTGTCTTTTTCTATGCGGTAATCCATAATCGGTTGAGTTTTATCCAATAAAAGTAGGAAAAAATTGGGTATCAGGTATCGGGTTTCAGGTGTCGGGCCCACCTGTCGACCTCCCCTGTAACCCAAAACCTGACCTTGCCTGAAATACGTTGACCGTTTTCAACCCTTAA